>NZ_LOKV01000012.1:0-805803 GCF_002211395.1 Rhizobium sp. R339
CCTCCGGATTCACCTTCCTCAAGATCGGATCCTATTACCAGGAGATCATCAAGGGAGCCATCATCGTCCTCGCCGTCGTCATCGATCAATACAGACGTTCAAGACAGGCAAGGGGAACTTAAACGGCCAAGGGCCGCGGCGATGGGGATCGCCATTGCCGCGGCCAGAGCTACTTTTATTGCTGTGTGGCGTGCGACGCCCTTGTCCGCCTCCAGATCCATCGCTCAAGGACACGCGCAAATGGCGACGATCGATTTGAACAGTGATCTCGGTGAAAGCTTCGGCCCATGGCAGATGGGCAATGATGCGGCTTTGCTGAAGATCGTCTCCAGTGCGAATATCGCCTGCGGTTTCCATGCGGGCGATCCCGCGGGAATTCTCAAGACGCTGCATGCTGCCCGCGCCTGCGGCGTCATCGTCGGCGCACATGTGGGCTACAGAGATCTGGTCGGCTTTGGTCGTAGAAACATGGATCCGACAAGTGCCGAACTCATCGCCGACACGATTTACCAGATCGGCGCTCTTCAAGCACTGGCGGCGGCGGCCGGAACATCCGTGCGCTACGTCAAGCCGCACGGAGCGCTCTACAATACGATCGCTCACGACGCGAGACAGGCATCCGACGTGATCAACGCCATCCAGCAGCTCGATAAGCGGCTGGCGGTGGTCGCTTTGTCGGGCTCGCAATTCGTCGAGCAAGCACGATCGGCTGGACTCAAGGTCATATGCGAGGCGTTTGCCGATCGGGCCTACAATCGCGACGGCAGCCTTGTCAGCCGCCGGCAGCCCGGTGCAGTCATTCACGACAGCCGAGAGGTCTGCGCACGAATGCTGCGCCTTGTGCAGGAGGGCCGGGTAACGGCCATCGACGGCACGGACATCGCCATCGAGGCACAATCGATCTGTGTTCACGGTGATAGTCCGGATGCCGTGGCGATCGCCAGGTCATTGCGCGAAGCCTTCTCGACACAAGCGATTGAAATACGGTCCTTCGCATCGGAGGGCGAAGACGATGCCTGAAAAGATCCGGTTCCGGCCATCTGGATCGAGTGCGATTCTTGTCGAACTCGACGGGCTGCAAGAAACCCTTAACCTTTTGGACGCCCTGCGTGCTCACCTTCCCGAGGGCGTGCGAGACATCGTTCCCGCCGCGCGTACCGTCATGGTGGACTATGATCCCGCAATTATCAGCCATCATGCCCTGACGCAACTCATCTCGAATCTTGACCTGTCTTCGCAGGCAGTGCGTCACGGCGAAACCTTCGAGATCCCTGTAACCTACGACGGAGAGGACCTGCGGGAGGTGGCCGATCTTCTCGGCTGCACACAAGCCGAGGTAATCCGCCATCATACCGAGGCAACGTTCACCGTTGCGTTCACGGGCTTTGCCCCGGGCTTTGCCTACATGACCTGCGATGATCCGATTTTCAATGTTCCGAGGCGAAGCACTCCTCGGGTTAGAATTCCGGCTGGCTCCGTCGCGCTTGCCGGAAGGTTCGGCGGTGTCTATCCGTCCGACAGTCCGGGCGGGTGGCAACTGATCGGCCGCACGCCGCTCAAGATGTGGGACCTGTCACGCGAGCGTGCCGCACTGCTGACCCCCGGTGATCGGGTCCGGTTCCTGGACCTGGCGCGGATGGGCGCGTCGAAGTTTCCGAAACCCGCAAAATCGCTTTCGAAAAAGCGGCCGCCTGCGAAGGACGGCATTCATGTCATTCGCACCGACCGTCCTGCGCTGTACCAGGATCTGGGGCGAGGCGGATGTTCGGGCCAAGGCGTTTCGATGTCCGGAGCAATGGATCGTGAGAGCTTGCGGCGCGCGAATTTGGCTGTCGGCAATCCGCAGACGGAAGGTGCAATCGAGATTGCGTTCGGCTGCTTTGAATTGAGGGCAGATCGGCCCGTCACTGTCGCCGTGACAGGGGCAACGTGCCCGTTGACAATCCGCACGGCCGGCGGTCAGCAGGTGGGGGCCGCCCACGGTGAGGCAATCGCTCTCGATGAGGGTGACGAGCTGGTGCTCGGCTTTCCCGACAGAGGCAGCCGCAGCTATCTCGCGCTGCGTGGTGGCTTTGCCGTTGATCCTGTGCTCGGTTCGGTGTCGGCGGACACCCTCGCCAAGATCGGACCCGATCCGATCATCGAAGGTGACATGCTCGTTCCGGCCGGTCGCCATGCCAATGCCGTCTGGTTGGGAGGCCCGCCACCGCAATTGCCGGACGACAAGCTGCCGGTGACGCTTGATGTCATCCTGGGGCCCCGAGTCGATTGGTTCACCCCGAACGGCGTCGAGACCTTCCTGGAACAGGAGTGGGTGGTCACGCCAGAGTCCAGTCGCGTCGGCGTTCGCCTTGCCGGGCCGCGGACCATCGAGCGGAAAGACGACGCCGAGCTCCCGTCGGAGGCGACGGTGCTCGGGGCGATTCAGGTCCCGCACAGCGGCCAACCCGTCCTTTTTGCGGCCGACCATCCCTTGACGGGCGGCTATCCGGTCATTGCTGTCGTTGCCGCTCACCACCTGGACCTTGCAGGCCAGCTTCCGATCGGAGCACGCATCCGGTTCAAGGCGACAGGCGACCAAAATCAAATCGTCGGGGAGACGGACAGATGAAAAAACTTCTTATCGCAAACCGGGGTGAGATCGCCGTCCGCATCGCACGCGCAGCTCGCGACTATGGAATAAAATCGGTTGCCATCTACTCGGACGCGGACGTCCGCTCGCTTCACGCCGAGGTTGCCGACGAGGCTTACGGACTTGGCCCTGGCAGGCCGAGCGAAACCTATCTCGACATAGACAAGATCCTCGCGATCGCAGCCCGCTCTCGCGCAGACGCGATTCACCCTGGATATGGCTTTCTTTCCGAACGCGCCGAATTCGCCAAGGCAGTCATCGATGCCGGCCTCATCTGGGTCGGTCCGAAGCCGGAGGTCATTACCGCTCTTGGTGACAAAGTCGAGGCGCGTCGCATCGCTGCCAAGGTTGGCGCTCCGCTCGTCAAGGGATCGGACGGGCCGTTGGCGTCGGCCGCAGAGGCCGTCGCCTTTGCCAAGAAAGCCGGTTTGCCGCTCGCCATCAAGGCGGCATTTGGTGGGGGCGGACGCGGGATGAAGGTGGCCTGGAAGCTGGAAGAGGTCGGCGAGCTGTTCGATTCGGCCGTGCGCGAAGCAACGGAGGCCTTCGGACGCGGCGAGTGCTACGCCGAGCAGTTTCTCGACAAACCAAGGCATGTCGAAGCCCAGATCGTCGCCGATACCCGCGGGAATACCGTCGTGCTCGGGACGCGCGATTGCTCGCTGCAGCGCAGGAACCAGAAACTGGTCGAAGAGGCGCCTGCGCCTTTCATCACCGAAGAACAGCGGACCCGGATACATGAATCGGCTCGTGCGATCTGCATGGAAGCGGGCTATACCGGCGCGGGAACGGTGGAATTCCTGCTCGCCCAGAACGGCGTCATCTCCTTCCTGGAAGTCAACACCCGATTGCAGGTGGAACATCCGGTAACCGAGGAAACGACCGGTATCGATATCGTCGTCGAACAGCTGCGAATTGCCGACGGGCTTCCGCTTTCGGTCACGCAGACGCCGGCGCCGCGTTGTCATGCCCTCGAGTTCCGGATCAACGCGGAAGATGCCGGACGCGGCTTCCTGCCGACGCCGGGGCTTATCAGCCTTTTTAGGCCGCCTTCCGGACCGGGTGTGCGCTTGGATACAGGAGTCGAGACGGGATCGGAAATACCCGGCCTTTATGATTCGATGATGGCGAAGCTGATCGTTACCGGATCCACACGAAGCGAAGCGCTGGCGCGCGCCCGACGAGCGCTTTCAGAATTTCGCATTGAGGGCGTCGCCTCCGTTCTGCCGTTCCACCGCGCCGTGGTCGACGAACCTGATTTTGTTGCGGAATCGGGGTTCAAGGTGTTCACGAACTGGATCGAGACCAGCTTTCGCGGAATTGAGCCAGATGCCCGGGTCGCCGTCGCCGAAACCGGCGTGATCCGCAGCTTCATGGAAATCGACGGAAAACGCCATTCGATCGCATTACCTGCCCATCTTTTTGCCGCCGCCCCCGTTTCCGGAGGGACGGCGCCTCCCGCCACCGTCGTGGGAGACGACGCAGTCACAGCACCGATAGGGGGGACGCTGCAGCAATGGCTGGTCGAAAACGGGGCTCAGGTCGAAAAGGGAGATTCGGTCGCGGTGATCGAGGCGATGAAGATGGAGACACGTATCAACGCACCGAAATCCGGCCAGATCGAGATCGGTGTCGAGAAGGGCGCCGTGGTGAGCTTTGGTGCAAAGCTCGCCGCAATCCATTAATCGCTTATCAGGCAAATCCGTGATGGTGACTGTTTTCGATATCATAGGCCACGACGCCAAGCGCGTGCGCCATCCGGAAAAGGCGCATCGGCCGGATACGGAAGTCATGCGCAAGCCGGACTGGATCCGCGTCAAGGCGCCGACCTCGAAGGGCTATGCCGAAACGCGCGCGATCGTGAAGGAGAACAAGCTCGTCACCGTCTGCGAGGAGGCCGGCTGCCCGAATATCGGCGAGTGCTGGGACAAGAAGCACGCCACCTTCATGATCATGGGCGAGATCTGTACCCGCGCCTGCGCCTTCTGCAATGTCGCCACCGGCAAGCCCAATGCGCTTGACATGGCAGAGCCCGAGAATGTCGCCAAGGCCGTCAGGGAGATGGGCCTCAGCCACGTTGTCATCACCTCGGTTGACCGCGACGATCTGGAGGACGGCGGCGCCGAACATTTCGAAAAGGTGATCTGGGCGATTCGCGCCGCGTCGCCGGCAACGACGATCGAGATCCTGACGCCGGACTTCCTGAAGAAGCCGGGCGCATTGGAGCGTGTCGTCGCCGCCAAGCCCGACGTCTTCAACCACAATATGGAAACGGTCGCCGGCAACTATCTCACCGTTCGTCCCGGCGCCCGCTATTTCCACTCCATCCGCCTGCTGCAGCGGGTGAAGGAACTCGACCCGACCATGTTCACCAAATCGGGCATCATGGTCGGCCTCGGCGAGGAGCGGAACGAAGTTCTCCAGCTGATGGACGACCTGCGCACCGCCGATGTCGACTTCCTGACGATCGGCCAATACCTGCAGCCGACCCGCAAGCACCACAAGGTCGAAAGCTTCGTCACCCCCGAGGAATTCAAGTCCTACGAGACGGTCGCCTACAGCAAGGGCTTCCTGATGGTCGCTTCCAGCCCGCTGACCCGCTCCTCGCACCATGCCGGCGACGACTTCGCAAGGCTGAGGGCGGCGCGGGAGAAGCGATCCAATGAAAAACACGACGATCCGCATCCCGATGATCGGATGCGAACACGTCCTGGCGAGCAGGCCTTGTCCGATCAGATCGCCACAAAGAGCCCGGGGGAGTAAATGTCACTGATTGCAATGCCTCCGGCCAGTGCCGACATTCTCTCGCGTGCATCTCACATAGTTGCAAGCCTCAAGGCAGTCCTGCCTCCTGACACCGTCATTTGCGATATCGAGGAAACCAGGGCCTATGAATGTGATGCTTTGACGGCGTATCGATGCCCGCCGCTTGCCGTGGTTCTTCCACGAACCACCGATGAAGTCGCGCTCGCCATGCGTACATGCCATGAGCTGGGCGTCCCTGTTATACCCAGGGGTGCCGGAACATCACTTGCGGGCGGTGCGCTGCCGACAGCCGACAGTGTCGTGATCAGCACGATACGACTGCGTGAAATCCTCGAGGTCGACACCGCCAATCGCTACATCCGCGTCCAAACCGGGGTCACGAATCTGGCGGTTACCGCGGAACTGGAAAGCGAAGGATTTTTCTACGCGCCGGATCCTTCATCACAACTTGCCTGCACGATCGCCGGCAACATAGCGATGAACTCCGGCGGCGCCCATTGTCTCAAATATGGCGTCACCACCAACAACCTTCTGGGGGTTCGCGTTGTTACGGCGTCGGGTGAGATTGCCGAGATCGGTGGAACGACCTGCGGCACCTTTGGTCTGGACCTTCTGGGACTGATCTGCGGATCGGAGGGTCAGTTGGCAATCGTGACCGAGGCGGTGCTGAAGATAGTGCCGAAGCCGGAAGGTGCACGACCGATGCTGATCGCCTTTGCCAGCGCGGAAGTCGCGGGAGAGTGCGTGGCGCGCATCATTCGCTCCGGCCTGCTGCCGGTCGCGATCGAATATATGGACGATGTCTGCCTGCGCGCCGTCGAAGCCTTCGCTAAAGCCGGCTACCCTGTTTGCGCCGCACTTCTGATCGTCGAAGTGGAAGGCTCGGAAGATGAGATAAGCAGCCAAACCGAGGCCATTCATTCAATCGCCTCCCAGCTCAATCCCGTCGAATTTCGCAGCAGCAGAAATGCCGAGGAATCGCTTGCCATCTGGAAGGGCCGCAAGTCGGCATTTGGGGCCATGGGCCGGCTTGGAGATTACCTCTGCCTCGACGGAACCGTTCCCGTATCGCAACTGCCCTACACGCTGAAACGAATTGGGGAACTGTCGAAGGACTATGGTCTGGAGGTGGCAAACGTCTTCCATGCCGGGGACGGAAACATGCACCCGCTCATCCTCTTTGATGCAAACACTCCCGGCGAACTCGAAAAGGCCGAGAGATTTGGCGCCGACATTCTGCGCCTTTGCGTCGATGTTGGCGGGTGCCTGAGCGGCGAGCACGGCATTGGCATCGAGAAGCGCGATCTGATGCCCAAACAATTCACCTCAATCGATCTTGCCCTTCAGATGGAGGTCAAGAGCGTCTTCGACCCCAGCTGGTTGCTCAATCCGGCGAAGGTCTTTCCGTTGGATGCGAGCAGAACCTTTCGCGAGGCGCACGCCGATGGTCGCTAAGCCTTGCTTCGAAGGTAATTGTCTCGCGCCCACGTCTGAAGCCGAATTGTCGGAGCTTGTCGCTGAGAGCGCTCGGTCAGGAACGCAGCTTCGCGTCATCGGCGGCGGTACGCGCGTTGAACCGGCGGGGATGGCAAGCGGGCACGAGGCCGTATCCACGCGACTGATTTCCGGGATTGTCGACTACGAGCCTGGCGCCTTGACGCTCGTGGCGCGCGCCGGCACGCCGCTGCATCAGATCGAGACCTTGCTGCAAAGCGAAGGTCAGATCTTGGCCTTCGAGCCGATGGATCATCGTCATCTGCTTGAAACGACTGGCACACCCACGGTCGGGGGTGTGGTTGGCGCAAATGTCTGCGGACCGCGCCGGTTGCTTGCCGGGGCCTGCCGCGACCATCTGCTCGGTGTTCGTTTCGTTGATGGATCGGGACGGATCGTCAAGAACGGTGGACGCGTGATGAAGAACGTCACGGGTCTTGACCTCAGTAAATTGATCTGCGGATCGTTTGGAACCCTGGGAATTGCAACCGAAGTTTCGTTCAAGACAGCGCCCGCTCCGGAACGAGAGGAAACGCTGGTTTTCAGCGAAGTCACGGCTTCTGAAGCAAGCTCCATCTTTTCAACGGCGCTTGCAACGCCCTTCGAGGTTTCCGGCGCTGCCTACTTCAAAAGCACCGCAAGGCTCCGGATCCAGGGCTTCTCGCAGCAGATCGCCTATCGTCGTGAACGGCTGAAAGAACTGTTTCGCAATTATTCAATCGATGTTTTCGACGGGGAGCAAAGCAAACAGTGTTGGATCGACACCCGTGACGTCAGGCATTTTGCGGCTACCGGGCACCCCGTCTGGCAGATCCTGGTCCGGCCGACGGATGCGCCCGATGTTGTATCGGCGCTGGAGCGCTTGGGCGGCACGGCCTCGCTCGATTGGGGCGGCGGACTTATCTGGTACAGCGGCGAGGCGTCTGCGACCGACGTTCGTCGTGTCTGCGGGCGCAGCCAGGCGAGAGCGGTTCGCGGCACCACCCTTGGCCCCAAGTCCTTTTTTCCTCTTGAAAATGAGTTCGTATCGCGCATCAGCCGATCGCTGCGCGCGACATTTGACCCTGCCGGGATTTTGAATCCCGATTTGCTGGATCGCTGACATGCAGACAAATTTCGACGAGACTCAGCTTGCCGACCCGGCCATCCAGAGGTCGAACGAAATCCTCCGTTCTTGCGTCCATTGCGGCTTCTGCACGGCAACCTGCCCGACCTACAAGGTTCTCGGGGATGAACTCGACAGCCCGCGGGGGCGCATCTATCTCATCAAGGATATGCTGGAAAACAGCCGGGTGCCGGACAAGAAGACGGTTGGGCATATCGATCGCTGCCTTAGTTGCCTGAGCTGCATGACGACGTGTCCGTCGGGTGTCCACTACATGCATCTGATCGACCATGCCCGTGAATATGTGGAAACCCGCTATAGGCGACCAATCCTCGAGCGATCGCTTCGGTGGGTTTTGGCGCAGATATTGCCTTATCCCGGCAGATTCAGACTGTCCCTTCGGGCGGCGCGGCTTCTTCGCCCTATGAAGCGCCTGCTTCCGGACGCTCGCCTGCGCGCCATGCTGGAAATGGTACCGGAACGGTTACCCGCGCCGAGTCGGAACGACAAGCCGCAGGTATTTCGTGCCGTGGGCGCGCGACGAAAGCGGGTGGCACTTCTAACCGGATGTGCGCAACGCGCGCTGAACACGGATATCAACGACGCGACGATCAGGCTGTTGACGCGCCACGGCTGCGACGTCGTGATCCCGGAGAATCTCGGCTGTTGCGGCGCGATCACCCACCACATGGGAAAGGCGGCACAAAGTCACGTGGCTGCCGCCGCGACGATCAATGCTTTCACGGCGGAGATCGAAGGGGAGGGTCTCGACGCCATTGTTGTCAACACTTCGGGCTGTGGAACGACCGTCAAGGATTACGCCCATTTGTTTCGCGACAGTCCTCTCGCCGGAAGAGCCGCCCGCGTCGCGACCCTGGCCAGAGACATCACGGAATTGATGCATGATCTCGGCGGACTTCGCCAGCCGCTTGTAAAAGAGCGTTTGCGCGTAGGCTATCACGCCGCCTGTTCGCTTCAGCACGGCCAGCAGATCAAAACGCTCCCGAAGGATCTGTTGAAGAGTGCGGGGTTCGAGGTCGTCGAGCCGAAGGACGCCCATATTTGCTGCGGATCGGCCGGAACCTATAACCTCATGCAGCCGGCAATATCCGCAGAATTGCGATCCCGAAAAGTAAAATCGATCGAGTTTGTCAAGCCGGATGTCATTTGCGCCGGCAACATCGGTTGCATGATACAGATTGGGTCGGGAACCGACATACCACTGGTTCATACGGTCGAACTGCTGGACTGGGCGACCGGCGGACCACGCCCGCGTTCGCTGCCGTCTGACGGACAGCATGCACCCGAGGGCAAGTCGAGATGAGAAGCTTACGACGCGCCGAGCCGGTTGGAAACGAGCCTAGCGGCCTCGATAACGCGTTGACCTATACGCTTTATCTGCCGATCGGGCATCCGGTGAGCCGGCCCCGATACGGAAATCCCCGCAACGGCTTCACCGTGGACGTTCAATATGGGAGCAGCAACACATCGCATTCCGGCGGCTTTTTCTTCATCATCGAACGCATAGCCGCGTTGTCGCGTGACTTCCAATTCGTCCTTAAGCTGGTCGAACGTACGCAAAGTATTGGCCGTGAAGCGCTGCAGAGTCGCGCCTTTGAAAAGAACGCCGAGCCTTTCCTCGTCATAGGTGCTGAGAAGCGCCTTTCCGATCCCGGAAGCGTGCAAGGGCGAGAGCGTTCCGGGCGGAAAGAAGGCTCGGATCGATTCGTGAGTTTCAACCTGACTGACGAACAAGACCTTTCCATTTTTCTCTATTCCAAGGTTGGACGTCTCGCCCGTCTCCAGCATCAGCTCTCGCATGACGGGACGGCTCCGCTCGATGACATTCGTTCGTCTCAGGAACGCTGCGCCGAGGCGATACGCCTCCGGGCCGATGTGGAAAATCTGACCGTCGGGGCTCATCTCGACATAGTCCCGTCGTTCGAGGGTTGTGAGAACACGGTGCATGGTCGCTGCGGACTGGCCCAAATGTTTTGCGAGCTCGGACAGCGTCATTCCCTCCGGCGACGCAAGCGCCTCCAGCACGTCCAGGGCGCGATCGAGCGACTGAACGACATTCTGGGTCTGGGGGTCGTTGAATCCTTTCGGCCGCCCACGGCGACGTACTGGCACAGTCATCGGCTTCTCCCTGCAGCAACGAATTCAAGTATTAAATGCACTGAAAAATAATGTCATACAATGAAAAAATATAACCGATTGATTTGTAATCTATTTATGCAAAAATCTCACTTTTTGAAAAACATTTTCAAAAAAATATACCGCCGCCTTGGATCGTGCTAGTCATAGGATATCGCCAGCAGGAAAGGCTAGAAATGTATACGCAGAACCCCGTCTTCATACCTGGCCCGACGAACATGCCGGAGGTCTTGCGCAGGGCAGCGGATCTTCCGACGATCGATCACCGCTCGGCCGCGTTCGCAGACATCCTTCAGCCGGCGCTTGCCGGCGTAAGGAAGGTTGTGAAGTCCGAAGACGCGGAGATCATCGTGTTTCCGGCGACCGGCAGTGGGGGATGGGAAGCAGCGATTACCAATCTGCTGAGCCCCGGGGACAAGGTTCTCGCCGCACGTCACGGGATGTTCAGTCATCGCTGGATCGATATGTGTCAGCGTCACGGACTGCAGATGGATGTCGCCCATTCGTCCTGGAAACACCCGCTTCCCCTGGCCGAATACGAAAAGAGACTTGTTGCCGATAAGGGGCACGACATCAAGGCGGTGCTTGTAACGCACAATGAGACTGCGACAGGGGTCAAGTCGGACGTCGGTGCGGTCAGACGTCTCCTCGATGAAGCCGGGCATCCGGCGCTGCTGCTCGTTGACGGCGTCAGCTCGATTGCCTCCATGGATTTCCGTATGGACCAGTGGAAGGTCGATGCGGCGATCACCGGCTCCCAGAAAGGCTTTATGCTGCCCGTCGGCCTGGCGATCCTTGCGCTGTCGGCAAAGGCGATGCAGGCGGCCCAGTCCGCAAAACTCCGCAGAGGTTTTTTTGACATCCGCGAGATGGCTAAAAGCTATCCTGCAAGCGGCTATCCATACACGCCCTCTGTTGGCCTGCTGAACGGTTTGAAGGTATCGACCGAGTTGCTGCTCGGGGAGGGGCTGGACAATGTTTTCAAGCGCCATGCCCGCATTGCATCAGGGGTGCGCGCGGCTGTTTCAGCCTGGGGGCTGCGCCTCTACGCGCAGGAAGCAAGCTCGTTCTCCGATACTGTAAGTGCGATCGAAACCCCCGAAGGCTTTGACGCGACTTCCATCGTCACTCTTGCGGCGCAGAAATACGGCGTTGCCTTTGGCGCCGGCCTCGGGGACGTCGCCGGCCGTGTCTTCCGTATTGGCCATCTCGGAAGCATGAGCGACGTCATGGCTCTTTCGGGAATTGCGACCGCCGAGATGGCGATGGCCGATTTGGGCTTGCCGATCCGCCTGGGCTCGGGTGTGGCGGCCGCGCAGGAGATCTATCGCAACACTGCGGCTTCGCCTGTCCGCAAAGCAGCCTGAGAGGGAACTGAACATGTATATTCCAACGATCTCCGACATGTTCGAGGCGCATGATCGCATTCGTCCTTTCATCCACCGAACGCCTGTCATGACCTCGGCCTACATCAATTCGCTGGCCGGCGCCGAACTCTTCTTCAAATGCGAAAACCTTCAGAAAGCCGGTGCCTTCAAAGCTCGTGGGGCGTCGAATGCGGTCTTCGGTCTCAGCGACGAACAGGCTGCCAGGGGCGTCGCGACACATTCGTCGGGCAATCACGGGACATGTCTGTCTTATGCGGCGGGACGCCGCGGCATTCCCTGCACCGTCGTCATGCCGCACAGTGCTCCGCAGGCCAAGAAGGATGCCGTGCGCGGTTACGGTGGCACGGTGGTTGAATGCGAACCCTCAACGTCTTCGCGAGAGGCAGTATTTGCTGAAGTCGTCGCGAAATCCGGAGCGGAATTCGTCCATCCTTATAATGATGCGCGCGTTATCGCCGGCCAGGCGACATGCTCGCGAGAGCTTCTGGAACAGGTCGATAATCTCGACGCCGTCATCGCGCCGATCGGTGGAGGGGGCATGGTTTCAGGCACATGCCTGACCCTTTCGAACCTCGCTCCGCGCGTCAAAGTCTACGCTGCCGAGCCAGAACAGGCCGATGACGCCTACAGAAGCTTCAAGGCAGGCCACATCATTGCCGACGACGCGCCGAACACGGTTGCTGACGGGCTCAAGGTCCCGCTCAAGGAACTGACGTGGCATTTCGTGAAGCGTAACGTCAGCGATATCGTGACCGCTTCCGAAGAAGAAATCATCGAGGCCATGAAGCTGATCTGGAAGAGAGCAAAGCTTGTCATGGAACCGTCGAGCGCCGTTCCGCTCGCCGCGATCTTGAAAAACAAGAGCATTTTCGCCGGCAAGCGTGTCGGCGTCATCATCACCGGCGGAAATGTCGATCTCGACACTCTGCCCTGGCTATGAAGGGGAATCTCATGAACGCAGATGCAAAATTCAATCAGCTGGACGTTGGCTATGATGTACCGGCCGTGCCGGGCATGTCGGTAGACGATATACAGACGCCATGCCTTATCCTCGACCTCGACGCACTCGAGAGAAACATTCGCAAGATGGGCGACTATGCTAAGGCCCACAACATGCGTCATCGCGCCCACGGCAAGATGCATAAGTCCGTCGATGTTCTGCGGCTGCAACAGGAGCTTGGCGGCGCGATCGGCGTATGCTGCCAGAAAGTTTCGGAAGCAGAAGTGTTCGTGCGCGGCGGGATCAAGGACGTCCTTGTATCGAACCAGGTCCGCGATCCGGCAAAGATCGACCGTCTTGCCCGGCTGCCGAAGCTCGGCGCGAGAATAATCGTCTGCGTCGACGATCCGCTCAACGTTGCAGAGCTCGCAACCGCTGCTCGCAAGCACGGCACGACCATTGAATGTTTCGTCGAAATCGACGTTGGCGCGGGGCGCTGCGGCGTGTCGTCAAGCGCCGCGGTGGTAGAGCTCGCAAAGGCCATTGCAGGCGCGCAAGGGCTCCGCTTTGCCGGCATACAGGCCTACCAGGGCGCGATGCAGCATCTCGACAAATATGTGGACCGAAAGGCGAAGCTCGATCTTGCCGTGGCACAGGTGAAGGAAGCCGTCGAGGCTTTGAAGAAGGCTGGCCTGGAACCCGAACTCGTCAGCGGCGGCGGGACCGGCAGCTACCATTTCGAAAGCACGTCCGGTGTCTACAATGAGCTACAGTGCGGAAGCTATGCATTCATGGACGCCGACTACGGTCGCATCCTCGACGAGAGCGGCAACCGCATCGACAAGGGCGAGTGGGAAAATTCCCTGTTTATCCTGACGAGCGTGATGAGCCACGCGAAAGCCGACAAGGCGATCTGCGATGCGGGTCTCAAGGTTCAGTCGGTCGATTCCGGCCTTCCCTTCGTCTACGGGCGGGACGACGTGAAATACATCAAGGCAACCGACGAACACGGCGTGATCGAAGACAAGCAAGGCATTCTCAAGATCAATGAGAGGCTTCGCTTGGTCCCTGGCCATTGCGACCCGACCTGCAACATCCATGACTGGTATGTCGGCGTGCGCAACGGCAAGGTCGAGACGCTCTGGCCGGTATCGGCGCGCGGCAAGGCCTACTAGTTTCGTGAAGTTCACTTTGTAGGATTAATCCGAAGATGATCATCGTTCCCGAAAGCGCCATAGGCGAACTCGTTTCGCTCGAAGATTGCGTCGATGCAGTCGAAAAGGTCTTCGTGTCCATGGCGGAGCGCTCGGCACATAACTTTCCTGTCGTCCGCGAAGCAATCGGCTACCAAGACGCGCTTTTCGGGTTCAAGTCGGGTTTCGACCGCGAGGGTTTGGCTCTTGGTCTCAAGGCTGGCGGGTTCTGGCCGAACAATGCCGACAAGGGGCTGACGAACCATCAGTCGACCGTTTTTCTGTTCGATCCGGAGACTGGTCGATGCCGGGCAATCGTTGGCGGCAATCTTCTGACGGCGCTTCGTACGGCTGCAGCGTCCGCCGTATCGATCAAGTATCTGGCGCGCAGGGACGCTAAGGTCTTGGGCATGGTTGGAGCGGGACATCAGGCGTCGTTCCAGCTACGCGCGGCCATGCAGCAACGACCATTCGAAAAGGTGGTTGCGTGGAACTATCATCCGGAAATGTTGGCCAAGCTTGCAGCGGTCGCCCAGGAACTGGCCGTCCCCTTCGAAGCAGTCGACCTTGACCGCCTGGGCGACGAGGCGGATGTGATCATCACGATCACGTCCTCATTCCAGCCAATTCTCAAGGCGCTGCAGATCAGGCCCGGTACCCATCTGGCGTGTATGGGCACAGACACGAAGGGCAAACAGGAGGTTGATGCTGCTCTCGTCGCGGAGGCAACGCTGTTTACCGATGAGATCGCCCAAGCGATATCGATCGGCGAATGCCAGCATGCTGTCGCGCAGGGTATGATCGCTCCCATTGATATCGTCGAGATCGGCGCAGTGATCAATGGACAACAGCCCGGACGAACCTCACCGGATCAGATTACGCTCTTCGACGGCACCGGGGTCGGCCTTCAGGATCTGGCAGTTGCGCAGGCGGCGGTCGGACTGGCGATCGCCAGGGGCACCGCCGTCGAGGTTGATTTTTAGGTGCCGTCAATGAAACGCCCTCCGCTTCGCGTTGCCATCAACGGGTTTGGTCGGATCGGAAGGACCCTTCTGCGTCAGGCAATGGACAGGGCCGATGTCGAGGTCGTGCTGATCAATGATATCGCGTCGCCGGAGCTTGCTGCTTATCTTTTCCAGTATGACAGCGTCTTCGGCCCTTGGCCCGGGTCTGCCGTCGTTGAAAACGATGTGCTGCACATCAACGGGCGCTCGATTCCGATGGCGCGCAGCGCCGACCTCGCCGAAGTCGACCTATGCGCGGTCGATGTTCTGTTCGAATGTACCGGTTCGGACGCCGCCGCCGCCAATGCACGCTGCTGCATTGATAAAGGGGTTGAGCAGGTTATCGTCTCCGGTCCGGCATCCTGGGTCGACGCGACATTGATACTCGGGGCGAACGCAGATTGCTTTTGCGGCGAGCGGATTGTTTCGAACGGCTCGTGCACCACGAATGCGCTTGCGCCGCTCCTGCGGCTTGTCGACGATCTCTTCGGCGTGATCGGGGCTCAGATGACGACGGTTCACTGTTATACCGGCAGCCAGCCAAGCGTGGATCAGCCACGTGGAGACTTCGCACGCAGCCGTGCCGCGGCATTATCCATGGTGCCGACGACGACCAGCGCACATCGTCTTTTGAAAGACGTGTTGCCACATCTTGCCGGACTGGTTGAGGCCCGCGCAATCCGCGTTCCGACGGCAAGCGTTTCGGCGATCGATCTGACCGTCGCCGTTCGTCACGGCCGGAGCGAGCGTGAGATGAGCGAAGATCTGAAAAGAGCGGCGACCTCATCAGCGATAATAGGATGGACCGACGAGCCGCTCGTCTCCGTCGACCTTCGCGCACGGCCGGAATCGCTCGTGCTTTGCGGCCGCGAAATTTCGCTCGCACGTGGCGGACTTCTGCGGCTCTTCGGTTGGTATGACAACGAATGGGCGTTTGCCGCGCGCATGCTCGACATGGCGTGCTATTTGCGAACGAAGCGCGAGGGAGCAGGCGATGCCGTTGCTTGAGGCGACTGCTCAACTGCCACGTTTACGGCGGACTCCGCGCTTGAGAAAACGGATCATCTTTGCCGAGGGACATGACCTCCGGGTCCTTCGCGCCGTTCAGGGTATTGTCGAAGGACAGTCTGCCGTCCCGATCGTTGTTGGCTTTGAGAAAGATGTTTGCAATAGGATTGCGGAAGCCGATATCGGCTTGAGGGTGGGTCACGATCTGGAGGTCGTGGAGCCGCATGACGAGTTCGAGTTTTTTGACCAGTGGCTGGCCTTCTCCTCGGCGCGGCAAATGAAGTGGAGCGTTCCCGACTTGCCCTTGTTCATCAGAGACAGTCGCAACACGGCCTCTGCTGCGCGACTTGTGGTTGGATCGCGCGCTGATTGTCTGATTTGCGGAACTTCTGGAGAGTTTCCCTGGCACTTCGTACAATTGAAGGAAATGCTGGCATCCCTGCAGCGGCAGACTGCAGGGACTCTCCACATGCTATTTGCCAACGAGCGGCTGCTTTGCCTCTCCGACATTATCGTCGACGAAGTGGCCAACCCCGCGCAGCTTGCGGAGGTCGCCGTAGCAGCAGCGCAGCATGTCTCAGCAATCGGTGAAAGGCCCAGGATTGCCCTGTGTCTCGACAGATGCGGGAAAGATAGTTTGTCCCAGGGTGACAGACTGCGCAAGGCGGCGCAGCTGGTAAAGGCAGCGGCCGCTGAGTTGGATGTTGATGCTCCTGTCGCCCTGGTGGATGCAATGAGTGCCGTGGACGGAAGCGGACGGGCAAAAAGAACGGACGTTCCGTACAACGTCCTCATTTTTTCCAGAGCCGGAATTGCCGCGACGGTACGAGATGTATTGCGGTCGAATTCGGATTGGAGCGAGGTCGGGCCGTTTTTGCTGGGAACAGCAAACCGTGCCCATATCGTCACGCCGGAGATTTCGTTCAAAACACTGATTGATATGGCTTCCTTCGCCGGAAGAAATCTCGACGGATCCAGCTCGTCCGTCGGATCAACAGGCAGAAATACGCATAACTTAGGGGAACGATGGTGACGACGAAGAATATTGACGCTGAGATTGAGGCTTGCGATTTGAAGGCGCATTATCGGCCGGTTGCGCTAAAGGCGGTGGTCGCTGCGCTTTGTATCCGCCCCAAAGTCGTCGATTGCGGTCCGCGCGCGAGCGAAGCCGATGGCTATGCGCCTCGCTTCCGCGATTATCCCGAATTCGACCGATGAATGCGTTACCGCGATCCGGAATCTTTTGGCAAACGGTATCATTCCAAAACGCTGGGCGAGGGTTTTATCGTGACGATAACGGACCGGATCAAGTTATCGAACTTGGGGGGCGGCTGGCGCCCAGCGTCGGTCGCCATGGGATCGGTAACTGCAAGATCATCGTCAAAGGCCTCAAGAGCCTGATGTACGGACTCTGCCGGCGCGGCCGATAGGCGCCACGTATGGCCGCACTTCAGCAAAGATGCGTCGAAGATGATCTCGGCGGAAATGCCGGGCCAAGCATAGGATGCTCAATGCCATGTTTTCGAGCAAACTGAGCGGTTATCAGCTCCCTTCGGCTGATTGTTTCGAGCGCCGGGAGCTTTTGGTGCCGTTTGACAGGAGATACTCGCCGGAATTCACGAGGAAATGTTCATTGTCGCGAATTCGGCGTTGTGCCGTCTCGCCTAATTTGCTGATGGTCAGTGCGGCAAGGATGTTGGCGATCGCTATCGCTCCGAGCGTGGATTCGGGGAATGCCCGGCCGGACGATTGCGCCACGAAATGCAGCGGTCCTGCAAATTTGCTGATAGGTGCGGCAAAACTGTCGGTGATGGCGATCACCTTTGCTCCTGAGAGGGAGGCCTTTTCAGTCAACCTGTGCACCAGCCGGTTGAACGGCGCGAAGGTGACCGCGACAAAGGCATCGCCGGGCCGGATATCGTCCAAAGCGCCCTCCGGAGCTCCTCCTGGGTTGTCCAGCAACACAATGTCCGGACGCGCTTTCTGGAGGGTGTAGGCGAGCGTATAGGCAGGTGTGAATGCCGTGCGCCTGCCGATGACGTAGACTTTCCGTGCACGGGCCAGCAAGTCCACGGCATTTTCAAGCCTTTCCTCCGACAAATGCGCTCTTGCCTGCTCGACGACAGATTGCTCTGTCGCAAAGAAAGAGTCGACGAAAGCCTTCAGTCCAGCACTTTTGCCCCTTTCGGCGATCAGCGTCCGCGCACTTGCCTCGTTGCGATGAATGGATTGACGATCCCGCTGCGGGCGTTCCGGTGTCGTATCGATAAACTGTTGGCGCAGATCACCATAGCCCGCCAAACCCAGCCTCTGAGCCAGCCTGACAAGATTTACCGGCTGAACATTCGCCCGTCGCGCGATCTCTCGCATCGAGTAATATGGAACTTCGTCGGCATTGTTGATGACGTAATGGGCCGCATCCACCATCTGCCCCGAGAGCTCGACGCATATTGTCTTAATTTGCTCGATCAACTCTGGCCTGGTCATACGTCCTCTCCGGAACAAAAAGACTTCGATTTGTCGAAGGTAGACATATTGTCCGCAAGGACAGCGGGTACGAATGGTTTCCAAATGGACCCAGATGCATTCCCAATATCGGCGCTCTCCGGTTTGCGTATCGAACCTAACATCGCTTGACCTAAGACACATAATCTAAGAACTACGCTGGACAAACTCTGTGATCGGCCCGAATGCTCTCGTCAAGCCGTTTGTCTATCCGAAGTGGGCCGCGCGCATAACGGACCGAACCGCGAATTGGCCGCGCCTGGTTGTTACCTCATCCACGAACTTCAATTCGCGAATTTCTCTATTGATCGAAACACCTTTCCTCTCGACACAGCCGCACACGGCAGATGGGGCGGCGTAGGTCGTGTGAACGAGTGGCATCTCTATACCTACTGCAGAGTGGCAGAGCGGAGAGATCGCAGATTCCTCTAACGGCGGGGTATTCAAGCTTTGCCCGAAAAGTGCATGTGCGCGGGCAGTCGCAATGGCCCGATTATTTCACGGCGCCACCCAGCGAAAACCCTGCTTTGAACTGACTGGCCATGCCCAAGAATAGGAGAACGACCGGCAGGGAGTAGATAATCGAAAATGCCGCGATCGCGCCATAGTCGATCGAGTTCGACCCCATGAAACCGAATAGGTGTACCGGCGCCGGCTGATCATCGAGACTGTTGATCAAAACCACCGGCATCAGGAAATTTCCCCATGCATTGACGAAGCCGAAAATCGCCGAGGAAGCAAGGCCCGGTTTGGTTAGCGGAAGGATCACTCTATAGAGAATCTGCAGGCTGCTTGCCTGTTCGAGAGTGGCCGCTTCCTCCAGCTCCGCCGGTATCGCGTCGATGAAGTTCTTCAGCTGGTAAATCTGAAAAGGAATGGCGGTCACTCCAAGCAAAATGCCAGTCGGGATGATGGATAGCCATCCCAGTGATGCAAACATCTTGTAAACAGGGACGATCAGGATCGAGATCGGCACTCCGGACAGAAACAACACTGTCAATAGAAGCGGGTTCTTGAAGGGAATGTTGTGCTTCGAGAATGCGTAGGCCGCTGTAAACGCTGCGGCGGTACCAATGACGGTGGCGACCGTCGATATGAGAAGACTGTTGCCGAGTGCAGCAAGGTTGTCTGCCTGTAAGGCAACCCAGTAATGCTCGGCGGTCAGTTCGGGGGCTCTCAACTGGTTTGTCGCACCCTGGTCCACCGACGCGAGTATCATCCACAACATGGGCAACGCGAAGAAAATTGCCAGTACGAGTGCGGTGGTATTGCTCACAACCCGGTCCGCAGTAATGCTTTTTGGCTTATTGAGCTTCAATCCCGATGGGGATCTGGAAGCATGCGCGGCTGTGAGTGTCTGCATTGCGAATAGCCTTCCAATGAGGTCTGAAACCCTGGCCAAAGAATTTCGAAACTAGCGGCGAGTCTTGGTGGCCCAAACGAACAGACCCCCGAGAAGTGCCGAGAGGAGCACCATGACATTTCCAAGAAGCGCGGCGTAACCAAGGTTGTGAAACTTGAAGCCCTGGAGATACGTATAGACGGGCAGAATATTCGTATCGTTACCGGGCCCCCCGCCCGTCATCAGATAAATCAGGGTGAAGTTGCCGAACGTCATCAGCATCATCAGCAGGGCGCAGGTGATAATGGTCGGCTTCAGCATGGGCAACGTTATCCGTCTCAATGTCTGCGCCGACGAGGCGCCTTCCAGTTGAGCAGCTTCCATCAGGTCGCCGGGTATGTTGCGAAGAGCAGCCGAAAACATCGTCATCGCAAGGCCCGCGAGTGACCATGCGTTAGCCGTCGAAACCACTGGCATCGCGTGCTGGTAGAGAAGATCAAGACGCATATTGCCGGCCAGCATGGCAATGAGACCTGACTGCGTGCTCGTCGCCATCCAAAGGAAAGCGATTGTCGTGGGAGGAAGTGTCCAGGCCAGGATCGCCGCGGCGCTACTGATCCATCTGATGGGCGCAAGACAGTCCTGCAATGCAAGGGCCAAAACAAGACCGAGCGCGGTCGTTGCGATTGCACCCGATCCAACCACGAATATTACAGTGAGCCAGAGGGATTTATAGAAGACCGCGTCGCCGAGAAGAAACGCGACGTTGCTCAGCCCGGTGAAGCGGTAGTTGACCGCATGGATTCCGATAAGCTGCAGATTGGTAAAGCCGAGATAGATCGCATAGATTACCGGCCCCAGGAAAAGCGTGCCAAGAAGGAGCGCCGCAGGAGAGAGCAAGGCAAAGCTGACTGGATCCACGCGAGGTTCATCCAGGCGTACGCGTGCGCTCGGCTGGCTAACCCTACTCCTTTCCGCCTTGGAGCCGGTCAGGATGACCGGCTCCTGGTTGGCGCTCAATGAGTGCTTTGAGGTCAAGGGAGAGTCTCCAAATTATCCTCGCCCACCTGAGTTGCCATGTAGGATCGGAGTATCTCGACGCCTTGATCGATCGTCGTCTCTGGCTTCAACACCATTGCTTGCGTAGCCTGTTGGAAAGCGTTGCCCCAGATTGGAAATTCCGGCTGGGAGGGCATGGCTCGCGAACTTGAAGCCAGGTCGGCGAAAGCCTTCTGGAAGGGTGGTCGACTGAGAGCAAGATAGCTCGCGTCGGTCGTCAGCCCAGTTGTGGGCGGAGCAACCGCCACCCAGGCTGCGATATTCAACATATTTTGCTTTTGCTGCATGATGTCGATTGCGGACCAAGCAAGTTCAGGATCGGACGGATTCTTGGACATCGAAAGGACGACGCCGTTGAAGCTTGCTCCTGTGCCGGGTGCCTGACCCTGTGAGGTCGGCACCTTGGCGAATCCGATCGTTTCTTCCTTGTCATCCCAGCAAGGAGCACAGATATCCTTGCTCCAGAAAATCGGGATCCAATTGCCGGTCAGCGTGATGCCGAATTTGTGACCGTGCAGAGCCTCCGCCGGATGAGTGGCGCCATTGGGATCCATGATTTGCGAGGTGGGTGCGAGGAGACCCTCAGCGGCAGCAGTCTTGTAGAAATCGAGAACTTCTCTGATGCCCTTGCTGTCGACCACCCATTTCTTGGTGGCTGGGTCATAGATCGTCGGGGTGCTGGATGCCGACAGCAGAAGGCCCGGTCCTGCCACTACGCCGAAGGTGCCTTGCGACGTGCCGGTTATGACATAGAGCGGGGAAGCATCGGGGGACGTTTTTTTGATCGCTCGTGCGGCATCAAGAATGTCGTTCCAGCTCTTTGGGCTCCAATCCTTCGGCAGCCCGGCCTTGTCGGTCAGAGTGCGGTCAAAGAGAATGCCGTAGGTATTGATACCTTGCGCGACGGAGTAGACCTGGCCGTCATACTTTCCCGCATCCTTCACGGCATCCGGGGTATCCTTCCACCACGCTGTGTCGGCGACCTTATCATCAATGGGCGAAAGCAGGTCGCTCCCGGCGAACTGACCGACATTGATGTCGAAATACTGGATCACATCAGGTTTGGTCTTGGGCGAGTTGTAAAGCAGGCTCAACTTGGTGATAAAGTCATCATAAGCGCCGGGAACTGGTATCAGTTCCATTGTATCGCCCGGATGCTTCTTCTCGAACTGAGCCTTAATATCGGCGAACCATTTTTGGGCAAGTTTGGGATCAGCGAAGGTCCAGTTCAGACTGAAGGCCACCTTCACATTTGCGGCGTGGGCGGCGTCGACACAAGCGCCGGAAAAAGCCGTTGTCGCCATCAGAGCCGCCAAGGCGTAGTTGCGCAATGCTCGTTTGATAGCCGTTCGATGGCCATTTGTCTGATCGGCGGCCTGATGATCCCTTCGGCAGGAAGCCAGTCCAATTCGGTGTATCAACATAAACTCTTCTCCCAGTTTGATTTGCGTTCCGTTTAGTTGTTGTTGGCCGGCCTGACCTTCAGGCTCGCTCCGGTTCCCGCATCGAAGAAATGCAGATCCGCAGGATCAAAGATCAAATCGACCGTGTCTCCGCGCTTTACGGGAGCAAAGCTCGGAAATTTGGAATTCACTTGTGTTCCCTCAACATCGACTACGACGAAGGTGTCGGATCCCGTTGTTTCCAGAGACGTCACGACGCCGGTGATCTTTTCGGTGCATCTCGACGGGGCATCTTTTACCCATTGAATTTCGTCTGGCCGGATCCCCAATTCGATTGTTTCCGACACTCGATCCCGGAGGAAATGACGTGCTTCCATGGAGAAGGTCGCGCCCAGGCAATGTATGTTCACGAGGCTTCCGTCATGGCTTACCCTGGCCGGCAGAATATTCATTCGCGGTGAACCGATGAACATGCCAACGACCTTGCTAGCCGGCGCGCGGTAAAGTTCCGCCGGCGTTGCAACCTGAAGAATGCGACCGTGATCGAACACCGCTATCCTGTGTCCCATGGTCATCGCTTCGACCTGATCATGCGTGACATACACTGCCGTGACGCCTAGCTGCCGCTGCAACTCCGCAATCTCGGTACGCATGTGCGTTCGCAGGCTGGCATCCAGATTTGAGAGAGGTTCGTCGAGAAGGAAAATGCGCGGCCGGCGGATCATTGAGCGAGCGAGAGCCACGCGTTGACGCTGTCCGCCGGAAAGCTCGCTCGGGAAGCGGTGCAGCAGCGCCTGAAGTCCGACAAGGTTGGCGACCCTATCGATGCCAGCGGCGATCTCGGATTTGTTTTCGTGACGGATTTGCGGACCGAATGCCAAATTCTGGCGAACGGTCATGTGCGGGTAGAGCGCATAGCTCTGGAACACCATCGAGATGTTTCGGCGTCCTGGCGGGGTTAGCGTGACATCCTCGTCTCCAAGCAAGATCTTACCGAATGTCGGGATTTCCAGACCCGCAAGCATGCGCAGCGTCGTTGTCTTTCCGCAACCGGAAGGCCCAACGAAGACCATGAACTCGCCATCCTTGATTTCAAGATCAAGCTCTTCGATGGCTGTATGCGCACCAAATTGCTTCCAGACATTGGCGAAAGTGACGGAAGTCATACGCTCTCCTTCAGAGGGTCGTCTTGCTGGTGAAACTGAATGAGCCGAAAGGCTACTTTTGGAGCGCTTGCGGATGCGTACCCAGCTCAATCGCCGAGTCCTCAGACCCAGCTTCTCTCGCCCTCAATCCCCTTTTATTGGGACGCAGTGAACAACATGATCCAATTCATTGTCAAGAGGATCATGTGATCCACGCTGACTTTTGTTTTCGGCTGCGCGGCCTCTGCGCGCGGCGCAGAGCGGTCGCGCTCTCGTTGCCTTGCGAGGAGGCGAGGCCCGTGACCCGTCCTTGCCGGAATAGAAAAGTCATTGGGATCAGATGATCCTATTGACATATATTTGGATCACGTGTTCATTGGATCTTAGTTTGTACAGCCTGAAGCGTAATGGTTTTCGGCACCGGCGAGGAAGCGAACCACGCGATCTGTCCAGCCTGCGCTGTGCGCAAGGGAGCCGCCAGGGCGCGCTCGGCACGCGGTTTCTTGCTGCCAAGCAATACGAGAAAGTCGAGAGGAAAAGACGATGAGTGAACCCAAGTTTCGAGTCCTCCACACAATGGTGCGGGTCAGAGACCTCGACAGGTCGATTGATTTCTACACGCGACTCTTGGGAATGAAGTTGCTGCGCAAGTTGGATTATCCCGAAGGCAAGTTCTCACTCGCATTCGTGGGTTATGGTCCGGAAGAATCTCACGCAGTCATCGAGCTAACCTACAATTGGGATCAGCAAACCGCATACGATCTCGGTACTGGCTACGGGCACATCGCACTCGGCGTCAGGAATATCTACGGCATTTGCGATGAGTTGGCGGCAAACGGAGCGCGGATTCCTCGACCGGCAGGACCAATGAAACACGGCTCAACCGTGATCGCCTTTATCGAGGATCCCGATGGGTACAAGATCGAACTCATCGACCTCGACACCATGAGCTGAAGCTTGCCAAAAGCCCAGGCCAATCTCGAGCGGTCGTATGGGAACCATCGACATCCGTTGAGACATGCAACCGGCCGCGCCCACCGAATTCATGGCAACATGCGGAGACAGATAAGATGAACATGGCAGACGAGACGGGGATTATCCTGGTCGCTCCCCATCGCTTCCCGAACGTGAACAGGGAACGTGCACTAGCCGCACGCTTCGGCAGAGAGATCGTGGTTGCCGAGGATCAGGCATCATTCCGCAGTCGGATGCCCGATGCTGAGGTTGTGATGGTCACACCTTACGCCAAGATGTCGGCGGAGGAGTTCGGGATGTTGCAGCGTTGCAAGGCAGTCGTGCGCTATGGCGTCGGATACGACAACATTGATGTCGCGGCTGCGAACGAAGCCGGCGTGCCTGTGACCATTGTTCCCGATACGGCGTCCGAAGAAGTTGCCTCACATGCATTGGCGATGGGATTGAGCCTAGCGCGGCGCATCCCGCACGGTCAGGAAGCAATCCGTGCGGGGGAGTGGGCCGGAGTGATCGGTTTGGATACGCCCAAGCTCTCGAACCTTCAGGTTGGCGTAGTAGGAATGGGCCGCATCGGGAAGCTAGTCGCGAAATGGTGGAGCGCTATCGGCGCGAAGGTCCACGCCTTTGACCCGATATCTACTTTTTCAGACGTCCCCGCGGCTAACCTGAAGCAGGTGCTTGAGGAGTCGGATGTCGTCTCGCTTCACTTGCCTCTCACCGCGGACACCCGCCACCTCATTTCGGCCGATGTATTGGGGCGCATGCGTCGCAATGCGGTAATCATAAACGTTTCGCGTGGAGGCCTGATCGATGAGGAAGCACTCGCTGCTGCTCTTCGCGCGGGAACGATCGCCGGCGCAGGGCTTGACACGTTCGCACAGGAACCTCTGGCGGGAGGACATCCATTGCGCGACGCGCCGAATACGATATTCACCCCTCATGTTGCCTGGCGTTCCACCACGTCATTGGATGCATTGCAGGAGCAAGCCGTGGAAAGGGCGCGGCGCGCGCTCCAGGGAGAGGCCCTTCCGGATCTTGTGACGGGGTGATGGTCTTGCCGCTACATGTCGACAGCATGCTTTTGAAGTTGCCGGCGGAGGTGGTGACCAGAGATCAGGATATCATCTCCTCATATCTCACGGATTTTCGTCGACAATACGTCGGAGCTACAGCCGCCCTGTTGCGTCCACGCAATACGGCTGAAGTTCAGGCGATTATCCGTGCCTGTGCTGAGCACAAGATCGGCGTTGTAGCCCAAGGCGGCAACACGAGCTATTGCACGGCGGCAACGCCAAGCGCCGATGGGCAGGAATTGCTCGTGAGTCTGGAGAGAATGAACAAGGTCCGGGAGCTCGATCCTAAAAATCTCTCCGTCACCGCAGATGCAGGCGTGATATTGAGCGATCTGCAGCAAGCCGCCGATGCTGCTGGTCTCTTGTTGCCCCTTGCTTTGGGTTCACAGCAATCCTGCCGCATTGGCGGCAATCTCTCGACCAATGCCGGCGGCATCAACGTCATCCGATACGGCATGGCTCGCGACTTGGTGCTCGGGCTTGAAGCGGTGTTGCCGGATGGCTCTCTGTTTAGCGAATTGAACCCGCTCCGGAAAAACAATTCCGGCTATGACGTGAAGCAGCTTTTCATTGGCGCTGAAGGAACGCTCGGGATTATCACAGGTGTTTCCCTGAAACTGGTGAGGAAGCCGCGTCAGACGATTACTGCTTTTCTGGCCGTGCGCGACATTGCCTCGCTGGCCACCATTCTCGATGCCGCCCAGACACAGAGTGGAGAGGCGATTACATCATTTGAATATATTTCCGGCACGTCCTTGCAACTGCTCCTCAATGCTGACGACCGCCTTCGGAATCCGCTCGAGCACGAAAGTGCACATTACGTCATTCTCGAAGCCGCGACCGCCTCGCCAATTTTGAACCTCGAAGAATGTATAAGCGCGCTGCTTGCCGAGCTCTTCGAGTCCGGCCTGATCAGCGATGGCACAATTGCCGCAAGCGAGCTGCAACGGGCAGGCCTTTGGCATTTGCGCGAAAACATTCCTGAGGCCGAGATCTATCATGGCGGATCGGTCAAACACGATATTGCCGTGCGGACGTCTCGCCTTGCAGAATTCATCGAATCGGCGTGCCAACTGGTTCACAGCTATCGGAGAGGTTCCATTCTATCAGTCTATGGCCATGTCGGCGACGGCAACGTGCACTTCAACATCGTTCCTCCTGAGGGGACAGATAAGGCAATTTTCAAACGCGGCGTGGAGGAGGATATTTCTCCGGAAATTTACAGGCTGGCGTTCGAAATGGGAGGGACGTTCAGCGCGGAATATGGGATAGGGCGCACCAAGCTCAACCTGCTTCAGCGCTATGGCGCTGACGGAAAGATTGCCTTGATGAAGCGGATAAAAACGGCGATCGATCCGCACAACCTGCTCAACCCTGGAAAAGTAATTCCCTGATTTCAAACGTTCACACAGAGGCGTTGCAATCAGCTAACGCCATTTTCCACCTGCTGCTGAATGGATGAAACGGAAGTCGCAAGCCATGCGGTTCAGCGTTTTGTCACACCGGTTAGGTAGCCTCACTCTGCCGACACGTCGAGGTACACCGCCCCTCTTGCTTGCACCCGCTCAACCGTCTCCATGATCTCGTCGTAGTCGGGGGTTTCGTACAAAGCTTCCTGTCCCGGATACAGCAACTTCCGGGTGACAGCCTCGTCCAGAAAAAAGGCTCCCGCGATCAGGAAAGATATCGTGTAGAAGTCATCGGCGCCGAGAGCGCGGACGGTGCCTAACGGATCGCTCGGACGGTCCTCGGGCAGACGCGACAACGCTTTGAAGAACGATGGCGCCATATCGTCGCGCTCCTTCAGCGCTCGGGGTAGCAGACGATCCAACATGCCGGCTTCCGTGGCCGAGGGCATACCGAATTTAGGGTCTGAAGGGATCAGGGCATCTGCTACCCACGCGATTCTGGTCCTAAGGTCATCAATGTTCTTCGTCATGGATTAGAGTCCAGCTTTGTGCGCTTCAGCAGTCCGACTGACTGGCTGGGAGCGTCTGTTTTCAATGATGGATTCAGCATTCCGCAATGCCAGCGCGGTCACGGTACCGGTAGGGTTGACCGCACCCGAGGTCGGCATAACACTTCCGTCCATGACGAAGAGGTTTGGCACATCGTGCGAGCGTCCAAACGAATCGACAACCGACGTGCTTGGGTCGTGGCCCATTCGCACTGTTCCCAGTATGTGCCAGCCGGTTTCCCGCATCAGAGGTGTTCCCGACACTTCATAGGCGCCCGCTTCCTTCATGGATTCTGAAGCCCGCAAGAGGTTGAAGTCCAAAAGATCCAGAGTATTTTGTGATGCCTTGTATGACACCTTTACGGCAGGCATGCCCTGGGCGTCGGTCACATCAGGATCGAGGGTAACCATATTGTCCTCGCTCGGCAGGTCTTCCGCCATGATCCCCCAATAAGCCGAACGGCCGAACCGTTTGTGTACCGTCGCATGGAAGTTGTCGCCCCAGACATCGGCATTGCTGCCCCAGGGCCAGCTGCCTACCGATGCGAGGGGACCACCCATTCCCATGAGCTGCCATTTTGCTCCTCGGTAGAAATTTGTTTCTTTGCGGGTCTCGGCAAATTCCAGCGAATAGGCGCGTTGACCGTAGGGTCCTTGCCAATTCTCGAAGAAATCGTCGAACAGACCGCTCACGGTGCCATATGGATGCATCATCAATCGCTTGCCCACCAGCCCGGACGAATTTGCCAATCCGTTCGGATGGTCGATCGAGGTGGAATTCAGGAGCAGCCTCGGCGTACCCACGCCGTTAGCAGAAACGATAACTGTACGGCCGGGCTGAAAATGCGTGGTTCCCGTTTCCCGATCCACATAGGTCACGCCCGTGGCGAGACCGTCGGATCCCGTTTCCACGCGCAACACTCGCGCGTTCTGGACAAGCTTCACGCCAAGCTTGATGCAGGTCGGCCAATGCGTCCGATCGACTGAAGCTTTGGCACCATCGAAACAGCCCCACGTACACGCACCGCGCCGCACACAGGGCAACAGTCCATTATGTTTCACGGTCGCGATGGAATTGCTGCCTGGCCACCAGTGCCAGCCAAGCCGGTCATGGGCCGTGGCGAATTTCCGCTCCATCGCTCCCATTGGAAACGGCGGCAACGGGATGTCGAAACCTGGCGGATAAGCGGAGTCTCCCCCGACACCGGATACCGCGAAGTCGTTCTCGACCCGGGCGTAAAAAGGTTCGAGCTCCGCATAGCTGAGAGGCCAGTCGTCGGCGATTCCGTCCACCGTGCGTACCCGGAAATCGCTTGGCTTAAGTCGATGCCAGGCAGCCGCGTAGAGCACCGAACTGCCGCCGACGCCGTTCCACATCAATGGCTCGATATCGGTATCGCTGACGTCGATCGGATAGTCTGAGGGCGCCTTGCGACGATTTGGGTTTGTGGCAAAATGCTGTTGTTTTGTCAGTTCGAACTCGAGGCCGGAGTGCCGAAGTTTCGTGTAGTCGGGATAACCACCTTGCTCGAGACAAATGACGGACATACCTTCTTCTGCGAGCCGTTTTGCGGCCACCGCTCCGGAAGGCCCGGCGCCGACAATCACGACGTCATACACGGATGTTCGGCTTTCGTTGGCCATTCAACTGACTCCTCAATATTTGCCCAGTATGTGTCCTGCGGCGATTCCTATGCGAGTAGCATTTCACGCCGCCATGGAGGCGCCCATTTTAACCGCCGTCCAAATCGGGAACTTGCAGCGCGAGGTCATTGAATAAATCGTCTGAATCGTAGCCTCTCGATTTGTTCACGCTTCAACGGCAGCTGCGCTCCATTCGAGCTCGGCAAGCCACAGTGAACACTATGATCCAAATTGATGTCAAGTGGATCATCTGATCCTTAGAGATATTTTAATTTTAAACTTGGGCCGCTGGAGCAGCAGCGGTGGCGCTTATAAAAATATCTTGGAGCAGCTCGGTAGCTTCCATCATTTAGCTGGATGGTCGGCGTGGCTTACAGCCAACTGCTCGGGTCATATGACTCGCAAGTGAGCGGCCAATCAGGTTCGATCGCTTGAGATGCGCACCGGTTGTTCGAGACGTCAGTACTCCCTTCAGTGGCGGAATGGGAACTCTCCCGCCGTCAATCATCAAAGAGAAGTTGGATCACATGATCCTGTTGACATTAATCTGGATCATAGTGTTTATTGCTCCTCACTCAAGAATGGATGGAGAACAGGATGACACTCGGCTCAGGGCAGAGCAGCGATGAAGCAGGTTCCGCTATCGGCAAGCGCTCCGAAGCCGCCTATATGAGAGAGCGGAAGGTGGTTCCTGGTGGGTCGATGCGGGCGGCATCGTGGCTTCAGCCGCATCCACCTTACGCAGCGCGTGGTGAAGGATGCTGGGTCATCGACATCGATGAGCGACGGCTTCTCGATTGCGCAAACAACTTTTTCTCGCTCATCCATGGCCACGCCTTTCGCCCGGTTCTGGACGCGGTGCGCGACGCGATGGCCACCGGAACCGCGTTCGGAATGCCGACGGAGAGCGAAATCCTTCTTGCCGAAGCGCTCGCCGCCAGAAGCCCGCGAATGGAGCAGACCCGTTTTTGCAACTCGGGAACCGAGGCCGTGCTGGCCGCAATCAAGGGTGCACGGGGCCTGACCGGCCGGCACAGGATTGCCAAGTTCGAGGGCTGCTATCATGGGGCCTACGACTGGGTTGAGGTGAGCCTTGATCCGACGCCGTCGAACTGGGACGACGAGAATGGCAACCCTGCATCTGTTCGCTGCAATGCCGGCACACCGGATTCGGTTTTGCAAGAAGTGGTGGTCCTCCCCTACGACGATCCGCAGCGTTGCGCAGACATTCTTCGCCGCGAAGGGGCTACGCTGGCCGCAGTTATCGTCGATCCGAATGCCTCCCGTGCCGGTACGGTGCCGATGTCGAAAGAAACAGCTGTTGTCGTCCAGGATGCTTGCCGTCGTGATGGGATCATTCTCATTGCCGACGAAGTGATCAGCTTCCGTCTGTCCTATGAAGGAGCTTCCCCTCTTTTCGGCCTTGAGCCGGATCTGATTACGACGGCCAAGATCATTGGCGGCGGATTGCCGATCGGCGCTGTATCCGGGCGCGCCGAATATATGGCGGTCTTCGATCACTCCGCTGGCAAACCGAAAGTGTCAATGGGAGGCACGTTCAGCGCCAATCCGCTCAGCATGGCTGCGGGCCTGGCCTCTCTCGATCACTACTCGCGGCCGGTCGTGGAACGACTTAATAAACTCGGCGGCGCCTTGCGCGATAGAATTAGCAAAGGACTTGCGGACGCTGGCGTGGCCGCAACGGTCACCGGAATGGGATCGCTGTTTCGGCTTCACATAGGCGCGGGAAGGGTTACCGGCTATCGGAGCGCATTTCCGACTGCAGAGGCCGCAAAGCTCATCCGTCGGATTCAGTTGGCCATGCTGAACGAAAACGTCCTGCTCACGCCCAACTGTTCCGGGTCGCTGTCCAGCCCGATGACAGAGGTCGAGGTCTTCTCGATAGCGGACAAGCTGGTGCACGTCGTCGAAAGGGAACTTGACGCTTACAAAGGCACGTCCAACTGAGACAAAGGGTTCAGCAGCCTTTGGCAGAGATATAAGGGAAATGGTGAAGCAACGATGAGTGGACAGCCGATGTTAATTGCACCCTACCGCGTCGGAGTTGATATCGGCGGTACCTTTACCGATCTTGTCATGGTTGACTCCAAAGGGGCCGTGCGTGCATTCAAGGCGCCTTCGGTCCCTTCGGATCCGACGGAAGGCGTGCTTTCGGCAATTCGACTGGCGGCGGATGCTTTGGCAATCGACGTCGAAACCTTCCTTTCGAACACTGAGCTTTTTGTTCATGGCTCGACCATTGCGACAAATACGCTGCTTGAAAAGAAGGGTGCAAAGGTTGGGCTTCTGGTCACGGAAGGCTTCCGCGATTCGCTAGAGATCCGACGATCCATGCGTGAATATGTTTGGGACCATCGAAAGCCGTTCCCCGAAGTCCTGGTTCCCCGTTATCTGCGCCTCCCGGTCGTCGAACGACTGGAGCAGGATGGTACCGTCAGGATACCCTTCAATCCGGATTCTGTCGCAGCCGCTGCGCGTGTGTTCGAGGAGGAGGGCGTCGAAACGGTTGCGATCTGCTTCCTGCATTCCTACGCAAATCCGGTCCACGAAAGAGCAGCCAAGGCAGAGCTGAAAAAGCTTCTTCCGAACGTCTGGGTCACCGCGTCATCTGAAATCGCTCCGACGATTGGCGAGTACGAACGCACGTCGACGACCGTCGTCAATGCTTATGTTGCGCGCCGTGTCGTTCCTTATCTCGAAAGCCTTTCGCAGCGGCTCTCCTCGCTTGGACTTAAGCGCAAACTTTTGATGATCCAGTCGAACGGCGGCGCGATTTCCATAGATGAGATCGGTCAATCGCCAGCCAGTCTCGTTCTGTCTGGCCCGGCCGCCGGTGTCGGTTCGCTGAAGTTTTTCGGCCAGGACACCGGGTCCGAGCACCTTATGTCGATTGAGGTTGGTGGAACGAGTTGCGACGTTACGTTGATGGAGCACGGGACGGTCTCAATGACAGACCAGATCGTGGTCGACGGTTACCATCTGAACATTCCGTCCGTTGACATTCACACTGTCGGCGCAGGCGGAGGTACGATTGCGTCCGTGGACGGCGCCGGGCTCCTGAAGGCCGGACCGGAAGGCGCGGGCTCCACCCCCGGACCGGCCTGCTATGGCCGTGGCGGCACACGGCCCACTGTGACCGATGCGCAGCTGGTCCTTGGTCGGCTCAAGCCGGGTCCTTATGCTGGCGGAGTGATCACCTTGAATCTTGAAAAGGCGCTCGAGGCGATCGAGACCCATGTCGCAAAGCCTCTTGGTCTCAGCGTCAACGACGCGGCGGCCGGTATCATACAGCTCGTCGAGCAAAATATTCTCCACGCGGTGGAGCAAGCCTCGCTCGAAAAGGGTTACAATCCACGGGCATTTACACTCGTGGCCTGCGGTGGGGCAGGTCCTCTCCACGGTCCATCGACTGCAAGGCTGCTCGGATGCTCAAGTCTGTACATCCCGCGCCTCGCTGGTGTGTTTTGCGCATTTGGCATGTGTAATTCCGACCTTCGCCATGACTATGTCCGAAGCTGGCTCAAGGATCTGGACAATCGCGAAAGTTCAGGCCCGGACCTGCTCAAGGCCGCTTTTGTCGAGATGCAGGCGGAAGCGAGCGATGTTCTTGAGCGCGAAGGTTTCACAGGCGACAAGGCGCTTCTGAAACGCGCCTATGATCTTCGTTATTTCGGCCAGCAGTGGACCATCCCGGTAGAGTGCGCCTCGACGGATGCGGGAACCATACGCGCGGCATTCGAGCAGGTTTATCAACGGCTTTTCGGTTACGTACAGCCCTCAGGTGCAATTGAGATCGTCAATCTGCGATTGGCAGCGATCGGCAGGCTTGATGCGTTGGAAGTTGCTTCTGCTCCCGCCGCAGTGTCCGATCCGGTAGCCATTTCGCGCCGCCCGGTATGGGTCAACAGGGAGTTGGGTTTCGTCGAGACGCCTGTTTACGATGGCACGGCCCTGACCCCGCGCCAGCAACTGACTGGACCTGCCATCATCGAAGAAGCAACGACCACGCTCATACTCGGGGCCGGCGACAAGCTGACGATGACCGAAGCCGGCAACTATCACGTCGACATTCTGCAGAGCGAGGCAGCATGAACGGGCAAAGCATCCCTGGGCCCTATCTGAAAGATGCTGCGTCTCTGGTGCGACCGCAGTCAAATGCCTCGCAGGCCGAATGGTTTATTGCAAGAATTGATGAGGTCAAATTATGAGCACTGTTTTGTCTCCGGAATACGATCCGGTTCTCATCGCAATTCTGCAGCGGCAGCTGGATCATATCAGCCTGCAAATGGGCACGATCATGACTCGGACGGCGCGCAGTCCGATCTTCAGCCAAAGCCATGACTTTTCGTGCTTCCTGAGCAATGCGGATGGCGAGACGATCGCGCAGGCGGACGGTTTGCCGATCCATTCCGGCAGTGGCGGATTTGCCGTGCGCGCGGTTCTGCGGGATTTCTCCGGGCGTATCGAGCCGGAAGATGTGTTCATTCTGAGCGATCCCTATGCGGCCGGCGGCAATCACCTGCCGGACTGGACGCTTATTAGGCCTGTTTTCGTCGAAGGCGAACTGATCGGCTTCTGCAGCAATCGTGCTCACCAGTCTGATATCGGCGGCGGCGCTGCTGGTACCTACAATGCCAAGGCGACAGAGATTTTCCACGAAGGAATTCGCCTGCCCGTCCTCAAATTGATCGAAAAGGGCCGGTTGCGCGACGACCTGTGGCGCATGCTGCTTCTGAACTCGCGCTGCCCGGACCTGCTGGAAGGCGATCTTGGAGCGATGATCGGCTCGACACGGATTGGCGGCCAGCGCTTGGCTGACGTCATCTCCCAACTCGGTCTCAAGAAGGGCCGCACCTACCTTGATGCTCTTCTTGACTACGGCGAGCGGCGAATGCGCCAGGCGATCGCGGAGCTTCCGAATGGCGTATGGCATGCATCGGACTTCAGCGATACCGACTGCTTCAAGCTTGTCGATATCGAAACCCGCATCAAGATGACCATCGACGACGACACGATTACCTTTGATTTCACGGGCACATCGCCTCAAATCAAGGGATTCAAAAATAGCGGTATCGCCAACACGCATTCGGCCGTCTACTGCGCTCTTTCCGCCTTTCTGGACCCCGCAATTCCGCATAACGAGGGTACCTATCGATGTGTCAAGATCATCGCGCCCGAAGGAAGCGTGGTGAACGCCTTGCCGCCGGCACCAATGACGATGAACACGGTATTCCCGGCGATCGACATCATGAATGCGTGTTGGGGAGCATTGGCGCAGGCCGATCCCGAGCGCGCCTGCGCGGGGTGGGGTAAATCGGTGTTCGGCATCTCGTCGGGCACGAAGCCTGACGGAAACGTCTTTGTTCTCTATCACTGGCACGGCAGTTCCGGTGGAGGTGCGGTCAAAGGGCGGGACGGATTTCCGACCTCCAGCCACCAGATGACGCTCGGCGGGATGTTCATCCCGAATGTCGAGACCTATGAGCAATCTTATCCGATCCGCGTGCATCGCTACGAGATGCGTTGCGATACGGGCGGTGCAGGCCAATATCGCGGTGGAACCGGCGTCGACTATGTTGTTGATGTCCTTGCGCCCGGTGAACATCTGCTCCGAGGCGAGGGGGCACGCAAGAAGACCGCTGCTGGCGTCAATGGCGGGCACTGGGGCGAGAAGGGGTCTATCAGGGCTTTCGATCTTGCGACGGGTGAAGAGCTATATTGCCCGCCCTATGGCGTCGAGGAAGTCAAGCCATTCCAGCTGGTGATTGAGGCTACGGCGGGCGGCGGCTGGGGGCCGCCTCACCAGCGGGACCCCGCGTCCGTTCTTCGCGATGTCCGCGACGGCGTCGTATCACGCAGCGCAGCACTTGAGATTTATGGTGTCGCGATCTCGGCCGATGGAAAATCCATATCGTCGACCGAGGCGAGGCAAAGGACCGCGTAGTTTCTCTCAGCCGATTCAACGTAATAGCGAATAAGGGGAGTAAAATGGGCAAGAAGCGTGCAAAGGAAATATTGCGTGAGTATCACGAAGCATGGTCGAGCGGCGATGTCGAAAAGGGCTGCAGCTACTATGCGGACAATCTCGTGGTGCATATGGGTGGAACGCACCCCGTTCTTTCCCGCGATTTCCATGGTGCCAAGGGCTTTGTCGAAGGCTGGGTGAACAAGGTCGCCGCTTATACCGACAAATGGATCGTCGGTGGTGAGGCCGGGCATGATGAACTGATCGCAGAGTCGGATGAGGCTATTTTGATCATGGTTCATGAGATTTGGGCGCGCGGTGACAAGCAGGTTCGCACCGACCGTCTCGCAGCTTACCGTTTCGAGAACGAGCAGATCGTGGAGTGCTGGTTCTGCGACATGCGTCAGGCAGAAGTTGATGCGTTCTTCTCGGGGATCCGATAGGCGGAACAGCCCTGGTCAGCGTCTGCTCATAGTCATGTGCGGGGCCGTACGCGGTATATTACTCAGATTAGGATAGTGTGATGCCCGATTTTATCGTGGTGGGTGGGGGATCTGCGGGGTGCGCTATAGCGGGTCGGCTGAGCGAGGATCCGGATGTATCGGTGACCCTGTTTGAGGCAGGGCCGAGGGACAGCAGCATCTGGATCCGCTTTCCGGTCACATTCTATAAATCCTTCAAGAGCTCTTTGCTTCATTGGTACAAGGTCGAGAAGCTTAAGCATCAAAATGACACCGAGCCACAAGTCGGACAAGCAAGGGTCCTAGGCGGCGGCAGCTCGCTGAACGCGATGATCTATATGAGGGGCGCGCCATCGGATTTCGACCGTTGGGTCGACCATGGAGCAGAAGGTTGGGGCTACAGGGATGTGCTCCCCTACTTCCGCAAGGCAGAAAACAACGAGGTTTATTCGAACGATGCTCATGGTCAGGACGGACCATTGAGCGTTTCGAACCAGCAGTATACTTTGCCGCTGACCAAAGCCTGGGTTAAGGCCTGCCAAGAGGCGGGAATACCCTATAATCCGGATTTCAATTCGGGCGATCTGCAGGGGGCGGGGCTTTACCAGCTGACGACGAAGGATGGTCGTCGGTGCAGTTCCGCCGATGCCTATCTTCGTCCAGCCCGAAAGCGACGGAATCTCAACATTGTCACTGACAAACAGGTCACGAAGATCCTGGTTGAGGGCGGCCGCGCCGTTGGTGTCCAATACGTGGAAAACGGCCGCCTTGAAACGATGCGGGCAGAACGCGAGGTTATCATATCCTCGGGGGCAGTTGGATCTCCTCGTCTTCTTTTGCTCTCGGGAATCGGGCCTGCCGCCGAGCTCCAGCGCTCAGGCGTTCAGGTGGTTCACGACCTGCCAGGCGTGGGGCAAAATCTGCAGGATCATACGGATTGCTTCCTGATTTATAACCTGAAGTCGAACACGAGCTATGACAAGTACAAGAAGCTGCGGTGGCAGCTTGCCGCGGCGGCTCAATTTGCGCTTTTCGGCTCAGGGCCGATTACATCGAATATTTGCGAGGGCGGAGCCTTCTGGTGGAGCGATAAATCGGATCCCACCCCCGATCTCCAATATCACTTCTTCGCCGGCGCCGGCATCGAGGAGGGGGTGGAAACCACGGCGAGTGGCAATGGATGCACGTTGAACGTCTATGCCTGCCGGCCAAAATCGCGCGGCCGAATTGCTCTCCGCTCAGCGGACCCGAGTGTCCCGCCAATAGTGGATCCCAACTATCTCAGTAACCAATACGACGTTGATCGGCTTGTCGATGGGATCCGGCTTGGACAGGAGATCATGGCACAGCCATCAATGAAGAAGTTCGTCAGCGAACCCCATTTGCCGGCCAAGCCGCTGAAAACCCGGGCAGAGTTCGAGGCTTTCGTCAGGAAATATACGCAAGGAGCCTATCATCTGAGCGGTGCCTGCAAAATTGGAACGGACGAGATGGCCGTGGTCGATCCGCAGTTGCGCGTGCATGGCATCGACGGCCTTCGGGTCGCCGATACTTCCGTTATGCCGTTCGTGTCGTCCAGCAATCTGAATGCTCCTGCGATCATGATCGGTGAACGCGCTGCCGACTTCGTCAAAGGGAATCGAATCTAGCTACGGGGCACCGGGGGCCACAACAGGTCGATCGATTTTCAGCCGTGAACGGAGAGTTCCGGTCCGCGGTCCTTGCCAACGGCTGAATGCTTTTTCTCACTTTTGAATCGAAAGCACCAACCCGGTGCGAGGAGGACAAATGAAATTAGTGACATATGACTCGGCTGGCTCGTGGCGAGCAGGTGTTGTGGTGGATTCCTCGATTTTCGACGTGGATACGCTCCTTAAAGGCGAACCCCGCGAGAACGCGAAATCTGTCTTATCGGTGCGTGAATTGCTACGGGAGCACGGAGGAGCGTTGTCAGAGCTCTCGGGGCGGCTCGCTGCTGCTGCCCGGAAGAATCCAAAAGCCGAAGTGGGGCCGTTTGGCAAAGTTCGACTTGGTCCGCCGGTCACCGATCCCTCGAAGATCCTTTGCATCGGCCTCAACTACAACGACCATGTTGCCGAGACCGGGCGCGCACTGCCGACACACCCCGACATTTTCGCGAAGTTTGCAAGCACGCTTATCGGTCCTTTCGATGAGATATGCTGCTCCAACATTACTTCCAACCTGGATTTCGAAGGCGAGCTCGCAATCGTCATCGGTCGGGAATGCCGCTCCGTCTCTGCTGACGACGCTCTCGATTTCGTAGCCGGCGTGACCGTTTTGAACGACATCACGGCACGTGATCTTCAGTATCGCGGCACACAGTGGCTTGCAGGCAAGGCTGTCGATGGTTCGACGCCAGTTGGTCCGGTTCTTGTTACGCTGGAAGAGGTCGGCGATATCCAAGATCTCGATATTCGGACGCGCGTCAACGGTTCGGAGGTCCAATCATCCAACACGCATCTCATGATTTTTCCGGTGCGCCAGTTGGTCAGCTATATATCGCATTTCTTGACCCTTTCTCCCGGCGATATCATCTCGACCGGAACCCCTCAGGGTATTGGCGCCAAGCGGCAGCCGCCTCTGTGGTTGAAGCCGGGCGACATTGTAGAGGTCGAGCTGGAGAATGTAGGCGTCCTGCGCAACACTGTTCGTTGACGGAGGGGCAGTCCAAGCACAGCTCGGTATCGCCCGTGTCACGAGCCGAGGAGTCCAGGAATCCGCGGCGACGAGTGTGCAATGCGTGCTTACACGGATCATCCACACGAACTGGCCGATGTAGATGAGCAATGGCGGTTGAGAGAGGATTGCATAAATGAAGATTCTCGTCCCAGTCAAACGGGTTGTCGACTACAACGTGAAGATCCGGGTGAAGCCGGATGGCACGGGTGTCGAGCTTGCCAATGTGAAGATGTCGATGAACCCGTTCGACGAGATCTCGGTGGAAGAGGCGCTGCGGCTGAAGGAGGCCGGCAAGGCGGAAGAGGTTGTGGTCGTGTCGATCGGCCCGGCCAAGGCCGAGGAAACGCTGAGGACTGCGCTCGCCATGGGCGCCGACCGGGCGATCCTGGTCGAGACCGACGGTCAGGTCGAGCCGCTCACTGTCGCCAAGATCCTCAAGGCGGTCGCCGATGCCGAACAGCCAGGCCTGATCATCACCGGCAAGCAGGCGATCGACGACGATTCCAACCAGACCGGCCAGATGCTGGCGGCCCTGCTTGGTTCGGCCCAAGCAACCTTCGCCTCGAAGATCGAGATCGCTGACGGTAAGGCGACGGTGACCCGCGAGGTCGATGGCGGCCTGCAGACGATCGAGATCAAGCTGCCGGCGGTCGTCACCACCGACCTGCGCCTGAACGAGCCGCGTTATGCCTCGCTGCCGAACATCATGAAGGCGAAGAAGAAGCCGCTCGACAAGAAGAGCCCGGCTGATTTCGGCGTCTCCACGACGCCGCGGCTGAAGGTGTTGAAGACCGAGGAGCCGTCCGGCCGCAAGGCCGGTGTCAAGGTCAAGAGCGTCGCCGAACTGGTCGATAAGCTGAAGAACGAAGCCGGCGTGCTGTAATCGGGCAGGAACAGGAGCAACTATCATGACCATTCTTCTTCTGGCCGACCATGACGGCAATCATCTCTCCGACCAGACCGCCAAGGCGCTGACGGCAGCCTCGCAGATCGGCGGCGACGTCCATGTTCTGGTCGCAGGCAAGGCCGCCAAGGCTGCGGCCGATCAGGCGGCGAAACTTTCCGGTGTGGCCAAGGTGCTGCTGGCCGAAAGCGACGCGCTTGCCAACAATCTGGCCGAGCCGCTGGCCGATCTGATCGTCTCGCTCGCCGGTTCCTACGACACGATCCTGTCTGCCGCCACCTCGGTCGGCAAGACCGTGTTGCCGCGCGTCGCCGCCCTGCTCGACGTCGCCCAGATCTCCGAGATCATCGAAGTCGTCTCGGCCGATACCTTCAAGCGGCCGATCTATGCCGGCAACGCCATCCAGACGGTGCAGGCAAGCGATGCCAAACGCGTGATCACCGTGCGCACCGCCTCGTTTGCTTCGGCTGCTGAAGGTGGCTCGGCCGCCGTCGAGGCGATCCCGGCCATCTCCGATGCGGGTCTGTCGCGGTTCGTCTCCGATGCGCTGTCGGCCTCGGAGCGTCCGGAACTGACGTCGGCGAAGATCATCATCTCAGGCGGCCGGGCCTTGGGCTCGGCCGAGAAGTTCAAGGAAGTCATCCTGCCGGTTGCCGACAAGCTCGGTGCCGCCGTCGGCGCCAGCCGTGCGGCCGTCGATGCCGGTTATGCCCCGAACGACTGGCAGGTCGGCCAGACCGGCAAGGTGGTCGCCCCCGATCTCTACATCGCCGCCGGCATCTCAGGCGCCATCCAGCATCTGGCGGGCATGAAGGATTCGAAAGTGATCGTCGCCATCAACAAGGACGAGGAGGCGCCGATCTTCCAGGTCGCCGACTACGGCCTCGTCGCCGATCTCTTCGACGCACTGCCGGAATTGCAAAAGGCGCTCTGAGCGAGGGAGATAGAATGTGGCTCGCGCGGTAGGACGCCCAATCAAACCTGGTGCCGACCTTCTTCTGAACGATGACGCAAAGCCGGCACTCCACGACCTGCTACATCAGGAACTCCAACCAGAACATAAACTGGATGCCATATGATTGCGGATCTGGAACTGGCGAAACGCGAGGCTAATGAACGTCCTTCCGAGGAGAGTTCTAATCTTCGCAATTCGATAGCCGTATGGGACGCACTCAAATGCTTCTTTATGAAAGGAGCATCAGCTCTCCGAAAGCTCATTCGCCGTATGTATATAGCGAATGAACGCGGCCCGAATATTTGAAGCTTTGCTGGAGCAGTTTAGCATAGCATTCGGCCGATATTCCAGCCTGGCCATTTCAAATTGTCCGCCTTGAAAGAACCCTGGACTTCAGTTTGGTGGCGGTGCGTTGGTGTTGTCGACGTCATCTACGGAGCGCGTCCGAGCGCTGAAATTGCTGGGCATCCACCAGTTAGGTTGCTGGCCGAGCAACATCTGGAAAAAGCCCGCCGCGTAGTCCATGTCCTCGGTTGCATTTTCCCGAAAGGACCACCAGCTGCGAAGATCGTCGACCATCTGGCTGACGTGGACGTCCATGTGAAATTCCTGGTCCATCGTGGCAGCATAGACAGTCAGGCAAAATGTCGTGGCCACATATCCCTCAGGCCAGAACGCCGCTGCCGACTTGGGGTCGACGCGGGCAGGGACATGCGCAGCCTTTATTGGCATGTCCACCACCAATTCGCGAAGAACGAGAGAGGGTACAAATTGGAAAAACTCGCGTCGTTCGGCCTTCTCTTTCGGCTTTTGACGATCGACATTATCCAGCCAACGAACGAATGCTCCCGCTAGCTTCACGTCATCAATGGCGAAATCGCATCCTATCGATCCCCCGCAGAGCGCTGCGTGTGCATGAAAGGCTGCTTTAAACCAATGTAATTGCCTGACCGCCACCCTCAGCGGCTTATTGGTTCGAGGCAGATTGTGCACGGATCGGGACAAATCAAACATGGCTTGCGCACCGTTTCAGAAGCGAGGCCAGAGCCGATATGTCTTTTTGCTGATATAGATCCTGGATCTTCGCTTGGACAGCAGCGGCAAGATCGGTTGCAGCGGAAATGATCGCTTCTCTGTCGGCTTCGTCTGATACCGCGAGCAATGAGAGCATTGCTGCAAAAACCGCGACGACTGTAATGCTGGAGAGTGTTACGGGTGATCGATCGTCCAATTGATCGACCACTATCGAATCGTCATCCGCGAGGTGCAATGTTAACTGGGCCGCAAGCTCGAAGACATCTTGAGATTGGCTCAGTCGTACAAAGGCCCGGCGGCCGGCACTTTGGCGAACCAACGCTCTCTTCGCACCAAGATGGCTTAGTACGAGTTTCATCGTTTGATAATAAGCGACTGAAAACTTATAGTCGGGCCGCGAAGAGGCAGCGATCTCACGCAGTCCTTCGGTATCCGCCGCGGAATCGCTCAAGACGGAATGTGCAAAATTGCACATGAAATGATCGACATTGCGGGCGAGGACCTCAATCTCGCCAAGTGCGGAAAGCGCGATGCCCGATGCCGGTGTTGGGAGCCGGCGGGGCGCAGTCTCCTTCATCGTGTCGCGCCCCTTTTTAAGGGTATAACGCAACGACCTCAAAACGTCCTTCAGTTGCGTCGTTCGTGGAGCGAAATCTGGCGACATGCCAATGTACCCTCTTGCCTCACTGCGCCTCTGTCATGCCACAATATCATATCGCAGTTCGCGCCGGGGTGTCGCCTTAATAAATGCGCGAGTCGCATCATAATTGGTCACGCCGGCCTGACTTCCCAGGCCGGTAGCGTTCAATGCGGAGGACGCTTGACCAAGTTCGACTGCATCTCGAGGCGACAGTCCCTTTACCAATCCACTCGCGAAACCCCCATTGAAGCAGTCACCGCAGCCGCATGTGCACTTTACATCGACCTGGAACGCCGGCGAGTGGAACTCAAATCCCGTCTCGTCGTGATAGTAGGCGCCCTCGGCACCCAAAGTCAGAATGACACACTTTGCCCCTCTGCTGAGAAGGAAAGTCGCCAGGTCCTTGTTGTGGGTCAATCCGGAAAGTGCTTGCGCTTCCTCTTCAGAAGGCAGGAAATAATCCGTATACGGCAACAGAGCTTCGATTTTGGGAAGGTCGGCCGGCGTTGAAGCGAAGACATCAAGCGTGGTGATCACACCTCGACGGCGCGCTTCCGCCATAAGTTCCGCGGTACGACCGGAATCATCCATCCGATTCATCAGGCCGACACCGCCCACATGCAGGATTTTGGTGTCCAGAACCCGATCCACTTCTGAATCTGATATGAAGAATGCGTCGGTTGCACCGCGCTTGTGAAGTGCCGGTCGCTGACCGTTCGGCCGTGTCGTCACGATTGAGGATGATGTCGTGTAGCCCTCGTAGCGCCGCATCATCGTGGTGTCTACGCCGAAAGACTGCAGCTTCATATGGACCCAGTCGCCCATATCATCATAGCCCACTCCGCCGACAGCTTGCACCGAGAGCCCATACTTGGCGGCCACGATCGCCGCCGAACCGGCTGCGCCGGATACGGCCAAGGTGAAGTCCTCCACGAATAGGGTCTGCCCCCCTGCCGGGATTTCCGCGACCGGTCGGCAAAGAGCATCGAAGGTGTAAAAGCCGACGCAGCTGAAATCAAAGGTCGCCGACATCACTGGGCTCCGATCCTGTTGCCATCACTGTCGAAGAAGTAAAGCCGGCTGGGATCAAACCCGATCGATACGGAAGAATCTATTTTTGCACGGAATTCCCGGCCAGCTTTGATTTCGAAGATCTTCTCCGGAGTGCGGACGGACAGGTAGGTGATATCGCCGGTGGGCTCGACGCCAAAAACCGTGCCGTGGAGATTTTCGCCGCCGATCACGCAATCCTCCGGCCGGAAGCCGAGGGTAACCTGACCGGACAGCTTTGCAGGGCAGGCGACCTTCAGGCCGGCAGCCGAGAAAACCCCATTATCTGCAGTGCCAGACACCAGGTTCATCGGCGGCGAGCCGATGAAGCCGGCTACGAAGGTATTCGCCGGATTCGAATAGATCTCATCGGGAGTGCCGATCTGCTGAATGATGCCCTTGTTCATAATCACGATCCGATCAGCGAGCGTCATCGCCTCGATTTGGTCGTGTGTCACGTAAACCGTGGTCACCTTCAGGTCGCGCTGCATGTGCTTGATCTGGACACGCATGCTGGCACGCAGCTTCGCATCGAGGTTGGAAAGCGGCTCGTCCATGAGAAAGACTTGCGGCTGGCGGACGATAGCGCGCGCCAGCGCAGCGCGCTGTCTCTGGCCGCCCGAAAGCGCGCCGGGTTTACGCTCCAGAAAGGGTCCAAGTTCAACCATATCCGCGGCTTTGCGGACTAGGCTGTCATGCTTGTCCCTGGGGATGCGCCTCATTCTGAGGGGAAAACGGATGTTCTCGTAGATCGACATATTCGGGTACAGGGCGTAGCCCTGGAAAACCATCGCAACGTCTCGATCGCGGGCATCGATCTCGTTCACAATATTGCCGCCGATACGTATCTCTCCGCCCGTCGGGTGCTCCAGACCAGCAATCATGCGCATGGTCGTGGTCTTCCCGCAGCCCGACGGCCCCAAAAGAACCAGAAACTCCTCATCGGCGATATCGAGAGAGACATCTTGGACTCCAAAGAAGGAGCCAAAGCTCTTCACGATGTTCTTAAGTTCAATAGAAGCCATGGAATTATCCTTTCACAGCGCCCATGGTCAGGCCGCGCGAGAGATGCTTCTGGATCAGGATGACGAGGATCAAGATCGGAGCGAATGCGAGGAACGAGACGAGTGCGATTGCGTTGTAGATCACCCCGTCGGAGCCGCCGGTGAAGTTGGCGAGCGCAACGGACATCGTGTAAGCCTTGGAGGTCGATGCGATGAGAAGGGTGAACAAGAATTCGTTGATAGCGAAGATCGCTGCTATAACCGCCGCGGTAATGATACCGGGCAGGCAAGCCGGGATCATGATTTCCCAAAGAATAGTCAGGTCTCCGGCGCCGTCTGTCCGTGCCGCGTCCTCTAATTCCTTGGGAATATCCAGCATGTAGCTGCGAATGATCCAGGTGACGAGACTGAGATTGATGGCCGCGTAAATGAGCATCAAAGCCCAGACGGAATCCAGCAAACCCATATTTTTGAACAGAAAGAAGATCGGAACCGCAACGATGGCGGGCGCCATCATACGCGTCGACAAGATGTAAAAACCGATGTCCTCTCGGCCACGGAACTCATAACGAGCCAACGCGAAGGCTGCGGGAATTGCCAGGATCAGATCAATGACGACCGAGCCCGCGACGGCAACCACCGAATTTCGCAGATAGGAAGCGACCGGCCAGTCGCTGACGAGCAGGCGCCAGGCGTCCAGACTCCACGTCGGCCAGTAGATCGGCCTTGGCACGATGATCTCAGTTCTCGGTCTGAACCCTATTGTGAGGAACCAGATGATCGGAACAAGACAAACAAGCGCCCAGGCGACAAGGATGATGTAGCGAAGAAGGAGGCTTTCACCGCCGTTTTTTCGAATGCTGGCCATATCATGATTTCCCGGATTTGAATGCGCGCTTGACGACAGTCTGGGCGATGACGATCGTGAAGATCAGCATCAGCACCGATGCCGCCGACGCGTATCCGAAATTGAACATCCTGAAGCCCTGACGATAGATGAAGTAGCTCATCGTCTCCGTTGCGCCGCCCGGCGTGCCCTGAGTCATGATGTAGACGTTTGTGAACATTGTCGTGATGTCGATGCCGCGCAGCGTTACGGCAACCACGATGATAGGTCTCATCATCGGCAATGAAATGTTCCAGAAAATGCTGCTCCAGCTTGCCCCGTCCAGTCGAGCCGCTTCCTCGATTTCCTCGTCCTGGCCTTGAAGGGCTCCGACGAAGATGATGAAAAGAAACGGTGTCCACTGCCACACGTCCGCGACAATCAGGGTGAGCCTTGCCAGCCAGATAGAGGCAAGCCAGTCGACATTGTTGGAGACTATTCCGATGGACATCAGAATATCGGAGATCACCCGGCCATCGTTGAATGCGAGCTTCCAGATGAAGGCCACGGCTGACGGCATGAACAGCATCGGCATCAGGAAAATGATGCGCCATCCGCGGACAAACGGGTCGCGGTAACAGAAGAAGGCCACAGCCATCGCGATCACCGACTGCAGGACCAGGGATATGCCGCCGATGAGAGCGGTATTACCCAAAGCAGCCCAGAATTCACGATCCTGGATGATCCGTGTGTAGTTGCCGAGCCCGACCCAAGACCAAGTGACGAACTTGACGACAAAGAGGCTTTGATACATCGCGAAAAGACCCGGATACAGGGTGATCGCGAGTAGGTAGGCTACAGCAGGTCCAACCAATAGATACGGGAAGACCTTCCTCGCCGTAGCCGAACGGGGACGAGGTCTTGCGGGTAACTTTACGTTGGAGGCGGCGAACGCCGCCTCCGTTTCAAGTCTTTGAGTTGAATGTGTCATGATCTTAGAAAGGCAGTGCCTTGCCCTTGCCTACATAGAGGCCTGGCTCTGCGTCCGAGTAAGCAATCGGTGCGCTTCCACCGGAGAAGCCATTCTTCTCCAGAATGCTCTTCCAGGCTTTCTGCCCGTTCTCGAGGGCTTCCTTCCCTGAAATCTGACCGGTGACCGCCCGGTTGATTTCATTCCCGAGCGCCTGCTCCATCTCGAACATCCCAGGAATGCGCGGCGCGCACCAGGCGTGTTCCAGACTGTCCGCCCACACCTTCATAGGTTGGCTGACAGCGCGGAGACGCTCGTTGGCAAGAACGGACCGGTAGCCCGGAGCAACACCATTCGCATTCGCTTCGTTCATCGCCATGATAGACGAAGTCGTGAGGAATGCGAGCATAAGGAACGCGCCCTCGGGGTTTTGCGACGTGGCTGCAACGCAGGAGGTCGATCCGGCAATATTCGGCGGAGCGAAGACGCCGCCGGAAATGCGGGGCTCGTAGATCGTAACAAAATCATCGACGATCTTCGACTGATCAGGCCGCATGGCCTGGGTGCCGCTGTCCTGCCAGCTGATATTCGCTGCCACCTGTCCGCCAAGCCACGCGGCGCGGTTTTCACCCCAGCCGGCGCCCGATACGCCTTCGATGGCATTTTTCTGCAGAGCCATGATGATATCCATGGCCTTCATCCCGGCGTCGCTTGTGAGCTGCGGATTCCATTGGCTGTCGAATAAGGTCAGACCCGCTTGCGCCGCGATATGCTCCCAGGTGTAAGTTGCCCAGAAACCACGGGCCGCCATTAAGCCAACACCTGCTACGCCGCCGCCGAGCTTGTTTGCTTCGGCCGTGACGCGAATGAGTTCGTCGTAGCTTGGCACGGATTGGGCACGATCAATGGGGCCGCCGAGTATCTTCTCCATGATCGACTTGCGCAGATGCACCATCTGAACGTCGCAGTCGAACGGGATGCCGACCAGCTTGCCGCCGACGTAGCCGTAGTTCAGACGATAGGTATCATAGAAGTCGTCCAGCGGCAGTTTCCACTTGTCCGCATATTCGCTGAGGTCGGCAAGGAAGCCTGGGCCGGCGAAATCACCGAGCCACGGCGAGAAGAACTGCAGGGCGTCGAAGGATGCGTTTCCGGAAATGAATTCGGAAACCGCCTTGTCATAGAAGCTGTCGTCGGGGATCGGAACCAGCTCGACCTTGATGCCCGACAATTGTTCAAAGGGCTTCAGCCCCTCGGCAGCCGACTCCTGGTCGGCAGCGCCTACGGCAAACCTGACGGTTTTCCCGCTCTGTTCCGAGCGAACTTTCTCCCAATCCACCGTACGGATCCAGTCTTTCGCTGGGTCCCAGAGTGGATCGTCCGACATCTTGTATAGCTTGCGGTAGTCCTCGCGGACATAATCTTTAACGGAAATCTTGTCCAAAACCGACTGGATATCCGGCAGACCCGATTGCGCGAATGCGGGCAGCCTGAGGGCAGAGGCTGCGCCGGCAGCAAGCCCGAAAGCTGCGGAATGCCTCAGGAATCCGCGGCGCGATACGCCCGAACTTAAGACTGTCATGTTGTACTCCTCCCAATCTGAATAAACCAGTTGAATGCCAATGGAGGCAAGACTGTTTCGGTGCGGCCTCCACTCCGCGTCCATCCCTAGCACCATCCGCTCGAAGCGAACATTTGCTAACAAAAAATACAATGTGTTCATATTGCCCGGCTGTCAACCAGTTTTTGGATACGGTTTATAGGGCTGTGTATGAACATCGTGTTTTGTTTGGATATCTTTGTGCATTGCGGTAGGGCGAGTGCGCCTATTTCTTGCCGATCTATGCACTGCGAGATAAATCTTGTAACGAAACTCATGAATTTGGGACGGGCGCCGACATTGCGGGAAAACCGCTGATTTCCGTGCCAATGTCATCTGCCAACCGTAATGCACCCGAAAGGAAGCTAGATGCAGATCACGCCTCCAGTTGCCATGGTTCAGAGCGATTCTGAGAGGCTGCGAGCGCGAGTCGCGTGGCTCTACCACATAGAGAATTACACGCAGCAGGACATCGCCGCTCAATTGGGCATCAATCGGGTAATGGTCGTCCGACTCTTGGCGGAAGCGCGTCGCCGCAACGAGGTGCGTGTAACCATCTCCTCGCCCCTTTCCGATATGATCGCTCTTGAAAGAGAGTTGGAGACGACGTTTGGGATCAGGCAGGTCATTGTTGCGCCCTTCGCCGATCCTGAAGGCGACCCAACAAAGGTCATTGCAGCAGCAGCCGGAACGCTGATTACCGGTTTGATGCATTCGAGCATGATCGTTGGCGTAGGTTGGGGGCGCACCCTTTATAATACCTTGCCATTTATTGCCGGGGCCGCCCTCGACGACTTTCGCGTTGTCTCACTGCTCGGAGGCATTTCAGCTGCGCGTCGCTTCAATCCTGCCGAGTTTGCCTGGCAGTTCGCAGAGCTTTTCAAAGGCGAGGGTTTTCTCGTGACCGCACCGGCAGTGGTGGATAGCCCAGAGACAAAGCATGCGCTGCTGGAAAGATGCGGCCTTGCCGCGATTTTCGAAATGGCGGATAAGCTCGACGTCGCACTTCTCTCGGTCGGTGGGATCTCTGCACTGACGACGAGTTATCGCACCGGGTATTTGAGCGAGGCTGACCGTCGCTCCTTGATTGACGCCGGCGCCGTCGGAGACGTGCTTTATAATTTCATCGACAAGGACGGCAACGTTATCGACCACGAGGTAAATGCTCGGGTCATATCAGTGAACCTCGAGCGGTTGCGGCGCACACCGGAACGCATCCTAATCTCGGGAGGACCAGAAAAGCTGGCAGCGCTTCGTGCCTGCCTTGTCACAATAAAGCCAACAACCCTGGTGACCGACGAGCAGACTGCGGGCGCCCTGCTGGCGTCAGTGTAAATCGACGCCCGGAGCGCCAACGAACCGGAAGTGGCGCTTCCTATTCTCGCGATAGTGTGCGCAGTGTAGCCTGCTCACTATCCCCCACGCCCGCGCGGCAAATCGCGCGCAATCCATACCAGCAACAAAATTAATTATGGCCGCGGCACGCTGTTTCGGGTGCCGGTGTTCGCCTGCCCGCGAGGGTAATCATTTGCGTTCTTTTAAATTACAAAAGTTCTCTTTTTCCACACAGAACGAGGGTTGGCGGCACCTGGATGCCAAATCGAGAACATATTGATTGACTGGATAACAAATGTACATTACCAATCTGTCTCGGATGAATTCGGGAGGAATGGAATGCCCATTAACGTTGCGCCAACCGGGCTTGCACGCGATCTCATGCGTCGAGGGACCGAGGGAAAGCCTATTCGCATTGGACTGATTGGAAGCGGGGAGATGGGCACCGATATCGTGACCCGTGTCGCCCATATGCAGGGTATCGAGATCGGGGCAATCTGCGATCTCAACGTCACTCGTGCCCGCGAGGCCGTTGATATTGCTTACCGGGCAGGCGGTCATCATCGCGAAGCCGCCAGTGCTGATCAACTCAACAATGCGATCGAGTCGGGCAAGATCGCCATCACAGCCGACTCCGCCAATATTCTGAACAGCGGCTTGATCGACGTTGTCGTCGATGCCACCGGTGTGCCTGCCGTCGGTGCGGAGATCGGCTTAGCAGCCATGGAGCACGGCAAGCATCTCGTGATGATGAACGTCGAAGCCGACGTTACGATCGGCGCCTATCTCAAAAGTGAGGCTGAGCGGCTTGGCGTTACCTATTCGCTTGGAGCGGGAGACGAGCCATCGTCTTGCATCGAATTGATCGAGTTTGTTTCGGCGATGGGGCATCCGATCGTTGCGGCAGGTAAGGGCAAAAACAACCCGTTGAACATCGATGCGGTCCCGGACCAATACGCGGAAGAAGCAGCCCGCCGGAACATGAACGTTCGTATGCTTGTCGAATTCGTGGACGGCTCTAAAACCATGGTGGAAATGGCCGCCATCGCAAACGCAACAGGTCTAGTGCCGGATAAGCCCGGCATGCATGGTCCGGCGGCCACGCTTGACGAACTGTCGAAGGTTCTCGTGCCTGAAAAAGACGGCGGCGTACTGACGAAGGCAGGTGTTGTCGACTATTCGATCGGAAAGGGTGTCGCCCCTGGTGTGTTCGTCGTTGCGGATATGTCCCATCCGCGGATCTCGGAGCGCATGGAAGATCTGAAGATGGGAAAGGGGCCGTATTTCACCTTCCACCGGCCATATCACCTGACCTCATTGGAAGTGCCGCTCACCTGTGCCCGTGTGGTTCTTTACGGGAAACCCGACATGGTCCCTCTGTCCACTCCTGTGGCCGAGGTTTGTGCGGTGGCCAAGAAGGATCTCCAGCCTGGCGACAAGCTCGATGCAATCGGCGAGTACTGCTACCGCGCCTGGATCATGACTGCGCCTGAAGCGCGCAACGCCTCTGCTATTCCATGCGGAATGCTGCAGGGAGGCAAAGTGACCGCGGCGATCAAGAAGGGTGAACTGATTACCTACAGCAACGCATCGGTCGCGGAAGGCTCTCGTCTAGCCGCCTTGCGTGCTCGGCAAGACGCTCTCGTCTACGGCAGGGAGGCGTAAATGGCGAACTCAGCAAGAGCGATGAAGAGTGCCGAGACCAGCAATCTCCCCTTCATCTATCGACAATATACCCGCGACCAACTGCTGGACGCTCTTCGAAAGATGCACCTCATTCGCCAGTTCGAAGAAGGCGCTGAGGAAAGCTACACACGCGGTCTCATCCACGGGACGATGCATCTGTCGATCGGTCAGGAAGCCAGCGCTATGGGCGTTTGCCTCCCGCTGACGCAACAGGATCAGATCACCTCGACCCACCGAGGCCATGGTCACTGCATCGCCAAGGGCGCGGATGTCAAACGCATGTTCGCGGAGTTCTTTGGCAAGACGACCGGCTATTGTGCTGGCCGCGGCGGTTCCATGCATATTGCCGATGTTACGACCGGCAATCTCGGCGCAAACGGCATTGTCGGGGGCGGCTTGCCTATAGCTGTCGGTGCCGCTCTGACATCGAAGCGCCTGAAGACCGGTAAGGTCGTCGTCTGCTTTTTTGGCGACGGCGCGAACAACGAAGGTGCGTTCCACGAAGCGTTGAATATGGCTGCCGTTTGGAAGCTGCCCGTTATCTTCGTCTGCGAAAACAATGGTTACGGCATGTCGACATCGACCGCACGATCGACGGCGGTTGCCAATATTGCAGACCGTGCGGCCGCTTACAGCATGCCCGGCGTCATTGTCGACGGAAACGTGCTTTCGGAGGTGGCAGAAGCCACTCACAACGCCGTCGAGCGCGCCAAGCGCGGCGAGGGGCCGTCGCTCATCGAGTGCAAAACCTATCGTTACCGAGGTCATTCGAAAAGCGACCGAAATCGCTACCGCACGAAAGACGAAATCGAGGACTGGATGAGCAACCGCGATCCAATCGCCCGGTTCGAAGCAGAGCTCCGGGAGTTCGGTGTCGCGAACGACACAGAGCTGTCGGCAATCCGCAAGTCCGTAGAGGACGAAATCGCGGCCGGGATTGAATTCGCAAAACAAAGCCCGATGCCCGAGATTTCCGGTCTGGCCGATAACGTCTACACGGAGCAAGCGTAATGGATACCACGGTTCGAGAGCTCAGCTACTCCCAAGCTATCCAAGAAGCCATGGCGATCGCGATGGAAGCGGACGAGCGCGTCATCCTGATGGGTGAGGACATTGGTGTCTACGGCGGCGCTTTTCAGGTCACCGGCGATCTCATCGACAGGTTCGGTCCGGATCGCGTGATGGACACGCCGATTTCCGAACTTGGCGGCGCAGGCGTCGCGGTCGGTGCTGCTATGACCGGACTGAGGCCGATCTTCGAATTTCAGTTCTCAGACTTCGCCGCTCTGGCGATGGAGCAGATCGTTAATCAGGCCGCCAAAATGCGCTACATGCTCGGCGGCGAAGTCTCCGTGCCGGTTGTCATGCGCTTTCCAGCCGGCTCAGGGACCGGGGCGGCTGCTCAGCATAGCCAGAGCCTGGAGGCGTGGCTTGGACATGTCCCAGGTTTGAAGGTGATTCAGCCGGCAACCCCATATGATGTTAAGGGCATGCTGCTCGCCGCTGTCGCCGACCCCGACCCGGTGATGATCTTCGAACACAAGCTCCTCTACAAGATGAAGGGGCCGGTTCCGGAAGGTCACTACACGGTTCCCCTCGACAAGGCGGAGATCCGCCGACAGGGTAAAGATCTTAGTATCGTGGCGACATCGATCATGGTTCATAAGGCGCTCGAGGCAGCCCAACAGCTGGCTGCTGAGGGGATCGACGTCGAAGTGATCGATCTCCGTTCGGTGCGTCCGATCGATAGAGCGACCGTCATCGCAAGTGTGAAGAAGACGACAAGGCTGCTCTGCGTATATGAGGGCGTCAAAACACTCGGCGTCGGTGCAGAAATAAGTGCGATGATCGCTGAAAGTGACGCATTCGACTACCTCGATGCGCCGATTGTCCGCCTTGGCGGCTCCGAAACGCCGATTCCGTACAATCCGGAGCTCGAAAAGGCTGCCGTTCCGCAAGTCCCCGACATTTTCAATGCAGCCCGGGATCTTGTGAGGGGAGTGCGATAGAATGGCGACAGAAATCATCCTCCCCAAGGTCGACATGGATATGGCGACCGGCAAGATCTCGAAGTGGTTCTTCAAGGAAGGTGACCGCGTCGGCAAGGGCGACGTGCTGTTCGAAATCGAAACCGACAAAGCGGCAATGGAAATAGATTCCCCCGCTGCGGGCATTCTTCGCAACGTCAACGGCGAAGAAGGCGTTGATATTTCCGTCGGTTCGGCGGTCGCTTGGATCTACGAAGAGGGCGAGGAATATCAGGCCGCATCTGTGCCATCCACGCCGACCATGCCCGCAGAGACGGGGGCTTCGGAGGCGACCGATCTCGGCTCAATCAGCGCACCAAATCATACCGCATCGGCAGGTGCCGGAAGCTCAATGAGGGCTACGCCCTTGGCAAGGCGCCTGGCGCGGGAAACCGGTATCGATCTGGGATCGGTGGTCGGGACCGGTCCGCATGGAAGAATCGTGAGCGCGGATGTTTCGAAGGCTCGGGTTTCCGAAGTGCCGCCTACCCCGTCCGCGCCCGCCGGCGCGCAGCATGTCGGGCAGAAAGCTGCGTCGGACGGGTCTTTGGCGCTATTTGCCGAAGGCACGTTCGATGTGCAGCCTCATACCCCGATGAGAAGAACGATCGCCCGGCGACTGCTGGAAGCGAAGACCACCATTCCGCATTTCTACCTGTCGGTCGACTGCCGCCTCGATGCTCTGCTCAAGCTGCGAGCCGAGCTCAACGCGTCGGCGCCGATGGCGGATGGCGCGCCGCAATTCAAGTTGTCGGTCAATGACATGGTCATCAAGGCCTACGCGCTGGCCCTTGGATCAACACCCGATGCGAACGTGTCCTGGACGGAAGAGAGCCTGTTACGTCATCATTTCGTCGATGTAGGAGTTGCCGTTTCGGTGGCGGGTGGTCTGATTACGCCAATCATCCGGCATGCGGAATCCAAGACGCTTTCCGCGATCTCGAATGAGATGAAGGATCTGGCTGCACGCGCCAGATCGGGAAAATTGAAGCCGGCCGAGTATCAAGGCGGCACCGGAGCAATCTCGAACCTCGGCATGTTCGGGGTGAAGGAATTTGCCGCGATCATCAATCCTCCCCATTCAACCATCCTGGCCGTTGGCTCCGGGGAGAGAAGGCCGATCGTCAGCGCTCAAGGCGATTTGACGAGCGCGACTATCATGACTGTGACGTTGTCTACCGATCATCGTGCGGTTGACGGTGCTCTCGGCGCACAGCTCCTCGGAAAGTTCCAGGCGTTCATCGAAAATCCGATGAGTATGCTGATCTAGCTTCCTCCCAGGCCTCGGGGGATCTTGTCGCGAGGCGAAGGCCTCGTGACGGATCCCCCATCTTTTCAAGGAAATCAGATGTCCTACGACGTCATCATTATCGGCTCCGGTCCCGGCGGCTATGTCGCCGCCATCCGCGCCAGCCAGCTCGGCCTCAAGACGGCGATCGTCGAGCGCGAGCATATGGGCGGCATCTGCCTGAACTGGGGCTGCATCCCGACCAAGGCGCTGCTGCGCTCGGCCGAGGTGCTCGATCACGCCAACCACTTCAAGGATTTCGGTCTCGTTCTCGAAGGCTCGGTCAAGCCGGATGCCAAGGCCGTCGTCGGCCGCTCGCGCGCCGTTTCCGCCCGTCTGAATGCCGGCGTCGGCTTCCTGATGAAGAAGAACAAGATCGACATCATCTGGGGCGAAGCAAAGCTGACCAAGGCTTCGACCGGGGCTCAGCCCGGCGAGATCGTCGTCGGCAAGTCGTCGAAGCCTGTGGTCGAGCCGCAGCATCCGCTGCCGAAGAACGTCAAGGGGGAGGGCACCTACACCGCCAAGCACATCATCATCGCGACCGGCGCCCGCCCGCGCGCGCTGCCCGGCATCGAGCCGGACGGCAAGCTGATCTGGACCTATTTCGAGGCGCTGAAGCCCGACGCGCTGCCGAAATCCCTGATCGTCATGGGTTCGGGCGCGATCGGCATCGAATTCGCGAGCTTCTATCGCTCGATGGGCGTCGACGTCACGGTCGTGGAAGTCATGCCGACCATCATGCCGGTTGAGGATGCGGAAATCACCGCGATCGCCCGCAAGCAGCTGGAAAAGCGCGGCCTGAAGATCTTCACCAGCGCCAAGGTCACGAAGGTCGAGAAGGGTGCCGGCAGCATCACCGCCCATGTCGAAACGTCGGATGGCAAGGTGCAGCAGATCACCGCCGACCGGATGATCTCTGCCGTCGGTGTCCAGGGCAACATCGAAAATCTCGGTCTCGAAGCGCTTGGCATCAAGACCGACCGCGGCTGCGTTGTCGCCGATGGTTACGGCAAGACCAATGTCGCCGGTATCTATGCAATCGGCGACGTTGCCGGCCCGCCGATGCTGGCGCACAAGGCCGAGCATGAGGGTGTGGTCTGCGTCGAAAATATCGCCGGCCTGCCGAATGTGCATCCGACCGACAAGGGCAAGGTTCCGGGCTGCACCTATTGCAATCCGCAGGTCGCCTCCGTCGGCCTTACCGAAGCCAAGGCCAAGGAACTGGGCCGCGACATCCGCGTCGGCCGCTTCTCCTTCGCGGCCAACGGCAAGGCGATCGCGCTCGGCGAAGACCAGGGCATGGTGAAGGTGATCTTCGACAAGAAGACCGGCGAACTGCTCGGCGCCCACATGGTCGGCGCTGAAGTCACCGAACTCATCCAGGGCTTCGTCGTGGCGATGAACCTGGAAACGACAGAGGAAGAACTGATGCACACCATCTTCCCGCATCCGACCGTGTCCGAGACGATGAAGGAAGCCGTGCTCGATGCCTATGGCCGTGTGCTGAACGCTTGAGGCCCGATAATAAAACGCTGCATGATCATCCGTCAGACACGCAGCTGGCGCTTTTCAGCTAAAGGAGGATTTTCAGATGGCACGCATCACGCTCAGGCAGTTGCTGGATCATGCAGCGGAGGAGGGCTACGGCGTTCCCGCCTTCAATATCAATAATATGGAACAGGCGCTCGCCATCATGGAAGCCGCGGATGCGGTCCGCGCCCCGGTCATCATCCAGGCATCGCGCGGCGCGCGCGCTTACGCCAACGACATCATGCTGAAGCATATGATGGACGCCGTCGTCGAAATTTACCCGCACATTCCCGTCTGCGTGCATCTGGACCACGGCAACGATCCGGCCAGCTGCATGACGGCCATACAGGCAGGCTTTACCTCGGTCATGATGGACGGCTCGCTGAAAGCCGACGCGAAGACACCTGCCGACTGGGATTATAATGTCGGCGTGACCAAGAGAGTGACCGAAATGGCCCATCTCGGCGGCATCTCGGTCGAAGGCGAGCTCGGTGTGCTCGGTTCTCTCGAGACCGGCATGGGAGAGGCCGAGGATGGCCACGGCGCGGAAGGCAAACTGTCGCATGACCAGCTGCTGACCAACCCGGACGAGGCGGTGAGATTCGTGCGTGAAACTGGCGTCGATGCACTGGCGATCGCCATGGGAACCTCGCACGGCGCCTACAAGTTCACACGTAAGCCCGACGGTTCGGTGCTGGCGATGAATGTCATCGAGGAAATTCACCGCAAGCTGCCGAACACGCATCTCGTCATGCACGGGTCGTCGTCGGTGCCCGTCGAGTTGCAAGAGGTCATCAACAAATACGGCGGCCGGATGAGGCCCACCTGGGGCGTACCTGTCGAAGAAATCCAGCGCGGTATCAAGAACGGCGTGCGCAAGATAAACATCGACACAGACGGCCGCATGGCGATGACCGGGCAGATCCGCCGGGTCTTGCAGGAAGATCCGAGCGAATTCGATCCGCGCAAATATCTGAAGCCGGCAATGGCCGCGCTCACAAAGCTTTGCAAGGAGCGCTTCGAACAGTTCGGCACTGGCGGCATGGCGGAGCGGATTACGCCCCTTCCTGTCTCGGTGATGGCAAAGCGCTATGCCTCCGGCGAGCTCGATCCGTGCTTCTCGTGATTATCAAGTCACGGAGCACCGATCTGAACTTATGTTCGGCCAAGTATCAATTGTCCAGCGGGGATTCCGCAAACGCTTCCAGTGTTTGCTAGTATGAACATTTCTACAGTGTCGTCGCCGTTTGTAATACCGAAACGTAAATTTAATCAGTCCGTGTAATCGTGTCTCAATTCGGAGCAGCGAGTGCTTTTGGGAGGGGCAAAATGGACAGGATACTTGCGCGGTTCAGAATTCAGACAAAGGTTATCGTACTGGTTCTGCCGTTGTTGCTGACGATCGTCGCGGTCGGCGCCACAGGACTTTACGCAACGGGAGTCTTGGAAGCGCGACTCAACACGTCAAATGACGTGGTCCGGCTGCTTTCAGGATTTAAGGCCGTTTACGCCGGCATTACGACGTTTCTGCGCGAGCCCGATGATGCGACATTCAAGCAAGCCTCCGACACAACCGCAGCACAGATCAGCGAACTCGACCGTATGGTCACAGTGATTCCGGACGCCCAGGCAGCTGCTGAACTAAGGAAAGCGCAGGAGGCAACGCGCACGATCCTGAGCCACATCAACGAGATATGGAAACTACGACAGGACCGTTCGCAGCTGACGAACAACATTGCCGCGCAGCTCGAAGCGCTAAACTCTGTTCAAATGGAACTTGGCAAGCACGCGTTCAAGATCGTCGCTCAGGCTGCGCAGCGTGAAAATAAGCGAAAATCGAGGCTTTCCGAGACGTTGGCACTTCAATCCATTCTCAGTGGCTGCGAAAACCTCGAGGTTCAACTACGGTCGCTTGAGGGCCAGTCCTTGGGACGCGAAGGAACAGCTGTGCGAGCATCATTGGAAGGCCTCGCACACAAACTCTCGAAATCTGAGCGTCTTCTCACTTCAATGGGTGTGCGCGACGGGTCCCGCATCGCAGACAGGATTTTGGCATTTCTAAACCAGAGTGGAAGCCAGGAAACGGGGGGCCAGCTCGCGGCATTGGCCATTGCCAATGACTTGGCTGGTTTGACCGAAAGCTTACGGGTGCAGAGTGCGGCAGCCGTCGAGCAAGCCGCTGCCGATCTGAACGGTTCGAGCGATGGCTCTGTCGACGCCGACAAGGTGACGAAAAAGCTTCGGTCGATTGTGAGCAATGGCAGCGACGTAAAAATCGCCTTCGCCAGCCTTTTGGGTGAACCGACGGCGGATAACGTCAAAGCAGTCGAGCGATCCCTTTTTGTCTACGCGGGCGAGATACACTTGCTGACGGAACTGGCAGCCGTCGATTCTTACTTCGGCGAAGTCCCGGCAAGGGTAGGGGGAATCGCCGACCAATTGCGCGAAAGCGCAACCGGACTTGAGGCAAATCGGGCGCATGCCGAGGAGCAATATCGCCACGCAACCGACAAGATCAACGAGATCTGGGGATTGATGGACGCATTTGCGAACGCCCAGCGGCAGATGGCATCCGCCGAGCGATCGTTGACCAACTCGGTGTCTCTCACATCGATGGCGATCGGATTTCTCGTCGCGATAGCATCCGGCGCCGCATTGGTCGTCACCCTCAAACGGCCGATCGGTTCAATCACAGACAGCATGCGGCGTTTGGCCGGTGGCTCGTTGGACATTGCGATTGACGGAGACCGACGAAAGGATGAGATCGGCGAGATGGCGCGTGCACTTGCCGTGTTCAAGGAAAACGCCGTCCAGAAGATTGCCATCCAGGCGCGGACGGAAGAGGTCCATCGACTGGCCCAGTCGGAGCGGGACACGAACGATCGCGAACGAGCTTCTACGCAGCAAAATATCGAACTGGCAGTGACATCACTTGCGGACGGGCTTAGAAACCTGGCGAGCAGAGATCTGCGGAACACCATCGAGGTCCCGTTTGCTGGGGATCTGGATATTCTCAGGCGAGACTTCAACAGCACGGTCAGCGACTTGAGCTCGACCATGCTGGACGTTCGTGCGACGTCAGCCGAAATTCACACCAATGGCCGGCTCCTCGCGGATGCGTCCGAAGAACTTTCTCGCAGAAATGAACAGCAGGCAGGCTCGATCGAACAGACTGCGGCAGCGATCGAAGAGATCACCATCACCGTAGCGGAGGCCTCTAAACGTGCAACGAGCGCGGCTGACATCGTACAGCGCGTCAAGCTCGAAGCCGATGGCTCACTTGTTATCGTGGAAAATGCTATCGCCGCGATGTCTCGGATCAAGGAGGCATCCGATCGCATAACGAGTATCGTCACGGTAATCGACGGCATTGCATTCCAGACAAATCTTCTCGCGCTTAACGCCGGAGTTGAGGCTGCCCGCGCCGGAGAAGCCGGCAAGGGATTTGCTGTCGTCGCGCATGAAGTCAGAGAACTTGCCCAACGTGCCGCCTCGGCTGCGAAAGAAATCGGCGCTCTTATCCATCATTCGACGACCGAGGTGGACGTGGGGGTAGATTTTGTCGAGAAAGCCGGCCACGCCCTCGACGATATTGCGGCCAAGATTGGCGCGGTTTCCGGGGATGTCGGGCAATTGGCACTCTCGAGTCAAAGTCAGGCAAAGAGCCTCAATGAGATCAACGACGCCGTAAGCACCATGGAAAGAGTGACCCAGTTGAACGCCGCAATGGCCGAGGAAGCTGGCGCGGCCACCCGCCGGCTTGCGGAGCAAGTAGACGACCTCGTTCAATTGGTGGGGTCGTTTGCACTTAACGAGCTGCCATTCGTCCACGCGGAGAGGGCGGCCTAGCCTTGATTGCCCACCCCGTGGCGATTCAGCCCTCCGCTCAGCACTTAAATAAATAAGGATACTCCCGTTGAAGCTCGATCCAAACAAGCAGTTCTCGGCCTTTCTTTTCGATATGGATGGAACCCTTCTGACTTCCATAGCCGCTGCCGAGCGAGTTTGGGGTGCCTGGGCGAAACGCCAGGGGCTGGATCCCATTGCCTTCCTGCCGACAATGCACGGGCAAAGGGCGATTGACACTATTCGGCGGCTGGAGCTTCCCGGCGTGGACGCGGAGATTGAAGCTGAAAAGATCACAAATGCGGAGATCGACGACGTTGAGGGGGTTGTCGCGATTGCGGGAGCGGCAGAGTTCCTAGCTGCTCTTCCTACCGATCGTTGGGCGATCGTCACATCTGCTTCAAAGGAGCTTGCTCGGCGGCGACTTGAAGCCGCGGGGCTACGCATGCCGAACGTCATCGTGACCGGAGAAGATGTCGCTGCTGGTAAGCCGGACCCTCAATGTTTCCTTCTTGCGGCAAGACGGCTTGGAGTTCCGGCTGCAAATTGTCTTGTTTTTGAGGACGTTGAGGCCGGCGTAAAAGCCGGCAAAGCGGCAGGCGCGGACGTAATGGTCGTCACAGCAGCCGGGCATGATTTGGATTTACCCGGCAACCCAACCATAAATGACTACACCAAGATTGCGCCGGTGGTGTCTGCAGACGGACTACTGTCGATTACACTTGCATATGCGTGATAGCGCCCCGTGTTTTCAATAAGTGGTGGTCACAGAATCGGCGGAGCGTTGTGGCTAACAAGCGCTCGCCCACAGTGTGGCGGCGGGTCACCCCTCGAATGTGTAGGGCGAAAATTTTCTTTTGGATCGGTATCATAAATGAAGCACCGATCGGCACGCAAATCCGGATCCGTGACTCTTCTAAGCAAGCCTCTCACCGCTGAACCGAGAATCTAATCTTCAACTCGGGCACACATCGCGGCCATTTGATGTTCCCGAAAGGAGTTAGGGGCACAAATGGAAAGGATCAAGTGCGAATTGGAAACAAGTTTGAGACATTGGCAAATACCCGCCCGCCCGACACCCTTTCACCCTTGACTGCAAATCAAAGTTACTTAATCTAAGAACCGGCAGGCCGCGCTGGGAGGAGGGGCCGGCAATTGCGATTTGTGTCGCATCATCTTCATCTCCCAAAGCCATGACTCCGGATCGCTCGCCGCTGATTTTTCAACAGGGATAGACCATGCCTCTGACCATTGCCCAACGCCTCGATCGCCTCAAAGTCCGCATTGCGGAGCTCGCGCATTGGCGGGATCGGCAGAGCAGTCCGATCGGCGGCTGGACCTTCGAGGGGGAGCCGATCGACCATCATCAGGACTGGCCGCATCGCCAGGGCGTCGTGCATTTCGCTGCAAGCGCCGAGGCGCCGGCGGGCTGGCCGCTCGACGATATCCGCCTGCAGCTCGATCTCGGCGGCGAGAGCCTGATCACGCTGAGCTATCCGGATGGGCAGAGCGAGACCTTCGGGCTCGATCCCTATCATCAGGAATTTCCGGTCAAGGGCCGGCGGTTTTCGATTGCGACGGAAAGTGTCGCGCGCTTTCCCTTCGGCGAGCCGAACCGGGCGCCGCGGCTGAACAAGGCCCGGCTGATCCGGCTCGACGGTCCGGCCCATCGCCTGCATCTTCTGCTGAAGCAGGTCGCCGAGGCGATCGAGGTGCTCGGCGAACATGAAGTCGTGCCGCATATGGTGGATGCCGCCGAGCAGACCTTGCGCAGCCTCGACTGGCCGTCGGATACGACCGCTTACGTCTCCCGCACCGCCGATGCCGTGATGCAGCAGAAGATCTGGGAGTTGCCGGAACTTCAGGAGAATCCGGCAGGACTTTCCGACGAGCAGAGCGCCTCGGCGGCTTCCGCCTTCGAGGCGCTGACGGCGCGGCTGAAGGAATTGCAGAAGCGCTTTCCTGCGAATGGCGAGCTGGTGCTGACCGGCCATGCGCATATCGATCTCGCCTGGCTCTGGCCCTATCGCGAGACGCGGCGGAAGATGCGGCGCACCTTCAACACGGCGCTGTCGCTGATGGAGCGCTCGGCCGATTTCCGCTTCAACCAGTCGACGGCGCATTATTACGCGCAGATGGAAGAGGAGGATCCGGAGCTTCTCGACCGCATCAAGCAGAAGGTCGTGGAAGGCAAGTGGGAAACGGTCGGCGGCATGTGGGTCGAGCCCGATACCAACATGCCGACTGGCGAAAGCCTCGCCCGCCAGGTTCTCTACGGCCAGCGCTATTTCGAAAAGACCTTCGGCGCGCGCCACACGGTCTGCTGGCTGCCGGATTGCTTCGGCTTCTCCGGCGCGCTGCCGCAGATCCTCAGACAGGGCGGCATCGACAGCTTCTTCACCATCAAGGTCAATTGGAGCGAGACCAACCACATCCCCTCCGATCTCTTCTGGTGGAAGGGCCTCGACGGCAGCCAGGTGCTGACCCACACTTTCGACAATCCGATGCAGGGCTATAACGGCTTCGTGCAGGCCGATTGCTACGTGCCGACCTGGAAGAATTTTCGCGGCAAGGTGCAGCATCACGCCTCGCTTCTCGCCGTCGGTTATGGCGACGGCGGCGGCGGCGTGACGCCCGAAATGGTGGAGCGCGAAGTGCAGCTGCGCGATTTTCCCGCCATTCCGCAGGCGCGCTGGGGCACGGTCAAGGGCTTCTATGAAGAGGCGCACCGCACCGCATCTGAGAAGAGCCTGCCCGTCTGGGACGGCGAGATCTATCTCGAACTGCACCGCGCGACGCTGACGACGCAAAGCGGCGTCAAGCGCAAGCACCGCCAGGCGGAGCGCGCGCTGATCACCGCCGAGACCATCGCTTCGCTTGCACACATGCTGGGCGCGGACGAGCCCAGAAGCCTGGAAGCGGACTGGCGCGTGGTGCTGAAGAACGAGTTCCACGATATCCTGCCGGGATCGAGCATCCGCGAGGTCTATCAGGATGCCGAGCAGGAGCTCGGCGGCGTCATCGACAATGCCAAGTCCGAGCAGGCAAAGGCCCTGCAGGCGCTTTCCGCCAACCTGCCGAAGGGCGGCGTCGGCAATGCGCTCGTCGTCGTCAATCCGTCGCTTGCGCCGCGGCCGCTGAGCGCCACGCTTGCCGACGGCACGGTCGTCTCGGCCTCCGATATAGTTACCCCTCTGTCCGTCGCGGTCTTCGACAGGCAGGCGCTGCGGCCGGCGGGCGGATTGACGGCAACATCCGATCGCCTCGAAAACGATCATCTCGCCGTCGTCATCGGCATGGACGGCGCGGTTGCGAGCCTCGTTCACAAGGCGAGCGGCCGTGAAGCGGTCGATGGCTCGGCAAACCAGCTCTGGGTCTATCCGGCCGACAAGCCGCGCAACTGGGACGCCTGGGATATCGATGCCGACTATGCCGAAAAGGCCGTCCGTCTCGAAGCGCCCGAAAGCATCAGCCTCGTCGAAAGCGGCCCGCACCGCGCGGCGATCCGCGTCGTCCACCGCTACCGCAATTCGAGCGTCACGCAGACCTATGTGCTGACCGCCAATGCCAAGCGGCTCGATATCGAAACGACCATCGACTGGCACGACCGCCGCACACTGCTGCGCACGCTGAACCCCGTCGACGTCAGGTCGCGCAAGGCGACCTTCGAATGCGCCTTCGGCGTGGTCGAGCGGGCGACGCATACCAACACCTCCTGGGAGCAGGCGATGTTCGAGGCCGTCGCCCACCGCTTCGTCGATATCAGCGAGCCGGGCTTCGGCGTGGCGCTGCTCAACAATGCCAAATACGGCCACAGCGCCCGGGGCAACGTGCTCGGCATGAGCCTGGTGCGCGGGCCGATCTATCCCGATCCGCTGGCCGACGAAGGCGAGCAGAGCTTCACCTATGCGCTGATGCCGCATGACGGCGCCTGGCATGAAAGCGGCGTGCTGGATGAGGCGCTCGATCTCAACCAGCCGCTCGTGACCGCGGAAGCCCAGGGCCTCTCCGCCGGCGCTTTCACGCCGCTTGCCGTCGCCGGAACCCCCGTCGCCTTCTCGGGCCTGAAGCCCGCGGAAGAGGGGGACGGCCTCATCCTGCGCCTCTACGAACCTGCCGGCCGGCGCGGCCGCCTCTCTCTGAACTTGCCTTCCGGATGGAGCACGTCGCAGCCGCTCAACATTCTCGAGGAGCCGATGGAGCGCCAGGGGCCGGCAGACATCATGCCGTTCGAAATCCGGACCTGGAGGCTGCGGAAGGGCTGATCCCGGCGCTCGGAAACGGGACAAACTGGACAAAAAGCAGGATCGCGCCGGCGAGGTAATCGACGCGGCGCAGAGCTATTTCGCCCCGCAAGACAAATCAGTCCTGTAGCGTCTGGCCGTCAGGGCCGATGTCACCGACTATCGTCTCTCGCGCCCATGCGTCGACGCCGCTCGGCATGGGTTTCGGCAAGACGCGGTTTTCAAGCCCGAGAGATAAGTTTCGGCTGCTTTATCTCGCCCAGGATCCCGCGACTGCGGTCGCGGAACGATTGTTCGCGACCGGTTTCAGGGCAAGGCCGAGCGAGTGATGCTGCGGGAAGAGCTCGACCGCTATTCGATCGCCGTTATCCGAAACCCGGTTCCGCTGTTCCTGCTCGATCTGCGTTACGAGGGTGCAAACCTGCTCGGGGTTTCCACGGATGCCGTCCAAGCGAGGGCGCAGACGAGCGGGCGCCGCCTCAGCCAGGCTATCTACGATCGCACCGATTTTAACGGGATCCTCTACATGTCCCGGATCACCAACAAACAATGCGTTGCCTGCTATGACCGCGCCGTGCCGGGTCTTGAGGCCGACAGCCCTGCATTGGATCTCATCCGGCTCTCGGCACTCGGCCGGATCTTCGATGTCCTGCACGGCACTGTTATATCAGGGGAATTATCAAAATCTGCGAGAAGACCTTCGGCGGTTGATGCAGCCTGAGGCGGCTCCGTATCCACTTTCGGCGCTCACTATCCCGATCGCGCATCCAAGTTCCGGGCGCGGTGAAAGCGGAACTTTTTATTAGACCTTTATCGACTGTTAGTGGGCCCAGGCCATGGCAAAAGTGCTTCCCCTTCGAAGACAAGGTGAGGAAAAGCCGGAGGCAGAGATGGCGGTCGAATGAAGTCTATCGCCCATTCGATGGCCGGCGGGAGATATGAGGACTCCTGCCGCGCTCAGCAGGAACTAAAACATGCCAAGCATCTTTTCGCGCATCAGCACAAAACTGGCCACGCTTTCCGCCATCGGTATCTTCCTGGTGACGGTTATGCTGCTGACCGTCTGGCAGGGCGGCCAGCATCTGTACGAACGCGCGAAATATCGCGAGGAGCTATTGATCGTTTCGCGCGATCTCGTCGACGCCAAGGCTTCATGGCGCGGCATGCAGGTCGGCGTGCGCGATCTGCGTCTTGCCAAATCTGCAGATGAGATCGCCAAGGCCACCGATTACATCGCCGCGCGCCATCACTCGGTTGTAAAATATCTCGACGACGCCATGGCCGGACTGCGAATTGAAGTCGAAAAGGACCGGATCGTCAAGCTCAAGGCCTTGGGCGACAGGCTTTTCGCCGCGACCGGCGATGTGGTCGAAATCGTCAGGGAAAGGCTCGCCCTTAAGGCCGCCGACACGTCCCTCGACGCACGGGAAAGCGAGGCTCAGGCAAACCTGCTGGTAATTTCAGCCGACGCATCCAAGCTGATCGATGAAGGGGTGGACTCGGCCAAGGCCATGGCGGCCACGGCAGAGGAAGAGGCGGATGCCGCCGCCCTTCTGGTCCTCAGCCTCAATCTCGGCATCGGCCTGCTGACGATCGTCACGCTGATCGCCGCCGCCATATTTGGTTCGCGGGTGATCGCAAAGCCGATCGGCCGGATCACCGCGAGCATGAACGATCTTGCCGAGGGCAAGCTCGACGTCGCCATTCCTTTCGCCGGCCGGCATGACGAAATCGGCCAGATGGCCCGGGCCGTCGAGGTCTTCAAGCAGAACGGCGTCAAGGTGCGCGAGCTGGACGCGGCCGGCGCCGACAAGCGGGCCAAGGTCGCAGAAATGCAGAAGAGCGTCGATGCGGTGATCACCGCGGCTGCGGCCGGCGACTTCACGCAGCGCGCGCCCGAGGAGTTCGGCTATCCCGATCTCAACCGCATCGTCATGGGTCTCAACCAGCTCGTCGCCTCAGTCGATCGCGGCGTTGCGGAAACCCGCCGGGTGGTTTCCGCTCTCGCGAACGGCGACCTGACCGAGAATATGCGCGGCGAGTTCCAGGGCTCCTTCGCGGAACTGCAGACCAATGTCAACGCGACGATGACCAACCTGCGTGCTGTCCTCGGCGAAGTGCGCGCGGCCGTCGACATCATCAATGGTGGCGCCGGCGAGATGCGCATCGCCTCCGGCGACCTGTCGAACCGCACCGAGCAGCAGGCGGCGTCGCTGGAGGAAACCTCCGCGGCGCTGGACGAAATCACCGTCGCGGTGAAGAACTCGACCGAGCGCGCGCTGGAAGCCAGCCACATGGTCGACGAGGCGAAGAAAAGCACCGGCCAGTCGAGCGCCGTCGTCAGCCAGGCGGTTTCGGCGATGGGACGGATCGAGCAGGCGTCGGGCGAAATCGTCCAGATCATCAACGTCATCGACGAGATCGCCTTCCAGACCAATCTTCTGGCGCTCAATGCCGGCGTCGAGGCGGCGCGGGCCGGTGAAGCCGGCAAGGGTTTTGCGGTCGTCGCCCAGGAGGTCAGGGAACTCGCGCAGCGTTCGGCCAATGCCGCCAAGGACATCAAGCTGCTGATCAACCGCTCCAGCGACGAGGTTTATGCCGGGGTGAAGCTGGTGACGGCGACGGGCGAAGCGCTGGGCAGCATCCAGGACCACGTCGTCAAGATCGACGAGCATGTCCGCTCGATCGCAACGGCTGCCCGCGAGCAGTCGACCGGCCTCTCGGAAGTCTCGACCGCGGTCAACCAGATGGATCAGGTCACGCAGCAGAATGCGGCCATGGTCGAGGAATCGACGGCGGCGACCAACCGGCTGGCGGAAGAGGCGGCAAACCTCGCCCGGCTGATCGCCCGCTTTAAGCTGGATGCCGCGCAGATGGCTCCCCGCACCGTCACTCCTGAAAGCCGGCCGGTAACCTCGCCCGCCCGCGCCCTCGGCCGCAAACTCGCCGGCGCCTTCGGCGGAAAGGCTGCGACGGCGGCAGCGGCTGCCTCATGGGAAGAGTTCTGAGGGCGGCTGCCTGTTGAAACTTTCCGGCGTCAATATATATTCCGATATATCGGAAGATTTATGGGGGCATAGCGGTGGCTGCGAGCGAGATGTTGAAGGCGACGGAGGCGGCGGTGGTCGCGCGTGTCGCGCTTCGCGATGTCAACAGGGTCATAGACGAGGGAATTCTGCCGGCGACATTTTTGTCGTCGGAGAATGGACGCCGCGTCTGGGTGACGGCATGCACGCTCATTTCCTTCTACTATGAAAGCGCCGCGCACCTAACCTCGGAGGAACGTCTGAATACGATCAGATGGGCCGAGCCCAGGTTCAGCAAATGGAAGACGTTGAAGCTGACATCCCTGGCCAAGAAAGATTGGACGATGCACCATGATTTCCTGACCATCGATCTTACGCCTTTCGTCGAGAAGACGGCGCAGAGCTTCGCGGATCTGGAAGCCGCGCGCGCGATGGTAAGTTCGTCGCCTGATATCCTTGGCGGCGTGCCTGTTATCAAAGGTACGAGAATTCCCGTCTATGACGTGGCTGCCTCCATCGCGGCAGGACACTCGCTCGATGAGATTCTCAAGGCATATCCGGCTGTCGATGAGAGGCGCGTCGGTCTCGCAAAGATCTATGCTGATGCAAACCCGCTTCGTGGGCGTCCCAAGCCCGTGAGCGAATTGCCGACTGGCGCGACGATTATCACCGATCGCCGCATTCCGCGCCGCAGGAAAGCGGTATGAAATTTTTGATCGATGAATGCCTCAGTCCGCGGCTTGCGACATTGGCACAGGCCGCGGGACATGGGGAGGCGAGCCATGTCGTCTGGCTCGGCAAGGGCGGCTGGAAAGATTGGGAACTGAAACCGGTCATCCTGGAAGGCGACTGGACCTTCGTGACCAAGAATTCCGTTGATTTTCGCGGGCCGGCGTCAAGGCCGGGATCGAGGGGGCAGTATGCTGACGTCGCGATACATGCGGGGCTTATCTGCTTGAACGGCCCCGAGACAATGGACCTTGCAATGCAAATGGAACTGTTCGAAGTGGCATTGGAGGAATTGTCCGCGAAAGAGGATCTGATCAACCAGGTATTGGAAGTGACGATGACCGACGAGGATGAGATCCATGTACTGCGTTTTCGGCTGCCGCCGGACTAGATGTGCGTGCTCCGATCACGCTGCCAAGCTTGGCTGATATGGATCGCATCACCGCGACCAGCTGGCCGCCGGTCGAAAAGCCTCGGGCCGGGCGGCAAAATTTTCGACCACGAAATCGACGAAAGCGCGGATTTTGGGTGAAAGCTGGCGGTTCGACGGCCAGACGAGCGAGAGCGAGCCGAAGGGCGCCATGAAGGCGGTGAGGACCGGGATCAGCGTGCCGGCCCGGATATGCGGCTCGGCGACATAGACGGGCAGATGCGCGAGGCCGAGCCCGTCTCTCGCCGCCCGCAGCCCGGCATCGGTGTTGTTGAATGTCAGGCTTTTCGGCAGAAGCAGCCGCTCGGAGGGCGGGCGGAACGCCCAGGGCGCGGTGCGGCCAGTGGATGGGTATTTGAAGTGAATGCAGGCGTGCCGCGAGAGATCGTCAGGCGTCTCCGGCTGTCCGCGAAGTTCGAGATAGGCGGGACTCGCGCAGACGACGAAATGCTGCTCGCCGAGTGGACGGGCGATCAGCCGCGCATCGGCAAGCTCGCCGCTGCGCACGACGACATCGAGCCCCTCCGTAACGAGATCGATGACCCTGTCTTCGAAATCGATGTCGAGTTCGATCTCGGGGAAGCGCGCGGCGAAGCTCGGCAGGATCGGCATCAGAAGATGGTGGCCGACGATATGCGGAACGCTGACGCGCAGGCGCCCCCTCGGCCGGTCCCGGCCCTTTGACACGGCTGCCTCCGCGTCCTGCATGTCGTCGAGGACGCGTTTGTAGTGCTCATAGAGGACTGTCCCTTCCTCGGTCAGGCTGATGCTGCGCGTCGTTCGGTTGAAGAGCCGCACGCGAAGACGGCTTTCCAGGCGCGCCACCGCTTTGCCGATCGCCGAAGACGAAACGCCGGCAAGCCGCGCGGCGGCGACATAGCTCCGCTGTTCGGCGGCATGAACGAAGGCGACGACGCTTGCGAGACTATCCACGGCCACATCCGATTGAGGACATTTTGTCCTTTATGTAAGTCCATCTGCGGCGATTGATCAACATTGCGTAACAAATATCCTCTGTCTCGGATGCCTGGCCCAACCGAAGGAGCGAATGCCATGCGGGACTATGCAAAGGAATTGTCCGAACACAGGGAAAAATTCATCGGAGAGAACGACCTGTTCCTTGAGATATTTCATGGGAACCGTGGCTCTCAGCAGCCCGGCCGGCCGCCTTTGCTGTTCGTCCATGGCGCCTTCACCGGAAGCTGGATGTGGAGCAAATACATTCCGCATTTCATGGCCGCGGGATGGAACTCTTACTGCATCAATCTGCGCGGCCACCACAAAAGCAGATCGGTCGATTTCACGCAGATCGAATTCGAGGACTATCTCGAAGACATTCGGGTGGCGATCGCCGAAATCGTCGATGAAAGCGGAAGCTCGCCTGTCGTGATCGGCTTCAGCATGGGCGGCATCCTCAGCCAGAAACTGGCGGAACGCGTGGAGATTGCCGGGCTGGTGCTGATCGATTCCAGCATCTGCAGGCAAGTGCATGACGCGGTGCCCTATCAGGGCCTTGCGCCAAGGGCGCCCGGCCTCGTTGTGCCCGCGCCGGCGCGCGACGAGCAGTTCAGCGCCGATGAGACCTTCGAAGATGTCGCGTTCCAGCGGAAATACCTGTCCATGGAGTCCGGCAAGGCTTTCGGCGCCTTCTCCTTTCATTTCGGAGCGGAGGGGATTTCCATCGACGGCCAAGGGATCACCTGTCCCAGCCTGGTGATCTCAGCCGTCGGCGATGAAGACGATGACCGGCGCGGCCGAATGGCGGCACAGCATATCGGCGGCGAATATCTGAGGCTTGCCGGCACGACGCATACGGGTCTGCTGGTCGGGCAAAGGTATCACGAAGCGGTCAGCCGCATTATGGACTGGCTGGCGCGCTTTGACAGATAATCCGGATCACTCCTTCAAGCCGAGGCTCGCCAGCAGCCTGACAACATAGGCTTCCAGCCCGCCCACCATGTCGAAACGGTCGGGATCGCGCAGCCAGAGCATCTGCAGGCCGTCCATGACGGCGATCAGTTCGGCGGCCATGGCTTTGCCGTCGATGCCGGCATTGATCGAGCCGTCGGCGGCGGCGCGCTCGAAGGTCGCGGCGACATGCTGCTGCATCTCGGTGGCGCGATCGAGAAACCAAGCCTTGGCAGGGTGGTCCTTCATCAGGCTCTCGGCATTCAGGATGGCGAAAGCCCTGATGACTTCGATCATGCCGGCATTGCGGCGGAAGATTTCGACCATGCCCTTGAGCAGGCCGGGAAGATCGGCGCGATAATGGCTGATGAAATCGGCGCTATCGAGATCACGCTTGGCGAGGATCGCCAGCAGCAGATCGACCTTTGTCGGGAAATGATGCAGCAGGCCGGGCAGCGACAGGCCGACATCGCGGGCGATATCGCCGATCGCGGCATTCTGGTAGCCGTCTTCGGCAAAACGCCGCATCGCCGCCGCCAGGATCTCCGCCCGGCGCGTCTCTCCCTTGCGGGATCGGCGCCGACGCTTCTCCTCCCCGACATTCTGTTCCGCCAATTCCGCCATCGTTCCCGGTGCCTTTTCCATGCTCTCTATTCCATACATCAGCTTCGCCCGATTGACATCTTAAAAATACCGAGTAATCGGTAGGTTTAAGGATTGAACCCCGGGAGGCTTGCATGATCGATTCCATTCTCGACAAGATGACCCTCGAGGAGCAGGTCTCGCTGCTCTCGGGCGCCGATTTCTGGACGACCGTTCCGGTCGAACGTCTCGGCGTGCCGAAGATCAAGGTGACGGACGGGCCGAACGGCGCCCGCGGGGCGGGCTCGCTGGTCGCCGGCGTCAAGGCGACCTGCTTTCCCGTCGCCATCGCGCTCGGCGCCAGCTGGAATCCCGATCTTGTCGATGAGATGGGTGTGGCGCTGGCCCGCCAGGCGAAGAGCAAGGGGGCGGCCGTGCTGCTCGCGCCGACGGTCAATATCCATCGCTCCGGCCTCAATGGGCGGAATTTCGAATGCTATTCCGAAGATCCGATGCTGACGGCCGAACTCGCCGTCGCCTATATTAACGGCGTGCAAAGCGAGGGGATCGCCGCGACGATCAAGCATTTCGCCGGCAACGAATCCGAGATCGAGCGGCAGACCATGTCGTCGGATATCGACGAGCGGACGCTGCGCGAAATCTACCTGCCGCCCTTCGAACAGGCGGTGCGCCGCGCCGGCGTCATGGCCGTCATGTCCTCCTATAACCGCCTGAACGGCACCTATACGAGCGAGCATCAGTGGCTGCTGACCAAGGTGCTGCGCGAGGAATGGGACTTCCAAGGCATCGTCATGTCCGATTGGTTCGGCTCGCATTCGACGGCCGAGACGATCAATGCCGGCCTGGACCTCGAAATGCCAGGCCCCGCGCGCGACCGCGGCGAGAAGCTGGTGGCGGCCGTGCGCGAGGGCAAGGTCGAAGCCGCAACGGTGCGCGCGGCGGCGCGGCGCATATTGGTTTTGCTGGAGAGCGTCGGCGCCTTCGAGAACAAGCCCGATCTCACCGAGCGGGCGGTCGATATGCCTGAGGACCGGGCGCTGATCCGGCGTCTCGGGGCGGAAGGCGCGGTGCTGCTGAAGAATGATGGCGTCCTGCCGCTCCCCAAGACCTCGCTCGACCGCATCGCCGTCATCGGACCGAATGCGGCGAGCGCTCGCGTCATGGGCGGCGGCAGCGCGCAGATCGCGGCGCATTATACGGTGAGCCCGCTCGACGGCATTCGCGCCGCGCTTTCCAATGCCAACAGCATCAGCCACGCGGTCGGCTGCCGCCATAACCGCTTGATCGATGTGTTCAAGGGCAAGATCACCGTCGAATATTTCGAGGGACGTGGCTGCAAGGGCGATCCCCTTCACGTCGAGATCGTGGACAAGGGCGAGTTCTTCTGGTTCGAACTGCCCTCCGGCGAACTCGATCCGGCCGATTTCTCCGCCCGGATGACGATGCAGTTCGCGCCGGAGGAGAGCGGCGAGCATGTCTTCGGCATGACCAATGCCGGGCTGGCGCGGCTCTTCGTCGATGGCGCACTGACGGTCGATGGGTATGAAGGCTGGACGCGCGGCGAGAATTATTTCGGCACCGCCAATGACGAGCAGCGCGGCAGCGTGGCGCTCGAAGCGGGCCGGGCCTATCAGCTCAGCGTCGAATATGAGCCGTCCATGGCGACCGAGGAAGGCATCAACCTCATCGCGGTGCGCTTCGGTCTGGAAAAGCCGCTCGGCGAGGCCGATATCGCGGACGCCGTCGAGACCGCCCGCAATGCCGATGTGGCGCTGCTCTTCGTCGGCCGCGACGGCGAATGGGACACCGAAGGATTGGACCTGCCGGACATGCGCCTGCCGGGCCATCAGGAGGAACTGATCGAGCGGGTGGCTGCCGCCAACGCCAACACCGTCGTCGTGCTGCAGACCGGCGGCCCCATCGAAATGCCCTGGCTCGGCAAGGTCCGCGCCGTCCTTCAGATGTGGTATCCCGGCCAGGAACTCGGCAATGCCGTCGCCGATGTCCTCTTCGGTGATGCCGAGCCGGGCGGGCGCCTGCCGCAGACTTTCCCCAAGGCGCTGACCGACAATTCCGCCATCGCAGGCGATCCCGCCGTCTATCCCGGCAAGGACGGTCATGTGCGTTACGCCGAAGGCGTCTTCGTCGGCTACCGCCATCACGATACACGCGGCGTCGAACCGCTCTTCCCCTTCGGCTTCGGCCTCGGCTACACCAGCTTCCGCTGGAGCGAGCCGCAGCTTTCGGCAAGCGAAATGGGTCCCGACGGCGTGACCGTCAGCGTCGAGGTGACCAACACAGGCGACCGCGCCGGCTCGGAGCTGGTCCAGCTCTATGTGCGCTCGCCGAAGGCCAAAGTGGAACGCCCGGACAAGGAACTGCGCGCCTTCGCCAAGCTCTCCCTGCAGCCCGGCGAAACCGGCACGGCCGTCATGAAGATCCTGCCGCGCGATCTCGCTTATTTCGATGTGGAAAGCGGCGCCTTCCGCGCCGAGGCGGGCGACTATCAGCTGGTGGTGGCGGCGAATGCTGCGGATATAAGGGCTGTGGTCGATCTGCCTTCGACGAAGGACTACCTGTTGCCGACGTTCTACGACCGGCCGCAACGATAGGTCACATTCGCGACTGGCTCTATCAATGCTGCTCCAGAGTAATGTCTGCGAACATGTCGCACAGCTCGGTGGTCGCAGAAATACAATTCATTAACGTTCCGCCTAGGTGGATGCTAGGATGAGTTGTGCCAAAATGATCGAGACGCTACTGCACGCAAATTCCAGCGGTGTTCGCATAAACCCGCGCCATTGTTTGAAGAGCATGGGGAGTTCGCAGTGCAAAGCAGAGGCCTTCCTAATACGATATTCTGGCTGACCCTGAGCGTCTTGGCCGCAGGGCCAGCCGTGGGGCAGGAGATAGTGACGATTCCCGGTTACCAGGCTGCTCCTGGTATTCACCGCTCCTATGAAAGCGAGCGGCGGATCGAACGCGATGAACTGGCTTGGGGATCGTCGCAGAAGTGGGTTGAACTCGGCGAGTTTCAACAAACGATGACAGTGGTTTCCAGGGACAGCCGAAAGATGCGGACACGCTGGACATCGGTCGCAAGAACACCCGTCGATACATATGCTTATCAGCCGCCGAAAGTTCTGTTTTTCACCACGTCGGACATCCTTGGCGCTGCTCCCGTGGAACTCGATGGCGAACTGAGCGGGCTTCCAACCGCACTGGCGGAACCCGGCGACGTTCGCCAGCGCATCGGGCAGGTGGTCTCAACGGCTTCGGCCGCGCAGGAAAAGACGACGTCCATGCGTCTGCTTGCGGAACTCGAGACCGATCCAGGTCGGGCGATCGACGAGCTTATCCCCGGGATCGGGCTTCTGGCTCGCAATCAGGCAGAAAGCAGCGTGACCGTCAAGCTTGGAGAAACATGGAAGGTCGCGCATGAAACCAGCGTCCAGGGCATGCCGGTGCAAGCTGTTACATCGGGCGTGTGGGAAAGCATCGATCGTTCAAGTCAGACGGCGGTCGTGACCTGGAGCGAAACCGTCGACGCCGATGCCATGACGAGGGCTACGCAAACCGGAATTGAACAAATCATCGCGCTCCAGCAAGCGAAATGGAATCTGACGAACGAACGACTGGTTCCGCTCAAGAAGGCGAACCTCCATTCATTCGGCCGCGCCGTCGTTTCGCTGCGGGACGGCTCCACCATAGAGGCAACGGAAGTCGCGATCCAGGAGATGGCCGGCCTGAAGTCGACCATGAGAACGCATATTCGACAAGTCGATGCAATCACCGGTTCCTCCGATTATGACTCTCGTCTGAGAGCGGCCCAGCTTGGGCAGAGGGAAAGAGATGAGGCCATGAAAGCGGGTATGGAGCGCTCGCAGGCCTCGGTCGGGAACATGAAGCAGGCGCGCGGGCTGCCGGAAAAGGCAGGTGTGGAAGCATTGCTGGGAAGTGCCGGGAATGACCCAGCAGAGGCTGACGAGCCCAGACTTCCCGAGCAGCTGCCGGAAAACGTCAAATACTCTGCGCCTCTCGTGCTCAAGATCGCTGCCGCGGCGATCGTCAATGTTGACGGAGGCGACGGTCTCAAGCTCGTCCTTGCGCCCGATAGCGCTATCGAGCTCGGCGACTTCACGATGGCCAACATACCTCGAGCAATACAGGTGAGGGTGGCAGGGAGGCCTATGCCCGAGCTCCACATGAATGAGCCGATCCTAGGGGGCGAATTCAACGTCTTTGGCGGGGATATCGCTGAGCTTCACACGATGGCAAGAGAGGCGTCCGTGCCTGGGGCTATCTTCGAGATCCAAGCCGTTCCGGAGGACTTGCCGATAGAGATCGCAAAAGTGACGGTCGTGAACGATCCCTCGTCCGGGCCAGCACTCGATATGACGCTGACGCCGGCGAGCGCTGCCTTATATCGGCAGTTTAGCAAAGCCGGTGAGGGGCGAACCGCGGAATTCCGAACCCGCCTTCTCCAGCCGGTCGGTTCGCTGATCATCGATAGGGAAAATGACTCCGGAAATATTCGGCTACGCGATCTGCCGGGCGGCGAAGCAACTCTTCGGCAATTGGCGGAAGAGCTTTGGTGTTACGGTGGCGATCAAGCCGGACCTAGATTAGGGAAGGCGGGGTTCACCCCAGATTGCCGGGCGTATCCGCTCAAGACGGATACGCCCGGTGTCGTCTTAAGGCTCGGCGCCACTCCTTTACAATTGGTCCTTCCCGCTTATTTCTGCGGGATCATGACATAGGCTTCGCCGCCGTTGCGGTCGTGCTGGAAGATGAAGCGCTTGCCCTTGATGATCGCGACGAAGGGCTGGTTGGGCTTGTCGTTCATCGGCACGTTGTCGGCGAATTCGGCGACGGTGCGCAGGAATTGGTCATGCAGGGTTGGGTCGGAGCGGTTGGGGCTGGTGATGGCGCATTCGCGGCCCGGCTTGATCTGCACGGACATGGAATGATCCTTCGTCATGCCGTTTTTGCCGCCGTTCAAATCGAAGAAATCTGTAACGCCGTAGCCCTTGGCGCCGCTGATGCCTGCCGTGAAGGAGGGGCCGGTTTTCAGGCACAGATCTTTGAAGGCCTTGATGGCGATATCGGTCTTGCCGGATGCCGCCGACGCTGCCGATGCGGTGCAAACAGCCAAAGCGGCGGTCAGAGCGAGGGAAATTGCTGCAGAGCTGAAATGATCGATGGTGAATAGATGCTTCATGGTTTCCTGTCTTTCGGTCCCGTCATCCGAGCAGCGCGGGAGCGGCTCGCTCGATTGTGACGTGTGCATCCTTAACTTGACAGTCTTTAGAATTTGCAACCCACGCGCCAGATGTCTTTGTCCTGCCGTGAGGCGATCAGAGCGCGGCGCCCTGGAGAAAGAAGAAGCGGCGGCGCGGTAGCGCATCAGCTTCCCGCGCCGGCCGTGGCCGCGTCAGCGCCGGTGGGCGCTCAGAGCAGGAAGTCGTCCTTCAGAGGAATGGCGATCGCCGATATGCCGAGCGGCATTCGCTTCCACAGAGGCGTCGAGCAGAGCTTTTCGAATGGCTGGGGGAATATCTTCGGTGAGCCCGGCTCCGGCATCAACATCCAGTCCGGCGGATGCGAGCAGTTCGGTCAATGCGTCGAAATGCTGCCGCCCCTTTCTCAGCACATCGGCGCTGGCGATCGGAAGATCGATAACCGCTTCCAGCGCGCGAACGACCCTGCGGGCCGCTCGCCGGATCTCGCGAGAAGACGCATCGCATTTGACGATCTCCGTCGCCAGGGCAAACTTGGCGCGATAGCTGATCGCGTTTTGGGCAGCGATCTGCCAGTGGCGGTTTATCTGTTGCATGCTGCGGTAACGCGGAAGATCGCGAAAACGGCGCCCGCGATTTGCGAAGAGGGTGAATCGCATTTTAACCAAAACTTAAGCGTAAATTAGTGAAAACTTACTAAACTCGGGCGTCGTTCGGTGCAGCGGCTTGGCCTGCAAGCGAAACGGGCGCCGGCCGAAGCCGACGCCCGCAATCATCCGGAGGGAGTTGTCACTCTTAAACCGGGCCGGATGCCACTACTGGATGATCTGCACGACCTTGCGGCTCTGCGGCTCGACGATGACCCGCTCCTGGCCGATCACGACGTAGCCATACTTGGGATTGTCTGGGACCGGAGTGACGATGACATCGGCCGGCAGGGCAGCGCCGACCTGCACGCGCTCCTGCACGACGACCGTCTGCGCCGGGGCGGGCGCCTGCTCGACATAGGTCACGACTTCGGCCGGCGGAGGGTCGATCGCACCGCCTGCTACGCCGCCCACCACCGCGCCGACTCCGGCGCCGATGGGGCCGCCCAGGATAGCGCCGGTGGCCGCACCGCCGACCATGCCGGTCGTTGCACCATCGGCATAGGCCGAGCCCGCGATGCACGCCATTGCCGCTGCGAGGATAATGCCTTTCATTTTACTGCTCCTTATCGTTGGTGCAGTGAAAAGCCAGTCGTGAAGAGTTTGTTCCAGGCATCGGACCTTGGTCGGACGGCGTCGGCGCTGGCGGGTGCAGGCGGCAAAATCTCATAAGGAACGATCACTGCCGACGGGCGTACGGGTCGACTTTTCTATCAGCGCGCCGCCTCTCGGCATGAGCAAGACCGAATTGCGGATCATCGCTGCCGGTAGCCTGATGATGATCGAAAGCATCAGGACTTTGGCCGAGGATGCCCCATTAGCGCTTGATATTCTTTGTCGGTTAATCGTTCGATCGACCGCAGCTGTGCGGGAATGTCCATGCGCTCGTGCAAGACCGCGGCAATGACGAAGGTGGCATCGTCAACGACTATGTACACTGCGTAATGGTGTTCGATCCTGTGGAGCCGGAAGGGGGAGTTCCCGACTCGCTCGTCTTCCCTCGCCTTCAGACGGGCATAGGCTTCCGGGATGCCTTCAAATCCTGCTCGAAGCAGACGGCCATATGCTTTTGCCTGTTCGGCAGACCATCTCCGTGCGGTTTCGCGGACCGCCAGACGATAATTGTCAAGTGCCGTCGGCAGGATGAGAACGCGCGGAGCCACTAGCGCAGCTCTTCATCCAGTTCGGCATCGACGGCATCGAGTGCGGAAAGGGGCAGCATCTCTCCGCGCCGGAATTCCTCTTCCGCCCGCAGCAGCGAGCGGATGGCGTAGCGGCGGTCTTCTTCACGTGCCATATCTTCGCGGATAAGGGCGCGAACATATTCGCTCGGGGTCGTATATTGGCTCTTCCCGTTGGCGCGCATATCGACGAAGGCGCGCATTTCATCGGGCAAACTGACATGCAGGCTGCTGGTCATAACCGCGCCCTCCCTGATCCGGATCACCGGATGAATTGTTCGCATTCCGACTGCGATGTCAATATTTGACATTCGCTCGCTTTATACACTCAGCCTTATCTCATCCCAAACCAGCGCAGGATCATATGGTCGAGCGAAAACCGTCCGGGGCCGCCGGCGATGATGACGAGGAAGCAGACGGCCCAGGTTCCGTGGGTCGGCCAGGCATCGGGATAGACGAAGATCTCGATGACGAGGGTCATGCCGAGGAGCGCGAGCGCCGAGAGGCGGCTGGCGAGGCCGATGACGAGGAGCACGGGGAAGAAATGCTCGGCGAAGGCCGCAAGATGGGCGGCGATCCAGGGATCGACGAAAGGCAGCCTGTATTCCGTCTCGAAGAGATAGACGGCATTGTCGGTGACATGCCAGCCGTCCACCTTGGTCTGGCCCGATTGCCAGAAGACGGCGGCGATCGACAGGCGCGAGATCAACGCGATCAGATCGTGCGGAATGCGGTCGAGAAGCCTGAATGCTGAATAGAGCCGCTCTGCCGTCGTGCGCGGGGCGGGGGCGGCCATGCTCATCTCAGTGTTCATCGGGATCAGTCTCCTTGTGAATGGCGGTGAAGGCGCCGGACTGAAGCAGGCCGGCGAGATTGACGGAAAGATCGAATTCGGCAGCGGCAGCGGCCGCCGTCTCCGCGGCGTCGGAAAGCGACGTGCCGCGGGTGAGCGCCTGCAGGAAGATCGCGCCGCCCGGCGGCAGGCGATGGATTTCGACGAGCATGTGCGGGCGGACGATGAGCGCATCCTCGCCTGCCCAGGGCTCGATCGGCGCGAGGTCCATCGCGCCGCTGTTCATCGCCCAGATGGTAATGATGGGGTGCGCCGATCGCAGGATGGAGAGCGAGGGATGCGGCTGGAAAACGAGGCGGGCGAGCTGCTCCGGTGCGACCCGCGAAAGTTCGCCGGCATCGAGCGGCGCAGCGTCGGCCGCGTGATAGGCATGGCCGCGCGCCGCTTCGAGGCGGATCACGTCGGGGAGATAGGCAAGCTCCTGCACCGGTTCGAAGCACTCGACGAAATCGGCAAAGCCGTCGCCGTAGGACATCAGCAATGGCGAGCGCGGCGGGAAAAGCCGGATGAATTCGCCCGCCATCGCCGCGAAGAAACCCTCTCCGACGATCCGCCGGGCAGCCGGGAACCGGGACGCAAGCGCGCTGACGAGCCCGCTTGCGACATTGTTGCGATAGACGCCGAAGCGGCGCAGCGGCTCGCCGCCATTCCAGGCGGCAAGACCGGCCGGGACGGGCAGAGCGGCGTCGGTAAGCGCCTTCGCAAAGCGGATTTGGATATCTGCTGGCATGGCGGACCTCACGCGGCGCGGCGGCTTGCGGCGGCGTCGAGTATGCGTTTGGCAGCCTCCGCCTCGGCGCGCAGGACGGGCCATTCCGGTACGTCGTTATCCCATTCGATGAGGGTGGCGACAGGACCGGTCCTGGCGATGACCTCTTCGTAAAGAGCCCAGACCGGATCCTTGACCGGTGTGTCGTGGGAGTCGATCAGCAGCGGTGCGCCCTGGTCATCGCTTGTTTCGGAGTGGCCGCTCAGATGGATTTCGCGCACCCATTGCAAGGGGAAGCGGGCGAGATAGGCGCGCGGGTCCATGTTGTGGTTGGTGGAGGCAACGAAGACGTTGTTGACGTCGAGCAGCAGCCCGCATCCGGTGCGCTTGACGACCTCTGCCAGGAATTCCGTCTCTTCCAGCGTGCTTTCTTCGAATAGCAGATAGGTCGCGGGATTTTCGAGCAGCATCTGGCGGCGCAGCTTGTCCTGCACCTCGTCGATATGCTCCGCGACGCGCGCGAGCGTGGTCTCGGTATAGGGAAGCGGCAGCAGGTCGTTCATGAAAACCGTGTCGTGCGACGACCAGGCGAGATGTTCGGAAAAGCTCTCCGGCTCGTATCGGTCGCAGAGGATTTTCAGCCGGGCGAGATGCGTGCGGTCGAGCGGCTGCATCGAGCCGATGGAGAGGCCGACGCCATGGATCGACAGCGCATAGTCCTGGCGCAGCTTGCCGAGCTGGGCATGCGGCGGACCGCCAGCGCCCATATAGTTTTCGGCATGGACTTCGAAAAAGCCGAGCGGCTGCGGGCGGTCGATGATTTCGGCAAAATGCTCGGGCTTGAAGCCGACACCGGGGCGGCGGGGAAGTTCGGAGGGTTTCATCGGACGATCTCCTGGGATGGAAGCGGACGGCGCTGAGGGGCGCCGTCCTTTCAGCGCCTTGGCTCAGACCGGAGCCTTGCCCTGCATCAGCGAGCCATGGCCGTCCGGCGTCTTCATCGACATGCACGTGCCGGCAGGAACGAGCTTCCAGGCGTTCTTCTGGTAATCGACCTTGGCGGTGCCGGCGCAGGTCGTGCCCGGACCGGCGGCGCAATCGTTCTGGCCCTTCAATGCGACGCCGTAGCATTTCTCCTTGCTGTCGGCGGCGGAGGCGGCCGGAGCGGCGACGGCTGCGAGCGCCGAAGCGATGGAGCCTGCCAGTGCAAGGGTGACGATGCTGTTCTTCATTGTTCATCTCCGTTGAATGATAAGCCGTGATTGGCTTGCATTGCGGGCTACGGAGAGAGAACCGCGGTTGTTACAGCGCCCGGTCCGATTTTTTTGGAGGCGCACCCTTGCCCTTTGCACAACCGCGGGCGAAAAGCCTGGAAACGAAGGGCTGCAGGGCCGCACGAAAGAATTTCGCGGTCGCGGTAACAAAAATGTGTGCTCATCCGTAGGGGATTATGTCGGGTGAAACATTCGGCGCGTGAAGAGGAATGGGCAGGCTGGATGCGCAGCGCCATCGATGGCGATACGCAGGCCTATCACCGCTTCCTTTCCGCCGTCACGCCGCATCTGCGCGCGATGGCGCGCCGGCGCTGCGACCAGTTCGGCGCACCGGCGAGCGAGGCGGAGGACGTGGTGCAGGAAGTGCTGCTCGCCGTCCACCTGAAACGCGCAACGTGGGACCCGGCGCGCCCGATCGGCCCGTGGCTGTCGACGATCGTGCGCAACAAGCTGATCGACAGCATGCGCCGGCGCGGCCGCCATGTCGACGTGCCGATCGACGACGTCATGGCGACGCTGGAGGCCGAAGAGCAGGCCGGCAACTTGGATCGGCTCGACGCTGAGCATATGCTGGAGCGGCTGAGGGATCCGCAGCGCGATATCGTCCGGTCCATTTCCATGGAAGGGGCGGGCATACGCGAGACGGCCGAAAGGCTGAAGATGAGTGAGGGCGCGGTGCGTGTTGCCCTTCATCGGGCGCTGAAAACGCTCGCCGCGCTTTACCGGAGTGAAGACAAGTGAAAACGGATGAGCTGATCAATCTTTTGTCGGAAGATGCGCCGGTGCGCCTGCGGCTCGGCCGCATGATGGCGCTGGTGCTGCTGATCGGTATCGCGATCTCCGCGACACTGATGGTTTCGACGATCGGCCTGCGCCACAACATGCAGACCGTCTTCGAGACGGCACGGGTCTTCTTCAAGATTTGCGAGACGCTGCTGCTCGCGATTATCGCCGCGCGCCTCGTCTTCCAGATCGGCCGGCCGGGGGTGCCGCTGAGGGCGCGGGCTCTGGCGCTGCTCCTGCCGGCAGCACTGCTTGTTACTGCCGTGATCGCCGAGCTTTTCACCGTGCCGGAACAGGACTGGGCGGCGAGCATGATCGGCAACAATGCGGCCTTCTGCGTCTTCTTCATCCCCGTGCTGTCGCTGGCGCCGCTCGTGGGCTTCATGCTGGCGCTGAAGAATGCCGCGCCTGGCGATCCCACGGCAGCGGGTGCTGCGGCCGGCCTTGCCGCCGGCGCGGTTGCGGCTGCGATCTATGCCTGGCACTGCCCTGACGACAGCCCGCTCTTCCTCATGAGCTGGTATGTCCTGGCGATTGCGATCGTCACCGTGGCGGGGTCGCTGGTCGGCCGGCGCATCTTGCGCTGGTAGTTTCCAAGCGCTGGAATTCCAGACGCCGCCGCTCATTCTTGCGCCGCGCAGTCTTGCCGGCGCCCACTGCTTTCTTCCCAAGTAACTTTGTTGACTCCGTCTTTCAACCGGTTGAAAAGAGACGTGGCTATAGAGGAGACGACTGATGGCTGACGAGAATAACACAGGTTCCGCTGCCGCGGCTGCGGAGACGGCTGCATCCGCGAAAACCGACGCGAAGAGGCCGCGTGCGCCCCGGCGCCAGAAGGCCGCTGCCGAGGCGGCGCCGACCGTGTCGGAAGCAGTAAGCGCGCCGACGCCGGCGGCAAGCCCGGCGAAGCCCGAGGCCCGGTCGAAGGGCGCCAAGCCCAAGCCGGCCGTGACGAAGGCCGCCGCTGGCAAGAGCGCGCCCAAGGCCGCAGCGGCGAAGAAGGTGGCGAAGCCCGCCGCTCAGCCGGCCAAGGCTTCCGCGCCCGCCATCGACGAGCTGGAAGATCTCATTCAGCTCGAAGAGGAAAACAAGCGGCTCCGCAAGAGCCTGGCGGAAAAGCTGCGCCAGGAAAATGCCGAGCTGCGCAAGAAGCTCGGGCTTGCCTGAGTCTCCTAAGCGGACAGGTCACGACGCCGATCTCAGCCATCGATTTCATTTCGCCGGGCGCATGTCGATGTGCCCGGCCGAACGACCATTGAGGATATAGTCGCTGCAGCAGGATCGCAGCTCGTATTGCGGGAGGGTCGAACATCATGAAGACACCGTGGAGATTTCTTGCCGATCTGACCTCACGTCGGCGGCCGGCCAAACCGGAGGAGAATTCGACCGGGCGCAGTGCCGATGCCGAGGCGAGCGAAAGCGAAGCGAAATCCGCTCCGGCGGTTCCATCAGATGCCGCGGCCTCCGGCGCGCATGTCTCAGGCGACCGATCGCCGACGATATCAAGCGAGACGGAAAGTGTTTACGATGCCGGCGCGGCATCGGAGCCGCCGGTCGATGCCGAGGAGGTTCAATCGCCGGCGCCTGCCGATCGGCGGCCTCCGCATGTCGAAGCGGTGAAGAGCGGGACAGGCGCCAAGCCTCAACGAAAGCCGCCGGCCAAGCGTCAGGGCAGCGCCAAGAGGACGCAGGCCGATGTGGTCGCCAAAAGCCCTGCCGCATCGTCGCGCGATCCTTTCTTCGACGACGTGGCGAGCCTCGACGAGGAGATCAGGGCGCTGCGAAGCGAACTGGCGCAGAAGCTTCATCGCCAGAACGCGCAGCTTAAGAAAATGCTCGAGCGTTTCGACCGCGCTTGAGTTTCTTCTCCGTCAGTCCAGGATGACGTGGGGGACGAAACGCGAGAGGTTTGCGGTGATGCGCGATTTGTCCTCGCGGATGCCGAGGCCGCAGGCGCGGTCGCCGACGACCCAGCTGCCGAGCACCGCGAAGCCGCCGGGGCCTTCGAAGAGCGGCGTATAGCCCTGGACGATAAAGCCCTCTTCGCCGTAACCGCCGGGGGCCGAGTCGAACTCCTCGCCATTGCGGAAGATCGTCACGTTTTCGCCTTCGCGCGACAGCAGCGGCTTGCGGACATAGTCGGTCAGCTCCGACGCCTTGGGGTCGTCGGGGAAATAGCTCGGCAGCAGATTGGGATGGTTGGGGTGGCGGCGCCACAGCAGCGGCAAAAGCCCCTTGTTCGAAAGCACGGCTTTCCAGGCCGGTTCGATAAAGATGTCGCCGCTGCGGATGAGCTGCTGCCCGAAGGGCTCGCGCATCATGAATTCCCAGGGGTAGAGCTTGAAGCAGCGATCGATCACCCGATCCTGCATATCCGTATAGCGCCCCTGCGCATCGATGCCGATTTCACCGATGTCGAGCAATTGCACGCGATGGCCGGCCTGGATGGCGCAATCCATCAGGTAGACCGTCGTGCCGCGATCCTCTTCGTTGTCGGTCATGACGGCGAAGTGGAAAATGGAATCGCGGGGAAACTGCTCGAACGCCTCGACAAGGCTTTCCTGCAGCAGATTATATTGGTCGGCGCCTTCGGGCAGAACGCCGAGGCCGATCTGATCGGTCAGCCAGTTGTACTGGAAAAAGGCGGTTTCGAACACGGCGGTCGGGGTGTCCGCATTGTATTCGAGAAGTTTGACCGGGCCCGTCCCGTCATAGGCGAGATCGAAACGGCCATAGAGATGCCGGTCGCCCCGGCGCCAGGAACGCTGCACGACGTCGCGCAGGTCGGCGGGGATGGCGAGCCGGTCGAGCGTTTTTTCATCGTTGACGATGTCGCCGACCAGATCCATGCACATATCATGCAGTTCCTGGCTCGGCGCTTCGATGTCAGTCTCGATCTGCTGGAGCGTGAAGGTATAGGCGGCGTCGTCGAGCCAATAGGGCTCGCCGTACATTTCGTGAAAGCCGAAGCCGACCGCCCGGGCCTTGTCGAGCCAATCCGGGCGCGCCGGAAGCGTGATGCGTTTCATCCTAACCGCCGAAACTGAAGGATGATCGGCCGCCGAAGCCCTGGCGGGCGACAGTGCGGGTGTTGACGTTGACGGGCTTGACCGTCTGGCGCACCGGCGCAACGCTGTCGCGGCTGCCCGACCGAACCGTCGTCACCAGCTCGCCGGAGCGATTGCGATAGATCGGCGTCGAGCCGCCGCCGACATAGACGGAGCCGCCGATCTCCTCCTGCCGCCGGCGATAGGTGTAATAGTCGCCGATATTATTGAGTGCCGAGGACAGGAGGTAGCCGCTCAGAAACGGCATGAAGAAGCTGCCGGTTGCTCCCATATTGTTGGTGACCGTGCTCTTCGGCTCTTCGGCGCACTTGCCCGTTCCGAATTCGGCTTCGCAGGCGGCCATGCCGTCGAAACGCGGCGCCGTGGCGAGGTGGGCGCGCATGGCATCCTGATAGGCGGCCTGGCACACCTGCTGGTCCATGCCGGCCGATACGCACTGGTCGACGGAGGTGAACATCACCTGCGAGTCGCCGGGATCGTCTCCGCAGCCGGAAAGCATCATGGTGGAAACGGCAATGGTGCCGAGTGCAAGAACTGGCGGCCGGCGGCCGGTCAGACGTCTACGCATGGCGGCCTCTCCCTCAGTAGGTCATGCAGGCGGCGTTGAGGATCCCGATCACCAGAGCAATGCCGCCGCCCCACAGACCTGCCGCGATCTCGCCCCGGGTGATCTTCTCGTGCAGATCCTGCATCGTGAAGTTGGCGATGAAGAAGCCGAGAACCTGTACAAGCGTGCCGATGATGGCCCAGATGATGTAGTCGACGATGCTGACCGAATTGGCGGCGGCCGAGGCGAGCGGCAGGCTGAAGCCGATAAGCGCGCCGAGGAAAGCCGTGACCGCGGCGAGATTGCCCGCGCGGATCAGTTCGACTTCCCTGTGCGGAGTAAGCCGCGTGTAAACCGCGCCGAAAACTCCATAGGCAGCGAGACCGATGGCAAAATAGATCAGGAAGGCCGGAAGTCCCGCCACATAATCAAGCATAATAAAATTCCTCCATGGATAAATCGAAAGCCTTTAAACCCGCCTGACATCGGCCGGAGCGATGCCGTAGCCGATCAGGAATTCGATGGAGCTTCCAGCAAGGCTTTGGCCCTGCTCGAGATCGCGTTCGACATTGAGCAGCAGCATTTCGCGGGTTCTGCCGAGCGGGCGGTAATAGAGCATGCAGGTCTGATGGATGGACCGCTGCTCCTCGCCGTCGTCGATGGTCTCGACGAACTGGACGAGTTCGGAGCGTTCCGGCCCTTCTCCCCAGAAGCGGTTGAAAAGGATGCCGTCGGCGTCATAGGAGGGCTGGCCGATCAGCCCGTTGGGGCCGGTCCATCGGTTCCATTCGCTCTGGCCGGCCGGCACGACGCTGTCCCAGGGCCAGTAGAAGCTGACATCGTCAATGGCTTCGTCAACCGCGCCGGAGGCCGACATGACCTGCACCATGCGGTGCTCGTCGTCGTAATAGCGCGAGAGCGTCGTTGCGGCATCGAGCTGCACCTGGCCATAGGCGGCAATGATGAACGGCCCGCTCTTCGGCAGGGGCATGGCGGGCGTGCCCGTCAGCGCGTCGGCTTCGAGCGAGAGGAAATCGATCTCCAGCGCCCCGCCGATGCTGGCACCGAGAGGGCCTCGCTCGGCCGCGAATTCCTTGTCCTTGTTTCCTCCGAACCAGCCGATCATGGTGCATCCCCTAGTTGAGCCCAGCCAATGGCGGCCGAACTCAACCGCATTTCGCTGATGTAGTAAAGTGTCTCTCCGCCCTGAAGCAGCAGGTCGTCGCGGCAGTTGAGGTCGGTCACTCCTTTATGCAGCATTCCAACCAGGGTCACCCTGTACTGGCGCTTGAGGCTGAGGAAGACCGAACCGTAACTCAGCGGCGCGGAGAGCGGCGGCACCAGCAGCGAAAAGGCGGTGTCGGCCGATGCGGCCGACAGAAGACGCGCGGCGATTTCGGACGAACCCGGATCGCGCGCCGAGCGCGACAGCAGTTCTTCCGCGAGCGATCCGATCGCTTCGACGCGGGGGCGGCGCTGCTTTACCATCTGTGCGGTGCGGTCGTCCTGGAAATAGGCGACGATGTGGGCGGCGGTCGCATGCTCTTCGGCGATCAGCACCGCGGCCAGCGTCTCGTCGTCGTTTGCGCCGCGGATGACGATCGACCGGGCTCCGGCCGCGCCGGCCCGCGTCAGCGCATCGGCATCCGCCAGCCGCTCGGTACGGATGTAATCGGCGCAATCGCTTGCCGGATTTTCCGCCGGATCCTTGGCGATCAGCACGCTCATCGGTTCGTGCGCCTGCCGCTCGGTATGGAGCAGCCGCAGCACCTGGTGCGTCTGCCCCTCCTGCCAGCCCACCACGATGACATGGCCGGCTCTTTCGCCGTAATCGCCCAATCCCCGCATGCGGTTCCTCCAGATCGTGCCTATGCCTGTCAGTAATTTGCCGAGAACGGCGGTGAAGATCGCGATGCCGCCGGGAAGGACGAACAGGGCGACGAGCAGCCGGCCGGCCTCCGATTTTGGCGAGATGTCCCCGTAGCCGACGGTCGTCGCCGTCACCATGTAGTAGTAAATGAAATCGATGAGGTTTCCGACAAGCGCGCTTTCGCCGGCGAGGGCAAGCAGCGCATAGGAAGCGACGAGATGGACGGCGAAAATCGACAGCAGCGCCGACCATGTCAGCTCGCTCAGCGATAGATAGACACGCCGCATGATCGAGCCGAGAAATATCAAGCGAGTCCATTCCCCTGTTGCCGACCGGACATATATCAACTTATGTAGGCCTCGCAAACCTTAGATTGATACTGACGATACTTTCAGCCGACGGAGGATCTTTTGGAGACCTGGACCCTAACGACCCTGACCCGCCTATTCGCAGCCGATCCCGAACCCTTGGGAGATGTCGATGTCTCCGTGCCCGATCAGGGCGACGTCATTTGCGTGACCCTCAAGGAAAAAGGCGATCTCGATGTCTTCGTGACGGTGAGCGGCGAGCGCGACATTCTGGTCAGCGCCGTTCTTCTGCCATGCAAGGACGTCCCCAAGCGGGAGGCTTTCGAGCGCATGGTGCTCAAGACGCATAAATTCGTGCCGCTCTCCAGCTTCGGGATCACCACCATCGGCGGCGAGGAATGGTATGAACTGTTCGGCTCGCTCTCGGCGCGCTCGCGCGCCGATACCATCGTCGAGGAGGTGGCTATTCTCGCCGCCAATGCGGTCGATGCGGCCAGAATGGTCGAAGAGTGGAAGAAGGGAGAAATTGCAGCGTGAGCACCTGGGGCAAGATTTTCACCGCCATTCGCGGCGGCATCAACGAGGCGGCCGAAGCAGCCGCAGACAGCCAGTCGATGCGCATTCTCGATCAGGAGATCCGGGATGCCGAGCAGTCGCTTCGCCAGGCGCGGTCGGATCTGGCGGGCATCATGGCCTCGAACAAGAGCGTCAACCGGCGGCTCGAGGAAAACCGCGCCAAGGAATACAAGGATACCGAAAGCGCCAGGGCCGCCATCGCCGCCGGCCGGACGGATCTGGCCCAGGGGCTGGCGCAGCGCATCGCCACCGTCAGGGCCGAGGTGCAGCGGGATCAGGACGAACTCGACCGCCTGCTGCCGCGCCAGCAGCAGATGCTGCGCACCATCCAGGACACCGAAGCGCGCATCACGCAGATGAAACGCGAGATCGAAAACGTCAAGGCGAACGAGTCGCTGCTTCGGGCGCAGTCGGCGATCGCGCACAGCCAGTCCGGGATTAACACCCGCCTCGGCAGCGCCGTTCAGAGCCTTGAACGCATCAAGAAGCGCCAGGAAGCCGTTGCCGGCCGGATTGAGGCGGGCGCCGAACTCGCAGCCCTCGAAGATGGCAGCGATCTCGACCGTCAGCTTCGCGAGGCGGGTATCGGCGGCTCGAGCCACTCGGCAGACGACATTCTTGCGCAGCTGATGGCGCCGGCGGCCCCGACCGCTCTGCTGCCTCCGCCATCGGACAAGAAGTAAGCCGGTTCCGGCCGGGGCTGGCTATTCGCCGACCCCGGCCGGGCCTGTTGATCGTCAGCCCTTCGTCAGAAGACGGCAGGCGCGGTCGATGCGTGCCAGCGCCTCGATGAGTTCGCCTTCCGAGGTCGCGTAGGAAATGCGGAAATAGGGTGAGAGGCCGAAGGCCGAACCCGGCACGACGGCGACGTGAGCCTCCTCCAGCAGATAATCGGTGAAGTCGTGGTCGGCTTCGATCTTCCTGCCTTTCGGCGTCGTCTTGCCGATCACGCCGGCGCAGCCGGAGAAGGTGTAGAAGGCGCCTTCCGGCGTCCGGCATTCCAGCCCGTCGATGGCGTTCAACCCGGCAACGACGATATCGCGCCGGCGGCGGAAGCTCTCCTGGCGCTCCTTCAGGAAATCCTGCGGCCCGTTCAGGGCCTCGATCGCAGCGGCCTGGCTGACGGAGGACGGGCAGGAGGTCGCCTGGCTCTGGATGACGGCCATGACCTTGATCAGGGCTTTCGGCCCACCGGCATAGCCGATGCGCCAGCCGGTCATGGCATAGGCCTTGGAAACGCCGTTGACCGTCAGCGTCCGGCTTTTCAGCCGCGGCTCCAGCGCGGCCGGAGTGACGAAGCGAAATCCGTCATAGACGATGTGCTCGTACATATCGTCGACCATCAGCCAGACATGCGGATGGCTGAGCAGCACGTCGAGCAGCGGCCGGTAATCCTCGGCGCCATAGGCCGCACCCGAGGGGTTGGATGGCGAATTGAGCAGCACCCAGCGCGTCTTCGGCGTGATCGCCTTTTCCAGCTGGTCGGCCGTCAGCCGGAAGCCGGCCTTGGCATCGCAGGGGATCAGCACGCTGACGCCGCCTGAGATTTCGACGATGTCGGAATAGGAGGTCCAGTAGGGCGTCGGGATGATGACCTCGTCGCCGGGATCGAGGCTCGCCATGAAGGCGTTGAAGAGGATCTGCTTGGCGCCGGTTGCGACGGTCACCTCGTCGAGCGCGTAGTCGACGCCGTTCTCCCGGCGGAACTTCTCGACGATCGCCTTCTTGAGATCGGGCGAGCCGTCGAGGGCGGTATATTTCGTCTCGCCCCGGTCGATCGCCGCCTTGGCGGCTTCCTTGATATTCCCGGGCGTATCGAAATCCGGCTCGCCGGCGCCGAGCACGATCACCGGAAGGCCCTCGCGCTTCATGGCCGCGGCGCGCGCGCCGATCTGCAGGATTTTCGAAACGCCGACGGAGGCGATGCGCGAGGCGGGCCTGAAGCCTGCCTCCTCGATCCGGGTGTTGATCGTCATGCCGTTATCCGATCCTATTCGATATCGAACGAAACGCCTTGCGCCAGCGGCAGGGCCTTCGAATAGTTGATCGTGTTGGTGGCGCGGCGCATGTAAGCCCGCCATGCATCCGAGCCGGATTCGCGGCCGCCGCCGGTCTCTTTCTCGCCGCCGAAAGCGCCGCCGATTTCAGCGCCCGACGTGCCGATGTTGACGTTGGCAATGCCGCAGTCGGAGCCGTCGGCAGCGAGGAAACGCTCGGATTCCTGCATGTCGCGGGTGAAGATCGACGAGGAGAGGCCGGCTGCCACCGCATTGTGCTCTTCGATCACCGCGTCGAAATCGCTGTACTTCATCACGTAGAGGATCGGCGCGAAGGTTTCCTCCAGCACGGGGCCGGCCTGCTCCGGCATCTCGACGAGCGCCGGCTTCACATAATAGCTGCCGTCATGGCCGAGCTCGACGCGCTCGCCGCCATGGACGCTGCCGCCATGTTCTCTCGCCGAAGCGATCGCCTTCTGCATGGCGTCGAAGGCCGCCTTGTCGATCAGCGGGCCGACAAGGGCAGCGGATTCGAGCGGGTTGCCGACCGAAACCGAGGCATAGGCTTTCTTCAGGCGCGGCACGAGCTGGTCGTAAACGCTGTCATGCACGAACAGGCGGCGCATGGTGGTGCAGCGCTGGCCGGCGGTGCCCATGGCGCCGAAGGCGATGGCGCGCAACGCCATGTCGAGATCGGCAGACGGGCAGACGATGCCGGCATTGTTGCCGCCGAGTTCGAGAATGGCGCGGGCGAAACGCTTGGCGAGCCGCGGGCCGACCTCGCGGCCCATGCGGGTCGAACCGGTCGCCGAGACCAAGGGGACTTTCGGATTATCAACCAGCACCTCGCCGATCGTCCGGTCGCCGATCAAGACCTGCGACAGGTTCTCGGGCGCATCGCCGAAGCGGGCGAGCGCCCGCTCGAAGATCGCCTGGGCGGCGAGCGCGGTCAGCGGCGTCTTTTCCGAGGGCTTCCAGACGACGGGATTGCCGCAGACGATGGCAAGTGCGGCATTCCAGGCCCAGACGGCGACGGGGAAATTGAAGGCGGAGATGATGCCGACGACGCCGAGCGGATGCCAGGTTTCCATCATGCGATGGCCGGGACGTTCGGTGGCGATCGTCAGGCCGTAGAGCTGGCGCGAGAGCCCGACGGCGAAATCGCAGATGTCGATCATTTCCTGCACTTCGCCGAGCCCTTCCGACGGGATCTTGCCGGCTTCCAGCGAAACCAGGCGGCCGAGATCGGCCTTGGAGGCGCGAAGCTCCTCGCCGAAGATCCGGATCAGTTCGCCGCGCTTCGGCGCCGGCACCAGGCGCCAGATACGGAAGGCCTTGTCGGCCTTTTCGATCCTGGCAGCGGCCTCGGACGCCGAGACGGTCTTCAGGCTCGCGACCTGCTCGCCGCTGACCGGGCTGTAGGACACCATGTCGCCGCCGGTATAGAGGTCTCTCGCGACGCCGAGCTTCTCCAGAAGGGCGGCGGCTTCCCTGACGACGTCAATTTTCGCAGTTGCAATGTTCATGATCGAGCTCCTGTTTTTCCTATGGTCTAATTCAGCCGAAACGCACGCTGCCGAGCCGGGCCGGCGAGGTGAGCGCTTTCAGGCCGGCGGCCAGATGTTTTCGTTTTTCCGATGTGTAGCGGTCGTAGAAGGCTTGGTTGCGGCGGCCGATCGCGTGTTCGGCGCTGAAGCTGCCGCCATAGTCTCCGACGGCGACTGCGAAGACCCAGTCCCGAAGCCGGCCCTCGAAGGTTTCGTCCTGCAGCAAGGGGCTGTCCTTCGGCACGACGAGATTGAAGTGCACGCCGCCGTCGCCGATATGGCCGAAATCGCAGATCGCGACGCCGGGAAATTTCGCCAGCATCTCCGCCTTCATGCGGTCGCAGAAAGCCATGATGTCTCCCCTGCGGAAGGAGAGATCGAAGGCGATCAGCTTGCCGAGATGCTTGACGCCCTCCGACAGGCTGTGGCGCAGAGCCCAGATCTCCTGCGGCGGGCCGGGCAGGGCATCGGCGAGCGGCGCGGACGGCAGCTCCCAGATCTCGGCGAGCGCGGTTTCGAGCACGGCATCGAGCGGCTGTTCGCCCTCGCGCGGCGCCCATGTCCGGCTGATCTCCGCCAGGATGACATAATCGGGAACCTGGCCGCCCTGGAAGGGATTGCGCAGCGACGGCACATGCGCGAAGGCGGCCTTGATGGCGTTGGCGGACATGCCCTCGAAGGCGGAGAGATAGGCGCCGAGCCTCTCTTCCATCGCCCGCAGCAGCGGCAGCACCTGTGTGCCGCCGGCCGGTATCAGAAGGGCCGTCGCGACCTGCCGGGGCAGCGGTTCGAGGTTCAGCACGCATTCGGTGACGATGCCGAAGGCGCCCGACGTGCCGATGAAGAGCTGCTTCCAGTCGACGCCGGTATTGTCCTTGCGCAGATGGTTTTGCAGGTCGAGCACGGTTCCCTCGGCGTCGGCGAGCACGACCGTCAGTCCGAGCGTGTTGCGGCGCACGTCGCCATATTTGAGGAAGCGCGAGCCGCCGGTGTTCGTCGCGACCATGCCGCCGATGCGGGGATCGGCGCCGAGATCGATCGGGAAGAACAGGCCGTGCTCTTCCAGCCGCGCGTTGAGATCGGAAAGCCGCATGCCGGCATCGACCCGCACCGAACGGTTGTCGAGATCGAGATCCATGCCGCTGCCGAGACGATCCAGGCTGAGCACGACCTCATTTCCGGAAGCGTCGGGCGTCGACCCGGAAACCAGGCCGGTATTGCCGGATTGCGGGACGAGCGGGATGGCGTGGCACACGCAATAGGCGACAGCTGCCGAAACCTCACTGGTGGTTTTCGGCCTCAGCACCGCGGCGGCATGGCCGCGGTCGTAGCGGGCGCCGGTTTCATAGGCTTCCATCCCCTCAGTGAGGACGCCCTTGTCGCCGAGGATCGCCGTCAACGCATCGATATGCACGCGCTCCAGCGTCATTCCGCGGCAACCGAACGTAGCGCGCCGAGGCATTGGTCGATCGAAGCGGCTTCGATGCCGGCATAATGGTCGAACTCGTTCAGGACAGTGGCGCCGAGATCGGTTTCGAAGCGCTTCTGGTTCGGGCTTGCGACGAATTCCTGCTGTGCGCTGTCCCCGAGGTTCGACTGGAAGATGCCGGCGGCGCTGACGGGGAGGAAATCCTCGTAGACGATCGGGTCGAAGCGAACGAAGCTGTCGGCAATCAGCGCCTCGAGATCGCCGGAGGCGAGCGAACCGGCCGCGCGGCCCTTTTCGGTGAGGGAGTAGCTGAAATAGCCGAGGCTCGCCGCGCGTATGCCGGCCCAGCTGTCTGGGAAGCCCTCGAAGGCCTTTGCCAGCGCCGCCTCGTATTCGCGAGCGTTGGAGCCATCGGCGGCCGGGCGGACGATCTTACGCGAGGCTTCCAGGTGTTCGTCGTAGAGCGCGCGGCCCTTCGGCGTCAGCGCGATGCCGCGCTGCTCGATTTCGCCGAAACGGGCGGTGTGCGAGCCGGGCTTCCAGCTGCCGTCGCCGGCCGCGAAGGAAACCGGCTCTTCCAATGCCTTGAACGAGGTCTGGCGCAGCAGGATCGGGCATTTGCGCGTCGGCGGGCCTTCGACGACGGCCTTCGGCGCAATGCCATATTCCGGCATCAGCGCCTGAACCCTGTCGATATCGAGCGTGCGGGGCGTCAGGTGATTGATGTGCGGCCCCTTGAAGGACACGACATCGGCGATCAGCCGGTGCGCGTCGTGCAGGCGCTTGTACATGCCGGCATCGACATTGGCCTTGTCATGCCAGCGGAAGGTTTCGAGCACTTCGGAAACGAAGCGGCCGGCATCGGCTTTGTCGAGGCCGCCGTCGCGCTCCGCCTTTTCTGTCAGTTCGACGGCGCCGGGGGTGAAGATCCGGCGCCCGGCAAGCACGGCTTCGGCCTCGGCGCGCAGGGTCTCGTCCTTGATCAGGTCGAGGCGCAGGAGCGAAGTGAAGACACGGAAAGGATTGCGCTTCAATGCGGCTTCGCCGACCGGCCGGAAGGCAGTCGAATGGACGGGAACGCCGGCCGTCGAAAGGTCGTAATAGCCGACGGGATACATGCCCATGACGGCGAAGACGCGGCGCATCATCGCGAGTTCTGCCGCCGTCCCCAGGCGGATCGCGCCGTGGCGTTCCTCGGAGATGCGCTCCAGCGAGTCGGTGGCGTCGAGCCGTTCCTTCAATTCAGGGTCCGCAGCCAGCGCCTCGCCATTCACCCGGGCGACCAGTTCCATCAGCGTGCCGTAGGCCGGCACCTCCTGGCGATACATGGCGGACATGGCGGCGGAAAAGGCTGAGCGGATGTCGTCTGATGAAACGTGGTTTTGCATGGCCACCTCCTGAAGGAAATTGCGATCGGCTGGCGCGCACCTTATGCCTTGTCGTGCCGCCCGTGTTGTGAGATTAGATATTCAGTTGATGCGGAAATGGAATGATCATGCGCCGAAGGCTGATACCCGACATTGCCAATCTGCAGGCTTTCGAATCCGCCGCGCGGCACGGGAATTTCACCCGAGCGGCGGCCGAACTCAACCTGACGCAGAGCGCAGTCAGCCGGCAAATCAGGGATTTGGAGCAGCAGACGGGGCTGCTGCTTTTCGAAAGAGTGCGCCAGCGCGTGGTTCTCTCCGAAGCCGGCACGCGCTTCCTGCCGGATGTCCGGAAATTGCTCGGGCAATCCGAAAAGCTCATGATCGGCGCCATGGCCGCCGAGCATATGGGGCAGTCGCTGCATATCGCAACCCTGCCGACATTCGGCGCCCGCTGGCTGGTGCCGCGGCTCGGCGGCTTCATGGCGCTGTCCGATGTCGCCGTCACGATCGAATCCCGCTCGCAGCCCTTCGTCTTCGAGGAAGAGAATTTCGATCTGGCCATCCATTACGGCCAGCCCGTCTGGCCGCGCGCCACCTGCACCTTCCTGTGCAACGAAACCGTGCTGCCGGTCGTCAAGCGCGAGGTGGCGGAGCGATGGGCGCTCGAAGACCCGAGCGGCCTGTCGACCATCCCGCTCATCCACCTGACGACCCGCCCGCGGCTCTGGTCGGACTGGTTCGACGCGCATGACGTCGTCAGCGACAACGCCTATCGCGGCCTGCGGCTGGACCAGTTCTCGATGATCATTGCCGCGGCCGTTGCAGGGCTGGGTGCCGCGCTGCTTCCCTCATATCTGATCGAAGAGGAGCTGCGCAGCGGCATATTGGTCTCGCTCTTCGACCTGCCGATGGCGACAGAAAACAGCTATTACATCGCCGTTCCGGAGGAAAAGCGGCAGAACGCCACCGCGAGGAATTTCGTCGAATGGCTGACCGCGCAGGTCGGAAGCGATGCTTTCGCGCAAAGCGAGACACGCGGGTGATGACCGGCCGGCACAAGCCGTCCGATCACAACAGGTCAGGCCAGGATCAGACCTCGTCGCGCTGGGCGCGCAGATTGGTGACGACGCGCCGGTTCTGCACCTTGCAGGAGCGTTCCGTGCAGTCGCGCACTTCGCGGTCGTTGCCGTAGCCCTTGGCCCACATGCGCCGTGCATCCACGCCCTTCGAGACGAGATAGGCCATCGCCGCATCGGCGCGCTGCTGCGACAGGGTTTTCATCTTGGCCTCGGAGCCGGAATCGTCGGCAAAGCCCTGCAGCTTGATCAGCCAGTTCGGGTTCCGGGCGAGCCAGGCGGCCTGGCTGTCCAGCGTCGCCATGGCGACGGAATCGAGCCTGGCGGAATCCTGCGCGAAATAGATCCGCCGGCCGACATTGAGGATGAAGTCCTCTTCGCTACCGGCAGAAACACTCTCGAAGCCGGGAGCGGGATCGTTGGTCTGGCCGGTCATCGGTGCGGCGGGCGGTTCTTCCACGGAAGCGATATCGGTGGTGGAGCAGGCGGCAAGCGCCAGGAACATGGCCGCGGTGAGAAGGCGGCGCGCAAATCCGGTCGAAACAAACATCGGGACGTATTCCTTATTCGACCGCGGTGACTTCGGTGGCCTGGGGGGCCTGATCGGCGATATGCGGCAGGACCTGCACGGCGGTGCCGATCGGGCAGCGCTGGTAGAGATCGATCGCATCCTCGTTGAACATGCGGATGCAGCCGCTGGAGGCATCCTTGCCGATGCTCCAGGGCTCCAGCGTGCCGTGGAAACGATAGCCGGTATCGACCCCGTCGCGATGCAGATACATGGCGCGGGGGCCGAGCGGATTCTTCGGCGAGCCGCCTGCCACGAATTCCGGCAGTTCGGGATGGCGCTTGCGCATCTCGGGCGGCGGCGTCCAGCGCGGCCAGAGCGATTTGCTGTCGATCGTGGCGCGGCCGAACCACTTGAAGCCCTCGCGGCCGACGCCGACGCCGTAGCGGATGGCCGTCTTGTTCTCCATGATCAGGTAGAGGAAGTGATGCCTTGTATCGACGACGACGGTGCCGATCGGCTCGCTGCTGAAATATTTGACGACCTGGCGGTGCCACCGCCTGTCGATCTTGGCGAAGTTCGTCGCTCGGAACGTTACCCCGTTATCGACGGCAGTGCCGGCAAAAAAGGAAGAGGCCTGGGCGAAAGCCGGCCTCCCGACCGCGCCGGCGCCAAGTAACGCCAAACCGCCAAGCAAAAATTCCCTGCGAGTCCCCACCATCGGCTATATCCCCCTAAAGCCCAAGCAGCGAGGTGGCAGTAAAGCAGATTTTTCATTTGCGACAACAAAAAATGCCGCCGCGCCTTTTCTTTCTGCAACTGGCCGCAACAGGCCGAGAGTGCCGAAGACACTTCCCGGCCCCTGCTCCTAAGCCTCAGGCGATGCCGCCAAGGCAGACATATTTGATTTCGGTGAATTCCTCGATGCCGTATTTCGAGCCCTCGCGGCCGAGGCCGGAAAGCTTGACGCCGCCGAAGGGCGCTTCGGCCGTCGAGATCAGCCCGGTATTGACGCCGACCATGCCGTATTCCAGCGCCTCGGCCACCCGGAAGACCCGGGCAAGATCCTTGGCGTAGAAATAGGAGGCAAGGCCGAATTCGGTGTCGTTGGCCTGGGCGATGACGTCGGCCTCGTCCTTGAAGCGGAAGAGGGGCGCGACCGGCCCGAAGGTCTCTTCCTTGGCGACCGCCATGGCAGGAGTGACGTCGGCGAGCACGGTCGCCTCGTAGAAGCGTCCGCCGAGCCGGTGGCGACGGCCGCCGGCAACGACCCGGCCGCCCTTCGACAGCGCATCGGCGACATGCTCCTCGACCTTGGCAAGGGCAGACTCGTCGATCAGCGGGCCGAGATTGATGCCTTCGTCGAAACCATTGCCGGTTTTCAGCGCGCCGACCGCTTTCGCCAGCTTCTCGGCAAAGGCGTCATAGACGCCCTCCTGCACATAGAGCCGGTTGGCGCAGACGCAAGTCTGGCCGTTGTTGCGGAACTTGGCGATCAGCGCGCCTTCGACCGCCGCATCGAGATCGGCATCGTCGAAGACGATGAAGGGGGCATTGCCGCCGAGCTCCAGCCCGAGCTTCTTGATGGTCGGGGCGCTCTGTCGGTAAAGCTCGGCGCCGACTTCGGTCGAGCCGGTGAAGGTCAGCTTGCGCACGATTGGGCTTGCGGTCATCTCGCCGCCGATGGCGCGGGCCGAACCGGTGAGCACGCTGAACAGGCCCTTGGGCAAGCCGGCGCGCTCGGCGAGGATGGCGATGGCGATCGCCGAAAACGGCGTCTGCGAGGCCGGCTTCAGCACCATGGCGCAGCCGGCGGCAAAGGCCGGTCCCGCCTTGCGGGTGATCATCGCATTGGGGAAATTCCACGGGGTGATCGCCGCGACGACGCCGATCGGCTGCTTCATCACCAGGATGCGCTTGTCCTTCTGATGGCCGGGCACGATGTCGCCATAGACCCGGCGGGCCTCCTCGGCAAACCATTCGATGAAGCTGGCGCCATAGGCGATCTCGCCCTTGGCTTCGGGAAGCGGCTTGCCCTGTTCCGCCGTCAGGATGCGGCCGAGATCGTCCTGATTGTCCATCATCAGCTCGAACCAGCGCCGCAGGATCACCGCGCGTTCCTTGGCGGTGCGCGCCGCCCATTCCTTCTGCGCCACCTCGGCTGCAGCAATCGCCGCCCTGGTCTCGGCAGCCCCGAGATTGGGAACGCGGCCGAGGATCTCGCCGGTCGCGGGATTGTCGACGGCGATGCCGTCTTCCCCGGCTTCGATCCACGCGCCGCCGACCAAGGCCGCCTGGCGGAACAATGTTGCGTCCTTCAATTGCATGACTGTCTCCTCAGATGAATTTCTTTTTCGAGTCGCGGCGATGCTCTAACTCTTTTCGCATTTGCGCAATTCCGGAGTGGGAAATCTCTGCGCAGTTTTTCGGGAATTGTTCCGGCCGATGCCGAGCCCGAGCGCCAGTCATTCATGAGCTGGTTCGATAACTGCATGCAAGAATTCTCATCTACTCATCCGCGCCCGCCGGCCTACCTCTAAAGCTGCCACCAATCCCGCCCACCCGCCTGAACGGGCGCCTCCCACGATGAAGTGGAGCTGACATGCATAGCGATCAACTTGAAATCTCCCGCCGGGACTTACTTATCTCGTCGGCTGCGGCAGTCGCAGTCACCGGGGCCGCGACGGTCGCGGCGGCTCAACCCGCTGGGAGCGACATGGCTCTGACCTCCAAACTATCCCTCACCGTCAACGGCAAGCGCCACGACATCGAAATCGACAACCGAACCACGCTGCTCGACGCCTTGCGCGAAGATCTTCACCTCACGGGCACGAAGAAGGGCTGCGACCACGGCCAATGCGGTGCATGCACCGTCATGGTGGACGGGCGCAGGATCAATTCCTGTCTGACGCTCGCCGTCATGCATGACGGCGATCAGGTGACGACCATCGAGGGGCTGGGGCAGCCCGGCGACCTTCACCCGATGCAGGCGGCTTTCGTCAAACATGACGGTTTCCAGTGCGGCTATTGCACGCCGGGACAGATCTGTTCCTCCGTGGCGGTGCTCGAGGAGATTAAGGCGAATATCCCGAGCCACGTCACCGGCGATCTCACCGCGCAGGCGCAGGTTACGCCCGCCGAGATCCGCGAGCGCATGAGCGGCAACATCTGTCGCTGCGGCGCCTATTCGAACATCCTCGACGCCATCGTCGAAGTCGCGGGGACAAAAGCATGAGAGCCTTCACCTATGAGCGTGCGGCGACGATCGAGGCCGCCGCCAAATCCGCCGCCGCCAATCCGAACGCCAAATTCATCGCCGGCGGCACCAATCTTCTCGATCTGATGAAGCTGGAGATCGAGACGCCGACGCATCTGATCGACGTCAACGGCCTTGGCGTCGACAGGATCGAAGCCACACCGGAAGGCGGGCTGCGCATCGGCGCGCTGGTGCGCAACACCGATCTTGCCGCCCACGAAACCGTGCGGCGCGACTATGGGCTTCTGTCCCGCGCGCTCGTCGCCGGCGCTTCCGGCCAGCTGCGCAACAGGGCGACCACGGCAGGCAACCTCCTGCAGCGCACGCGCTGTCCCTATTTCTATGACACTAACCAGCCGTGCAACAAGCGCCAGCCGGGCAGCGGCTGTTCGGCGATCGGCGGCTTCAGCCGCCAGCATGCCGTCGTCGGGACGAGCGAAGCCTGCATCGCCACTCATCCGAGCGACATGGCGATCGCCATGCGGGCGCTCGACGCCGTCGTCGAGACCGTCAAGCCGGACGGCAGCCGCCGGTCCATACCGATCGCCGAGTTTCATCGCCTGCCGGGCGACACGCCCGATATCGAGACGGTGCTCGAACGCGGCGAGTTCATCGCCGCGGTTCTTCTGCCTCCGCCGATCGGCGGCCGGCAGATATACAGGAAGGTTCGCGACCGCGCATCCTACGCTTTCGCGCTGGTTTCCGTCGGAGCGGTCATTCAGCCGGATGGCACCGGGCGCGTCGCCGTCGGCGGTATCGCCCACAAGCCCTGGCGGGTCGAGGCGGCGGATGCCGCGCTTCCGAAGGGAGCAAGGGCGGCGGCCGCGGCACTTCTGGCCGACGCCCGCCCGACCGAACAGAACCGATTCAAGGTCGATCTTGTCGAGCGCACGCTCGGCGCGGTCATCGCCGAAGCCAAGGGATGAGATGACATGCAGTTCGATACGCCAGCAACGACCAATCCGATCGACCGTCTCAAGATCGTCGGCCAGCCGGTCCACCGCATCGACGGCCAGCTGAAGACCACCGGCCAGGCCAAATATGCCTATGAATGGCATGATCCGAACATGCCTTATGCCTACGGATATCCGATCGGTTCCGGCATCGCCAAGGGCCGCATCAAGTCGATCGACGTCTCTGCCGCGAAGAAGGCGCCGGGCGTTCTCGCGGTCGTGACCGCGCCCGAGGTCGGCGAGCGCAAGAAGGGGCAGTTCAACACCGCCAAGCTCTTCGGCAGCGAGGGGATCCAGCACTATCACCAGGCGATCGCCGTCGTCGTCGCCGAGACCTTCGAGCAGGCCCGCGCCGCTGCGGCGCTGGTCAAGGTCGATTACGCCGAGGAGAAGGGCGTCTTCGATCTCAGGGCGGCGATGGCCTCCGCGGTGAAGCCGGAAAGCGGCGATCCCGATACATCAGCCGGCGATTTCGAGGCGACCTTCAAGGCGGCACCCGTCACCGTCGATCAATCCTATACGACGCCGGACCAGTCGCATGCGATGATGGAGCCGCATGCTTCGATCGCCGCCTGGAACGGGGACGAGCTGACGATGTGGACGTCAAGCCAGATGATCGACTGGTGGCGCTCGGATCTGGCGGCAATGCTCGACATCGACAAGGAAAAGATCCATCTGATGTCGCCCTTCATCGGCGGCGGCTTCGGCTCGAAGCTGTTCCTGCGGGCCGACGCGGTGCTGGCGGCCTTCGGCGCCAAGGCGGCGGGGCGGCCGGTCAAGGTGGCGCTGCCGCGGCCGTTCGTCATGAACAACACCACGCACCGGCCGGCGACGATCCAGCGCATCCGCATTGGCGCCGAGCGCGACGGCAAGATCACGGCGATCGCCCATGAGAGCTGGTCGGGCGACCAGGCCGGAGGCCAGCCGGAGACGGCCGTCAACCAGACCAGGCTGCTTTATGCCGGCGCCAACCGCATGACGGCGATGCGGCTGGCGACGCTCGATCTTCCCGAAGGCAACGCCATGCGGGCCCCGGGCGAGGCGCCCGGCATGATGGTGCTGGAGATCGCCATGGACGAGATGGCCGAGAAGCTCGGGCTCGACCCCGTCGAATTCCGGATCGTCAACGATACCCAGGTGGATCCGGAAAAGCCGGAGCGGCCCTTCTCGCATCGCAATTTCGTCGGCTGTCTAAAGCTCGGCGCCGAGCGCTTCGGCTGGAGCAGCCGCGGCAAACCCGGTTCGCGCCGCGAAGGCAACTGGCTGATCGGTACGGGCGTTGCGGCGGCCTTCCGCAACAATCTGCTGCTTCCGTCAGGCGCGCGCGTCCGCCTCGACCGGGAAGGCGTCGTCACCGTCGAAACCGATATGACCGATATCGGCACGGGCAGCTACACCATCATCGCCCAGACGGCGGCCGAGATGATGGGCGTCGGTATGGACAAGGTCGCCGTTCAGCTCGGCGATTCCCGCTTTCCGGTGTCCGCGGGCTCCGGCGGCCAGTTCGGCGCCAACTGTTCGACGGCGGGCGTCTATGCCGCCTGCGTCAAACTGCGCGAGGCGGTCGCCCAGAAGCTCGGCCTCAACTCCGAGGATATCGTCTTCGAGAACGGCGAGGTCCGGTCGGGCAACCGATCGGTGCCGCTCGCCGAGGCAGCGGGTCCCGAGGGGCTGGTCGGCGAGGACACGATCCAATGGGGCAATCTGGCGGAGACGCATCAGCAGTCGACCTTCGGCGCGCATTTCGTCGAAGTCGGCGTCGATGTCGCCACCGGCGAGACCCGCATCCGCAGGATGCTCGCCGTCTGCGCGGCGGGCCGGATCCTCAACCCGATCACGGCGAGGAGCCAGGTGATCGGCGCGATGACCATGGGGGCCGGCGGCGCGCTGTCGGAGGAACTTGCGGTCGATACCCGCCACGGCTTCTTCGTCAATCACGATCTTGCCGGCTACGAGGTTCCCGTCCACGCCGACATCCCGCATCAGGAGGTGATCTTCCTCGATGAGACGGATCCGATGTCCTCGCCGATGAAGGCGAAGGGTGTCGGCGAACTCGGGCTCTGCGGCGTCGCCGCCGCAATCGCCAACGCCATCTACAACGCGACCGGGGTGCGGGTCCGCCATTATCCGATCACGCTCGACAAGCTGATCGGCGGTCTGCCCGATGTCGCATAGCGTAACCGGCGTCTCGATGCGGACCGCCATCCCGGCGCCGGTCAGGGCGCTTTCGACCGACGACCCGGCCGAGATCCTCGGCTTCGCCGCCGCTTGCCTCAGAGAGGGCGGCGAGGTGGCGCTCGCGACCCTGGTCGAGATCAGGGGCGGGGCGGCGCGCGCGCTCGGGTCGCATGTGGCGGTGGCGGCGGACGGCCGCTACTGCGGCTATGTCTCCGGCGGCTGCGTCGAGGCGGCCGTCGCCGCCGAAGCGCTTCTTGCGATGTCGGAGGGCCGCGACCGGTCGGTGATATTCGGCGAAGGCTCGCCCTTCTTCGATATCGTCCTTCCCTGCGGCGGCGGCATCACCGTCGCCATTCATCTGCTGCGGCAGGCGGGCGCGATCGAGCGCGTCCTCGATCTCATCGACAAACGCCAGCCGGCGGGGCTGCGCTACAATCCGGAACGGCAGTCGCTAGAGATTGCCGAGCCGCCGCAGCGAACGCATTGGCAGGCCGGGGATTTTCTGACGATCTACCGCCCGCGCACCCGCGTGGTCATCTCCGGACAGACGCTGGAGGCGAGGACGGTCGCCCGTCTCGCCGCAGCTGCGGATTTCTATGTGCACGTGCGCGAGCCAGGCGAGGCCGGGGGGCATATCGGGAATATCGATGCCTATACGGCGATCGTCTTGCTGCATCACGATCTCGACCAGGAAGCGCCGGCACTCGAAGCGGCGCTCGACTCGGAAGCCTTTTACGTCGGGGCACTCGGAAGCACCAGAACACACCACAGACGCATCGAGCGCCTGCGAAAGCGCGGCTTCGGCAGCGGCGATCTCGACCGCATCAGGGCGCCGATCGGGATATTCGGCCCGACGCGGGATTCGACGTCGCTGGCGCTGTCGATCCTCGCCGATGTCGCGACCTGCCGGCTGGCGGCCTATGGCTGATCCGCCGCCGCAGGTTTCTTCCGTCGCCATCGTCATTCTGGCGGCGGGACAATCGAGCCGGATGGGCGGCGCCCATAAGCTGCTTGCCGAATTCGGCGGCATGCCGCTGATCCGCCGCTCGGCGATCACCGCCAGCAATTGCGAGAGCCATTCCGTCATCGTCGTGACCGGCTACAGGCATGCCGAGATCGAGGCGGCAATCGCCGATCTGCCCGTCAAGCTCGTGCACAATGCCGAATTTTCCTCCGGCATGGCACGCTCGCTTGCCCTCGGTGTCGCGGCGGCCGAGGCCGATCAGCCGGATGGCATCATGATCATGCTTGCCGACATGCCTGCCTTGACCGCGCCCGATCTCGACGCCCTCATCGCCGCTTTTCGCAGTTGCGGTGGCCGATCCATCGTCCGCGCCACGGCAGGAGGCAGGCTGGGCAATCCGGTCATTTTCCCCCGCGCGCTTTACGCGGCTTTGAAAAGCCTGACGGGGGACAAAGGCGCGCGCGAACTCATAAAGGGTTCCGGCTTGCCCATCGCCGATATCGAGATCGGCGACGGCGCCCTCATCGATGTCGACACGCCGGATGCGATCGAAGCTGCGGGCGGAATTCTGCGCCGCTGAAAGAAGTGCGTTCACGATTTCGCGGAGATCGCACTCAGTTCTTCGAGATCGAGATCCCGTTCCAGCTCATGCAGCGTCTCGTCGTCAATGTCTCCAGCGCGGTGCAGCCGGATGAGTTCGCGCCGGCCGGTGGCGACGGCTTCGAGGACCAGATCGAAATGGGCCTGAAGCAGGGGCGTATAATGTTCCGTGCGGGCGGCATAATCGACGATCGATACGGCACGGCGCTGATATCTCTCCAGCAATTGCGGATGGATGAGTTTGCCGTCGCCGTCATAGGCTCGGCTTTGCACGGTCGCAAACTGTGCCTGGGCCATGGCAGCCTCGGCCTGGCTCATGGTGAGCCGGGCTTTTTCCGATTCCGGTTCGGTCAGCCTCGCCCAGCCAATCACATATCCCAATGTGGTGCCTTGCAGGAGAACGGTTCCGAGGATGACGGCGAAGGAGGTGACCAGGATGAAATCGCGGCCGGGGAAGCCGGCGGGCACGCTGAGCGCCAGTGCCAGCGTGACCACGCCGCGCACGCCGGCCCAGCCGAGCACGGTGGAGCCGCGCAGGCCGAGCGGCGTGTAGCGCCGGAGACCGAACGCATTGCAGAGCCTGATGACGAGATCGGACCCGAACACCCAGGCGAAGCGCGCGAGCGTCAGCGTGATCAGGATCGCGAGCATCGGCCAGCCCATGGTGGCGATCACCACGTCGAAACCGCCGCCGCGCTCGACGACGCCTCTCAGCGAAAGGCCGATGAGGATGAAGACGGCGGCCTCCATCAGGAAAACCACGACCGTCCAGAAGGACGTGCCGCGCATGCGGGTGGCGGCGGAGAGAACGGTATGCTGGTGCCAGCTCGCGATCAGCCCCGTCGTCACCGTGGCGATGACGCCGGAGACGTGAACGAATTCGCCGAGCAGATAGGAGGTCCAGGAGAGCAGGACGGTGGCGGCGATGATGAGGTACTCGTCGCCAAGCCGGCGCACGAGCAGAACCCAGGTCGTGCCGACGACGATGCCGATCAGCGCGCCGCCGGCTGCCAGCACGAAGAAGCTGCCCGCCGCCTCGCCGATGCTGAAGGCGCCGGTCACGCCGGCGGCAATGGCGAAACGGAAGAGAACGAGGCCGCTCGCATCATTGAGCAGGCTTTCGCCTTCGAGCAGGATCTGCAGCCGCCGCGGCAGCCGCACCCGCTCCAGCACCGCGCGGACGGAAATGGCGTCGGGCGGCGAGACGATCGCCCCAAGCGCGGCGCAGGCGGCCCAGGGCAGCGATGGAAAGAGCAGATGGGTCACCACGGCGACGACGACGCAGGTGAAGAGGACCGCGCCGATGGCAAGCGAGCCGATGCCGATCATGTGGCGGCGCAGCCGCCGGAGCGCTATCGACCAGGCGCCGTCCATCAAAAGTGGCGGCAGGAAGATCACCAGCACCAGCGCCGGATCGACCTCGATGGTGGGCAGCCCCGGCACGAAGGCGAGCAGCGCCCCGCCGGCAAGCAGTGCGACGGATGGCGGCAGGCCGAGCCTGTGCGCGGCGTAATGCAGCGCGATGATCGCGACGAACATGCCGATGACAAGCTCGAACAAATGTGTCGGGTCCATGCGCCTCAGCCTCTAAATGGTTTTGACTATGGTCTTATTACAAAGCGCCTCTTGCCGAAACGCAAACAGGTGCAAGCTCTATCGGCGGTAACGCAGCGCGTCGAGCACGGCAAGGAATGCCGGCGAGGACTGGCGGCGGCTCGGATAATAGAGGTGGAAGCCGTCCCAATGCGGCGAATATTTCCGCAGCGTACGCCGGAGGCGGCCGTCCTCCACATAGGGCAGGATGATATCCTCGGGAATATAGGCGAGACCGAAGCCGTCGAGCGCCGCGTCCAGCACGTCGAAGATATTGTTGAAGCCCACCTGGCCGTCGACCCGGATCCGGAGCTCCCTTCCGTCTTCCTCGAACTCCCAGACGTAGAAGGCGCCTGATGTCGGCAGACGGAAATTGATGCAGCGGTGGTCGACGAGATCCTGAGGATGCAGCGGTTCCGGGTGGTTTTCGAAATAGGACGGCGCGCCGACCACGGCGAGACAGAAGTCGGGGCCGATGCGCGCCGAGATCATGTCCTTCGCCAGGTGCTCGCCCATCCGTACGCCGGCGTCGTAACGCTCCGTGACGATGTCGGTCAGGCCGTTGTCGAGCGCGAGCTCGATCTTCACATCGGGATAGTCGGGAAGAAACTTTCTAAGCTTCGGCCATAAGACATGCCTGATCGCATAATCCGAGGCGGCGATGCGGATGGTGCCGGCCGGCTTATCGCGCAAGGCGCTCAGCGCATCGACCTGCATTTCGATCTCGTCGAAATGCGGCCCGATGCCCTCGAGCAGGCGTTCGCCGGCTTCGGTCGGCGAGACCGCGCGCGTCGTGCGGGTCAAAAGCCGCACGCCGAGCCTCGTCTCCAGCTGGCGGATGGTGTGGCTGAGCGCGGATTGCGAGACGCCGGATTTGGCGGCCGCCCTCGTGAAGCTCCGTTCCCGCGCCACGGCCACGAAAGCCATAAGATCGTTGATGTTCTCACGCGCCATTCATGAATCCTCTTCATGTGATTGCGCCCGTTATAGCGGTTGGATGATTGATGGAACAGCATTTGATGGCGGCCCGCAGTAACGGCGCAATCAAAGATTTGCGAAAGCTCGTCCGCATTCATGAGCACAGCTCATTGCGGCATGCGATCTGGACCCCCTAATCAGGAGGAACGGCTTCGTTTATCTCTCGCGGCATCGATCCAACATCAATTTTGTCACGCGCCCGCCCGCCTGTTGTGGCGAGGATGGAGAGCCTCCATCGCGGGCAAGCCACCGCTCAACGACCCGATATAATCCGCCGAAGCGCTAGAGGCAGCCCGGCGGACGAACGGGGTTGGGCGACCATTCAGCATCGAGGATAAAATGCAGCTGCAACTCTCTTCCGAAACTGCCGAGATCGAAACCCCGGCAGCCGCCTGGGGCGCGGTCTTCGCGCTGTCGCTCGGCGCCTTCGCGCTTGTTGCTTCCGAGTTCATGCCGGTCAGCCTTCTGACGCCGATCGCGGCCGATCTTGGGATATCCGAAGGTCAGGCCGGACAGGCTATTTCCGTCTCGGGCGCCTTTGCGGTGCTGACGAGCCTGTTCATCACATCCGTGGCCGGGCGCATCGATCGCAAGGTGCTGCTTCTGGCGCTGACGGGCGTCGTGATCGTTTCGGGAACGATCGTGGCGATTGCCCCGAACTATGAAATCTTCATGGTCGGCCGCGCTTTCATCGGGGTCGCGATCGGCGGGTTCTGGTCGATGTCGGCGGCAACGGCGATGCGGCTGGTGCCGGAGCATCAGGTCTCGCGCGCATTGGCGATCTTCAACGGCGGCAATGCACTGGCGACGGTGATTGCCGCGCCACTCGGCAGTTTTCTCGGCGGGGTGATCGGCTGGCGGGGCGCCTTCTTCTTCGTCGTTCCGATCGCCGCCATCGTCTTCGTCTGGCAACTGATCAGCCTTCCCTCGATGAGAAGCGAGACGCGGTCCGGTTCGGCCAATGTCTTCACGCTGCTGAAGCGCCCCGTCGTCGCTTTCGGGATGGCGGCCGTGGGGATCTTCTTCATGGGGCAGTTTGCGCTCTTCACCTATATCAGGCCGTTTCTCGAAACCGCAGCCCATGCCGGCGTGTCCACGCTGTCGCTGATGCTGCTGACGATGGGGGTCGCCGGCTTTATCGGCACCACGCTCATCGGCGGCTTCCTGAAGGAAGGCCTTTACCGGACGCTGATCACCATACCGCTGCTGATGGCGGCGATTGCATCGGCACTGATCGCCGTTTCCGGCGGGCTCGCCATGACGGCGCTTCTGCTCGGTGTCTGGGGCCTGTTCGCGACCGCCGCACCCGTCGGCTGGTGGACCTGGGTGGCTGAGACGCTGCCCGATGATGCCGAAGCCGGCGGCGGGCTGATGGTGGCGATCGTCCAGGTCGCGATCACGGCGGGCGCGGTGGTCGGCGGTCTGCTGTTCGACATGAGCGGCTACAAGCTGACCTTCGCCGTTAGCGCCGTGCTGCTGCTTGCCGCCGCCGCACTCGCGCTCCTGACGCTCAGAAGCAAGCGGGCCGATCTTGGCTGACGATCCCGGCGCCGCTTACTTCCCGCCCGGGGCCGCGCCCTTGCGCACTTCGTCCTCCATGACGATCCCGTTCAGCGCCGCGACATGGTCGCTCAGCATCGGCACGTAATCATCGCCATGACCGGTCGCTTCGACATGTGTGTAATAATGCCGGGCGGCCGACGCCATGACTGACATGACCTGCGCGTCGGCGGCCATGTTGTTGATGTAGCGCAGATCCTTCGCGGCATTGGAGATCGCGAATTTATGGGCGTCGCGATCACGGTCGACGACATAGCGCATGAAGGTTTCGAAGAAGCCGTTGCCAAGGCGGCTCGGGCCGATCACCTCCCGGATCATCTGCGGGGAAATGCCGATCTTGGCGCCGAGCGTCACGGCTTCGGAATAGAGCGCGCCGTAGCTCATGCCGATGAAGTTCATCAGCAGCTTCATCTTGTGGCCGCTGCCGACGGCCCCGGTCCGGGTGATCCTGCCGGCCCAGCATTCGATGACGGGCCGGACGCGCTCGAACAGCGCGTCGTCGCATCCGACCATGGCGTCCAGCGTCCCTTCCTCCGCCTCCTTCGGCGTGCGTCCGAGCGGCGCATCGACCATGTGCATTCCTCGCGACGTGAGCTCGGCGGCAAGCTTTGCGGTCGAGCCGGGATCGGCGGTCGACGTATCGATGACGATGAGGCCGGGTCTGGCGCCGGCGAGAATGCCATCCTCCGCGCCGATCACCGCTTCAACCTGCGCCGAGGTGGAGAGGCAGATGAGGATGATATCGCATCGTTCCGCCATATCCCTCGGGCTCGCGGCCTCGCTCGCGCCCATCGACAGCAGGCTTTCGACGGGTGTGCGGTTGCTGCGGCCGCGCACCCACAATTCATAACCTGCCTTGCGGATATTCTTCGCCATGCCGTGGCCCATGAGACCCAGGCCGATGAAGCCGATAACCGGTTTGTCACCCATGATCTTTCCTTTCGCTCATGCGAGGTTGATGGATCCGATGCTTATCGATGGCGGGCGAGCCACGACATGTCGGGGTTGGCGACATCGCGCGGCAGATATTCGGCGCCGATTGGGTGCTTCCAGCCGAGTTCCGCGACCCGCTGCAGCACGTAGCCGTAATCGAGCTCGCCATGATCCGGCGTTCCGCGGTCGGGCACCGAGGCGATCTGGACATGGCCGATCAGCGGCAGCAGCGTCTCGAAGCGGCGCGTCACGTCGCCCTCGATGATCTGGATATGATAAAAGTCGAACATCAGTCGGAGGTTAGGCCTGCCGACCTCGCGAATGATGTCGGCGGCCTGCTGCGTGCCGTTCAGGAAATAGCCGGGCGCATTGTATGGATTGAGCGGTTCGATGAGGATGGTGACCGCATCGCCCGCGACATCGCAGGCATAGGCGAGGTTCTCGCAGAATGTGCGCCGGGCACGTGGCCCGCTGGAATTGCCGGCCATGACATGGACGGCCGATGCGGAAAGCCCGGCGGCATAGGCTAGCGCTTCGTCGATGGCTGCCCGCGCATCGGCTTCCCGCCCGGGCAGGGCGGAAAGGCCGTTCTCCCCGATCGCGGTGTTGCCGCGGCTGGTGTTGAGCCCGAGCATCGGAAGACCGGTTTCCTCGAGCGCCGCCTTCGTCGCCGCAACGGGCACGCTGTAGGGCCAGTGGCATTCCACCGCGTCGAAGCCGGCGGCCTTGGCCGCGCGGATCGCATCGGGAAGGGGACGGTCGGTCCAGAGGAAACCGAGATTTGCGGAGAACCTCATGCGTCCCACTCCACATTGAAATGCGTGACGATATCGCCGACCTGAGCCTTGTTCAGGAGGCGCGGGCGGCAGCCGCAGGTGAGCACCGCGAGCCGGGCATTGGCTTCCAGCTCCTCGATCGCATTGCAGGCCGCTTCCACATCCTTGCCGGCGACGACCGGCCCGTGATTGGCGAGCATGACGGCGGAGCGCTTTCCGGCAAGCCCGCGCACGGCCTCGCCCATGGCAGGATCCCCGGGCCGGAAGAAGGGCAGGAGCTTCACCCGGCCGAGCTGCATGACGGCATAGGGGGTGAGCGGCGGCAGAAAATCGTCTTCATCGACATCGGGCATCAGCGACCACGCCACAGCATGGCACGAATGCAGATGGACGACGGCGCCCGCCTGGCTGCGGGTATCGTAAAAGGCGGTGTGCAGCGGCATTTCCTTGGTCGGCTGGTCGCCGCTCAGATGCCGGCCTGCCGCGTCGAAGCGGCTGAGACGGGCCGGATCGAGCCGCCCGAAGCTGGAGCCCGTCGGCGAGACGAGCAGCCCGCCATCCGCCATGCGTGCCGATATATTGCCGGTCGAGCCATGCGTCAGGCCACGGTCGAACAGCGATTTGGCCAGGGTGCAGATGAGTTCGCGCAGGCGGGTTTCGTCGGTCATCTCTCGAGCACCTCAAGGGCCTTGGCGAAAAATTCTTCGCTGCCGAAATTGCCCGATTTCAGGGTGATGGCGACATCGCGGCCTGCCGTGCGGGCAAAACACCAGGGCACACCGGGCGCGATCTCGGCACCGATATCGAGCCTCGATATGGCGAGGCTCTTGGTGACCGCCCCCGACGTCTCGCCCCCGGCGACGACGAAGCGCCGGACGCCGAGATCCCTGGCCCTGGCGGCGCAGGCGGCAAGCGTCGCTTCGACGAGCGCACCGGCGCGTTCGGTGCCGAGCTTCTCCTGCGCGGCGCGCACCGCATCCGGCGCGGCGGTGGCATAAATGATTGGCGTGCCGGCCAGATCCTGGCGGGAGAGCCAGTCGAGTGCGGCCCCATTACCGTTCTCGGCAAGATCGAGCGGGTCGAGTTTCAGACTTGGCCGTCCCTCGGACAGAAAGGCCGCGACCTGGCGATTGGTCATTGCCGAGCAGCTGCCGGAAAGAACGATGGCGGGGCCTGCCTCGAAGCGATGCGCGCGGTCGGCTTCGTAGCGCTTCAGAAGGCCTTGCTTCAGCCAGATCTCCGGCAGCGGCATGGCAATGGCGCTGCCGCCGGTCAGCAGCGGCATGTCGTGGCAAGCCTCTGCGATGAGAGAGAGATCGTCATTGGCAACGGCGTCGACGACGACATGGACGACGCCGTCGTCCATGAGCTGCGCGAGCCTGTTGCGCAATGTCGCCGCTCCCTTCGCCACCGCATGGCGGTTGGCAAGGCCGACCGGCGATGTCACTTGCGGTGCCAGCAGGCGCAAGAGGTTCGAATCGCGCATCGGCGTCAGCGGATGATCTTTCATCGGGCTTTCGGCAAGCGGCTGTTCGCCGACGAAAAGATTGCCCATGAAGATGGAGCGGCCGTTTTCGGGAAAGGCCGGGCAATAAATCGTCTGCTTCGTTCCGAGCGCCGTCATCAGCGCTTCCGCGACCGGGCCGATATTGCCCTGCGGCGTCGAATCGAAGGTCGAGCAATATTTCCAGAAGAACCGCTCGGCGCCGGCCCGGCGAAGCCAGTCGAGCGCGGCCTGCGTCTCGGCCACGGCTTCGTCGACCGGCGCTGTCCGGCATTTCAGCGCGATGATTTCCAGCGGCGCGGTATCGGCGGGCGGCTCCTGCGGCACGCCGATCCTCAACGATACCCGCACACCCGATCGCGCCAGCAGCCCGGCGAGATCGGTCGCGCCGGTGAAATCATCTGCAATCGCGCCGAAATATGTCGTCATGGACTCCGCCCGCTCCAATGATTGCGACCAATCGCCAGATCAATCACCCATATCCGGCAGTTTTCAAGCCCACATGTCGTACAAATCGGAGTCCTCCGGGCCGAAATTCGATGGTTCAAACCTGCGCATTGTTGCTTTCGACACGTGGGAAACAGCATTCAGTTCAAAAATTCGCGAGCGGGCGGCGGCGATTTTATCGGTGCCGGATATGGAAGATTCCGTGCAACCTCTTCGGGAGTGACGGACTAAGGATTTTTCTCGTCTAAAAGATGACAAAAATAATCACCTTATGTTGACAAGGCTTTCTTCGCTCCATAGGTTCCGCGCGCATCTGTGACGTAGGGACCAAGCAATGGCGCGTGTTTTTTTGAATGTTTCTAATAATGTATCGCGATTTTATAGAGATACCCTATTTGCCACCACGGCGATTGTTCTGACCGGCATTGCAGCATCGCCGGCTTCCGCCCAGAGCGCCACCACCGGCGACACGGCGACGGCGTTGGAACCAATCGTCATTCAAGGTGCATCCTCTGATAGCAAGACCGACCGGACGTCGGTGACCGCCAAGAACAGCGCCGGTGCGACCAAGATCAGCACGCCGCTGGTCGAGACCCCGCGCTCGGTCTCGGTCACCACCGAGAAGGAAATCGAGCAGCGCGGCGCACAGACGGTCATCGAGGCGGTGCGTTATACGGCCGGCGTGACGACGGGAACGAGCGGCTTCGACCCGCGTTTCGACCAGATCTACATTCGCGGCTACAACGCCACGACGGTTGGCGACTATCGCGACGGATTGCGCCAGCCCTACATCAATTACGGCATGTTCCGCACCGAGCCCTATCAGCTGCAGCGCGTCGAAGTGATCAAGGGACCGGTTTCCGTTCTTTACGGTTCCGGTTCGCCGGGCGGCCTCGTGAACAAAATATCGAAGCTTCCGACCGACGAGCCGATCCGCGAAGTCGGCATTATCTACGGCACCAAGGACCGGGTGCAGGGAATGTTCGATTTCGGCGGGCCGATCAGTGAGGGCAACGACGATTTTCTCTATCGCATCGTTGGTGTTGCCCGCAACGGCGACACCAATTTCGATATTGCCGACGACCGCTATTTGCTTGCGCCGTCCTTCACCTGGAAGCCTGACGAAGGCACGACTTTCACGGTTTATGGTCTGGCGCAGTCCGACGAGATCGACGCCAATGTCGGCGCGATCACGACCTTGGACGGCCGGATTCTCGATCTCAGGGCGAGCGATCCGGATTACGATCACCAGAAGGTCAAGCAGCAGCAGGTCGGCTATCAGTTCGAGCATGAATTCGACAACGGCCTGACCTTCCGGCAGAACCTGCGTTATTCGCATCTCGATCTGGAGTCTCGCTATCTGGGTGTTACCAGCTGGACCGGGACCGTCGCGCATCGCGGCACAAATGCGATCCGGGACGAAATGAACGTTTTCCAGGTCGATAACCAGCTCGAGGCGAAGTTCGATACAGGCCCGCTTGCGCATACGATGCTGTTCGGGCTCGACTATACCAATCTCCAGTCGAGCTTTGGCTACGGCGTCGGAGCCGCAGATCCGGCATTCGACTTCGATATCGCCAATCCGACCTATGGAGTCTCGGGCGCCACGCCGGATTATAATTTCTTGGCGTCCGATGCCGACATGCGGCAGCTCGGCATTTACGTCATGGACCAGATCGAGGCCGGAAACTGGCGCTTCAACCTCGGCGGCCGGCAGACCTGGGTGAATCAGACGCGAGATTCGACCTTGCCCACGGTCAGCTCGGAGGACGTCGACAAGAATGCCTTCTCCGTACAGGCCGGCGCTCTTTACCTCTTCGACAACGGCATCGCGCCCTTTGCTTCCTACGCTACCTCCTTCGATCCGGTCACCAACCGGTCGGCATCCAACACTATTCTTCCGCCGTCGAAGGGCGAGCAATTCGAACTCGGCGTGAAGTACCAGCCGCCCGGTTCCGACATCCTGCTCTCGGCTGTCGCCTATCATATCGTCGAGAAAAACAAGCCGAGGCTCGCCGACCCGCTGACCTTCGCCTACGACTCCCAGGGCGAGGTGACGGGAAAGGGCATCGAGCTTGAAGCCCGCGCGGCAATCGCCGACGGTCTCGATATTATTGCCGCCTATACCTACAACGACTCTGAGGTAACCGGGGGCAACAACGTCGGAAATACTCCCGCCCTCACCCCGACCCATGTCGCGAGCCTTTGGGCGAATTATACCTTCCAGGAAAGCAATCCCTTCAACGGCCTGTCGATGGGCGCCGGTGTGCGCTACATCGGCGAGACTTGGACGGATGTCGCCAACACCTCGAAGAATTCTGCAACTTTCTATGTCGACGCCGCCCTCGCCTATGATTTCGGGGCCGTCGACAAAAAATATGAAGGACTGACGGCAGCCTTCAACATCCGCAACATCGGTGATGAGCGTGAAACGGTCTGCGAAGAGGGCTTCTGCTACCTCGGCCAGGGCCGCAACATGACCGGCACCCTGAAGTATCGGTGGTAGCACCATGGCGGCAGAGATGAACGGGGCGGTCTCGCGCCCTTCGATCGCCGATCATCCTGTCGCCCACCAGGCCGTCGATCTCGACGGCCTGGTGGGCGATGGCCCGTTCGCCTATTGCCGCGGCAAGCTGCTTGCATCTCCGCCGCCGGCCGGGATTGTCATTCCCTGCAGGGACCTTGGCGACCGGGACGTGTTTGACGGCATCATCGCGCGCTATTCCGAAAAATTCCCGGGCAGCGACCGCCGCGCGATCGTCTCCATGTGGACGCTCTATTATTTCAGCATGCTGACGATCGCGCCGAGCGTCCATATGTTCGTGAACCGCATCGCCCTGCCGATGGAAATCGACCGGCTTTCGCTCGTCTGCAATGCCGAGACGGGCGAACCGGAAGCATTCGTGATGTCTGATCGGCCGGAGCTTGCGACAGATCCGGCTGCTGAGCTTCACCGGCTGATGCTCGGCCATGCCGAACCGGTCATCGCGGCGATCGCGGCCAATGCCGGCGTTGCGCCGAAGCTTCTGTGGAACAACGCCGCCGCCTATCTTTCCTGGATCCTCAAAGAGATCGCTCATCGCCACGAGCCCGCTCTCGTCGAGGGCGGTCTGGCGCTGCTGAATGATGCTGAGTGGCCGGGCGGCGGGCGCAACCCGATGTTTGGCATGATCCGCATGGCGCGCCAGCAATGCGGGCTGGAATTCGCCCGCCGCAAGGTCTGCTGCCTGCGCTACAACCTGCCGGGCGTCGGCGGCTGCGGCGAAGCCTGTCCGCTGCCGGACGGGCGGCATTGATCTTCCCGACCTCGGTCTAAATGATTGCCGGTTGCCTCATCCGGCTGCCGCCACCGACCAGGATCGAGCCACGGGTCTCGACCATAAGTCCGCTTGAGACGCCGATTGCCGACCATCCTTCACGCCCGCCGGCGCAGAACGAACATCAGCATCGGGGCGCCGACTAGAGCCGAAATCAAGCCCGCAGGGACCTGGTAGGGAAAGGCGATCATACGGCCGGCCCAGTCGGCGATGACGAGCAGGGTCGCGCCGATCAGCGCAGCGGCGAGCAGCTGGGTCGAGGGACGGTGAAGGCCGAGGCCGTGGGCAAGGTGCGGCGCCATCAGGCCGATGAAGCTCAAGGGGCCGACGACGAGCGTGGCGGCGGCCGTCATGATCGCCGAGAGGCCGAACAGGATCGCGCGCGTGGGAACGATCCTCAGGCCGAGTTCGCTTGCGGCCTCCGGCCCAAGTTGCAATAGCGCCAGCCATCTGCTGGCGAGAAAGGCCGCGATGAGACAGGCGAGCGCAATCAGCATGGCGCTGGCCGCAACGTTGTTATCAACGAAATAGGTCGAGCCCGCCATCCAGCGGATCAGCGCCAGGCCGCGCGGATCGCCGCTTGCCGCGAGAACGCCGATCCCGGCGTCGAGGATCGCGCCGAAGGCGATGCCGGCGAGCAGCACACGGTTTGGGCCGAAGCCCGAACGGGCGCTCAACAGGAAGATCAGTAGCAGCACGGCCAGCGCGCCGCCGCCGGCAAAGGCAAGCTGGATGGTCAGCCCCGGTGCGGCGAAGGCGAACATGGCGGCGGCGACGCCGAGCGTTGCTCCCGCCGAAACGCCGAGCACTTCGGGACTTGCCATTTCGTTTCCGGTCAGCCGCTGCAGGATCAGCCCTGTCACGCCGAGAACGGTTCCGGCCCCGAAGGCGGCGGCAACGCGCGGTAGGCGAAGGGGAAGGATTTGGTCCCATGCGGCGGCCGGCAGCCAGGCCCAGCTTCCGTCCGGCGCGCGGCCGAAGAACACCGCGGCCGTTGCCAAAGCGGCAACCGCGAGGAGCAGCAGGACAAGCGATGTGGTTCTGCTGCCGACTGCAACCTTTGGCGAAGCCATGCCGGGCAGCGTGCGGGTAGCGGTGGCAAGGCGTGGCAGAAGCGCGATCAGGATCGGGCCGCCGAGCAAGGCGGTCACCGCCCCGGTCGGCACGAAATCGCCAGGCGCGAGAAGCTTGATCGCCTCATCGGTCAAAAGAAGAAGGCCGGCGCCGGCAATGGGAGACCAGATCAAGTGGCTGACGACGCGCCTTGCGCCGGCCAGCCGGACGATCTGCGGGGCGACCAGCCCGATGAAGCCGATGACGCCGACGGCGCTGGTGACGAGGGCGCTGAGCGCGATCGCGATCGCCAGGATGATGCCGCGCGCCCATTTGATCGGCAGGCCGAGGCTCGTCGAGCCGGCATCACCGAGCTGGCTCAGCGCCAACGGCCTCGCGGCGAGAAAGGCGAGAGCGGCGAGCAGGGCGACTTTCGGCAGCAGCGATATCGGGATCGCCCAGCTTTGCTGCGAGAGCGATCCGGCGCCCCAGATGAAGATCCCGGAGAGATATTGCTCGTTCATCAAGATCAGGATGGCGGCTGCGGCCCCGCACCAGAGACCGATGATCATGCCCGACAGGATGAGGGAAAAGGGCGAGAAGCCGTGCCGGGCGCTGATCGAGAAGATCGCGAAGGCGGCAGCGGCACTTCCGGCAAGCGCGACCGCGTCGCGGCCCCATCCCGTCAGCGACGGGAAGGCGAGCATGACGGAGACCAGCGCCAGATTGGCCCCGGCCGAAACGCCAAGCGTTGTCGGCGAAGCGAGCGGATTGCGCAGCACCTGCTGCAGGATCGTGCCCGACAACGCGAGGGCCGCGCCGGTGATCAGGGCTGTGGCCATGCGCGGAAGCGTCGAATAGAGAAGGAGAAGGTGCTGGGCGTCGTATCCGCCTGATGTCTCCAGATGCGGCAGCGCCGGCAGCAGGTCGAGGAGAGCCAGGCCGAGGCCCGAAAACAGCAGCAGCGCCGCGAGGGCGGGCGCGCCAAAGCCGGGAATTTGCGCTTTCATCAGGCGGCAGTCTCCAGAACATCGACCATCAAGGTCGAAAAGCGCAGCGCTTCCTGGACCATTCCAAACATCAAAACGCCTGGAACGACCGAGATCCGCTGCCGCCGGACGAAAGGAAGGCTGGTCCAGAGCGGGCTTTCGGAAAGCCGGGTCAGGACATCTGGCGGAAGCAGCGGCGAAACGACGACGAGATGCGCTTCTTCATCGAGCTCGGCGAGCTGTTCCAGCCCGATCGTCTGAAATCCCCAATAGCTCGCCTCGCCTTTCCAGGCGTTCTCGAGACCGATCCGGCGCATGGCGCCGCCGTAAAGTCCCGGGCCGCCATAGATGCGCGCATGCCTCTGGTCGATGAAATTGATGACGGCGACCGGCGGCGCCGACAGGCTTTTTATCCGGTCGCGCAGCCGATCGAACGTGGCGTCGGCGCGAGCGAGAAATGCTTCCGCTTCCTGACGTCGCCCGATCATGGTGCCGAGACGCAGCGTTTCGGCGTAGGAGCGGCCGAACGCCTCGCCGTTCTCGGCATAGACGGTGAAGGTCTCCACCGGCGCGATCCGGGACAGTTTCTCATCCATGGCTGCAAGAAAGGGTGTGCTGAGGATGAGCGATGGCCGGAGGCTTGTCAGGACTTCGAGATTGATCTCGGCGGTGGTGCCGATATCGACAACGCCAGAGGGCATCGCCGGCTCGACCACCCATTCCGGCCAGTTCCTCAAGGAAGCGATGGCGCGCGGCACGCTGCCGAGTGCCAGCATCGTCGATGCCAGCCCATAATCGAGCGAAACAACGCCGCCGTCACCGGCCTGTGTGATGGCGGGAGCGCCGGTCATTGCCAAAGCGCCAAGAAGGAAGTCTCGTCGTCTCAAAGCGCGGTCCTGCCCGGCTGCGTCTCCGTGAGCGGCTTGACCATGAACAGACACGGATGATCCTCGTGCCAGAGTTTCGGAAAGACCTCGGCCTTGACGAAGCCGGTCCGGTCATAGAAACGCCGCGTCGCCTCGAATTGCGGTTCGTCGCGGCCGCGTGGCGCAAGCGTCTTGACCGTCAGTAGCCGGGCGCCCGATTCATGGGCGAAGCGTTCGGCCGCGTCGACGAGATGACGCCCGGCGCCGCGGCCGTGATAGTCGGGCCGGGTCGCGATCAGCGCAATCTCGACGGCATCAGGCAGATGCGGCTTCAGCGCGATCATGGCGGTGACGACATCCGCTTCGACATAGCCGAACACCGGCAGTTCCTCGACCGCCCGGGCGCTTGCCTCGATGACTTCGGGTTCCGAAAACCAGTCGGGCAAAGCCCCCATGATCGATCGGCAGAGCTCCGCCTTGCCGGTCAGAATCTCGACTGTCCGTCCCATTTTTTCTCGCCTCCGCTCGGTCGATTTAAACTTGACTCCTGTTATCACCTTAAATTAGACACTGCAATCACATCGTGTACCTTTGTTCAAAAAGGAACACCGAGGCCGAACCGACCAGCAACGACAGAGCCTGATTTTCCATTTGTAAAAAGGGTACAGGACAATGCGAGCATCGCATCGTGATGTGAACGGAAATGCCGTGGTCAACGCCATGATCGAAAACAAGGAAAAGCTCCTGAAGACGATTGAAAGCGTTGTCAAATCAAGATCATATTCTGAGGATATATTTCAGGATGGCGTCATCAAAGCTTACGGGGTCAATATCGAGGGCGTCCGTTGCCCGATCGGCTATGCCTTCCGGATGGTCTATAACCTCGCACTCGACGAGAGCCGCCGGCGCCGCCAGCAGATGAACAACTATAGGTCGATAGACCAGGTTCAGGAGATCACGGCGCCCATCCCCACCGTGCTCGACCAGTTGGTCGCCGCTGAAACCCTGCGCGACGTGCTTGCCTCGCTCGAGGCGCTGCCGAAGCGCACCAACGACGCCTTCATCCGCCATCGCCTGAACGGCGTGCCGCAGAAGGATATCGCGGCCGAGCTCGGCGTCTCCCGAACGCTCGTCAATTTCATGATCAAGGCGGCGGAGCAGCATTGCCATCTGGCAATGGCCGAGCCTGCCCGCCCCGATCACGAACGGCCGCGGGATATTACCGCTTCGCGGCGTGCAGCGCCTGCTGCAAATCGTTCCACAGCAATTCCGGCTCTTCCAGCCCAACGGCGAAACGGATCGTCTGCTCGCTCACGCCGAACCGGATGAAGGTGGTCATCCGATCGGGGATCTGCAGCGCAACCTTGGCCGGAACCACCAGCGTTTCCGGCCCTCCCCAGCTGACGCCGAGGCGGATCTCGCGAAGCGCGTTGACGAAGCGCGCGACATCGATATCGGGCGTGAGGTCGAAGGCGAAAAGCCCGGCATAACCCGAGAGCGTCGCCCGGCCGGGATGATCCTGAAAGGCCGGGTGGCGGACACGCGCGATGCCGGGATGCTGCTTCAGCCGGTCGGCGAGCAGAAGCCCGCTGCGCTCATGCTCCTTGAGGCGCACCCGCAGCGTGCGCATGCCGCGCAGCAGCAGCCAGGCCTCGAAGGGCGCGAGCTTGGCGCCGATATAAGGGTAGGATGTCGAGTTGATCTTCGCGATCGCCTCCTTCGTACCGACGACGACGCCGGCGACCGTATCGCTATGGCCGCCGAGATATTTCGAGGCGGCGTGGATGACGATATCGACGCCATGCTGGATCGGCTTCTGGAAAAGCGGCGTCGCCCAGCTATTGTCGATGATGGTCGTCACGCCGGCTTCTTTCGCCATGGCCGAAAGGGCGACGATGTCCTGAAGCTCGAAGATGAAGGAAGACGGGTTTTCGAGATAGAGCAGCTTGGCGCCCGGCAGCGCCTTGCGCACCTCGTCATGATCGGAGGGATCGACGAAATCGACGGTGACGCCGAGCCTGCCGAGCAGCTTCACCAGAAGGCGGTAGACGTCATTATAGAGGTGACGGACCGCAACGACCCGGTCGCCCGCTTCCACCAGGCTGAGAATGGTCGCGGTGATGGCGGCCGTTCCGCTGGAGAAGGCGCGCCCGTCTTCGGCACCCTCCAGGCGGGCGACCAGCAGCTCGAATTCGCGGACGGTCGGATTGTCGCCGCGCGAATAGATGAAGTTGCGCGTCCGGCCGGCGAATACATCCTCCATCGCCTCGTAGCTGTCATAGGTGAAGAGCGACGTCTGGAAGATCGGCGGCGAGACGGCGTTGAAGGCGGCCGGCTCGACCGGCGTGAAGAGATCGTCGGCGGCCGCATGGGCGCCAAGGTCGCGGGGGCTGAACGACTGGTTCATGATAATCCTCTCATGGACAAAAGCTGGGATGGGGGCGGAGAGCGGTCAGATCGTTAGCCGAGCGCTGCCGAAGCGCGGCGAGCGATCTCGCCAGGCAGAAACATGACAGTAGGCCGGTCAGCGCCGAGGCCAGGAACATGGCGGCGAGCAGGCCGGAGAAGCCGAAGAAGGGCGGCAGCAGCGCGAGCAGCGGAAAGAGAAGATATCCGTTCTGTGCCAGGCCGACGGCAAGGGCGGCTTTCGGCCTGCCCTGCGCCTGGAAGAGGATTAGCACGGTTTGCCGGAGGCCGAACAGCAGGAAGGGAAGGTGGGTTGCGACGATCGCCTGGCCGGCGATCGAAAGCACGGCGGCTTCGTCGGTGAAAAACGCGGCAAGACGTTCGGAAAAGATGATCGCTGCCAGCCCGTAGACGCCGCCGACCGCGCTCGTGACAACTGAGAGCATGCGGGCTGCCGCCAGCACGCGCGATATATCCCCGCGCCCCCAGGCAAAGCTCAGGATGGACTGCGCCCCGAGCGAAATGCCGATGACCGGCAATGCGCCGACCGCAAGCAGCCGCAAGGCAATGCCGACGCCGGCGATGCCGTCTTCACCGTGATAGGTGCCGGCGACCGACAACATCAAGGCAATCGCACCTGCTGTCGCAAGGCTCGTCAGCGTCGTCGGCGCACCCACCGCAAGCACCGGCTTGAGATGCCTGATATCGGCGAACCGCCAGGAGAACGTCAGCCGAATCGTCCCGAGACGTCTCGCGTGATAGGCGCCGTAGATCGAGAGCGCCACGAGCTGGGAGAGGATGGTTGCCATCGCCACGCCCTGCAGGCCGAGGCCGAAGCCGAAGATCATGATCGGGTCGAGGATGATGTTCAGGGCGAAGCAGGCGACGAGCGTCCACATGCTGAAGCGGGCATTGCCCTCGGCGATCGCCAGGAAATCGAGAATGATCTGCGCCATCGTCAGCGGTATCGAGATCGCGATGATGAGGAGATAATGCTGCGCCAGCGGCTCGATCGCTGATGTGGCGCCGAACAGCAGGGCAGAGGGAAAGGCGACGATCGCAACCGCGCTTGCCGCGCCGAAGGCGACGCCGGCGGCAAGGCTGACCGAGGCAAGGGTGCTCGCCCGCGACCGGTCGCCGGCGCCGAGCGCGCGTCCGACCTCGGTCGCCACACCGACGCCGATGCCTTCGCCGAAAGCAGCGACGAGCATGAGGACCGGCAGCACGATCATGATGGCGGCGATCTGGTCTTCGCCGATCATGCCGACGAAGACCATGTTGATCGTGTGATGCGCGGCATTGATCGACAGGCCGAACATGGCGGGCAGCCCGAGCCGCAGCAGCAGCCTGAACAGCTGCGGGCTGGCAAGATCTTCCGGCGCAAGCCGCCGTTTCCGCAGGCTGCTGCTCATTTCGCTCATGTCGTTCATGATGCGGGCACCCAGAGATGATCGCCGAAGAAGCGCTCGCGGCTCAGCATGACGAGCAGTGCCCGCTTATGCGGAAAATCGAAATGCTTGATCTTGGCGAAGCCCGAGCGGTCGAGATTGCGGATCTGCTGCTCGTGGCTGGCGCGCGGCTCGCCGACGATGCGCTGCGTGCGGGGATCGTCGAGGAAGATGAAATGCATCAGCGAGGGAAGCCAGGCGCTGATCCATTTCTTGCCGCGATAATCCGGCTCGCCGATCGCGACATGCCAGCCGCGATCGTAATCGTCGGCATCGTAGAACGGACCGAGCCGGTTCTCCTTCGCCCAGTAGACCTCGAAATAGCCGAAGGGAATGTCGGCGAAACTGCCGATCAGCGGCAGCACATGCGGATCGGCGATCCGTTCTTCCAGGATCTCACGGTGTTTTTCGAGCGAGCCCGCATCCTCCCAGATCGTGTTGACCTGCTCGTCGTTCATCCAGCGGTGGAAGGCGGCAAGATCGGTCTTGGGATCGGCCACCCGGAAGCTGATGTCCCGCTCCAGCCAGGGAATGAATCGCTGGTAGACGGTGCCCTTCGGCTTTGCCGGCCGGCGCGGATGATAGCGGCCGGCGGTCATCTCTTGCACGGGCGGCAGCGGATAGGCGAGTTGCGGCAGCCATAGCGACGGCCATTGCCACAGGATCGCGGAATCGAGCTTTCCCGCGCTCGAAATATGCGGCGGTAAGCTCGCCTGATGCCCCTCGAAACGGACCGACTTGACCGACCGATCCTCCGCCGTCACCGCTTCGGCCGCCGCCATCAGAAGCTCCGCCGATTGCGTGGGATCACCGTGGTAGAAGGTGATTGTTGCGACGCCGGCCTCGGCCTCATAGGCGGCTTCGTGGTGCCCGTGCGCGGTCTTCAGGTGGACGATATTCGGGGCGAGCCTGATGTAGCTCCGCGACTGCAGAGCCCGCCTCTGTTTGGCGGCGTCGAAATCCATGATGTTCTCCTTGATCGGCAGGACTTTTGACGCTGCGAGCATGAAGCCCACTCCTGTGCCGATTTGGTAGAATGACGATCCATCTCCGGCCCGATTTAGGGTTTGATGAAGAAAAAAATTCTCATCATTTTTCTAAACCGCGGTCATCAGGATCCGTCATTTGCGCATGACGTCAATCTCTGCAGGAGCTTCGAATGGACAATCTTGAGCCCCGCGACGATCTCTGGATCGTCGTCATCGACACCGAGCGCCACTACTCGGTCTGGCCGCAGGACAAGCGGATTCCGGTGTGCTGGGAGGCCGAGGGCTTTGCCGGTTCGCGCCAGGAATGCCTGGCCCATATCTGCGACGTGTGGACCGATCCCCGCCCGCTCTCCCTGCGCTCGGCGATGGCCGGCGATGCGCGTCTCTGAAAACCTCTGGATGGCAAGATGAACAAGCAGATCACCAATTTCGCCGATGCCCGCCCGACCGACACAGTGGACGCCGTCTTCGAGAGTTTTCCGCTGACCATCGCGCAGAAGCGCATCTGGTCGCTGGAGCAGATCGGCAATTACACCGTCTTTCCCGACCAGGTCATCGGGCTGCGGCTGAGTGCCGCGATCGACATCGAGACGATTGCCGGCGCCTGCCGGGCGCTCGTGGCGCAAAACCCGTCGCTCGCCTCCCGTTTCCGCCGGCTGGCGGGCGGCCGGATCGAGCAATATCGCGGCGCATCGAGCGCAGTGCCGGTCGAAATCCTCGGCACGGACGGCGCGGCTCTTTCCGAGCCGGATGCCTTGGCCGCACGGAAAGCCTTCCGCGACAAGCGCTTCGATCTCTTGGAAGGCCCCGGTGCGCGCATCCAGATCATCCGGCTTGCCGATGGGCAATCGCTGCTAACGATCGTGCTGCATCCGATCATCTGCGACGACCGCGAAAAATCCGTTCTTGCCGGCTCGCTGGCCCGCACTCTCGATGGCGAACCGGCCGGCGACGTGCAGCCGGTGGAAATCTCGGCCGGAACGCGGGAGGCCGATTGGCTGGAGACGGATGAGGCGCGGCAAGCGCTTGCCTATTGGCGCGATACGATCGGTTTGGACTATGCCGGCTCGACCTTCCCGACCCGCTTCAACAGCGGCGGACTGGCAGGCGTGGCGCGCGCCGAGCATCGGTTTTCGATCGAGCCCGACCTCTGGGGCAAACTCGAACGGCATGCGAGAGGCAAGGGCATTCAGATCGAGCGGGTGTTGCACGCCGCCTTCTGCGCTCTGCTGGCACGCTACAGCGGCAACTACGCCCTGCTGACCGGCCTGCTCGTCGCGCGGCCGCGCACAGAACATCTCGCCAGCCGCGGCCGCGCCGAACAGGTTCTTCCCCTCGTGCTTTCGCTGACCTCCAGGCAATCGCTCGACGACGTCGTCGCGGCGATCTCGTCGGTGACGCAAGAGGGGCTTGCCCGCCTCGTGCCGCTGGAGCGCATCACGCAGGAGCTGGTCGTCGACGAGGCCTCCGCGCAAGAAGCCGTGGTCAAGGCCCTGTTCGAATTCCGCGAACCCTATCCCGTTCCAAAGCAGGCGACGAACCTGGAGCCGTCAGGCGCACGTGCCGACAGCGAGCTTTCCCTGGTGATCGAGGCGCGTGCCGACGGCGCCGCATACGGGCTGATCGACTATGCCGGGGATCTCTATGACGGCGCCCTAATCGCGCGTGTCGCCAGGCATTTTTGCCTGGTGCTGGAGCAGATCGTCGCTGAGCCGGATCTCAGGATCAAGGATATCGAACTCATGGGCAGCGACGAGCTCGACTGGCTGTCTGCGCCCTATGAGGATGACGTCGTCAACGACGACCGGCCGGTGCACGAGCTGATTTCGGCCCATTCGCGCCGCACGCCCGACAAAACAGCAATCGTCTATGGCGACGAGGAGTGGAGCCATGGCTGGCTGGAGGCGAGCACCAACCGCCTCGGGCATCGGCTGCGGCAGCTCGGCGTTCGCGCCGAAGTGACGGTCGCCATCTTCATCAAGCGTTCGCCGGAGGCGATCGTCGGCATCCTCGCGACCTTGAAGGCCGGCGGCGCCTATATTCCGGTCGAGCCAGACCATCCGCCGGTGCGCAACCATCACATCCTGCGCGATGGCGACGTCAAGATCGTGCTCACCCATAGCTGGCTGCGCCATCGCCTGCCGGAAGAACTCGACGCGACCGTCCTCGAACTCGACAAGCTCGATCTCGACGGCGAGCCGGATACGCCGCTCTATGTTCCGACGCACAAGGACCAGCTCGCCTATGTCATGTACACCTCGGGCTCGACGGGATTGCCGAAGGGTGTCGCCGTCGAGCACGGGCCGCTGACCCACCATCTGCAAAATACCTCGCGCGTCTATGGCATGAGCTCGGAATCCCGCGAGCTGCCCTTCCTGCCTTTCAGTTCGGACGGCGGCCATGAGCGATGGATGAACCCGCTGATGGAAGGCGGCAGCATCATTCTTCCCGACCAGCCGCTCTGGACACCGGAAGAGACGCTGACGGCGATGCGCAAGCACGGCGCCAACAATGCCAGCATCCCCACAACCTATCTGCAGCAGCTGGCGGAATGGGCTGATATCACCGACGGCGCGCCGCCGATGCGGCTTTACTCCTTCGGCGGCGAGGGGCTGGCACAATCGACCTTCGACCTCCTGTCGCGGGCGCTGAAATCGGAATGGCTGATCAACGGCTATGGTCCCACGGAAACGATCATGACGCCGATGGTCTGGAAGGTGAGGGCCGGCACGAAGTTCCAGGGCGTCTACGCCCCGCTCGGCCGCGCCGTCGGGCTCCGGCGCGTCTATGTGCTCGACCCCGACCTCAATCTGTGCCCGATCGGCGTGACCGGCGAGCTTTATATCGGCGGCGAGGGCATTGCGCGGGGTTATCTCGGCAAGCCGGATACGACGGCGGACCGCTTCATCCCCGATCCGTTTTCGCAAGAGGGCGGCCGGCTTTACCGCTCCGGCGACCTCACGCGCTGGCGCGAAGACGGAACCGTCGAATTCGTCGGCCGCGTCGACCATCAGGTGAAGCTGCGCGGCTACCGCATCGAGCTCGGCGAGATCGAAGCGGCGCTGCTCCAGCAGCCGGGCGTCGGCGAAGCCCTGGTCGTGCTGCGCGACGACGATGCCGGCGAGAAAGCGCTGGTCGCCTATGTCGTTCCGAAGAAGGACGAGAGGCTCGATGTCGAGACTGTTCGATCCGGCCTCGAACGCAGCCTGCCCTCCTACATGGTGCCGGCGGCCGTGGTCGAACTCGAAAAGATGCCGACCAATCCGAATAGCAAGCTCGACCGCTTCGCGCTGCCGGCGCCCCAGCCGGTCAAGCGCGCCATCATCGAGCCGGCGACCGCGCTGGAAGAAGAGGTGCTGGATGTCTGGCGTCAGGTTCTCAAGCTGGAAGCGATCAGCGTCGAGGATAATTTCTTCGCCATCGGCGGCAATTCGCTGGGCGCGATCCGCATCCTCACGCAGCTCAGGCAGCGCCGGCCGAAGGTTCCGCTGACCGTCGCCGATATCTTCAACAACCCCAACATTCGCGCCTTTGCCGGCGTGATGGAGCAGGGGGAGGAGCGCGATCTCTCCGAGGTGATCGTGCTGCGCGCCTCCGGCGCCAAGCCGCGGCTCTATTGCTTCCCGGGGCTTCTGGTCAGCACACGCGAATATGTGAAGCTCGTCGATTATCTCGGCGCCGACCAGCCGGCGACCGGCTTCATTTGCCATTCGCTGTCGGAAAAGAAGGAAGTCGGCGCGCCGATCGAAGAGATCATCGAGAGCTATGTCGATTACATCAGGACGCATAGCGGAGGCGCGCCCTGCTATTTCCTCGGCTGGTCCTGGGGCGGGCTTCTCGCCTACGAGGCTGCCCGCACCCTCGGCAACGAAGTCGATGTCAGGATGATGGCGATGGTCGACGTTTGCGATCTCGGCTCGGAATTCGCGATCGGCGCCAAGCCTCGCTTCCGGCCCGGCGAGCGCGATGCGCTGCATCGCGATGTGCAGGCATGGCTGCAGAAGACGGCGATGCGTCCCGAATGGGACCGGCTGCTTTCGACGATGGACGCAGATACCTACGAGCAGTTCCTGCGCTTCGTCGGCGACGAGAAGGATCCGCTTCCGACCGACGGGCCTGACATCAGCAGCCGCGAGCATACGTTCTGGGTGCTGATCGACAACGCCCTGATCTTCCGCAAGCATCGGCTCGTTCCCCACGATGTGCCGATCTATCCCTGGGCGGCCGACGACAGCCTCAACCGCGGCCTCAACCTGATCGACTGGCGCCGCCTGTCGCCGCGGGCGCGCGCGGCCGAAATCATCACCGGCACCAACCATCTGCACATGATCGGGTCTCCCGCCTTCCATTCAAGGCTTGCCCTGCGTCTCAAGGAAACAGAGAAGGATAACGCATGACCGTCGCTTTTACCCGCAGGGATGCCCTCAACGAGCCGCTCGATCTTGCCGGCATCGGCATCGGTCCCTCCAATCTGAGCCTTGCCTGCCTGCTGGAATCCGTGCCCGAGATCCGCAGCCGCTTCTTCGAGCGGCGCGGCACGTTCGACTGGCATCCCGGCATGATGATGCCCGGCGTCGAGCTGCAATCATCCTTCCTGAAGGACCTCGTCACCCCGGTCCTGCCGACGAGCCGATGGTCGTTCGTCTCCTATCTGGTGGCGCATAAGAGGCTCTACGCCTTCCTGAACGCCAATTACGACGCCGTGCCCCGGCAGGAATTCGCGCGCTATCTCGCCTGGGTCGCCAATGGCGTCGACGGCTTGCGTTACGGAACTGATATTCGCGACGTGGAGCACCGCGACGACCGTTTCGTCCTGCGCTTCGACAACGGCCAGGAAGAAGCGAAGAACCTGGTGATCGGCACGGGGTCTTCGCCCTTCGTGCCGGATTGGGCGAAACCCTTCCTTGGGCCAGATTGCTTCCACAACAGCGAGGCCAAAGCGCGCCTCAAGGATCTTCGCGCCGCCCGCATCGTCGTGGTCGGCGGCGGCCAGAGCGGCGGCGAGGTGGTCGAGGCGCTGCTTGGCAATCCCGATGAGATGAAGGAGCTGACCTGGATCAGCCGGCGCCACAATTTCGAGCCGATCAACGACACGCCGTTTTCGAACCAGGTCTTCTCGCCGGAATATGTGCAGGCCTATCTGAAGCTCAGCGGCGAGCAGAAGCAGGCGGCGCTGAAGAACTCGATCCTGACCAGCGACGGCCTGTCGATTTCGACGATCCACTCGATCTACCGCCGCCTCTACGCGCTGCGCTACCTCGATCAGAGCACGCTCACCGCATCCCTGTCGCCGAATCGCGACGTGATCCAGATGGAGCGGAACGGCAATGCCTATCGACTGATCGTCCGCAACCATTTCGACGGCGGGATCGAGGTGCTGCATGCCGATGCGGTGGTGCTGGCAACCGGCTACCGGTTCCGTTTGCCGGATGCGCTCGGCTCGCTCAGCGAAAGGATCAGCCTCGACAGAAACGGCTATCCCACCTTGAACGACGACTACACGATGCAGTGGACGGGCCCGAGGACCAACCGGCTATTCGCGCAGAATGCCGGCCGATACTCGCACGGCATCGCCGACTCGCAGCTCAGCCTGATGGCCTGGCGCAGTGCAAGCATCGTCAATGCGCTTCTCGGCCGACAGCATTTCGACGCCGAACCCGACAATGCGCAGCTGGTCTGGGCGACGGAGGCCGCTTCCGCCATGCCGCATCAGCTGCGCGCCGGCTATTCGGACGGCCTGCTCTCGTCCTGAAACATCCGGAGATGAATGCCGGGGGCGCCGGATTGGGAGCGGACGGCCAGCGCGACGACGTGCTGGCTGCCGCTTTCGAGCAGAAGGTGATGCCATTGCCGGTCGGGTTCGCCGCTCTGAACCAGGACCGGGATGCCGTCCTGCCAGGAAAAGGCGACGCTGCGGGCATCCCCGCGCAAGCCCACCCCGAGCGCCTTGAGATGGCTCTCCTTGAGTGTCCAAAGGGCAACGGCCGCACGCGGCCGTTCGCCCGCAGGCATTTGATCGAGCCAGCGCCGTTCGTCCGGACTGCAATAGCTCTCCAGTGCCGCTGCTTCGATTTCGGCATCGGCGCGTTCGCAGTCGATCCCGACGCGCTCGTATTCTGACGTGACCGCGACCGCCACCAGCCCGTCGGCATTGGAAAGGCTGAACTGCAGCCTGTCGCGGCCCTCGACCGTCAGCTTGCCGTACGCATCCGCCAGCAACACGACCTTGTCAGGCTGCGTTTCGGTATGCGCGCTCAGCAGTTGCCGCAGCAGATAGCGGCCGGCGATGAACGAGGTCCGGTCGCGTTCGAAGCGATAGGTCGCGGCGCGCTCCCGCTCGTTCGGTGAAAGCGACCGCAGCCAGCGCTCCCCATCGCTCCCGTTCTTCGGATATTGCCAGAGCACGACATCGATGGCGGCCGCTTGATTGTCTGATTGCTGCATCAGGCCAGTATGCGTAACGCCGCCCGATTGGCAATCGCCGCGGTCTATTCCGCGGCTTCGATGAAGCGGTGGCGTTCGTAGAGGAACTTCAGCACGGCTTCGCGGCATTTGAGATATGTCCGGTCGGAGGCGAGTTCGAGGCGGTTGCGGGGGCGGGGCATGGTGACGTCGAGCACTTCGCCGATGCGGGCCGCCGGACCGTTGGTCATCATCACGATGCGGTCGGAGAGCAGCACCGCTTCGTCGACATCATGGGTGATCATCACCATCGTGTTGCCGAGCCGGACATGAATTTCCATCACCGCATCCTGAAGATGGGCCCGCGTCAGCGCGTCGAGCGCGCCGAAGGGCTCATCGAGCAGCAGGATCTTCGGCTCCATGGCAAGCGCGCGGGCAATGCCGACGCGCTGCTTCATGCCGCCCGAGATCTCCGCGGGCCGCTTGTCTCTCGCATGCGCCATCTGCACGAGGTCGAGATTGGCCATGACCCAGTCATGCCGTTCGGCCTTGGTCTTCGTTCGGCTGAAGACCTTGGAGACGGCGAGATTCACGTTCTCATAGACCGTCAGCCACGGCAGCAGCGAATGGTTCTGAAAGACGACGGCGCGCTCGGGACCCGGTTCATTGACCTCGCGATTTTCCAGAAGCACGGCGCCTGAAGACACCGGAGTCAGCCCGGCGATGAGATTGAGCAGGGTGGACTTGCCGCAGCCGGAATGGCCGATGATCGAGACGAATTCGCCCTCCGATATCGTCAGGTTGATATCCTTCAGGACTTCGGCGCGCACGCCGCCGCGATCGAAATGCTTGTCGATATGATCGAGCTTGAGATAGGCGTTCATCGTACGGTCCTCAGTTGGCCATGGCGCCGCGGGTGACGAGTTTGCCGAGCGCGGCCACCAGCTTGTCGAGGGCAAAACCGACGATGCCGATATAGGCGAGCGCGACGATGATGTCTGGAAGGCGCGAGGAGTTCCACGCATCCCAGATGAAGAAGCCGATGCCGACGCCGCCCGTCAGCATTTCGGCCGCGACGATGGCGAGCCAGGAGAGGCCGACGCCGATCCTGAGGCCGGTGAAGATGTAAGGGGCTGCCGACGGCAGCATGACTTTCCAGAAGAATTCGAGCTGGTTGAGCCGCAGCACCTCGGCGACGTTGCGATAATCCTGCGGAATATTGCGGACGCCGACGGCGGTGTTGATGATGACAGGCCAGATTGAGGTGATGAAGATGACGAAGATCGCCGAAGGGTTGGAATCCTGGAAGGCCGCGAGCGACAGCGGCAACCAGGCGAGCGGCGGCACCGTGCGCAGCACCTGGAAGATCGGATCGAGGCCGCGCATCGCCCAGATCGACTGGCCGATGATCGCCCCGACGATGACGCCGGCGACGGCGGCGAGGCCGAAGCCGTAAGCGACGCGCTGCAGCGAAACCAGCACGCGCCAGCCGAGCCCGATATCCTGGGAGCCGTAGTTGAAGAACGGATAGGCGATGAGGTCGTAGCTATCCTGCCAGACCTGGTGCGGCGAAGGCAGAGAGGCGTCCGCCGATGAACAGAGCGCCTGCCAGAGGAGGAGGACAAGTGCCAGCACGACGGCCGGCGGAACGACATTTTGAAGTGCGGTCAGCGCCGCACGGCGAAGATCGATCCGCGAGCCTTGCTTGCCGGAGAATGACAGCACCTTCGCCGCCGGCTTGGCAGGGACGACTATCGAGGGAATTTCTTTATTTGCCAGGGCGGACATCAGCGCGCTCCTCACGGGAATGGAAGGCCGGCGCGCCGCGCGCGCCGGAGGCGGGATCAGGAGACGGCCTTGATCGACAGGCTGTCGAGATAGGCGGAAGGATTTTCAGGATCGAAGACCTTGCCGTCGAAGAAGGTCTCCTTGCCGCGCGACGAGGAGGCGGGAATGTCGGCCGCAGCGACGCCCAGATCCTTGGCGGCCTCGCGCCAGATGTCTTCGCGGTTCACTTGGTCGACCAGCGCCTTGATGTCGGTTGTACCAGGCAGATTTCCCCAGCGGACATTTTCCGTCATGAACCAGGTGTCGTGGCTCTTGAACGGATAGGAGGCGCCGTCCTTCCAGAATTTCATATAGAGGTCGGTGGCCTTGGCTTCGCGGCCGTTGCCGTAATTGATGTCGCCCCTGAGGCGGCCGAGCACGTCCTTGGTCGGAACGTTGAACCATTGGCGCTTGCCGAGGATCTCGGCCATCTCGGCCTTGTTATCCATGCTTTCGCACCATTGCTGCGCTTCCATGACGGCCATCAGCAGGGCCTTGGCGGCGTTCGGATTCTTCTCGATCCAGTCGGCGCGCAGGCCGAGCGCCTTTTCGGGATGCCCCTTCCAGAGCTCGCCGGTGGTCGCCGCGGTGAAGCCGATGCCCTGGTTGACGAGCTGCTCGTTCCACGGCTCGCCGACACAGAAGACGTCCATGTTTCCGACCTTCATGTTGGCGACCATCTGCGGCGGCGGCACGACGATGGTGGAAACATCCTTGTTCGGATCGATGCCGCCGGCGGCGAGCCAGTAGCGGATCCAGAGGTCGTGGGTGCCGCCGGGGAAGGTCATGGCGGCCTTGATCTCCTTACCCTCCGCCTTCTTCTTCTCGAAGGCGGCCTTCAGCTTGGAAGCATCGAGCTGCACGCCGGTTTCGGCATATTCCTTGGCGACGGAAATGCCCTGGCTGTCGAGATTGAGCCGGGCAAGGATCGCCATCGGCACCGGCTTGTTGTTCTGCGTCACCTTGCCGGTCTGCATGAGATAGGGGAGCGGCGAGAGGATATGCGCGCCATCGATGCCGTTGGCTGCGCCGCCGAGCACCAGATTGTCGCGGGTGGCACCCCAGGATGCCTGCTTGGCGACGTCCGTTTCCGGCAGGCCGTGTTTGTCGAAAAAGCCTTTCTCCTTGGCGATGATGAGCGGCGCGGAATCGGTGAGAGCGATGAAGCCGAGCTTGACGCCCTTCACCTCAGGGCCGGCCCCGGCCGCAAAAGCGCCGGAGGGAAAGGCAGTTTTGACGGCGCCGATCAAGGCGGCCGCCGCAGTCGTCTTGAGCATGCTGCGGCGGGTGATGCCACTTGTCGAAATCCCAGTCGTCGAAATCTTTTTCATCTGCAGGTTCCCCTCTGCTGTGAATTCGCACGCAAAAAAACGCCGCCGGACATTGCTCGCGGGATGGGAGTTTCCCGACAGCAAAGACCTTGCGACGCCATTGTCTATTGCAGGCGCTTATGCCGCGCCTATCCGCGCCGGTCGCCGTTGACCGGTGCGTCTAGGACTACGCAATCGGCGTGCCAATTTAAGAGTTGGCCCCTAAAGGGCTGGCATTAAACGAAAAGTTCCGGATTTTTAGCGATGCCTATTTCTTGGGCGTTGAGAAAAAATGGTAATGTTTTGTGCGGTTGCGAGGGCGAGGCTTTTTGCAGGAGCGCGCTATTTGTGCAATGCACAGTGGCGTCTGACGTAGCCCAGAAGTCTACGAGAACGGCGGATCAGCGGGCTTATCGGCACTCGGCAACTGAATGGCTCGCGGAATGACGGCAGGCATGCTGAGCCATCTCGGCTGCACCGCATGGCGGCGCGATTGCCGTGAGATGCCGATTAGCACTCTATAAAATATTCAATGAGACATTTGGGCGAACGAAACAGCGAGATCGCCTTGAATACGAAACGGTCCAGAACGAATGTCGAGCTTGAGAACCTGCTTCGCCAGCTTGGCCTGGCTCTCGAGGCATCCGGGATCGGCATCTGGCAGCACAACATCGCAAAGAACCAGACGCGGTGGGACGAGCAGCTCAAGGCGATTTATGGCGTGCCCAAGGCGCCGCTCGATGTCATCTGGCTTGACAGCGTCCATCCCGACGACCTGGCGCCGACCAATGCGGTCTTTCTGCGCGCCATAGAAACCAAATCGGATTATGCATCCGAGTTCCGCATCATCCGGCCGGACGGGGTAGTGCGTTATCTGCGCTCGCGCGCCCGCTATTTCGTCGATGCGAGCGGCGATCCCTGCTTCGTCGGCGCCGAATGGGACGTGACCGACGACGTGCTTCTCAACAAGGAGCTCGAAAGAAGCCGGGAGGAGGCGCGGCTCGCCGCCGACCACGATCATCTCACAGGGCTGCTGAACAGGCGCAGCTTCGATTTTGCCCTGGCCGAATTTGCCAGAAAAGAAAGCGCCAAGGTCACGCTTTTCCACATAGACGTCGATCACTTCAAGGAAATCAACGATCGTTTCGGCCATGCGGTCGGCGATTTCGTTCTTTGCCATGTCAGCAAGATTCTGCTGAACGCCATTTCCGCAGGCGGTGTCGCCGCGCGTCTTGGTGGCGATGAGTTCGCAATCCTCATCCCCGAAGACGAAGGCGCCCGGATCGATGCGGTGCTCGATCATATTCAGGAGAGCCTGGGCAATCCGATCCCGGTCGGCGATCAGACGCTGATCGTGCGATGCTCGATCGGCGTTGCCAGTGCCGCAAGCGCCGATTTCGCCAAGCTGCTCTCGCATTCGGATCTGGCGCTCTATCACGCCAAACGGAACGGCCGGAACCGCGCCGCGGTGTTTTCCGATGAGATGGCTTCGGCGCTCGCCAACGAAAGGCAGCTTGCCCAGGACCTTCGTTCGGGACTGGCGCTCGGCCAGATCCGGCCTTTCTATCAGGTTCAGGTCGACGCCAGATCGTTGCGGATCAACGGCGTCGAGGCGCTGGCGCGGTGGCACCATCCGACCAGGGGGATTCTCGCGCCCTCGCATTTCCTGTCGCTCGCCGCATCGAACGGACTGGTCGCAGAACTCGATGACGTCATTCTGAAAGCCGTTCTGTCGGATATGGAATCCTCGGCCGCACTCGCCGGAATCCGGGTGTCCGTCAATCTCTCCGCCGACCGTCTCGACGATCCCGAATGGATCACCAGGCTCGGATCGTTCGACATACCGCCCGGCCGGCTGAGCTTCGAGCTGATAGAGACGATATTCCTCGACAGCCTGAGCGATCAGGTGCGGGAGAATATCCAGACAATCAAATCCTTCGGCATCGACATCGAAATCGACGACCTCGGTTCGGGTCACGCCTCCTTGCTGGGCCTGCTCGAGCTGCGGCCGGATCGCGTCAAGATCGATCGCCAGCTGGTGATGCCGATCCTGCAATCGGTGCCCAGCCGCCGGCTGGTCAGCTCGCTGGTCGACATAGCGCGCGCGCTCGATATGGAAGTCATCGCGGAAGGGGTGGAAACCCTCGATCATGCCCAGGTGCTTGCCGGTCTCGGCGTCCACACCCTTCAAGGTTATGCGTTCGGACGTCCGCAATCCTTTGCCGATCTGACGGCGCGGCTTGAGCAGGAAGAGGCATCGGAGTTGAGACGGGCCGATGCTGGCTGCGCGAGTCAGTAAGTTGAGTCTCGAACCAGCAAAGGGTTTGAAGGCTCACAGCTGTCGCGCGGCCTGTGCTCGCCCGTGCAAACAGTTGTTGGACCGAATTTCCCTCAAAGATCCATCGTCACTGACAGACATTGAGCGGGCGGCCTAGCTCTCTCTCGTCAATGCGTCGCCTCGGCGGCAGAATGTAGCCAAAGTTTCGGGATCTTGAGATGACACTTCAGTCTGAAGAAGCGCGCCCAAGCCGCTTTATGGATTGATAGTCGCGGCGTAAGTTTCTAAGAGTTTCTTCACCGCCAAAGCGCATCATGCTTGTAAGGGCCAAGATCCGGGTACGCCATGTGGAAAATGCTGCACAAAGAGAACGCAATCGAAGGAGCAGCGATAACGGTCCGCTTCGCAGAGCCATTAAGCTCTATGGTTGCAAAAAGGGTCGTTCGCGATATCGAGGGTAGGGCTTCTGACGTAGGCTTTTTCGATAAGCAGCCATTGCAGCAAATTCATTTCCAATTTGAGAGCCAAAACGCCGATATCCGGCAAACGCCGATTAACGGCATGCTTTTTCAACATAACTCTCTTGTTCGCGACGCCAATGGCGTGGTAGCGCCTCAACTTGCAAAGCAGTTTGTCGTCCAACCAGAACAGACGGTCATGCAAATACAAAGGTACCGCGGTTGGGATGTGGAGTGGCCAGACGCAGAAAAGCTGTTTGTTCCAGCACTAAGGATTGCATCGGAAGTTGTGCCGGTCGCTGCGTTTCGATTGGAATACCTCAATAGGTTCGTTTTTGACGGTCCAGTTGAAGAGGGGAATGTGAACCACCTTCTTCAGAGGTCAGACTTCATCGCTCCGCATGTTTTCGAAGCTCAAGATTTGTTTCACTCGCATACCGGGCGGTTTGACGAGATCTCGCTTTCACCGATGAAACGCCGTCTGACTCAGGTGAATGCTGATCTGCAAATTCTAAGCCCTCCACACCCAACCGCAGGAAATAGAACTTTATCACTTATGATGGCAGTGGAGTGGCAGTTTGGTGTGCCGGGACTCGAAGTCCCCCCCCCTGAGGTCGAGGAGGTTGTCTCTAAATACTTCTCTTGCTTGCACGACGATATTCATGCCTTATTTAAGAAGTTGGTCGACTCAAAGTTTGCTTCGGAGAATAATCTGCCACAATGAACCTTTCGGTTTTCAAGGTATCCGGCTCAAATATAGGGCCGGTTCTTTCGGCAACTGCTCTAGCTGTAACGTCAACGGTGTCCCCATCGCCAGCACGCGCTGAGGGACAGCAGCTAACTATTTTTCCCGGGCAGTATGTGATGCGCGCGCAATCTCCTACCGATGTAAAGTTCATGCTTGGGCGTGACCTGGGCGGTCAACAAGAGCCTGTTGATACCGCGCAGATGCCGCATCAGATAGTAAGAGGAATTGACGAGCAACGAGCGGCAAGGCTGTTACTTCTGAAGCCCGAAATGGAGTTAGGCTATCTTGCGCCCAGCCTTGCCACATACAAGCCGTCGCTCACTCCGGATCCTCCGCTTTTCGTCGGAAGTGCAATCCAAATGGCATCGGAATTCTACGACAACGTGCCGGCCGAAGCGCGAAGCGAGATGCTGTGGGATGTAGTCTCTCTTTCATATGCCGTCGGCGGTCCCACTCCGAGAGTGGACGTTGTCGATGGGATGACAACGGTTGATTTCTCAGCGCCTGGACACCTTGTTAGCATCTTGATCGATCAAGACGTTTGTCATCTGTCTGCCTTCAGTCGTCAGAAGGAATTGAAGATGACGTACGTTATGGAGAAGGGTGTGCCGCGGGACGAATTCGTCGATGTCGTTTGGGGCCAACTTCGTGACTTCCATCGCTCCTCAGAGGCGTAGTGCATGGCGCGTTGGAGCCCTGGCGAAGCCGTGACGCCTTCCGAGGTCATTGCACGTCGTGTGTTTGACAAAAACTCGGACGCTCCGCTCGATATGCAATCGCTTGATCCCAACTTATTTTTAGACACTAGGCTTCAAGAAGATCTTTCGTTGGACCGCCTTGGTGAGGGACAGCCACTCAAGGCAGTTATCAGTCATCTTACGCCAGCTTGCGATGACGATGCGTCAAGGCAAAAGAAGCACTTTCGGGGCTGGTTGGCAACGCAGCGTAAGAATGTGAAGTTTGAGGCGGTTCGACCCGATGTCTTGACCATAGAGAGGGATGGCGTAGACAATCCCTTTCATGCGCTGCTGGACAGGAGCGCGGCTCGTGAAAAGGGGCAAGCTTGGCATTTAAGCCGATCGCTTTTTATGACATTCAAGGAACATGGCGCGACGGTGGCTCCCCTCAGGCGAGAGACGGAGCCGTAAGCTTGCAACCTTTAGAGTGATCTCGGATTTCTAACCTTCATGGCTGTCAGCAATTGTCCGAAGCGCGCCGCCGCTCGTCTCAGTGGATCGTGGGCCATTGCGCAATATGTGGAGCGTGAGACGCTCCGGCGGGAGACGCTCGATGCCTGGGATGAATTTCAGGCGACTGGTCGGCACGTGACCGGCGATGAGGTCGAGAATTGGCTTTCAACATGGGGAACTGACGAAGAACTCCCCACGCCCGAATGCCACAAATAATCTTTTCCCCGGCTGCAATGCGAAGCAGGGAAACCGTGCTCAGCGCTTTCCCTTCGTCCGCGTCGCCAGGACGTTGCGGATCGAGAAGCTGGAGTGAATTCTGAGGACGCCCGGCAAGGCCGACAGGATTTCCTTGTGGATCCGCTCGAATTCGCCCGCATTGGCGACTTCCACGCGCAGGAGATAATCCGAGCCGCCGGTCATCAGAAAACATTCCCGGATTTCCGGATGCCGGCGGACTGCCGCTTCGAAGCGGTCGAGATAATCTTCCGTCTGCCGTTCGAGGGTGATGTTGATGATCACGGCAATCATCGCATCCGCATTGCTCGTATCGAGAAGCGCCGTATAGCCGCGGATCACGCCCGTCTTTTCCATGATCTTGATGCGCCTGAGGCAGGCCGACGGCGACAGGCCGACCTCGGCCGCGAGCTTGGCATTGCTCATGCGGGCGTCGAGGCGCAGCAGTCTGAGAATGTTGCGATCGGTGGCGTCGAGAGCGGGCATGATCGATTGTTCCAAATTTTCATCGACTATGCGCATAATATGCAAAGTACGCAATAATCAATGACAGAATCGCAGGCAATTTCGCTCATTGTTTCATACACTCTTGGAAAAGAGGGGTGGACATGGATAGCGACATTTTGGTTTCCCACGCACGTACTGCCACGATCATGCAGGGAGCCACCGGCTATCTGACGATCGACCTCGCCGCACTCGGCCGCAACTACCGCAAGCTCGTATCCATGCTGGCGCCCGTCCGCGCCGGCGCCGTCGTCAAGGCCGATGCTTATGGCCTCGGCGCCGAACGGGTCGCCAGAACGCTCTACGCTCAGGGCTGCCGGCATTTCTTCGTCGCCCAGTTCGTCGAGGCCGTGCGGCTCCGGCCGGCGCTTGCCCAGGACGCCCAGATTTTCGTTCTGAACGGCTTGCAGCCGGGCAATGAAATCGCCTGCGCCGAGAGGGGCATCGTCCCGGTCCTGAACTCGCTCGCCCAGTGGCGGCAATGGTCGGCGGCGGCGCGCGCGCTGAAGCGCTGCCTGCCCGCCGTCCTGCAGTTCGACACCGGCATGTCGCGGCTGGGCTTCCCCCGTGAAGAGAGGGCAGACCTCGCGGCCGCCCTTCGCGACGGCGGCAATGTCGAGATCCTGTTCATCATGAGTCACCTGGCCTCGGCCGATGAGACGGACGGCGAGCAGAACGGCGAACAGCTGGCGGAGATGGCCTGCATCGCCGAGGAATTTCCGGGCTTCGATATTTCCTTCGCCAACTCCGGCGGCGTCTTCCTGGGCGATGCCTATCATGGCGTGCTCGCCCGGCCGGGCATCGCGCTCTACGGCGGCGCGTCGAATGCCGGTGCAGAGAATCCGATGGAGCCGGTCGTCAGCCTCGATGTCGCCGTCGTGCAGACGCGCGCCGTGCCTGAAGGCACGAAGGTCGGTTATGGCGGCGCGCATGTCACGCATCGGGAAACGCGCCTTGCCACCATTGCAGCCGGCTATGCCGACGGCCTGCCGCGAAGCCTGAGCGGCCGCGGCGCCGTCTATTTCAAGGGGATCCGCCTGCCGATCGTCGGGCGCGTGTCGATGGACAGCATCACCGTCGATATATCGGCGCTGCCGGAGGGTGCTCTGACGCTCGGTAGCCTTGTCGAAGTGCTCGGGCCGCACCAGACGCTCGAGGATATCGCGCGCGATGCCGATACCATATCTTACGAAATCCTAACCGGTCTCGGCGATCGTTATCACAGGCAATATCGCTGAGATCAGGCGCTTCATCATTGGGAAGATCATGAAAGTCATCGTTCTAGGCGCCGGCATCCTCGGCGTCACCTCCGCTTATCAGCTCGCCAAATCAGGCCACGAGGTGACGGTCGTCGACCGTCAGTCCGGCCCGGCGCTGGAGACGAGCTTTGCCAATGCCGGCGAAGTCTCCTTCGGCTATTGCTCGCCGTGGGCGGCACCCGGCATTCCTGCGAAGGCCATGAAGTGGCTGTTCATGAAACATGCGCCGCTCATCCTGCGCCCGAAATTCGACGTGGCCATGCTCGCCTGGATGGCGAGGATGCTGTCGAACTGCACCTCCGAGCGCTACGCGATCAACAAGAGCCGCATGCTGCGCCTTGCCGATTACAGCCGCATCGCGCTCGCCGAGCTTCGCGTCGAAACCGGCATTGCCTATGACGAGCGCATGCAAGGGACGCTGCAATTGTTCCGCACGCAGCAGCAGCTCGATGCTTCGGCGAAGGACGTCAAGGCGCTGGCCGCCGACGGCATTCCCTACGAGGTGCTCGACCGGGACGGCTGCATCCGAGTCGAACCGGCGCTGAAGCATGTGCGCGACAAGATCGTCGGCGGCCTGCTGACGCCGAAGGACGAAACCGGCGACTGCTTCAAGTTCACCAATGCGCTGGCCGCCAAAGCCGAAGCGCTCGGCGTCCGCTTCGTCTATGGCACGACGATCAAGGCGCTTGATGTCGAGGCCGGGCGCGTGCGCGGGATAAACACCGCTCGCGATGGAGATCCCGATCGCGAGCGCATGAGCGCGGATGCGGTGGTGGTCGCGCTCGGCAGCTATTCGCCGCTGCTGGTCAAGCCTCTCGGCATCAGACTGCCGGTCTATCCGGTCAAGGGCTATTCGCTCACCATTCCGATCACCGATGCGTCGCGTGCGCCGGAATCGACCGTCATGGACGAAACCTACAAGATCGCCATCACCCGGCTCGGCGATCGCATCCGCGTCGGCGGCATGGCCGAGATCTCTGGCTATACCAACGATCTCGGCCTGGCCCGCCGCAGCACGCTGGAGCACTCCGTCACCGATCTCTTCCCCGGCGGCGATGTTTCCAAGGCGTCCTTCTGGTCCGGCCTGCGCCCGATGACGCCTGACGGTACGCCGGTCATCGGCCCGACCAAGGTCGCCGGCCTCTTCCTCAATACCGGCCACGGCACGCTCGGCTGGACGATGAGCACCGGTTCGGCGCGGCTGATCGGCGATCTCGTCAGCGGCCGCTCGCCCGAAATCGACGCCAAGGATCTTGCAGTCGGCCGCTACGGCTGAGCGCGCAAGCGGCAGGAAAGGGAATGTGCATGATTGTACAAATTGGTTATCCCTTTGGGGCGTCGTCACCCGAGGTCGCGAATGTCCGTTGATCCCCACAGGCACAGCACCGCCGATCTTTCCCGGGAGACGGCGATGGCAGGCATGTCCTTTCGGGAAATGGTGCACATCGGAACGGAGCCGGACCAGCTCTCGGAAGCATTGTCGACGCCCAAAGCAGCGATCAGGATGACGGCGGAGGGCAAGGCGCCGATTTCTTATCGCTGCAATTTCATCTCGGCGGGAGATGTCAGCGTTGCCGATTGCTCCTATGAAGGCACGCTTGTCGGCAAGCGGGACGGGGTTGTCGACCGATTGGCCATATTTCTGCCGACGCAGGGCAACATGCTCTTCGGCGGCGGCAAGGAGCCGATTTATTCCGTGCCTGGCCGGGGCGTCATCCTGGAGCCGGGCCGTGCCAGGGGCACCAGCATCTTCGGCCCCCGCCAACACCTGTGCATGTTCATCGATCGGGGGATGATCGTCAGGCGCCTCACGCATATGTTCGAGCGAACGATCACGGGCGACATCGGCATTCATCCCGATATCGATCTTGCGGCCGGCCCCGGGCTCATCTTGCAACAGATCGTGGCGAACCTTCATGCCGGTCTTGCCGGAAATGGACCGCTGCGGCGCTCGCCGCTGGCTGTCAGCTCGCTCTCGGATGCGGTGATCTACCTGCTTCTGGAGGCCTGTCCCAATCGCTATTCGGACGAACTGGCGCTGACCGCTCCGGCGCCGGCGCCTCGCCATGTCAAATGGGCCATCGACTACATGCAGGAACACATCGCCGAGCCGATCTCGCTCGACGACATCGCGGCGGCGGCCAAGGTCAGCGTACGGACCTTGCAGCAGGGTTTCCGGCAGTTCAGGAACACGACCCCGATGTCCTATCTGCATGAAATCCGCATGCTGGCGGCCCATCGCGAATTGCTGGAATCCGACGGCAGGCAAGCCATTGCCGAGATCGCGCTGAGATGGGGCTTTACCCATTTCGGGCGTTTTGCTGCCGACTACAGGAAGCGTTTCGGCCAGCTGCCGTCACAGGTCTTCAAGCAATGAGCGTCAGCCTGCCCGGAGCCGCCGGCGGACGATTCCAGCGTGGAAGTCTACCCCATGGAGCAGGCCCGCATCGTTGAAATCGTAGGTCGGGTTGTGGAGCGGCGGTGAGTTTTCGCCATTGCCGAGGAAGACGAAGCAGCCCGGCACCTTCGCAAGGAACTGCGCGAAATCTTCCGATCCGGTCATCGGCTTGCTCGCGACGGCGACATTCGAAGCGCCGTAGAGATCGCGCCCCACCGTAAGGGCTTCCCCCGTCAGGACGGGATCGTTCATGAGCGGCACGAATTCCCTGGTGTAGAGAACGTCGGCCTTGACGTTGTAGGTCATGGCCGTGCCCTCGGCGATGACGCGCATCTGCTTTTCGATGGTTTCGCTGATCTCCGGACGGAAGCTGCGGGCGTCGCCGAGAATACGGGCAAGGCCGGGGAGCGCGTTCCGCGTGCCGTCGGTGATCAGCTCGGTGACGGAAACGACGCCGATATCGGCCGGGTCCAGCCGCCGCGAGACGATCGTCTGCAGGTTTGTCACCAGCGCGCAGGCGGCGACGAGCACTTCATTGCCCCAATGCGGTCGCGCGGCATGGCCGCCGATACCGGTCAGTGTGATCTCGAAATTGTCCTCGGCCGACATGATCGCTTCGGGACGCGTTTGGAAAATGCCGACGCCAAGCCCAGGCATATTGTGGATGCCGTAGATCTCGTCGAAGGGGAAACGCTCGAACAGCCCGTCGGCGATCATCGCGAGCGCGCCCTTGCCCCATTCCTCGGCCGGCTGGAAGAGGAAGCGCACGGTGCCGTCGAAACCGCCTTCTTGAGCCAGGGTCTTTGCCGCGCCGAGCAGCATCGTGGTGTGGCCGTCGTGACCGCAGGCATGCATGGTGCCGGGGTTCTGCGACCGGTAGGGGACGTCCGCCTGCTCGCTGATGCGCAGGGCATCCATATCCGCGCGCAACGCAATGGCGCGATTGCCGCTGCCGCGCTTCAGCGTTCCGACGACGCCGGTGCCGCCGACGCCTTCGGCGACCTCGTCGAAGCCGAATTCCCTGAGCTTGGCCGCGACGAAGGCTGCGGTCCGCTGCTCCTCGAAGCCGAATTCGGGATGGGCGTGGAGATGGCGTCTCCATTCCGTCATGTCCGCGTGAAGCGCATTCCTGTCGATGCTCATGCCGGCAGTCCTTCCGTGGCGAGGCGGCGAACGACGTCGAGCAGGATGTTGGCGCCTGCGACGAGATCTTCGTCGGCGGTGTATTCCTTTGGATTGTGGCTGATGCCGCCGGCGCTCGGAACGAAGATCATCGCCGATGGGGCGATCCTGGCGATCATCTGCGCATCGTGGCCGGCGCCCGAGGTCATCCGCCGGCAGGCGAGACCCCGCTTTCCTGCGGAGTTTCCGATGAGCTCGACAATTCCCAAATCGAATTTCACCGGCTCGAACCGGGCAAGCCTTTCCACCGATATGCCGACCTGCTCCTTCGCCGACAGGCTCTCCAGGAAGGATGCGAGCGCGGCTTCTTCTTCGCGGAGGCGGCCCTCGTCCGGATCGCGCAGATCGACCGTGAAGGTTGCCCGCGACGGGATCACATTGATCGCGTTCGGTTCGAAATTCATGCAGCCGACCGTCGCCACCGTCGGCGTGTTCGAGGCCTTTGCCCGGTCGCGCAGGAAGGTGACGACCCGTGCCGCGGCATGACCCGCATCGCGGCGCATCGAGATCGGCGTCGTTCCCGCATGGTTGGCGTCACCGATGATAGTCACCTTCTGCCAGGAAATGCCCTGAAGGTCTTCCACGGCGCCGACGGGAACGCCCTCGCGCTCGAGGACCGGCCCCTGCTCGATATGCAGTTCGACATAGGCATGCGGTTTCAGGAAGCCCGGCTCATATTCGCCGGCATAGCCGACGCGCTTCAGCTCCTCGCCGAGCACCGTCCCGTCGGTGCCGATGGTGGCAAGCGCGGCATCGACGTCGAGACCGCCCGCATAGACCAGCGATCCCATCATATCGGGCGCGTAGCGCACGCCTTCCTCATTGGTGAAGGCCGCGACGGCGATCGGCCGGGATGGCGCCAGACCTTCCGCCTTCAGCGTCTCGATCACTTCAAGCCCCGACAGCGTGCCGTAGCAGCCGTCAAAGATGCCGGCGCCGATGACCGTGTCGATATGCGAGCCGAGCAGAATGGGGGCATTGTCCGCCACGCCATCGGGCTTCCAGATGCCGAAGATATTGCCGATGCGATCGACGGCGACTTCGAGTCCCGCGTCTTCGATCCACGCCACGAACTGGTCGCGGCCGAGCTTTTCGCTATCGGACGCCGCCAGCCGGACGAGCCGGCCTTCGCTATCCCGGCCGATCTCGCCGAGCGTCCTGATGCGTCCGAGAAGACGCGCCGCATCGATGGATGGCCTGGTCATGCCATGGCTCCTTGCCGGTTCTTCGCGGCGACCGCGGCGGGCGGCAGTCCGGTTATTTCTTCATATTTGCCCGGATCGGTCGCGCCCTCCGTGTTGACGACGAAGATGCGGGAGCCTTGGCCGATCGCAAGCGCCGCCCTGATCGCCGGGTCGGCGGTGGCTTTGATGGCGGCTGCGAGGCCGACGCCGCCGCTTTCACCGGCGACGATCGCGGGATCGCCGGCAACAGGGCGGGCAAGGCGGTTCATGATCGCGGTCGCCTCCGTCTCCTCCACCGTCATGAAGGCATCGGCCGCACGCGAAAGAACACGCCAGGCGACCAGGGAGGGCTCATAACATTCCAGCATCGCCATGACAGTCGGCTCGCCATGGGCGACCGTAACGGGCTGGCCGGCGCGCGCCGTCTCGAAGAGGCATGCCGCGCGGGCGGGATCGACGACGGTGAAGACGGGACGCCGCTCGCCGAGCGCGATCGCCAGATGGCCGGCGACCGTCGCGGCGATGCCGCCGACGCCCGATTGAATGAACACATGCGTCGGCGGCTCCGGCATCTGCGTGAGAGCTTCCCTGATGAGCGCGGTATAGCCCTGCATCACCAGGCCGGGGATGCGCTCATAGCCCGGCCAGGAGGTATCCGAGACGATGATCCAGCCCTTCGCCTCGGCGATGCGGGCCGCCTCGCGGACGGAGTCATCATAGGTGCCCTCGACGCGGATCATCTCCGCGCCGAAACGGGCGATGGCGGCGACGCGTTCGTCGCTGACGCCTGCGTGCACGAAGATCGCGGCGCGCGCACCGACGAGCTCCGCGCCCTGGGCAACCGAGCGGCCATGATTGCCGTCGGTGGCGCAGGCAACCGTCATCCCGCGCGCAACGGCGCGAACCTCCTCCGAATGCAGCTCGGCCATATCGACGTCGCGGCCGAGTTTCTGCCGCGCCTGTTCGAGCACGAGGCGGATCACCGCATAGGCGCCGCCGAGCGCCTTGAAGCTGCCGAGGCCGAGGCGATGGCCCTCATCCTTGACGTGGATTGCGCCGACGCCGATCTCGCGCGCCAGTCCCGGCAGGGCGACGAGCGGCGTAACCGCATGGTCCTCGCGGAAGGCGAGGTAGCGCTCCACCTCTTCGGCGGCGGCGATGCCGAGCGTCTGCTCGTCTCGCGGATCGAGCGGCAGCCGATAGCCGGCAGTGGTATTTGGAAGAAACATGGCGAACCTCGATTTCGTGATGCCGCTGAACTCTATTGCACCGCTGGCGAAAAAGGCGCTGATATTGGCGGGTTCATATGCAATTTTGTTTCGCCGGAGCACTCATTTGAGCAAGCGCGTTCAGACCTCTCCTCTCGATGCCTTCGACCGCAAGATCCTCGCCATCCTGCAGCGGGACAATATGACGCCGCAGCGCACGATCGGCGAAGCAGTCAATCTTTCGGCGCCCGCCGTTCAGCGGCGGATCAAGCGGATGCGGGAGGAGGGCGTGATCCGGGCGGACGTCGCGGTCGTCGAGCCGGAGGCGGTCGGACAGTCGATCACGATCTTCGTCGAGGTGGAGGTGATCAGCGAAACGGCCGACCAGATCGAGCGGGCGAAGAAGGAATTCGCGGCCGCCGCTGAGATCCAGCAATGCTATTACGTCACCGGCGAAGCGGATTTCATTCTGGTCATCGTCGTGCCGTCGATGGCCGATTACGAGGCGCTGACGCGGCGGCTCTTCTTCGGCAACAACAACGTCAAGCGCTTCCGGACCTTCGTTGCGATGGACCGGGTCAAGGTCGGGCTCGGCGTGCCCGTCGGCTGAGCCGATGCGACAGCCATTCGCCCCCGCATCGGCTGGTTGGCAAGGTTATGCCGCGCGCTTCAGCGCATCGGCGATCGTCGAAACGATCGTGTCGATCTGCTCCTTCTCGACGATGAGCGGCGGAGACAGCGCGATGATGTCGCCGGTCACGCGGATCAGCAGGCCCTTCTTGAAGCAATCGACGAAGACGTCGTAGGCGCGGGTTCCGGGTGCAGCGGCGCGGGGTGCGAGTTCGACCGCGCCGACCAGGCCGAGGTTGCGGATGTCGACGACATGGGGCAGGCCCTTCAGCGAGTGGAGGGCTTCCTGCCAGTGGTCGGCGAGCTCGGATGCGCGGGTGAGCAGGCCCTCTTCCTCGTAGATTTCGAGCGTGGCGAGACCTGCGGCGCAGGCGACGGGATGACCGGAATAGGTATAGCCGTGGAAGAGCTCGATCGCATTTTCCGGGCCGACCATCAGGCCGTCGTAGATCTTGCGGCTGGCAAAGACCGCGCCCATGGGAATCGCACCGTTGGTCAGACCCTTCGCCGTGGTGACGAGATCGGGCATGACGCCGAAATAATCCGCCGCGAACGGCGTGCCGAGACGGCCGAAGCCGGTGATGACCTCGTCGAAGATCAGCAGGATGCCGTGTTTGTCGGCGGTGGCGCGCAGCTTTTCGAGATAACCCTTCGCCGGCAGGACGACACCCGCCGAGCCCGACATCGGTTCGACGATGACGGCGGCGATGGTTTCGGCGCCATGCAACTGCACCAGCCGTTCGAGATCGTCGGCGAGCTCGACGCCGTGAGCCGGAAGGCCCTTGGAAAAGGCGTTTCGCTCGACATCGAGCGTGTGGCGCATATGGTCGGCCGGGATTTGCGGGAAGACCCGGCGGTTGTTGACGAGGCCGCCGACGGAAATGCCGCCGAAGCCGACGCCGTGATATCCCTTTTCGCGTCCGATGATGCGCGTGCGGGTGCCCTGGCCGATGGCGCGTTGATAGGCGATGGCGATCTTCAGCGCCGTGTCGACCGATTCTGAACCCGAGCCGGTGAAGAAGATGCGGTCGAGCTTGGCGTCAGCGCCGCCCGGCGCGTTTGCCGCCAGTTTCGAGGCGAAGTCGAAGGCGATGGGATGGCCCATCTGGAAGGTCGGGGCATAGTCCATGGTCGAAAGCTGCCGCTCGACGGCCTGGGCGATCTTCTTGCGGCCGTGACCGGCATTGCAGCACCAGAGGCCGGCCGTGCCGTCGAGAACCCGGTTCCCATCGACATCGGTGTAATACATGCCCTCGGCAGCTGCGAGAAGCCGCGGCGTGGCCTTGAACTGCCGGTTCGCGGTGAACGGCATCCAGAAATTTTCGAGTACGGGCGCGTTCGTCTTGTTGATCTGGTCCATTCTGGCCTCCTTGGGAATGAACCGAGAATGGCGTGATTTCCGCTTTGCAAACAAGTCCTTTTCTTCAATTGCATAACGCATTGAAATATATGGCAGCGAAGGATATGTTTTCGATATTCTGGACAACAGCAACGAGCCCATCATGTCTATCGATATCGGCGGCCGCCTTCGCCATCTCCGCATCGCCCATAAGCTTTCCCAGCGCGAATTGGCCAAGCGCACCGGCGTGCCGAATTCGACGATCTCGCTCATCGAATCGAACGCCTCCAACCCTTCGGTTGGGGCCTTGAAACGCATTCTCGACGGCATTCCGATCGGGCTCGCCGAATTCTTCGCCTTCGAGCCCGACCGCCCGCGGAAGGCCTTCTATGCGGCCGAGGAACTGGTGGAGATCGGCAAGGGCGCCATTTCCTTCAGGCAGGTTGGCGAAAACCTGTTCGGCCGCAGCCTGCAGATCCTCAAGGAGTGCTACCAGCCCGGAGCGGACACCGGCAAGGTGCCTCTCGTCCATGAAGGGGAAGAGGGCGGGATCGTGCTGTCGGGAAGGCTTGAAGTGACCGTCGATGACGAGCGGCGCATTCTCGGGCCGGGGGATGCCTATTATTTCGAAAGCCGGCGCCCGCACCGCTTCCGCTGCGTCGGTCCGGTGCCCTGCGAAGTCATCAGCGCCTGCACGCCGCCGACGTTCTGAGTGATGTCAGCGGCCCTCGATGCGGGCAAGCACGCCGTCGAGCGCAGCATTCAGCGCGGCAAGGCCGCCATTCTTGTCAAAGTCGGAAAACACCTGTTCGTTGAGGCCGCCCTTGGTGGCGAATTCGCGGCTCAGGGCGCTGAAGGGTTCGTTGCCGGGATTGTTGGCCTTCTGCGCCAGGCTTGCAAAGAGCGGGGCGATATAGGCTTGGCCTTTTGTCCTTTCGAGACCGCTCTTTTCCAGCCAGCCAGTGATCGATTCCATGACGCCGAAATAGGTCGACATGACGGCGCTTGCGGCCGCGAGGAGATCGTACTCCTTCCTCGACTGACACTGGACGGCCGTGCCGAGCGTGTCGAACAGCGCCGCGATGGCGGCATTGGCGGGATAGATGGCGGTGACGCCGTGGCGCTGCGCGACGAAGGGCAGGGGAATGGCCTGAACGAGATTGACGTCGGCGCCAATCCAATCAAGCAGCGCCTGGCGCTCCGTCGCCGCGACGAGGCTGACGACCGTTTGACCGGTCCGGAACGACAGCGTGCGCACGACCTCCTCGGCAATCTGCGGCCTTATCGCCAGGAACACCATGTCGCTGCGGTCGACGACGGTCTGATTGTTCCCGGCAATTCTGACCGAGGCGAATTCGGCCGCCAGCGTCGCGGCGATGTGAGCGCTTCGCGGCGAGACATGAATCTCCGAGGCATAGGCCGGTTCGGCCAGAAACCCGCGGACCATGGCTTCGGTGATGGCGCCGGTGCCGACGAATCCTATGCTGTCGATCTTCATCCGATTACTCCGCCGCCCGCAGCGGGCCCAGCGCGACATCCGTCGTGTAGTTCTCGCGCATGAAGTTGATGAAATTGTCCTGGAACTGGCGCGTATGGGCGTGAGCGAGCTCGTCGGCCAGATCGACGTTCTTCTCCCTGATCGCATCGAGCATCAGCGTGTGCTCGTCGGTCAAGAGATAGCCTTCATGAGTCCGCTCCAGATATTCGAAATGCAGGTGGAGCATGCGCTGGCCCTGCGACAGGAGCTTCTCGTAGAAGGAAGCGAGATACTGGTTCTTGCCGGCATGGGCGATCGCCATGTGGAATTCCTTGTTGGCTTCCGACATGGCGAGATGATTGCCCGTCTTGACCGCCGCTTCGAACGACTTCAGGCGCTTGGCGATGATCTTCAGGTCGGCCTCGGTCCGGAGCGCCGCGGCTAGCCGCGTGTTCATGCGCTGGGCGATGTCGAGCGCCTCCACATATTTGGGAAAGGTCGCGACTTCGATGGGCGCGACGATCGTGCTGCGGTTCGAAAGCGTCACCACCAGTTCATCGGCGCCGAGCCGGATCAGGGCTTCGCGCACCGGTGAGCGCGACATGTCGAAGCGTTCCGCAAGCGTCATCTCGTCCAGAAGCTGACCCGGCGGCAGAGCGAGCGACAGGATCTCATTGCGCAGCGTTTCATAGACGCTTTTCCAGCCGGTCCCGCGGATGCGTTTCACTTCCGATTCTTCAGACACTTAAGTCCCCTTCTCCAGACGCCGGTCCATTGGGCCAGAAAAACAGCGTGTCGGCAATGTAATTTTTCCGCTTGACTTTGTCGACACGCTGTTGACATATTTCCTGCAGTCGACACGCAGCCGACAAAAAAACAATAGAAACGGCTTGAGCCGACGAGTGGAACCGCGCGCTTTGCGCACAGCAAAAGAGGAATGCCCGATGATTTCGAAGTTGATCGCGTCCGCCTTGCGGGCGCTGCCCGCGCTCGCCCTGATGGGAGGTCTTTCCGCAACCGCCGCACAAGCACAGACCGCCGAGGGATACTGGCAGGGCGTGCAGAAGGCGGGCGTTCTGCGCTGCGGCGCGGCCGTCGCACCGCCCTATGTCATGCGCGATCCGGCGACGGGCGAATATTCCGGCTTCTTTGCCGATCTCTGCAAGGAATTCGCCGATGTCCTGAAGGTGAAGCCCGAATTCGTCGATACGACCTGGGACAATATCGTCGCCGGTCTGCAGGCCGGCAAATGGGACGTGTCGCTGGCGCTCAACCGCACGCCGGCACGCGCCATGGCCGTGCAGTTCTCGATCCCGGCGATGGAGTACCAGATTTCGCTCGCCTATAACAAAAACAATCCGAAGATCGCCGCCGGCGCCGCTTCGGTGGCGGATATCGACAAGGCAGGCGTGACGCTTGCCGTCATGTCCGGCACGGCGCAGGACAAGGCTATCTCGGCAGCAGTGAAGAACGCCACGATCATGCGCCTACCCGGCAATGACGAGACCCGGCTGGCGGTCACCTCTAAGCGCGCCGACATCCTGGTCGACGCCTCCGACACCAACCAGCTCTTCACGCAGTCGAACCCGGACTGGGCGGTGGCACTCAACCCGACGCCGGCGCTCGCCAAACAGGGCGTCTCCTTCGGCCTGCCGCACCAGCTTTCGGCCGCCGATGTCGAGGTGGTCGACATCTTCCTTGAGGAGAGGATTGCGACTGGTCACGTCGACGAGTTGATCAAGAAGGCGGTCGACGACGTGCTCAAGGGCGCAAAGTAACCTCGCCGGGCCGGTGCGGGATCGCGCCGGCCCCCTCCAGCTTCGATCACCGGAGATTGGCCATGACCACGTCCTTCAGCCTTCCCCTCGTGAAAATGCAGGCGCTGCATAAAAGCTATGGCAGCGGCGCCATTCAGGTGCTGAAAGGCATCGACATCGAAATGAAGCCCGGCGAGCGCGTCGTCGTCATCGGCCCGAGCGGCGGCGGCAAGAGCACGCTGCTGCGCGTGATGATGGGGCTGGAGCAGATCGACAGCGGCTCGATCAGCTTCGATGGCAAACCCTATATTTCCTCCGACGGCGCGGCCAGGAAGACCCGGATCGACACCGATGTCCGCCGCTCGATCGGCATGGTCTTTCAGCATTACACGCTGTTTCCGCATCTGAATGTCACCCAGAACCTAATCCTGGCGCCCTGCAAGGTGCGTGGAGAAGCCAAGGCGAAGGCGACGGCCCGCGCCCAGGCGCTGCTCGAACGCTTCGGGCTCGGCGCCAAGGCCAATGCCTATCCGGCCCAGCTTTCCGGCGGCCAGAAGCAGCGCGTCGCCATCGCCCGCGCGCTGATGCTCGATCCGAAGCTGATGCTGTTCGACGAAGTCACCTCGGCGCTCGACCCGGAGCTCGTCAGCGAGGTCGAGCAGGTCATCCTGCAGCTCGCCGCCCAGGACATGCCGATGATGATCGTTACCCACGATATGTGGTTCGCCAAGAACATCGCCTCGCGCGTCATCTTCTGCGCCGGCGGCGTGGTCGTCGAGGACGGCCCGCCCGAGCAGGTGCTCGCCGCCCCGCGCGAGGAGCGGACCAAGGAATTCATCGACCGCGTCTTCCACATCAAGCAGTAGGAGGGGCAGGCCATGAACTACACGTTCGACTTCCACGCAGTCACGCTTGCGCCGCTCTTGCAGGGCCTGTGGGTTTCGCTGCAGCTGACGGCGGCGGCCAATGTCATTGGCATCGTCTTCGGCTTCGCGCTCGCGCTTTTGATCATGAGCCCCTACCGGCTCGTGCGGCTGCCCTTCATGCTGTTCGTCGAATTCTTCCGCTGCACGCCTGCGATCGTCCAGATCGTCTGGATCTTCTACTGCGTGCCGATGCTGTTCGACGTCTTTCTCGATCCGATAACGATGGGCATCATGGCGCTCGGGCTCAATCTGATGGCTTTCAACGCCGAAGCCTATCGCGCCGCGATCCAGGCGGTGCCGCGCGAGCAGCTCGATGCCGGCATCGCGCTCGGCCTCAATCCGCTGCAGCGGGTGCTCTACATCGTCTTCCCGACGGCCTTCCGCGCCTCGATCCCGGTGCTTTTGACCAATGGCATCGTCATCTTCCAGCAGAGCGCGCTGGTCGCGATCGTGGCGATCCAGGACCTGATGTACCAGGGCAAGACGCTGGCAACGGAGACTTACCGGCCGATCGAGACCTTCACCGTCGTGGCGCTGATCTATTTCGCCGTGTCCTTCCCGATCACCCAGATCGTCGGCCTGCTCGAACGCCGCCGCCAGATCCTCGTCAGCTAGGAGGCCAGCATGATGACGCTCGATTTCTCGATCCTGCTGCGTTTCGAAAACGCGCTGCTGCTCGGCCTGTGGATGACGATCAAGCTGACGCTGATCTGCATCGTGCTCGGATGTTCTCTCGGCTTCCTCGTCGGCCTCGCGAGGTCGTCGCGAAATCTCGCGCTACGCGCCACTGCCGGCGCCTATGTCGAATTCTTCCGCGGCACGCCGGTTCTGATCCAGCTCTTCTGGATCTTCTTCTGCCTGCCGCTCCTCCTCGGCGTCGAACTTTCGAACCTGGCTTCAGGCGTCATCGCGCTGACGCTCTATATGGGCGCGATCACCAGCGAGACCTTCCGGGCGAGCCTCAAATCCATCGGCCGCGAGCAGCTGGACGCCTGCGTCGCTCTCGGCCTGCCGAACAGGGTCCAGGTCGTCAATGTCGTGCTGCCGCAGGCTGTGCTGCGGGCAATCCCGACGCTGCTGTCGAACTGCGTCAGCCTGTTCAAGGAGAGCGCGCTGGTCTCCGCCGTCGGCATGGCGGACCTGATGTTCGTCGGCCAGAACATCTCCAACAATACCGCCCGCCCCGTCGAAGTGCTGACGGTGGTCGCCCTCATCTACTTCGTCATCGCCTTCCCCCTCACGCGGGCGGTCTCCCTCATCGAGGGACGCATTCTCAAGAAGCTCGCAATCTAAACAGCCGTTCCCAGGACAGGAGACATCTCATGAAACTTTCCGGCGTCATGCCCGCGCTCATCACTCCCTTCGACGCGAACAACAGGATCGACTTCAAGACGTTCGAAAAGCTTCTGGCGCATCTGCGCGAGGCAGGCGTCACCGGCTGGGTGCCGAACGGCTCGACGGGGGAATATTTCAGCCAGTCCAGCGAAGAGCGCCGCGACGTGCTGCAGTTCGTCAAGGAATTTGCCAGGCCGGGCGAAATCCTGATCGCCGGCACCAACGCGCCCGCCACCCGCGAAGTGATCGAGCAGACGGCGATGGCGAGCGACATCGGCTACGACACCGTGCTGCTGGCGCCGCCGTTTTATACCCGTCCGACGCAGGCTGAACTCGTTAAGCATTATGAAGCCGTGCTCGGCGCCGTCGATGTGAACCTCGTCCTCTATTCCTATCCGGCCAAGGATGGCTCGGACATCAGCTTCGAGCTGATCGACCATTTTGCCGACAATCCGCGCGTCATCGGCATCAAGGAAAGCTCAGGCGTGCTGCAGCGGGCGATCGACATCGCCAGCCGCTATGAGGGCAAGATCCAGCTCGTCAGCGGCTCCGACGATATCGCGCTCGATTTCATGTTCTGGGGCGCGGAAAGCTGGATCTGCGGCCCGTCCAACTGCATGGCCAAGGCCTGCTGCGATCTCGACCGAACCTACAAGTCGGGGGACCTCGGCAGGGCGCGCGAGATGATGAAGACCCTCTACCGGGCGATGAACATCCTCGAAAGCGGCAAGTTCGTGCAGAAGATCAAGTATGGCTGCGAACTTCAGGGCTTGCCCGTCGGGCAGTGCCGCGCGCCGCTCGGTGAGCTGACAGCGGAGGAAAAGGCGGAGTTCCGGGCGGCGATGGAGCCGATCCTCAACTGGTAACGGATAACAGATCCGGGGCGGCCAAGCCGCCTCGAAATCTCTGAAATTGCGAGGTTTCCGTGTCATCCATCGTGGTCGTCGGCGCCGGCATCATCGGCACCACCATCGCCTATGAACTCCAGCGCCGGGGCAACAGCGTCGCCTTGCTCGACAAGGCGCCCCCCGGCACGGGCGCCTCCTATGGCAACATGGCGAGCATTGCCGTCACCGAATTCATGCCGGCTTCGCGGCCCGGCATCTGGGCGCAGATGCCGAAATGGCTGCTCGATCCGGAAGGGCCGGTTCGCATCCGGCCCGGCTACCTGCCGAAGCTGGTGCCCTGGTTCCTGAGGTTCCTCGCCGCCAGTCGCCCCTCAAAATTGAGGGAGTTGGAGGCGGCCGGCGCTGCGCTCTGCGGCCGTGTCTACGAAGATCTGGACGCCCTACTCAAGCAGACCGGCCTGACCCACATGCTGACGGCCGAGGGGTGCCTCAGCCTCTATACCGACGACGCCGAGTTCCGGGCGGATCGGGAGCACATCGAAATCCTGGAGCGCTTCGGCTTCCGGCATGAAATCCTCGGCAGAAACGCCATCCGCGATCTGGAGCCGGCCTTGACGACGAAGATTGGCAAGGCGGTGCTCTTTCCCGACAACCGCTCGATCACCGATCCGTACAGGCTTGTGACCGCGCTTGCCGAAAAGTTCCAGGCGCTCGGCGGCCGGATCGTTCAGGGTGATGTCGTCGGCTTCGAACGGAGCGAGGCCGGCGTCTCGGCTCTGCGCCTGGCGGATGGGCGGAGCCTTGCGGCCGACAAGGTCGTGCTTGCGGCCGGTGCCTTCACCGCCCGGCTTTCCCAGATGCTCGGCGAACACATCCCGCTCGAAACCGAACGCGGCTACCACACGCAGATCATGGAACCCGGCATTTCGATGCGCCATTCGATCATCTGGCCGGCACGCGCTTTCATGGTCACGCCGACGGCGGGCGGCATCCGCGTCGGTGGCACGGTGGAGATGGCCGGCCTCGACGCTCCGCCGGATTATCGCCGCGCAAAGATCCTGGTGAAACGGGCTCGGGAGGCATTGCCTGATCTGGTGCCCCGTAGCGTGACGGAATGGATGGGGCATCGTCCGGCACTGCCCGACACCGTTCCGGTCATGGGCCCATCAGCCAAGCGCCGCAATGTCTGGTACGCGACGGGCCACGGACATCTCGGTCTCACCTATGCGGCCACCACCGGCCGTCTGATGGCCGATCTCATCACGGGCGTCGAACCGCCCGTGGACATGAAACCCTATCGCGTCGGCCGCTTCTGAAAGCGGCGCCGGCGCAAGGCAAAAGGGAGTGAACATGCGAAGCGAACTCTATATCGACGGACAATGGGTGAAACCAGTCAAGGGCGGCACCTGCACGGTGACCAACCCGGCAACGGAAGAGGTAATCCAGACGATCGGGGCGGCAACGGCCGAGGATGTCGATCTCGCCGTCAAGGCAGCGCGCCGCGCCTTCGACAAGGACGGCTGGCCGAAGCTGACGGGCGCTCAACGCGCCAGGTATCTCCGTGCCATCGCCGACGGCATCCGCGCCCGCCAGGCCGAGATCGCCCGGCTCGAAGTTCTCGACAACGGCAAGCCGTTTCCGGAGGCCGACTGGGACGTCGCCGACGCGGCGGGCTGCTTCGATTTCTATGCGGGTCTTGCCGAACAGCTCGACAACAATCCCGAGGAGGCGATCGCGCTTCCCGATCAACGCTTCACCTCCAAGGCGGTGCGCGAGCCTCTCGGCGTCGCCGGCGCGATCATCCCCTGGAACTATCCGCTGCTGATGGCGGCCTGGAAGGTCGCCCCGGCACTGGCCGCCGGCTGCACTGTGGTGCTGAAACCCGCCGAATTGACATCGCTGACGGCGCTTGAACTGGCGGCGGTTGCCGACGAGGCCGGGCTGCCGGCCGGCGTGCTCAATATCTTGACCGGCGCCGGGTCGGTCGCCGGCCAGGCGATCATCGATCACAAGCAGGTCGACAAGCTTGCCTTCACCGGTTCCGGACCGGTCGGCTCGAAGATCATGGCGGCAGCCGCCCGCGACATCAAGCGCGTCAGTCTCGAGCTCGGCGGCAAGTCGCCCTTCGTCGTCTTCGAGGACGCCGATATCGACAAGGCCGTCGAATGGATCATGTTCGGCATTTTCTGGAACCAGGGCCAGGTCTGCTCGGCAACGTCGCGGGTCCTCGTGCAGGATACGATCTACGAACGGCTGCTTGCCCGGCTTATCGAGGAAACGAAGAAGATCAAGATTGGCAACGGTCTAGACGAGGGCGTGCTCCTCGGGCCGCTGGTTTCCAAGCGCCAGCACGAGCAGGTCGTCGCGGCGATCGAAGCGGCGCGGCAGGCCGGCGCCACGGTCGCCTGCGGCGGCGCGCGGCCTGAAGGGTTTGACAAGGGCTATTACCTCCAGCCGACCGTTCTGACCGACGTTCCGCTCGACAGCGCCGCCTGGATGGAAGAAATCTTCGGGCCGGTCGTCTGCATCCGGCCGTTCAAGAGCGAGGAGGAGGCGATTGAGCTCGCCAATAATTCCCGCTTCGGCCTTGCGGCCGCCGTGATGTCGAAGGACGATGCCAGGGCCGAACGCGTCGCCGCCGCCTTCCGCGCCGGCATCGTCTGGATCAATTGCTCGCAGCCGACCTTCACCGAAGCGCCCTGGGGCGGCTACAAGGAATCCGGCATCGGCCGCGAGCTCGGCCGCTGGGGCCTCGACAACTATCTCGAGACCAAGCAGATCACCCGCTTCGTCAGCGAGGATCCCTGGGGCTGGTACATCAAGCCGGAGGCGGCCGAATGAACTGGGAGCGCAGCCTCGACCTGCTGCAAGTCCATTGCCAGGGCGAGATCGGCAAGGTCATCGTCGCAGGCGCGCCCGAAATACCGGGCGCGACCATGCTCGACAAGATGAACCACATCAACACGGTGGACGACAGCCTGCGCCGCTTCGTTACCTTCGAGCCGCGCGCCAATGTCGCCATGTCGGTGAACCTGTTGGTCGCACCGACGCGCCCAGGTGCCGATGCCGGCTTCATCGTGTTGCAGGCCGACCGCGCCCATCCGATGTCCGGCAGCAACTGCATCTGCGTGGTGACGGCGCTGCTCGAAAGCGGCCGGGTGCCGATATCGGAGCCGGAGACGGTCGTTCGCCTGGACACGCCTGCCGGCCTGATCGTGGCGCGCGCTACCTGCCGCGATGGCCGCTGCCTCTCCGTCAGCCTGGACAATGTGCCGAGCTTTGCCGAGGCGCTGGACAAGCAGGTCGAGACGCCGAAATGGGGACGCATCAGGATCGATATCGCCTTCGGCGGCGTCTATTATGCGCTCGTTGATGTCGATCAGCTCGGCCTCGATATCGCGCCTGCCAATGCCCGGCTGCTGGCGGAGGCCGGGATCGAGCTCAAGTCGCTGCTCGCAGGTCAGGTCTCGGTCGCCCATCCCGTTCTCAGCGGCGTCAACGAGATCGCCTATGTGATGTTCCGCGGACGCGAGGCCGATGGCGCTGTCAGGACCTGTACCACACTGCAGCCCGGCCGTGTCGACCGCTCGCCCTGCGGCACCGGCAGTTCGGCGAACCTTGCGACGCTCTTTGCCCGCGGCGAGGTTTCCGTCGGCGACATGAGGACGTCGCGGTCGATCATCGGCGGCGAGTTTTTGGCCGAAGCGATCGGCGAGACGGAGGTCGGCGGCCGCCGCGCCGTGCTGCCGAGAATATCAGGCCGGGCCTTCATCTATGGCCGTGAACAGCTTCGCATCTCCGACGACGATCCTTTCGCCACTGGTTTTGCGCTGTCCGATACCTGGGGACCCCAGGTCGGTTTACTCAGGTAGGAGCCGCCATGTCTCATCTTCAACCTCTGACCGGCCAGACCGTTCTCGTCACCGGAGCATCGGGCGGGATCGGCGCGGCGATCGTCGAGCGTCTGTCCACCGAGGGCGCGCGTCCGATCATCCATTACGGGCGCGACAGGCAGCGCGCGGAAGCCTTGCTTCACAAGCTTGGCGGAAATGGATTGATCGTGCAGGCCGACCTCTCCAATCCGGACGGCGCCTTCGCGCTCTGGCGCGACGTGCTCGCGGCGGCGGGGCGTATCGATGCTGTCGTCAACAATGCGGGCATCCGCACAGAGATCTCGATCGATGCCGACGCCTCCGATTGGCGGGCCGCCTGGCAGAAGGAATTTCAGGTGAATTTCTTCGCGGCGGCGGATCTTTGCAAGGAAGCGCTGGTGCATTTCAAGCAGCATGGCGGCGGGCGGATCGTCAACATTGCCAGCCGCGCCGGGCAGCGCGGCTATGCCGCCGACGCCATGCCTTACGGTGCGACGAAGGCGGCGCTCGTCAATCTCACAAAGTCGATCGCGAGGAGCTTCGGCCGCGACGGGGTCGTCGCCGTCTCCATCGCGCCGGGCTGGGTGCGCACCGATATGGCCGAGGATTTCGTCGCCAGGCACGGCAAGGATGCCGCTGTCGCCGACATCCCGATCGGCGAGATGGCCGAGCCGGATGAGATCGCCGAACTGGTCGCCTTCCTGCTTCGCCCTTCGCAGGCATCGGTCAATGGGGCGACCTTCGACGTCAACGGCGGCAGCTATATCAGATAGGGAGATTCGACATGAAGAGGTTCCACGGCAAGGTTGCGGTAGTCACGGGCGGAGGCGGCGGCATCGGCTCTGCCATATCGAAGAGGCTTGCCGATGAAGGCGCCCTCGTGGTTGTGACCGATGCCAATGCGCAGGCGGCGGGCGAGGTCGCTTCGCTTATCGAGGCGGCGGGCGGCTCGGCGGTCGCGATTGCGGCCGACATCTCGCGCAAGGAGGATTGCGTCGAGCTCATCGCCAAAGCCTTCGCCATCAAGGGGCGGCTCGACGTGCTCGTCAACAATGCCGGCATCAACCGGCGCGGCAACCTGCTGTCACTCTCGGATGAAGACTGGCAGCTGAGCTTCGCGGTCAATCTGGATTCGATGTTCCATCTCTGCCGCGCGGCTCTTCCGCATATGATCGCCGCCGGCGGCGGCGCGATCGTCAATACGGCCTCGCAATGGGGGCTTTACCCCGCGCCGAACCACATCGCCTACAACACGACCAAGGCCGCCGTCGCCGCCTTCACGCAGAACCTCGCCCGCGACTATGCGCCCGACAAGGTGCGCGTCAACGCCGTCTGCCCCGGGGAGATTCACACGCCGATGCTCGAAGCCGGCGTCAAGCGCTCCGGCCGGACGATCGCCGATCTCGACAAGCTCGTTCCCTATGGCCGCATCGGCAAGCCGGAGGAAGTGGCGGCTCTCGTCGCCTTCCTCGCATCGGATGAGGCGGCCTTCATGTGCGGCTCGCTCGTGGAAATCACCGGAGCGCAGGCCGTCGCCTAAAGCGCGAGCGGCCTTGAGCAAGGAGATCGTCTACGATATCCCAGGCGGGATCTTCATTCCGGAAGAAGGAGCCTGGGAATGCCTTTCAACACCGCGCAGGTGATAAATCTCGGCAAGGCGCCCACGGCCTCGGATGTGATCCTGAAATTCATCCGCGATTCCATCGCCGATGGGTCGCTTGACGAAGGCGAGCCGATCCGCCAGGACGATGTCGCCCGGCTGTTCAACGTCAGCAAGATTCCGGTCCGGGAGGCGCTGAAGCGGCTGGAGGCCGAAGGCCTGGTTGAATTCCACCGCAACAAGGGCGCGATCGTCACCAGCCTCTCCGAGCCGGAGATCGCCCAGATCTTCGAGGTGCGTGCGATCCTGGAAACCAATGCCTTAAAGCTTTCGATCCCCCACATGACGGAAGAGACCTTCAAAGAGGCGCTGGGCTATTGCGACGCGTTCGCGGATGAAACGGATGTCGCGCGGTGGTCGGAGCTGAACTGGCGGTTTCATAGCCGTCTTTATGAGGACGCCCGCCGGCCGTTCCTCATCAATACGATCCGCTCGGTGAACGATCGGCTGGAACGATATCTCCGGGTGCAGCTGACCCTGTCGCACGGCCAGCAGACCGCCGATCGCGAGCATCGGCAAATTCTCGAAGCGTGCCGCAAGCGGGATGAGGAAGCGGCGGCGGAACTGCTCTACGCCCACATCATGAGCGCCTGCCAGTCGCTTCTCCAGCATCTCCCCGCGAAGACGCCCGGCTGAGCCGTCAGGCGCCCGCGACCCTGGTGACGGCCTCGAAGACCGAGCGCGGCACTTTCAACATTTCCGACGCCGGCCTCGGATGGTCGATGCCGCTGACCCCCGGCACGAAGACGCCCTTCTCCTGAAGGCGGCCGGCCTGGCGGCGGGCGCGTTCGATCAGGCTATCATCAGTGCGCCCGGGCATCATCGCGACGACGGTCAATCCCACGGCGGGGCTGGCGCTCCCCTCCCTGAAGGACGGCGTGTCCAGGGACCAGGGGCCGCCGGAGAGGCCTGCGGACAGCATTTCCACCATCAGCGCCACATTGGCGCCCTTGCGCCCGCCGAAGGGAAGCAGCGCGCCGCCAAGTGCTTTCGCCGCGTCCTGGGTGTCCTTGCCGGCTTCGTCGACGGCCCATCCCTCCGGAATGCTGCGCCCTTCGGCCGCGGCTGCCACAATGTTGACGTAGGCCGTCGCGCTCGACGCCTGGTCGATGACAACAGGCAGCGAGCCTTCCCCCAGCGGAAAGCCAAAGGCCATCGGGTTGGTGCTGTAGACGGCGGGCCCGCCCGCCTTGGCGACCACCATGGCATTGGCATTGGTGGCGGCGAGGCCGACGATACCTTCGCCAGCAAGCCTGCGGACGTAGTAGCCGAGTTCGCCGGCCGTATAGCTGTTGGTCTGCGTGAAGATCGCAACGCCGAAAGTGCGCGCCGCCTCGACCAGGTGCTCGAAGGCAAGGTCGAAGCCGAGCTGGGCGATGCCCCGGTCGGCATCGGCGACGAAGAAGGCGGGGTAGGGCCTCTCGCAGGTCGGCGTGGGATCGCAGTTGATGCGGCCCTCGCGGAAGCTGTCGAGGTAATCGACCATATGCGGAAAGCCGAGCGCCGCAGGACCATAGAGCATGGCGGACAATGTGGCGTCGACGAGCGAGCGGGCGGTGGCTTCCCCGGCACCCGCTGCCAGGCAGGCCCGCATCGCCAAAGACTCGGCTTGCGCCCGCTCGAGTAGAACCTCATCCGTCATCGCAAATCTCCAATCCTTGTGTTTCCCTCGCCGCCGTGCCTTCGACGCTTCCGGTGAAAATGTACATCTATGTTCATAAACATGACTATCGTGATTGACAAGCTCGCGACTTCGTATAAATGATATCGTATACGAAATTTCTACAAATGGCGCAGCCGACCTCAGAGGAGAATGGTCATGGGATTCAAAAGAACGATCCACGCGGTCGATACTCACGCAGGCACGCCGATGCGCGTGATCACGGGCGGCGTGCCGCATATTCCCGGCAACTCCGTCTATGAGAAAATGAAATGGCTGGAGACCAATGACGACCAACTGCGCAAGCTGATGCTGCGCGAGCCGCGCGGTTATCCCGCCCATTGCTGCAACATCATCGTTCCGCCCTGTCATCCGGAGGCAGATGCCGGCTATATCATCATGGAGCAGGTCGAATATCCGATGATGTCCGGCGGCAATACCATCTCGGTGGTGACGGTCCTCCTGGAAATGGGCATGCTGCCGATGAAGGAGCCAGTCACCGAGCTGGTTCTCGAGGCGCCGGCCGGTCTCATCCGCGTGAAGGCGGAATGCAGCAATGGCAAGGTCAAGAGCGTGACCTTCAAGAACGTGCCGGCATTCGCCGCCCATCTCGACGCCGTCATCGATGTGCCGCATCTCGGAAAGGTCACTGTCGATGTCGGCTGGGGCGGCATGTTCTATGTCATCGCCGATGTCCGCCAGTTCAAGGGCCTCGAACTGATCCCGGCGCATGGGCGCGAGATCGCGCGCGTGTCCGCGATGATCCGGCAGGCGGCCATCGAGCAATTGCCGGTTGCCCATCCGCACTATCCCGGCGTCGGCATCACGATCTCGCAGCTCTCCGGCCCGACCGACGATCCGAACGCCGACTGGAAGAATACGGTGACGATGGCGACCGGCGATCTCTCCTGGGACGATCCGGCGACCTGGACGGGCGCGCTCGACCGCTGCCCCTGCGGCACCGGCACCTGCGCGAAGATGGCCGTTCTGCATGCCAAGGGCGAACTGCCGCTCCATCAGGATTTCCGGCATCAGGGGATTCTCGGCAATGTCTACACCGGCAGGCTGGTCGAGGAAGCAAGGATCGGCGACAAGGCCGCCGTCGTTCCCACACTGACCGGCACCAGCTGGATCTCCGGCCTGAACACGCTCGTTCTGGACAATGACGATCCTTTCACCGAAGGCTTCATGCCGGGCGATATCTGGGCCTGACGAAGGGCAGGCGGCATCGCCTGTGGCGACGATCCTGCTTCCGTTTCGGAGTTCGAATGTTTACAAGGCTGAGCCATGAACATTCGACCGAACGGAAGGCTTCATGAAGCTCATGCGTCGCACGCTCCTCGGCTCCCTATGGGCGATGATCGGCTGGAAGCCGTCCCTCGCCACGGAAACCAGCCCTGATACCAAGGAGGAAACGACGACGCGGGAGGAGGCGTCGTCGGTGAAGCCAAGGCATGTCCTCTGTTTCCTCGGCAGGGATAGCGATCTCAGCCGCTTGTCCGAGGCGGCGTCGCAGGCGATCGGCGATTTCGCCGCCGGCTTCAGCGTCGATGAGGATTATTCTCAGGGCGAGCCGGACGACAGAATGAGCCGATCCTTCGACGTATGCTGGGATCGGGTCGAACCCGACGCGTGGAGCGCGGCGGACGAGCAGGCCGTCGCGGATCATCAATCCGTTCTCTACGTCCTCGGGCCGGGCATGGAGCAGGCGGAGACGGTGAAGGTTTCGATGGTGGCGCTCCGCCTCATCGAACGGATGATCGATGCGGGCGCGGTTGCCGTAAAAGGCGAAAGCGCCGGCATCGCGCATGGGCTCGATCGCTGGAGAGCGCTGATCCGGCAAGGCGCCGATGCGCAAAAGGCGGGCGACACTCTCGCCGAGCAGCGCATCGACCGTCTGGCCTTCGCCAAGCGGCCGCTCTCGGCGCGCGGATATCTCGAAAGCGTCGGCTTCCATCTCGTCGGACTGCCGGAGGTCTATGTGCCCGACACGGCGGGCAGCGAAAGACAGATCGTCGCCATCATGGACGCCGTTGCCGACGAGATCGCCAGGCAAGGCCTCGAAGCCACTCTAAAAGCGCGCGGGGCTAGCCTCTCCTTCAAGTCCACCTATGAAATGGACGAGTTCAAGTTCAATCCCTACGGTACCGTCAAGCTCGCCGGGTGAGGCTCGCGGCTTAGTATAGGCTGGAGTGATATCGCCGCTGCAGCGTCTCGCTCATATACCGCCGCTCAATCGTTCTGCTGTTCCAGGGTCTTGGCGAGTTCTTCGTAATGGCGGGCAGATCCCGCATTCTTCTCGGCGGCATATTTGGCGCCGACCATCCGCGCCGCCTCGGCCGCGATGCGAAAGGCGTCTATCCTCTCCTGCGGGTCGGGATCGGCTTGTCCGCCGATGTCGCCGTCGCTGAAGTTGCCGGCCCTGTATCCGTCGGTCAGATCGACGACGCCGATCTCGGGAGTCCCGTCCTTCATCCGGCCGAAGAAGGCAGCCCCCGCCTTGTCGCCGTCGCGCCGGCGCAGCATGCCTTCACCCGACGCCTTTCCGTCGACGCATGCGCCGATCCAGAAGGTTGGTCCTGTCGTCAGGGAGGCCGGCGCCACGAAGCTGCAATGGCTGGCCGGGTCCTGCGACCAGTGAAGATCGGCTTGCGCCGCCCTTGAAGGCGCATGGAAACTCACGATCGCGGCCAGCACGATCGGCGCGATGGCAGGCAGTTTCCGTATGGCGCGGCAAGCTTTTCCTACCGTCATTTCACGTCCTTCATAGTCACGATGATGCATTGCGATTCCCTGGAAAAGCCGATCCGCCAAATGGCCGAAGCAATGCACCATTGTCGCGCCGGCGACAACGGTCAGAATGTCACCGAGCCTGCGGCTCAATTGTATTTGATCGTGTCGCTGACCCTAGGGCGATTGAAGAAATGATGGTCGAAGCCGTAGCCGTTCTGTCCGGTGAAATTCGAAAAGAACGCCGAAACCGGTGTCGTCAACGTGTATTCCACGCGGGTCAGCACCACCTGCACGCCGGTTTCCTGTATCTTTTTCGGTATGTCGATGGCGCTTGCCGTGCCGGAAGCGAGCGACGAGGTGTTGAACGCGGCCGACCAGTTGACGGTCGCCTTGCCGCTATTGTCGACATCGTTGACCGTGACCGTGATCGTCAGCCCGGTGGTGTCATAGGGCTGCAGGATGAAGCTCGCGCCGGAGAGAAGCTTGGTGACGTCGGTCTTCGTCCAGGTGCTCTGCTGGGCGATCATATCGCCTGTGCTGGACGCGATCTCGTCTATCTTGCGGCTGACGGTGAGGGCATGGCCGAGATCGACGGTGCCGAACAGCAGCATGATGAGGATCGGCAGCACCAATGCGAATTCGACGCCCGAAGCGGCCGTACGGTCGCGTGCGAGCCGGCGGATGCGGGAGCTGACGAAGGCGAGGAAAGCGAGGCTCCGTTTCATGATCATGTCAGAAAGGCTCGTTGCGGAACAGAGCGGACGATCCGAGGAGATATCGGCCGTCGGAAAGCTTGGCGCTCGACAGGCTGAAGAAATTGACGGTGGCTTCCCAGGGCAGGAATGCCTGCACCAGGATGTAGTCGCTGCCCTTGCCGATATCGTAGGTCTCGGTGACGGCGAGCTTGCCGCTGTTGTTGATGGGATCGGTGCTGGCGGCGGATGACAGGTCGGAAAGCACGCTGACCTTGACGACGAGACCGCTGGAACAGCTGAAAGCGAGAAACATGTCGTCGCAGATCTTGGCCTTGAAGCTGTTCAATGTGATCTTTGATGACGCGACCTCCCCGGTGCGGATCATCCGGGAGATCTTGTGAACCGAAGCGTCGAGCGAGGAATTGACGAAGAACATCAGCGACACTTCGATGATGCCGAATATCATGATGAAGAGCGGCAGCGCCAGGATCGCAAACTCGATCGCGGCCACCCCCTTGCGATCGCCGAGCAGGCGGCGAAACGGCGCAAAGCGTTTTCTTTCGGTCATTGGGTCAGCCGGACGGAAGAGAGATACTGGGTGAAGAGCGTCGACAGACCGGCCGTGATTTCCGAGGATGACGATGCCGAGATGAACAGGCTCTTCGATGATGCGCAGCCGGCAAGCGCATAGGGGATGTAATCGCGTCTCGTAATGCTGCTCGAAACGCCGCTGTCCATGGTGCCGCCCCACGTGTTCTTCCAGTTGGCGCTGGCCATGGTCGAGCCGACGGTCGCGTTATAGCCCCAGTCCGAGGTGATCGGCAGATATTCGGTGTAGAGCACCGCCATCGTGTTGGATTGGTTCTTGAGATAGCCGCACCATTCGGGATTGAGCGGCGCCACCTTGTTCCAGTATGCCCCGTACGTCCTGTTCTTGTTTACGCCGTCGGTTACCCATTCGCGTTGCGACTGCACGCCGTCCGTCAGCAGCAGAACCAGCTTGAGCGGCGAGCCTGAGGAAGTTCCATCCCCTCCGGCACCGACTTTCTGCTTGAGCGTCGCAAGCGATACATCGAAATAGGTGGCGGCCTTCGAGGTCGCGCTGGTAAGGCCGTAGCTCGCGTCAGCCAGGCGGGTGCGCGCCGTATCCGTGCTCAGCGTCGGGGTCAGAACTTCCGTGAGCGTATCTCCGAGGCTATAGAGCCCGATCTTGATCCGTTCATGATTGGCGTCGGATTCGTCGATCATGTCGAGCACTTCGCGCACGGCGTCGCCGGCGACGTCGGCACGCAGCTTTATCTTCTTTTCCGAGCTGTATTCGTAGTTGTTGGCATATGTCTTCTTGCCGATGGTGTGCGCGTCGCCGGTGTGGCAGGCGAACTGGCATTTGATGCCGGCATACATCGTCGCCTGGCCCGATGTCGTTGCCGCCAGCAACATCGAGGGCGAGGTGTCGATGACGATATAGACGTTGAGATAGGAGGTGGCCGGCCCCTTGACGGCGCTCGCCACGCTGACATCGACGGTATCGATGTTGGCGATCTTCATGAAGGTTGTGGGAACGGTGCCGCTCGCCGTCGCCGTGATGTTGTGATTGGCGGTATCGATGTCGATTTCACCGAGCGTGTAGCTGTTGTCCACCTGCGAGTGGAACCAGTCGGAAACCTTCGTCTTGAGGGCGTCGGTGTCCTCGGCGTTGTTGATCTGCTTGACCGCGGCGATCAGGGCCGCGTCAAGGTCGCTCTGCATTCGCTGCCGGACATTGTAGCTGCGAATGTAGTCGAAGCTCGCGCCGACCGCGACGAGCATCGGCACGAGGCTGAGGGCGACGACGATCGCGACGTTGCCGCCCCTCGCCCTTCCGAGGCCGCGAAGGGCGCTTGCAATTCGATCACGTGAGGATGAAAGGGCCGACTTCAAAAAACACCGTTGCGCAAAAGAAAAAATAGCAAAAGCAAGATGTATCCGGAAAACTTGAGGGTTTGTTAATTTCCCCGGTTCCCTGGAAAACCAGGCCGCCAGCCCGTTGTTTGCTGCGCGTTTCGGACATGTCTGCGACTTCTGGATATTCGCGCATCGCCGCATCTGCGCGCCGAGCCTCCCCTCAGCGCTGCATCAGCAGGTCGTGCAGGCGTTTTTGAACGTCTTGCGAAGACATGGTCCGGTCGTTGAAAAAGTCGCCGATCACGGCAATCCAGCCCTCCGACATCTGGGTCGGCATCGCCTGCGATTGGGCGCTGACTTCACCCTTCCTGGCCTTGATCATCTCCAGCCCGAGCTTGCCGCAGCGATCGAGCCCGGCTGGATCGACGTCGGTGCGCACCGGCAGCGATCCCTTGATCCGGCTGAACGCCACCTGATTGTCGCGATCGAGCACCATGCGGGCGAAAGCCTGCTGCGCCTGCGTCGCGCCGTCGCGATTGGTAAGCGGGAAGGCAAAGGCATCGACCACCATGAAATAGGCGATCGAGGTGCCGGGAACGAGGCTGCAATCGAAGTCCTTGTCGGCGCTGTAGCCGCGCGCCGCAAGCTCGCCCTTGGCCCAGTCGCCCATGAACTGCATGCCGGCCGTGCCCTGGCCGACAGCCGCCGTTGCATCGGCCCAGGTCTTGTCCTTGCGCTTCTCGAAAGGTTCGACATAATCGGACAGACGCTGCAGCAGGTCCAGGGCTTCGATCATGCGCGGATCCTGCACCAGCGCGGCATCGCCGCTTATCATACGGGCATAACCTTCCGGACCGAACTTGTGATAGACGATGTCGTTGAAGATGAGCGACACCTCCCACCGCTTGCCGCCGAGCGCGATCGGCACGCGTCCCGTCGCCTTGATCTTTTCGGCCGCCTCAAAGATCTCGTCCCAGGACTGCGGTGTCTTCACGCCCGCTTCGGCAAATGCCGCCGTGCTCGTCCAGAGCCAGTTTTCGGCGTGGATGTTGGTCGGGGCGAAGTAGACCTTTCCCTTGTAGGAGATGCGGTCGAGAACCGTCGCGGGAATGACGTCCCGCCAGTGATCCGCCTCGGCGACATCGTCGATATCCTGCACGATGCCCATCTCCGGCAGTTCGCGCGATCCTTCGTTCGCATTCCATTGCATGACTGCCGGCGCGTATCCGTTGGCGATGCGATCGCTCACCGCGCGCTGGACGGCGACCTTATTTTCCGCCGGCATGTCGGCCCACTGGTTGCCGGCCGCCGCCCAGGCCTTGCGGAAGACGTCGAGCGCGGCAGACTCGCTTTTCGACACCCAGAAATGCGCGACATCGACTGCCATGCCTTGTTCCGCAGAAGCTGATGCCGCAGGAGCTGCGGCCGCCAAAGCCGCGGCAAGCCATGCAAGTTTGATTGTCCGTTTCATGTCTTGCCCTCTTTTGATTGATTGATCCCGCTCCCGCTCAGGAGACGGCATCAGCCCGCAACTTTCTTGACCGCCCCGTTACTTCCCGCGCCGCCGGACGGCGCAGCAATCGTTCGGTCGCCACCGAAGCCGGTTCCGGCTTGGCGAACAGATAACCCTGGCCGGTCTCGCAGCCGGCGTTCAGAAGGAAGCCGCGCTGCACTTCTTCTTCGATGCCTTCCGCAACGCATCTCTTGCCGAGGTTGCGGGCGAGATCGATGATCGCCCTGATGATTTGTTCCGAGCGGACGTCCTTGCCGATTTCGGCAACGAAGCTGCGGTCGATCTTGAGCTCGTCGAAGGGGAAGTCGCGCAGATGCACGAGCGAGGCAAAGCCGGTGCCGAAATCGTCGAGCGAGACGGAGACCCCATGTTCGCGGAACCGCGAAATGGTTTCGGCGATCTGGTTGGCGCCGCGATTGAGAAACACGTCTTCCGTGACCTCGATCGCGAAATTGCGCCAGTCGAGCCGGTTCGCCTTGACCGCGGCGGCGATGAGATCATAGCCGTCATGGCTGACCAGCAGGGCTTCCGGCAGATTGATGGCGACCGAACCGGCGCTGAGCCCCGCCGCCTTCCATGCCCTGAGATCGCGCGCGACCGTATTGACGATGCAGCGCGTCATGCTTTGGATCAGGTGGCCCTCCATCAGCGGCAGGAAACGACCGGGGGGCAGGATGCCGAGCTGCGGGTGGCGCCAGCGCACCAGCGCCTCGAAGCCGAGATGCCTGCCCGTCTGCAGGTCGACCTTCTGCTGATAGTAGACGACGAACTCGTCACGGTCGGCGGCGAAGGCGAGGGCTGCGGCAAGCTGGTTCTGTTCCAGGCGCTGGGCGAGGGACGCTTCGTCGAAGATGACGGCCGTGTTGCGCTTGGCCTTGGCGGCATAGAGCGCCACGTCGGCGATGCGCATGAGGGTCGCCTCGTCGGCGGCGTGGCCGGGAACGACGGCGCCGCCGATGCTTGCCGAAACCGGCAGCAGCCGGCCCTCGAAATGACACTCCGCCGCAATGGCGGCAACGGCGCGCGCGGCAATGCCTTCCAGCGTCGCGGCGTCCGAAATGCCGGGAAGGAGCGCGGCAAACTCGTCGCCGCCGAGCCGGGAGACCACGTCGCCGGCGCGGAAGGTCTTCTGCAGCGCCTTTGCGACGTGGCTCAAAACGGCATCGCCTGCCGGATGGCCGAAACTGTCGTTGGTGGCCTTGAAGTAATCGAGATCGACCAGCAGCATCGAAAAGCCTGCGCCCGTCCGTTCGAGGGAAGCAAACAGCCCGTTCAAGGCGTCGTTGAACGAGGAGCGGTTGCCGAGGCCCGTCAGCGTGTCCGTGTGCGCGAGATGGGTGAGCTTGATCTCGAAATCGAGCGTCCGGCGGTGCTCTGTGCGCAGCTTTACCAGCAGCGGTATGAAGAGGATGAGGGTTGCCAGAATGAGCGTGGCCGCGGTCAGGCTGAGGAGCACGGCGCTGATGAGGCGGGTATGATCGATGCTCACGTCGCTCCTGTCATGCGCGCTGTCGATCAGGGCGCTGAACTGGCGCATCAGCATGCTGTCGGACGAAACCGCGAAATCGATCGGCCCCCAGAAGCTGTAACGCTCCCGCCGCTCCTGCAATTTCGCCGAGACGACGCGTTCGGCGCGATGAAGAAAATCCTCCAGCCGCCCGTCGAGTTCGAGCCGCAATTTCTCGGCCGCCGGGTCCGGCCCGTTGAGCCGCTGGAGGAAGTTCGCCTCGACCCTGTCGTTGAGGTCGTTCAGCTCGACGCTCATGGCGCGGATCTCGCCGATCGCCTTTTGAACGTCCTCGACCATCGGCCGGATGATATATTCCGGCATATTCGGATCGGTCGAGGCCCGCATGACCGCCCGCGTCTGGTTGGCGAGCTGCTGGAAGCGGATGAACTGGCGCCCGGTGAGATAGCTGATGTCCTGTTGCAGCGAATGGCGATCGAGGGCCACCTTGACCGTGAGGAAGGTCGCGCCGATCAGAACCGTCATGACGACGACGGCGGCGACGTAGTGCCGCCCGATGGAGCGAATATATTTCGCCACGGAAGAATGGGACTCGCCTGACGGCGCCGTATCTTCGATATCCGATCCGATCACCATTCGCGCTCCATCAGGAAAGATAGCCGGCCGAGCTGCTTTCGGCCTCAGCGCCGGTGAACTCGTTCTTGAGATTGTTCTGTTTCCAACAGGCAGGCTTCGAGCCACACGTTTTGGCGCCGGACGGTTGCGTCACGATGATTTACCTAGAGATCGGCCGTCATGGCCCTGGTCCGCGCGCCGGGCACTGGCACGCCGGGAATATGAAACCGCGCCGCCGATGGGCGCCGTTACTGGCGATCGCCGCCGGCTGCAGCGCTGCCGCGGGAGCTCTTGAAACCGCGGCAGCGCGCGCCTTCGCTTGCGGCGCTTGCCGCGAGCAAATGCCGGCGCAGGTCTGCGCCTTACGAATGTCAAACGACGGGAATGTTCCGTTTTTCAGGGCCGGCGCCGTTGCGCCGCGCCGTTAAGAGCTGCCGTCATGCGGATCCTGAATTATCGACCATGTTCCTCCCCCTTCGGCCTATGCCGTCTTCCCTGACGCACGGCGCGGATTCTGGCTCGTCCTGCGATCCGTCGTCATGGCGGAGAAGTTCAAGCGGCACCTCATTGATGATCAAACTGCGGAAGGTCTGGTTTCAGAAGCGTAAATGCTTTTGCCGAAAAGGCAATGAAACCAGTTTCTTGCAGGAATCGGATATGAAAGCGTCGTGATTTGGCTATAGGGTTCGGATTTCGGATAAAAATCTGTCCCGTTTCGAAACTGCTTGCGCTGGCCGCGCGTTCCAGCCGTCCGGCCGATGCCCTACAGGCGATTGCCGCAGCGAAAACCGGGCGATCGCCCGCGGTTTTGCCGGCATGACTATCCACTTTGCGCGCGGACGATCCGTATCGCGCGCCGAAAATTGCACCACCTCTGCAGACAGAGCGATCTTTTAATTTTCTGACCGCAGTGTTTCGGCCGAGCGACGTGCTCGATTGCAGCGGACCCGCGCCTCTCAAATGACTTGGGCGGCTTCTTGGAAGAATACTCGGCCGGTGGATGACGCATCTGGTTGTTGCTCATGGTGAGTAAATTCATGACGAAGCCATCGTCCCAATCGTCTCGGCCGCCTGCCCGCTTGATGGAAAAGCACGGCGGCGAGGGAAAAGGCGCTGAGCATCAGGACGCCGCGATCGACCGGGAAGCGCTTCTCGATGCGCTGCTGGGGCCGTTTCCCCTTCCGGTGTTCTACAAGAATTCGGCTGGCCGCTATGTTGGCTGCAACAAGGCTTTCGAAGATTTCTGCGGTCATGGGCGCGAAGAGATCATCGGGAAAACGGATTTCGATCTCAACTCGAAGCATCTGGCTGAACTCTATCTGATCGAGAACGAAGCCCTCCTCGAAAGAGGCGGAGCCCAGTATTCCGAAAGGAAGATGATCGCCGCAGATGGCGCGGTGCGGGATGTCGTCTGGAACAAGGCGGTGCTCTCGGGCGAAAACGGCACTCCGGCCGGCCTGATCGGCGCCGTCGTCGACATTACCGAACGCAAGCAGGCCGAGCGCGAGCTGAAGAAGGCGCTCGAATTCGCAGAAGGTATTCTCACCGCCATACCCGACGTTCTGTTCGAAGCGGACGAGGAGGGCCGTTATCTCCAGGTCTGGACGCGAAATCCCGACCTGCTCGCCCAGCAGAAGGAGATGCTGCTCGGCAAGACGGTCAACGATGTGCTTGCAGCCGATCAGGCCGCCATCGCGATGGAGGCTCTTCGCACGGCTGGCCGGGACGGAGTAGCCTACGGGCGATGCATCAGCATCGCTTTGCCGAATGGCGAAACGCGATGGTTCGAGCTGTCCGTGGCCAGGCGGCCGAGCGCCGATCCCACGGCCGAGACCACGCTGCTGGCATTCTCGCGCGATATCACCGAGCGAAAACAAGCCGAAGACGCCATCAACTCGGTGCGGACGCAGTTGCTGAGCGTGCTCCAGACCATGCCCGACATGATCTGGGTCAAGGACATGAATGGCGTCTACCTGCTGTGCAACCACACTTTCGAGCGGCTGACCGGGCTGACGGAAGCCGAGGTCGTCGGAAAGACGGATTTCGAGCTGTTCGATATGGAAAGGGCCCGGTTCTTTCAGGAGTCGGACAAGGCGGCGATCAAGGCGGGCGAATGCATCCTCAGCGACGAGGAATGGGTCGTTTCGCAGGAGAGCGGCCAATCCATTCTGCTGGAAACACGCAAGGTGCCGGTCACGGATGCGGCGGGAGAAATCGTCGGCGTTCTCGGCGTCGCGCGCGATGTGACCGAGCTGAACGCCTCGCGCCAGAAAATCCACCAGATGGCCTTTTACGATCCGCTGACCGCGCTGCCGAACCGCTCGCTGTTCAACGATCGGCTGCGGCAGATGATCACCTCGGCAGGGTCGCGCGGCCAGCGGGCCGGCGTGATGCTGATCGACATCGACCATTTCAAGGTGGTCAACGATACGATGGGCCATCCCGTCGGCGACGAATTGCTCTGTCAGGCGGCCGCCCGTCTCAATGCCAGCGTCCGCGATTACGATACCGTTGCCCGTCTCGGCGGCGACGAGTTCGCCATCCTGCTGCCGGATCTCCGGCAAGGCGATGATCTCGGCCGCATCGCCAGCAGCATTCTCGAAAAGTTCAAGGGCGGCTTCCTGCTCGATGGCAAGGAGGTCTTCATTTCCTGCAGCGTCGGCATCGCCCTCTATCCCGGCGACAGCGCCGACGCCAACGATCTGGTGAAATATGCCGACTCGGCGATGTATCTCGCCAAGCGCTCGGGACGAAACAATTTCAGCTTCTATTCCAAGGACCTGACGGCGAGCGCCGAGGAGCGCATGCGGCTGGAATCGGAGTTGCGCCGCGCCATCGAACGCGAAGAGCTGGAGCTGCACTACCAGCCGAAGGTGCTTCTGGACAGCGGCGCAATGGTCGGCTCCGAAGCGCTGCTGAGATGGCGTCACGCCGAGATGGGCATGATCCCTCCCGACCGGTTCATTCCAGTCGCCGAAGACACCGGGCTGATCGTCGAACTCGGGCGATGGGTTCTGCGCGAGGCCTGCCAGACTGCGGTCGAATTGAATGCCGGCAGCCAGGCGCCGCACAAGGTGGCGGTCAACCTGTCGGTCAAACAGTTCCAGTCCATCGGGCTGGTGAAGTCGATCGCCGAGATTCTCGACGCGACCGGCTGCCGCGCCGAATGGATCGAAATCGAAATCACCGAAAGCCTTCTCCTGGATCAGAAGGACGAGACGCTGCAGACGCTCTCCGAACTTCGCGGCATGGGATTTTCGATCGCCATCGACGATTTCGGCACCGGCTATTCGGCGCTGAACTACCTGGCGCGCTTTCCGATCGACACGCTGAAGATCGACCGATCATTCATCAACAGCGCCGACCGGCGCAACGAGGAGCTCGTCAAGGCGATCCTCTCCATCGCCCGCTGTCTCGGGCAGAATGTCGTGGCGGAAGGCGTCGAAACCGCCGAGCAGGCGGCCTTCCTCGCCGCCAACGGATGCGGCTCGGCGCAAGGGTTTCTCTACAGCAGAGCCGTGCCGAAAGCTGAGATCATCGCCCTGCGGCTGCGCTCTCCGGCCGGCGGCTCCAGCCCGGGCGAGGTGTGGCCTCGCGGGTGAGCGCGTCCGTGCGTCAACTATCCGCGTTGATGGTCCCAGCCGCGCCGGCAAGCCTCGCCTGAAGCTCCACGGTAAGCCACCGCGCCGCAGGCCTGGTCTACCTCAATCAATTCGCAAATCATTTCAGAAATTACACTGAACGGCAGAACATTTCACGACCACCTCTTGCCATTCGTAGTACCACAACAGACTTTGCGCGATAACAGTTGAGACGCCGACAACCAATATCATCTGTCGGAGCGTGAGGGACTTCCAAAACACAAGCCGAGCTAGAAGTAGGCAACTCGTCATTCCTGCCGGAAACATCAAAACTGGCACGAACGAACTAAATTCTGCTTCAGCTCGGTTTTTCGACGAACAACACAAGAAGTATTTGTGGTCTTCCGAAAGCCCAAAAACGACATCGGTCAACGCTATATACCCACTCCAAACCACCGACACCGGGCCAAGAAGAAATCCCGCGACAGCGACGACAAGGAACGCTCCGAATAAAAACAGGAACGCATTCAGGCCAATCATAAAAGCGAGTGTTTTCAGAACGAGGAAGATTGGCGATGCCAGAACACAAAGCAACGTCGCCAATGCCCAAGCCCTGTTTTGTCTCTGAGTTGGAAGGTCGACTTCCGCTTGCACATCCATGTGCGGCCCCTCAAATGTGAAAAAGCAAAACGACCATGTGGTGGTAGTGCGTGACCAAAAGCGTTGATCCCGCGATTAGTCTAACTCCAACCGCCGGCCTGCAGCCTTCGATTGCGCTATCCGATTGTCGCAGCTCTGTCCACTTGGCGCAGCAAAGCCGCAAAGTGAGCTGCGCGGCGCCCTAAAGTAGGATTTTGTTAAGGCTGATCCGGCGTTTACTGTCATACGAACACAGAGCAACTCATTGAAATGAATGGCGAACTGTTCCGGTTGTCCGGCGATGAAGCACGCCGCAGCCCATGCGCAATCGGACCTGGAGACATGAGCGTTTCCTGTCCTCCAGAATACGAAATAATGAAATGCACATTGCCGAAATCATTCCCTTTCCCCATCAGCTTTCCAACATCCCGGTAGACGCTTGCGAGCCGCAGGCCGTGGGCGGGCCGTCCGCCGTCACGGATACCGATATTGATCAGATGCTTCAGGCGCGCGCCCGGATCCGCAAGGTTCTGGACGAACTCGACAGGCTGAACGGTGAGTTGAGCCAATTGATCGTCGAAGGTTGATAGAGCAGACGATCGTCGGCGGGATCTTCACCGGTCCCGCCGACTGACTTCACTGAGGCGATTTTTCCGCAAGGCGGAGCGGGATGCAAAGCGGCCGGCCGTGAACGGGATCGGTGATGATTTTCGCCTGTACGCCGAAGACGTCTGCCACCCTCTCTTCGGTGACGAGATCGGCCGGCGCGCCGGTGGCGACGATCTCGCCGCCCCTGAGGAAGACCAGCATGTCGCCGTAGCGCGCCGCGAGATTGAGGTCGTGCAGGACGAGCACGACAGTTCTGCCGAATTGCTGCTTGAGACGGTAGACCAGTTCGAGGCATTCGAGCTGGTGGGCGAGATCGAGATGGTTGACCGGCTCGTCCAGGCAGATGATGTCGGTTTCCTGCGCCAGCACCATCGCAATCCATGCACGCTGCAACTGCCCGCCCGAGAGGGAGCCCAGCCTGCGCTCGCGCAGATGCCCGACGCCTGTGCCGGCCATCGCCTGCTCGATCGCCTCCGCATCGCCGGCGCTCCAGGGCTGCAGCAGCGTCTGATGCGGATAGCGGCCGAGGCGCACGAGCTCCTGCACCGTCATGTCTTCGGGCGCTGACGGGCTCTGCGTCAGCAGCCCGATCTTCCTGGCAAGCGCCTTTTCACCGAGACTGTGCAGATTGAGCTCCTCGAGGAGGATATGCCCCTTGCTCGGCTTGTGAAGCCGGCGGATTGCGCGCAGCAAGGTGGACTTGCCGCAGCCGTTCGCGCCTGCGAGCACGGTGATCTTGCCTCGGGGAATGGCGAGCGACAGGGAGTGGAGGACGTTGAGCTTGCCGTAATCGAGGCTGAGCTCCTCGATCGAAATCACGCTGTCGATGGCGGTCGTACTAGTCATGGCGCTGGTTTCTCATCAGGAGATAGAGGAAGTAGGGAGCGCCGATGACGGCCGGGACCGTTCCGGCGGGCACTTCGGTCGGCGAAAAGAGCACCCGGACGAGAAGGTCCGCGCCGACCAGCATCGATGCGCCGATGAAGAAGCTGCCGATCAGGCCGAAATGGACGGTCCGCCCGATCAGCCGGCGCGCGAGATGCGGCGCCATCAGGCCGATGAAGCCGACGCCGCCGACGAAGGCGGCGGAAAGCGCGGTGATGGCGGCGGCAAGGATGAAGATCTGGATGCGGAAGCTCGGCAGGTTGAGGCCGACGCTTCTGGCCGAGGTCTCGTCGAGATCTGCCGGCGGCAGCCTGCGCGCGACGATCAGCACGAGAAGCACGAGCGGCAGCATGCCGATCGCGGTGATGCGGATTTCATTCCAGTTGATCTCGTTGACCGCGCCGGCGATCCAGCGCGCCGCCTGTCCCGCCTGATAGACCGGGCCGACGAGCATGGCGATCACGGTCAGCGATTTCAAAACCGCGGCGACGGCGGTGCCGAAGAGAAGCAGGCGGATCGCCGACGCCGCCTGCCGGCCCGCGAAGGAGAAGACGACGAAGATCGCTGCAATCGACCCGGCGACGGCGGCGACCGGCTGATAGGCGACCGAGGTGACGAGGGCGTTGGACTCGTTGGAGAGCGCGGCGAGGAAGCAGACGACCGCGAGTGCGGCGCCATCGACGACGCCCAATATGCCGGGCGAGGCGAGTTCGTTGCGGGTGACGCGCTGAAGAAGATAGCCGGCGATCGCAAAGCCGCCTCCGGCGAGAGCCGCGATCACCACGCGGGGCAGGCGGAATTGCAGGATGATGACGGTCTTGCCGCGGATGTCGGCGCCGAGAAGCACGTCCCATACCTGCGCGAGCGGGATCCAGGTCGAGCCGAACGCGATCCCCGTCAAGGCGAGGACCGCGAAGAGAAGGATGATCGCGGCGAGCGTCAGCGGCGCTCTGGAGGCTGCGAGCGGGCGGGCAGGGGAAATCATGCCGCTCTCCGCTTCAGCAGGACCAGCAGGACGATGCCGCCGACGGTCGAAGTGATCGCGCCGACCGGCGCCTCGGCCGGGTAGATGATGAAGCGCGCGAGGATATCGGCCGCCGTCGCGTAGATCGCGCCGATCAGCGCCGAGGCGACGATGAGGCGGCGATGGCTGAGGCCGACGAAGCGTCGGGCAAGATGCGGCACGACGAAGCCGACGAAGCCGACCGGGCCTGCCATGCAGACGCCGGCGCCCGTCAGGAGCGAGATGGTCAGGAAGCCGGCCCAGCGCACGACGGCAAGCGGCACGCCGAGGTTTGCCGCCGTCGTATCGTCGGCCTGCAGCGCATCGAGCGGCTGCGCCAGCATCCAGGCGACTGCGAGCCCGGCCAGCACCACGGGCGCGCCGCCAAGGGCAAAAGCGATGGGGCGGTCTGCAAACGAGCCCGTCAGCCAGAACAGCAGCTCCTTCAGCTGGGCTTCGTTGGTGGTCAGGATAATCTGGACGATCGAATAGCCGAGGCCTCCGACGGTGACGCCGACCAGCACGATGCGGATCGGCGAGAAGCCTCCGGAACTGGCGGCGACGCCGAAGACGAGCAGGCTGGTGGCGAGCGCGCCTGATATGGCCGCCAGCGACATTCCGGCGATCGAGCCGACGCCGAACCAGACGCTCGACGCGACGACCGCGAGCGCCGCGCCGCCATTGATGCCGAGCGTATCGGGAGAAGCGATGCGATTGCGCGCCAGCGTCTGGGTCAGGACGCCCGCGACACCGAGCGCGGCGCCGACGAGCGGCGCGAGAAGGGCGCGGGGAATGCGCAGCGTGGTGATGACGACGGCGCTTTCCGATCCATCAAAGGAGAAAATCGCGTTCCACATCGCGGCCGGCGAATATTGCCGGTATCCGAGCGCCACGCTGGCGACGACGGCGGCCATCAGCACCGCCCACAGCAGGATCGTCAGCGATATCCCGGGTCGGGAAGAGGTGGAGACGGCAATCGGGCGCACGGTTTCAGCTTGACTTTAAGTGGACAATGTATCTCATCTTATGGCCCGACCGATTGGTCGGAAAATCATCCGATTGTCAAGTTCGAGGCGTCTGTGCGTACGAAATCCATTCTGCTTGCGGTCTTCACGGCCTTCCTCTCCCTCATCGTGGTCAATGCGGCCAGCGCGCGCGAAGTGACCCATGCCATGGGCGTGACAGAGGTGCCGGATGCGCCGAAGAGGATCGTCGTCCTGACCAACGAGGGAACGGAAGCGCTGCTTGCGGTCGGCATCAAGCCGGTCGGCGCCGTGCGTTCCTGGCTGGGCAAGCCCTGGTACGATCACATCGCAAAGCAGATGGACGGTGTGACGGTGGTCGGCGACGAATCGGCCGTCAATCTGGAACTGATCGCCTCGCTCGAGCCCGATCTCATCCTCGGCACCAAGTTCCGGCAGGAGAAGATCTATTCCCAGCTGTCGGCCATCGCGCCCACCGTGCTTTCCGAGCGGATCAGGAGCGATTGGAAGGGCAATATGAAGCTCTATGCCACCGCCGTCGGCAAGCTGGCGGAGGCGGATGCGGCCTTCAAGGCCTATGACGATCGCGTCGCGGCGATCAGCAAGGCGCTCGGGGACAAGAAGGCCGAGAAGATTTCGCTGGTGCGCTTCATGCCCGGGCGCACCCGGATCCTGCTGAAGGATACTTTTGCCGGCAACATACTGAGCCAGATCGGCTTTGCGCGGCCGGCAAACCAGGACCGGATGGAATTCGCTGACGAAGTGACGAAGGAGCGCACGCCGGAATTCGACGGCGACCGGCTCTTCTACCTCGTCTACGACACGGGCGACGGCAAGACGGCCGCCGCCGCCGCCGACTGGACTTCCGATCCGTTGTGGAAGAACCTCGCCGTCGTCAAGGCGGGCAAGGTCGACGCCGTCAGCGATGCCGTCTGGAACACGGCCGGCGGCATCCTCGCGGCAAATCTGATGCTCGACGATATCGAGAAGCTCTACGGGCTGCCTGCCTCGCGTTAAGGCGCCAAGCCAGGAACCTCACGTCATCCCGCTCAAGCACCGCAGGCTAGCGAGGCCTGTGGTGCTGCAGCCATTGCCGAAAATATCGCCGAATGATGGCGGCAATCGCCACCTGGCGCTCGCCTGAGAAGGCGTCGGGTCTTGGTCCGTTCGGGCTTCGGCCTTCGATCCAGCACTTCATGAAACGAATGATGGTGTAGCGCAGTTTGGGTGGCGGCATGCGCCCGTCCATCGCTGTTTCCCAGCGGATTCACTTGCCGAAGGGCAGGTCTTCGTGCTGTCGTCGAATTTCCAGTATTTACTTTTATAATTATATAATGCAAATTCCTTCCGTCCGGCTCAGAGGTGAGCCCCGCGATGCGAGGAGGAAAATCGCGATGCGCAATTTCATGAAATACGGTTTGATGGCTGCGATGATCGGCACCGCGCTGAGCGTCGGAAGCATCTCCGCAACTGCCCAGGATCTTGAACTGACCATCACGGCGCCTGCCGGCGCAGGCGGCGGCTGGGATTCCGCCTCCCGCTCGCTGCAGGAAGCCATGATGGCGAGCGGCAATGCCAAGAGCGTGCAGGTGGTCAATGTTCCCGGCGCCGGAGGCACGGTTGGCCTTGCCCAGTTCATTGGAACGGCTAAGGGTTCGCCCAACCAGCTTCTCGTCGCCGGCATCACCCTCGTCGGTGCCAGCATTTCCAACAAGTCGCCGGTCGATCTGACGCAGGTGACGCCGCTTGCGCGCCTGACCGGCGATCCGCTCGTGATCGTCGTCCCGAAGGATTCGCCGATCAAGTCGATCGACGATCTGCTGGCCGCCATCAAGGCCGATGTCGCCAAGACCATCTGGGTTGGCGGATCGGCGGGCGGCGCCGACCACATCCTGGCGGCGCTCGTCACCAAGGCGGCCGGCGCGGATCCGGCCAAGATCAATTATGTCGCTTATTCCGGCGGCGGCGAATCCCTTGCCGCCATGCTGGGCGGCCAGGCGACGGCCGGGGTGTCGGGCTATGGCGAATGGGAAGGCCAGATCAAATCGGGCGATCTCAGAGCGCTCGCCATTTCCTATCCGGAGCCGATCGAAGGCGTCGAAGCCAAGCCGCTCAAGGCGCAGGGCCTCGACATCGAGCTGGTGAACTGGCGCGGCATCTTCGCCGGCCCGGGCGTTGAGGGCGCCGATCTCGACGCGCTGAAGGCGGCCGTCGACAAGACGGTCAAGTCGGAGCAGTGGAAGGCGATCCTGAAGGCGCGCGGCTGGTCCGACTATTACGCTCCCTCCGACGAGTTCAAGAGCTTCATCGCCTCCGAGACCGATCGCGTCAGGACGATCCTGACCTCGATCGGGCTTGCCGACTGACGTGACGGCGACGGGGAGGGGTGTTGCTCCTCCCTTTCGCGGCGAGGAAACCATGACCCCCAAGACAATCCACTCTCCGACCCGTCCTCCGGTGGTGATCGCCGTCGTCCTGTTTGCGATCGCGGCCATCACCTATTGGGACGCCAGCCATATGACGGCCCGCGCGGCCTACGGGATGAGCGCCAGCGCTGCGTCGTACTTCGTCGCTCTCCTCTTCGCCGTTCTCGGCATCGGGCATCTGTTGTCAGCCTTCAAGCCCTCTGATGTCGAGGTCGAGACCGCCGACTGGAAGGCTGTCGCCTGGGTCGGCCTGGCACTCTGCGGCCTGATCGGCTCCATTTGGCTCGGGGCAGGTTTCATCGTCGGTTCGACCTTGCTTTTTGCCCTGACCGCCCGTGCCTTCGGCCGCAGGGCCTTTCTGGCGGATCTCTGTCTCGGGGCCGGAATCGGGCTCGTCGTCTTCCTGCTGTTCAACAAGCTTCTGACGCTCGCCTTGCCGCAAGGCCCGCTCGAGCGGCTTTTCTGAGGGACGCCCGATGGATTCAATTTCCTTTCTCATCGACGGCTTCGCGCTCGCAATACAGCCTGCAAACCTGATCTATGCCGCGATCGGCGTGATGATCGGCACGGCCGTCGGCGTCCTGCCCGGCATCGGCCCGGCGCTCACCGTGGCGCTGCTCCTGCCCGTCACCTTCAAGCTTGATCCCGGCGGCTCGATCATCATGTTCGCCGGCATTTATTACGGCGGCATGTATGGCGGCTCGACCACGGCGATCCTGCTGAATACGCCGGGTGAAAGCGCTTCCGTGGTGACCGCGCTCGAAGGCAACAAGATGGCCCGCTCGGGCCGGGGCGGCCCGGCGCTGGCGACCGCCGCCATAGGCTCCTTCGTCGCGGCGCTGATCGCCACGCTCGGGCTCGCCTTTCTGGCGCCGCTGCTGGTCAAGATCGCCGTGAAGTTCGGCCCATGGGACTATTTCGGTCTGATGCTGATCGCCTTCGTGACGGTCTCGGCCACATTCGGTTCCTCGCCGATGCGGGGCCTGACGAGCCTTGCCTTCGGCCTCTGGCTCGGCCTGATGGGAATAGATCAGCTTACCGGCCAGGCCCGGCTGACCTTCGGCGTTCCCGAACTGCTCGACGGCGTGGAAGTGACGACGCTCGCCGTCGGCCTGTTTGCGATCGGCGAGGCGTTTTTCGTCGCCTCGCGCCATCTCCACAAGCCGGAGAAGCCCATTCCCGTGAAGGGTTCGATCTGGATGACGAGGGAGGACTGGAAACGCTCCTGGAAACCCTGGCTGCGGGGAACTTTCATTGGTTTTCCGATCGGCGCGCTGCCGGCGGGCGGCGCGGAAATTCCGACCTTCCTCAGCTATAATATCGAGCGGCAGCTGAGCCGGAAACCGGAAGAATTCGGCCAGGGCGCGATTGAAGGCGTCGCCGGGCCGGAGGCCGCCAACAATGCCTCGGCCGCCGGCACGCTCGTGCCGCTGCTGACGCTCGGGCTGCCGACCTCGGCGACAGCAGCGGTGATGCTCGCCGGCTTCCAGCAGTACAATATCCAGCCCGGCCCGCTGCTGTTCACCCAGCATGCCGATCTGGTCTGGGGCCTGGTGGCAAGCCTGTTCATCGCCAACGTCATGCTGCTCGTGCTCAACCTTCCCCTGGTCGGCATGTGGGTGCGGCTTCTGGCGATCCCCCTGCCGTGGCTCTATGCCGGCATTCTGGTCTTCGCCTCGATGGGAACGATCGCCGCCAATCCCTCGGTCGTCGAATTGCTGCTGCTGACGGGCTTCGGCATCGTCGGTTTTCTGATGCGGCGGTACGATTATCCCATCGCGCCGGCGGTCGTCGGGCTGATCCTCGGGCCGCTGGCCGACAATGCGTTGCGCCGTTCGCTGCAGATGAGCCTCGGCGATCCGATGATATTGCTCCAGCATCCGAGCTCGGCGATCATGATCGCCATTGCGACGATTGCCCTGATCGCGCCTTTCATCTTCCGTGGCTTGTCGCGCTTCCGGCAGGATGAGGATTGACGTCGTGGCGCCGGTTGCGCGACATGCTGTGGATGATGTCGGGCAGCCGGGACGCCTCGTTCCTGTTGTCGAAGAGAAGAAGTGGCTCCGGACTTACATGGCAAGGAATAGCCTCTCACCGCAGATCAGCACGAGCATTATCGAATTCGTGAAGAGCAACGGGATGCGCAAGGGCGAACATCTGCCGTTGCAGATGCTCGCCGACACGTTCCGCGTCTCCCGCGCGCCGATCATGAGCGCGCTGCGCAAGCTGGAGGAGCGCGGCATCGTCCGGGCCGAGCCCAATCGCGGATATTTCCTCGGCATGGATGGCAACGAGATCGAGGTGGTGAAGGCGGAGGGCGATGAGCAGCCGGATGGCGACGAAGCGGTCTATTTCAAAATCGCCGAGGATCGGCTCTCCGGCGTCCTGCCCGAGCGCGTCAGCGAAAACGAACTCATGCGGATCTACGATCTGCCGCGCACGAAGCTCCTGAAAGTCCTTCATCGCATTGCCGACGAAGGATGGATAGAGCGCCTTCCCGGCAACGGATGGTCGTTCCGTCAGACGCTCACGTCCAGGCAGAGCTACGAGGAAGGTTATGTCTTCCGTGCGGTGATCGAACAGCAGGCGATGCTGCTGCCGACATTCGAGCCCGACGAGGAGGGCTTCCGCAAGGCGCGGCAGACGCAGACGGCGTTGCGCGACGGCGGATACGAAACCTGGTCGCGCGCCGAGATATTCAAAGCCAACAACGATTTCCATGAAATGCTCGTCGCCTGCTCGAAGAACGAGTTCTTCCTGGATTCTTTGAAGCGCATCAACAGGCTGCGGCGGCTGGTCGAATATCACATCACCATCGACAGAAGCCGCTTGCCGCGGCAGACGACGGAACATCTGCATATCCTCGATCTGCTCGAAAGCGACCGGCGCAGCGAAGCGGCGGCATTTCTCTACACCCACATCATGGGCGCCGGGCGCATCAAGGCGCCCAAGGTCTAGTTCACGAGGTTCTCAGCAATTCGACTACGGAACGCGATGAGGTGATGGCAATGTCAAATTGCATTTTATAATCATATAATGTAAACAAATGCGGATAGGATGCGGGAAGTGACGATGATCTCCAAAATGACGATCGATGAGAGGGAATATGATTTCATCGACCTGCCCAAGGCGGCCGGCGACGAACTCGAACGGCTTCCCTACATCCACCGCATCCTGCTGGAAAACGTGCTTCGCACGGCGGGGCAAGATGCCGGGAGGGCGCAAGCCGCGATCCTGGGGTGGCTCGATACCGGCACCAGCGATCTGGAAATCCCGTTCCTGCCCAACCGCGTTCTGATGCACGACACCACCTGCGGTCCGGCCCTCGTCGATATTGCCGGTATGCGTTCGGCCTTGGCCGAAGCCGGCGCCGATCCGGCGCGGCTCAATCCGGTCGTGCGCGTCGACGTCTCCACCGATCATTCGGTGGCGGTCGATTTCTTCGGCGGCGCCGGTTCGCTCTCCCGCAACATGGCGCGCGAATTCGAGCGCAACGCCGAGCGCTACCGCTTCATGAAATGGGCGACGAATACCCTCTCGGACTTCCACGTCCATCCGCCCGGCACCGGCATCATGCACACGCTGAACCTCGAAAGGCTGGCGACCGTGGTGAGCGTCATCTCCCGAGGCGGCAGGACCTGGATTGCGCCCGATACGCTGATCGGCACCGACAGCCACACGCCGATGATCAACGGCATCGGGGTGCTGGCCTGGGGCGTGGGCGGATTGGAGGCCGAAAGCGTCTTCTTCGGCATGCCGGTCGCGCTTCGCGTACCCGATGTGGTCGGTGTGCGGCTGTCGGGCGCGTTGAAGGACGGCGTGCTGGCGACCGATCTTGCGCTCGTCGTCACCCACATTCTTCGCAAGATCGATCTTCAGGACAAATACGTCGAATTCTTCGGGCCGGGCGTGTCGGCGCTGACGGCGGGCGACCGGGCTGTTGTCGCGAATATGACGCCGGAATTCGGCGGCAATAGCGGCTATTTCCCCATCGACGGCAATACGCTCGCCTATCTCGGCGCCACCGGCCGGACAGAGGCGCAGATCCGCCTGGTCGAGACCTACTGTCGCCGTGCCGGCCTCTGGTTCGATCCGGACGCTGCGCCGCGCTACACGAGCATCGTCGAGATCGACCTGTCGCTCGTCGAGCCCAGCCTCGCAGGCCCGGCGCGGCCGCAGGACAGGCTGGCCGCGAGCGCGACTAGGGCGGCGATCGCCCCGATGAAAAAGGCCTCCGCGCTCGCCGCCGGCGGGCCGAACGACGGCGCGGTCGCCATCGCCGCGATCACCAGCTGCACCAACACATCCGATCCGAGGCTGGTCGTCGCTGCCGGCCTGCTTGCCCGCAAGGCGAGGGCCTACGGGCTGCGCCCGCCGCATTGGGTCAAGACCTCGCTTGCGCCGGGCTCGCCGACCGCCGAGCGCTATCTCCGGCGCTCGGGGCTGCTTGACGATCTGGAAGCGGTCGGTTTCGGGATCGTCGGCTATGGCTGCACGACATGCATCGGCAATTCGGGACCGTTGACGGAGCCGATCTCCACCGCGATGGCCGAGCGTGGCATCCTGCCGGTCGCGGTTCTCTCGGGAAACCGGAATTTTCCGGGTCGGGTCCATCCGCAGCTCGAGGCGGGCTTTCTGGCCTCGCCGCCGATGGTGATCGCTTTCGCGCTCGCCGGCACGGTCGAGCTCGACATTATGACGGATGTCATCGGTCATTCCGGGGCCGGCGAGCCGGTGACACTGTCGATGCTCTGGCCTGAGAGTTTCGAGATCGACGACGCCCTCCTTTCAGCGTCGGACCCTGACGACTTCACGCCGGCCTATGACGAGGCGGAAGCCAGCCGGATCTGGCGGGAGCTCGAAGCCCCTGAAACCACGATCTTTCCCTGGGACGAGGCTTCGACCTATATTCGCAGGCCCCCCTTCGCCGGTGCCGGCAAGGGAAGCCTGCTCGGAACCTATGCGGCGCGGCCCCTGCTCGTGCTTGGCGACGACATCACCACCGACCATATTTCGCCGGCCGGCGCCATTCCCGCCGCCAGCGAGACGGGCCGATATCTGATCGGCATGGGCGACAGCCCGACGGATCTGAATGTCTATGCCTCCCGGCGCGGCAATTGGGAGGCCATGGTCCGCGGTCTCTTCACCAACCGGACGGTCCGCAACATGTTGGGGGATGAGATCCCTGCCGGCTCCACGATCCATTGGCCGTCGCAAGAAATCCTGCCCCTGTGGAAGGCGGCGGAGCGATATGCGGCCGAGCGGCAGCCAGTGGTGATCGTCGCCGGTGAAAGATACGGCATGGGCTCGTCGCGCGACTGGGCGGCGAAAGGCGCGTCGCTGCTCGGCGTGCGCGCCGTGCTGGCGCAAAGCTTCGAGCGGATCCATCGCTCCAATCTCATCGGCATGGGAATATTGCCGCTGCGGCTACCGTCTGGATACGAGCCGGCTTCACTGAAGCTCACGGCCGGCGATGTCATCGAGATCGCGGCGGAAGGCCACCTCGTCGCGCCACGCTCTCCCGTCCGCGTGACCATCCGGCGGGCCGGCGGCGATCGGATCTCGTTTGCGGCGGCGGCCGCCATCGAGACGATGGCCGAGGTCGAAACGCTCAAAGCCGGGGGGATTCTGCCGCTGATATTGCGGGATATCATCACGACTGCCGAAGAGCGGCGATGACGCGGTCGGCCATGAAAGCGCAGCGGGCGCCATCGAAGGGAAACAGCGCCGAGAAAGCGCCCGAGAGACGTTTTTCGATCGACTGGCGCATCATCCGGCGCGCCCGGTGCAGCCGGGTCTTGGCGGTTTCGGGCCTTATGCCGAGATAGGATGCGGCCTCGTCGGTGCTCATGCCCTCGACATCCCGCAGCACGAAGACAGCGCGAAAATCATCCGGCAGTTCGTCGACCGCGTTTTCCAGGAGATGCCGCGCCTGGCTTCGCGACAGCTCGGTTTCCGGATCGGCCGCCGGCAGGGAGGATGGAAACTGCAATAGCTGGCCGCCCGGCGACGTCGTCTGCATGTCGATTTCCTCGAGCGCGGTGGTGTTTTTCCGCGCCCGCACCCGGCCGAGCGCCTCGTTGAGCGCAATCCGGGTTAGCCATGTCGAAAGCTCGGCCTCGCCGCGGAACGCAGCCAGATTGATGAAAGCTTTGACGTAGGCTGCCTGCACAACATCCTCCGCCTCCGCATCGTTGCGGATGACGGCGCGGGCGGTGCGGAACAGGCGCCGATTGTGACGCTGGACCAAGGCGCGGATGGCGGACTCATCACCCGTCTTCGCAAGCGAGACGAGATCGACATCGGAAAGCGTCGATATGTCAGGCCGGTGTTGCGGGGCCGGAACCGGAATGGCTGTCATGGAAACTACGCCTGCTGCTTTGTCGTTCCTTCGGAGTCCGGCCTAAGGCCGGACCTCCAGTTTGCCCGTCATGGCGGGATGAAAGCGGCAATAGAAATCGACCGCTCCCGCTCGGCTGACCGTCATGCGGCCCTCCGATTTCGGCGGCAGGTCGATATCGAAGCTTTTGTCGCGGGCCGTTGCCGTGTGCCGGAATATATCATCGTTTCGCCAGACGATCACATCGCCGACTTTGAGTCCGGCGGGCGGCGGGCCGAATTTCATGCCTGATATGGTGACCTGATAGTCCGCCGCCGGGGCAGCGCCCGCCCAAAGCAGGGCGGAGAGCAGCAGCAGCGATTTCATCGGCGAGCCCATCCCCGGCCTACTTCATCGCCGAAGCAAGATGTTCGGCATGCATCTGGTGCTGTTTGAACAGGGTCAGGCCCGTTTCCAGAAGCGACTTCAGCTCCTTGTTTTGAGCCGAAGGGATCAGCACCTTGGCAAGCGCATCGTTGACCGACTTATGATAGGCGACCTCGTTTTCGACATAGGCCTTGTCGAATGCCGCGCCGTCGAGCGCGTCGAGCCTCGTCAGTTCCTTGCTCGCCTGGCTCGACAGCGACTGGCTGATGGCATTGTCCTCCGGCGTAACCTTCAGCGTCTTGACGAGGGCGAGCGCCTGGTCGTTGACGGCCTTGTGGTCGCGTTCCATGGTCTTGGCGAATTCGATAACGTCGGCATTCTTGCTTTTCTTCAACGCCTGCTCCGCGGCGGTGATGTCGATCTGGCCGGCCGTATAGGCGATATGGGCGATCTGAGGGTCGGTCGGCTTGGCATCGGCGGCAATCGATGCCGTGCCGAGCGATGCCGCGAGCAGGGCTGTGCCGAGAATTCGTTTCAACATGATCTGTCTCCCTTATGTCATAGGACGGAACCTCTTCCGGCAGCGGTGGTGCGCTTGGAAGCGAGCATTGGATGCAGATCGGATCAAAAGGTTCCCGATTTTTTTTTGGCCCCGGCAAAATGGTTCGTCAGCGCTTGCCGATGAAATGCCTAAGCACGATCGCGTGGTTGTGGTCCGCGTCTTTCGCCGCATAGAGAAGCGTTGCCGTCGATTTCCCGATATGGCGTTTAAGGTCTTCCACGGCCGACGAATTCTCTTCGAGTTCGTCGCGGTAGCGGCGCTGGAACTCGGTCCATTTGGCGGGATCATGGCCGAACCATCGGCGCAGCGCCGGGCTCGGGGCGATATCCTTCAGCCAGATATCGACCGGCGCATCCTCCTTGCTCAGCCCGCGCGGCCAAAGCCTGTCGACAAGGATGCGCGTGCCGTCCTTGTCGTCCTTCGGCTCGTAGATCCGTTTGATGTGCAAGGCCATTCGATCATCCGTCATGTTCGGAAAGCTCGTTCCCGACGAACAGGTCGGCTGAGGATTTGGTTCCGCCGCAGACAATGGTTGCCAATTAGCCACAGCGGTGCGCCTCTGAACTGTCACAATTGATTTTTCGCGTGCAACTGGTATTGCTCGGTCATTCACCGCTGATATTTTCCGATTCTCTCAACATTGCCAAAAGGATACGTGATGCGAAAGTTGGCGCCGTTCGTCCTTGTCGCGGTTCTCAGTGCCTGCGCCCGGCCATCGGATGGCCCAACTGCTGGTGGTTTTTACAACGCCACGTCGCCGCAAACCAATGAACGAATTCCGGTTGTACGGCTTTCGGAGGCGCCGATGGGGCCGGTTTCCGCCACGCCGCTCGCCTATGCCTCTACCGATCCGGGCCTCAGCGCCATGCGCTCGAGCGGATTTGCCGATACGCGGCTCAGGCGCGGCGACGTCATCGAGGTGACGATCCTCGATCCCGGCGAGGACGGGCTTTTCTCTTCGACCGAGAGCAAGACCCTCAATCTCGGCCGCTTCACCGTCGATTCGACAGGCAATGTGACGCTTCCCTTCGTCGGCAAGCAGCGGGTCGTGGACTCCTCGACCGAGGCCCTGCAGACGCGCATTGTTGCCGGCCTGAAGGGCTCCGCCGTCAATCCGCAGGCCGTCGTCACGGTGGTCGACAGGCCCTCCAGCGGCGTCACCGTCAATGGCGACGTGCGCTCCGCCGGGCGTTTCCCGCTGACCGCGCGCAAGGAGCGCGTGCTCGATGCGGTCGCGCTTGCCGGCGGCGCGTCTTCCGCGCCGGGCTCGGCGACCGTCACGCTGATGCGCGGCAAGCAGCGCGCCACCGTGCCGCTGCAGCGCGTCATCGACGACAGCAAGCAGAATGTCTACCTGCTGCCGGATGACCAGATCTACGTCGACAAGGATTCGCCGACCTTCACCGCCTTCGGCGCCTTCAAGAGCGTCGGCGAGTTCGAATTCGAGCCGGGCAGGCTGACGCTGGCCCAGGCACTCGGCCGCGCCGGCGGCCTGCTCGACGACCGGGCCGATGCGAGCAATTTCTACGTACTGCGCAACCAGCCGGTCTATACCCAGGTCGCGGCGGCGAATGCCAAGACGGCAGCGCCGGTCGTGGTCAGCAGCAAGCCGGCGATCTACCGCGTCAACATGAAGGACGTTTCCAATCTGGCGCTGATGCAGCGGTTCCAGATGATGGACGGCGATATCATCTATGCCAGCAATGCCGGCCTGGTGGACTTCGCGAAGTTCTTCAACGTCTACCAGAAGAGCGTGCCGACGGCCGCAGCGCCGATCCCCGGCTCGAGCGGCAACTAAAAAACAACAGCAGATTTCCAGGGGCTGCCGAGCAGATGCAAGGCGGCCTCTGCATTTTCTGGCCTGTCTTGCGGGTTCGGCTGGGAAAGACGGATGGCCAAAGCCTCCAACCCCTCGTCGCGTTCCGTGCAATGGCTGAGCAGCAGGGCCAGCAAACGCCCGGCCGCGTAGAGATCGCACCGCCCGTCGAGCGTCTCGCCGGCCGTCTGTTCCGGGGAGGCGAAATCCGGCTGACCGGCAAAGGCAAGATCGAACTCTTCGTGCCGGCATCCGGCTTTCAGCGCGATACCGAAATCGGCGATCTTCAGATGCGAGAGGTTGCCATCGAACAGAAGGTTGAGCGGCGACAGGTCGCAATGTACGAGGCCGGCGGCGTGGATGGCCTCCAGGCCGGAAAGCACCGAAGTCATCACATCAGTGATTTCGCGCGGGTTTAGCGGCCTTTCCTGCAAAAGATCCGCAAGTCGGTTTCCGAGCCATTCCGTGATGAGCGCAGGGCGTCCGTCGGCAAGGCGCAGGACGATCTGCGTTCCCGCGATATGGGGATGGCGGAGCGCCGTGCCGATCTCGGCCGCGCGCAGGATGAGTTTCCTGAGCACGGGGTCGTCGGCATGGTCGGGGCGCGGCATCTTGATGGCGTGAAGCGTTCCGAGATCGCGATGGCGCGCCCGATAGACCTGGGTCGCCGCGCCGTCATGAACCAGCGCCTCCAAGACGAAGCTGTTGGCGATGATCGCGGGATCGGCCTCGTCGAGGCGAGCCTCGCCCCGGTCGAGCGCGTCCCGGACCCTGTCTGTCAGCATCTTCCTGATATCAGGCGAATGGGCATGGCTGTTCAGCGCCTGCCAGAGATGCGAAAAGCGCCGGGCGATTTCCTCGAAATCCACGGGATGATCATCCGCCATCGGTCTTCACGTCGATCACGATGGCGCTGAGGTTCTCGCGGCAATTGGCGATCAGCCCTTCCTGCACGAGAATATCGGCGGCCTTTTCGATGTCTGCCGAAAGCAGGATTTCGGCGATGTTGCGCTCGGGAACGGCGTGCGGAAGGGCCGCGCTGCAGAGCAGGAGCCGGTCGCCGGCCTGCAATCCGCCGCTCACGACTTCGGGCGTTAGATGTCCGCGCATGCCGATGGCGCGCGAGAGCCTGCGCCGCAGGCCGATCTCCACATGATCGCGGGTGAGGCAGCGCATCATGCCGTCCCGCAGCAGATAGCAGCGGGCGTCACCCCCCCAGATGAGGGCGCAGTTCTCGTCAAGCGTGGCGAGCACGACGATGCTCGCAACCGACGGCTCGCGGTCCTGGGAAAGATAGGCCGACTGAAGCAGACCGTGGGCGCGGCCGAGCTTGCCTTTGATCTCCTGCACCAGAGCTTCGATCATCTGCTGCCCGACGGTTTCAGCCAGTACATGAACGGCGATCTTGCCGGCCTCGGCCGCGTTGTTGCCCTCGCCAACGCCATCGGCGACGGCAAAGAGCGAGGGCGTTTCGGAAATCAGCAGTGCATCGGCATTGACCGTAAGCCGGGTGCCGGGATGCGTGGCGTGACTATGCCGGAGCAGCAGAGAATGCTGCTGTTCGGCGATGACGGGGCGGGGCGTCGCGGCTGTTTCGGGCGGCGGCGAAACGGGTGGAGAATAGTCGTGCAGCAGCTTCGAAAAATGCGCGGGTTCGGGGGCGCCGCTGACGCCAAACCCCTTGGCCCGCCGCTCCTCCGGGTCGATCCGCCACCAGATCGTGCCGCGGCTGGAAGCTCTGTCCCGCAGCGTCTCGTTCTCCGCGAGGTCGGCCGGGCGCAAGCTGCGTAGCCGCTTCAGGCTCGCGGTGAAATGATTGATGTCGAAATCGCGCTTGGCCGAACTTTCGCCGATCGCCTCGACCGCGGTGAACCATGTGTCGTCGAGATAGAGCTGGCGCGGATGTTCGGCAAAGCCGTGAAGCTGGGCGGCGATGACGAGCGGAAAACTGCGGCCGACGCGGTCGAGGCTGGGCAGCAGCACCCCGGCGACGGTTGCCGATCCCCAGAGGCCGCGTTCGATGATAAAGCGCCAGGCCGGCATCGCGCGGAAGCGGCGTTCCCAATCCTCGCCGAGTTCCTGCTGCGCCGCTTGCATCCCCGCCTGCAGCCAGGCGTCGAGCGCAGATTGCAGGCTGCGGCCGAGCCCCATCGAAACGAAATCGCCGTGGCTCGGCAGCTTACCGTAAAAGCCGATCCTGTCGGCTTCGGCAGGATTTCGCTCGAGGGTGGCGCGCTCGTTCATGACGTCCCGATCAGAACTGTGCCGGGCAGGAGAAGGCGCCGAGCGCCTCCAGCCGGAATGGATTGAGCACCGAACCGAACTGCACGTCGAACTCCGCCGCCCGGCCATCCTGCTCGAATTTCGCCCGGAAAAGATCGTCGCCCTGGATCGTGACATTCGCATCGTCGAAGAGCCGGAAGGGCGACCAGTCGCCGTTCTCGGTCAAGGCCTGCTGCCAGCCGCCCGGCTGGAAGGCGATCCGTGAAGCGTTGCTCGCTTCCGTTGACGGCCAGGTGATCGATTTCGACTGGATCGGGCCATGGAAATAGACCACCCGTTCGCCCTCGATCTCCAGCATCACGGCGCTGGCGGCATCGGTCAGGGACACCGGCTTGACGTTGATGGTGATCGACGGGTCTTTGCTGCCGGCCGGGAAGAAGGCGCGGTTGATCTTGTCGGCATTCTCGAACTGGGCGATCGCCGCGCTCGGAATGCTCGCCGCGCCGAAGGTGCCCTTCCAGCCCCATGGCGAAGCGCTGGTATCGACGAAGGCTTCGAGCTTCTCCTTGAAAAAGCTCTTGAACAGGCCTTCCGGCCCGAAAAGCCTGACGAAGTCGCTCATTGCCACGTCGCGCCGAGAGCTCCGGTCGAAAGGATAACGGCCGGTGACGACATTCGAGCAGAAGCCGGCGCCCTCCGCGGCCCAGGCCTCGCTGATACGCGAACGGGCGGATTTGACCGCCAGCGATCCGACATCGGCGGCGAGCCCGGCCATCCAGGTGTCGACCGGCGCGGGCAGCTTGCGTGCCTGCTGGAGCAGATCCTGATTGGCGTCGGTGAGCTGGCTGTCGACGTCGAAGACCTTCGCGACTTCCGCGGATGAGGTGGTGGCGCGCGAAAGCTGTTCCTGCACCCTCTGCAGGATCGGTTCGAGCTGCCCGATCTCAGATCGCGGCGCCTCCTTCTGGTCCGCAGCCGACGACTGGCCGGCCGGCGCCTTCAGCGCGTCGCGAAGACGGCCGAAGGGATCGGGCGCATTGGCGGCGCCGGCCAGCGCCGTGGTCGAACCGGGCAGGCTGTCACCGGCGGCCGAGGCGATCTCGGCGCCGGGGCCGCGCAGGTCGGTGGCGGCGACGATCGATTTCGCGATCGTCTCGACCGGGCCGGGCTTGCCCGCCAGGATGCGGGTGGTCTCCGCCGCATCGCTGATCGTCTGCGAAGGCCTCACCCTGATATCGGCAAGCAGCGTCGACCAGCGCTGATCGAAATTGTCGAAATAGAGCTGAAGGGTGGCCTGGGCGACGGTATCGACCGTGACGCCGGCGGGATTGGGATCGCCGCGCACCCATTGCTCGTCGAGCGCTTCGCGCGCGGCGTCGGTAATCCCGGGCAGGACGACGGTGCGGTAGCCGGTCGCGGAGAAGAGGCCGGGAATACCGTCCGCGAGCGGTGTTTTGGAGGTCCGCTCGAAAGCCTGTTCGCCGAGCGGTCCGAGCGCGCCGGCCGGGCTCCAGGCGGGAAGGGCGCGGGAAGCGCGGTATCCGGCCAGGATATCGTAGGCGCGGCTGGCGATGTTCTGCGAGCGGATGATCTCGCGCGCTTTGGCGATCAGCGCTTTGTCGAGTTCGATCGGCGGCAGCGCGCCACTCGCCATGGTCTCGGCATGGGCGATTAGCGCCTTGCGGGCCGCGGCCCGGCCTTCGTCGGGATAGAGCCTGGTGAACATGTCCTCCGCTTCCAAAGAAGCGAAATCCGCATTCACAGGGCCGAGCCCGCCGAGCATGCCGTAGAATTTCAGCGCGTCGAAGGTCCTGTTGATGTCGGTGGTCTCGGTCATGTCCTTCTGGAGCTGCACCAGCATGCGCGGCAGAAGCAGCGTGTTCAGTGCCCGCTGATAGGCTTCGCGCTGGCGGCTCGCGACCTTGCCCTCCTGATCGAGGCCGAGGCTCACCGGCCAGACGCGGGCCTTGGAAAAATCGGTGGTGACGGCGGCGAGATTGTCGAGCGCTGGCAGGATGCGCAGGAAATCCGCATCCGAGACATCGCGCACCGGCACACCGCGCACCAGCTGCTCATAGGCGTCGATGCGTCTTTCCGCGCCGGCGAGCGCCGTGGTGTTCTGGAAGTAGGTGGCGGTCCAGCTCGTCAGCACCACGGCCAGCAACAGGACTGCGCTCGCGTAAGCCGCGCGACGGAAGAGCATCTGCCGGCCCGAAAGCCGCTTGTCGCGGGCAACCAGCGAGGCCTCGCCGAAGATCACCTCCTTGAAGAGGCGCGAGAGGAAATAGCTGCGCCGCATGCGCGGCGTCGCGGCCGCTTCCTCCCTCTGGGTGCCGGAGGCGAAATAGATGCCGCGCAGCAGCGGCGCCTCGACCAGTTTCGAGCCCGAGCAAAGCTCCGTCGTCACTTCATGCAGGCGCTCCTTCAGCGAGGCGAGCTCGGCGGGGAAGCGGAAGATGCGGCCGCGCAGTTCGGGATTGGGCTCCTGCTGCAGGCGCTCGATCAGCATGGCGTCGACGCGCTGCTGCAGCAGGGTGAATTCTTCGGTGAAGCGTTCCGGCAGGTTCCCCGCCTTGTAGCTTTCGTCGAGCCCGAAGGTCGTGCCCCAGACCTGTTCGCGGTCGCTCTTGTTGAAACCGTCGAAGAACTCGACGAAGCCGGTCAGGAGATCGGCCTTGGTCAGGAGCAGATAGACCGGCACGCGCGCATGCAGGAGTTCGTCGAGCTCGGAAAGCCGCTGACGGATCGCCCGGATTTCCTCGCGCTGCGCTTCGGGGTCGCGCGTCAAGAGATCGCCGATCGACAGCGTCACCAGCGCGCCGTTGATCGGCTGCGACCGGCGGTATTTGCGCAAGAGGCCGAGGAAGCCTTCCCAGCCGGCCTTGGCGGTGCCGTTCAGATCGTCCTGCGTGGTGTAGCGGCCGGCGGTATCGATGAGGATCGCCTCGTCGGTGAACCACCAATTGCAGTTGCGCGTGCCGCCGATGCCCTGGACCGAATTGCTGCCGAGCGCATCGCCGAGCGGGAATTTGAGGCCGGAATTGCTGAGCGCCGTCGTCTTGCCTGAGCCCGGCGCGCCGAAGATGACGTACCAGGGCAGCTCGTAGATATAGCCGAAGCGCCTCTTGGTGATGCGGCGCAAAAGCTGCAGAGATTCCTTGAGCCGGCTATGGATCTCGCCGACCTCGGCCTGCTGGCTGGCGGCCGCTTCGGCTTCGGCGTCGCGCTCGATTCCCTCGACCAGCTGCTTGTCGCGGCGCCGGTCGCGAATGACCGTGAAGAGGAGATAGGCGAGCCAGGCGGCGATGACGACGCCGATCAGGGTCAGCCGCGTCGAAGCGCTGGCGAGCGGCTTGAAGTCGCCATAGGCGGCGAGATAGCCGTAGAACCAGATGACGATGCAGATCGCCGCCACCCAGATGATCGAGATGAAGCGGCGGCCGAGAAGACCGGCATAGGCCTCCACATAGGAGCGCAGCGTATAGAAATAGCTTAGCGGATTCATCGCGACGCGCCTCCTGCGGCGGCAGCCGGTTCATTGGGTCTTTCGGTCTCGATCGGCGGCGTCTCGAAGCTGGCGTCGCCCAGCCGTTCGCTCGGATCGGTCAGCACCAGGATCTCGGTGCGGCGGTTCATCTCCCGGCCCTCCTGCGTGTCGTTGCCGGCGATCGGATCGCTGTCGGCGCGTCCCTCGGTCAGGATCGCCCCCGGCCCGGTGAACGAGGCCAGGATTTCGCCGACCGCCTTGGCGCGGGCTTCCGACAGGTGCCAGTTGGATGGGAATTGGACGGTGCGGATCGGTACATTGTCCGTATAGCCCACGACGACGGCGCGGAATTTCTCCGCGGCGAGCGCGCCGCCGATCCGCTGCAGGAGATCGTGGAACTTCTCGCTGACCTCGGCGCTGCCGGTGGCAAACAGACCGGAATTGCTGATGCGCACCAGCAGCCTGCCATTCGAATCCGAGAGCGTGACGAGCTTCTTCTCGACCTCCGGCTGGAGGAAGGCGAGCAGATTGTCGAGCCGGCTAGGCGGCTTCACCTGCGGCGGCGGAGGCGGTGGCGGCGGCGTTTGCGCGACGACGACGGGCGGCGGTTCGCGCGGCGGCTCCGGCATCTCGACCAGCACGCTGGGCGTCTCGCGCGGCGGCAGCTTGGCGAGGCGCTCGAACGTGCCGTCGGAGGCGCGGTTGAGCGAAAGCGTGAAGAAGAGATAGCCGAGCGCCAGGATCAGCGTCAGGACGGAAAGAAGCGTCCAGAGTGCCGCGGCGGTGCGCAGCGGCTGGTGCCGGGCGGAAACGCCTTTCCAATGCGGCGAAAGCTCTCGTTCGAAGACGCCGTATTGGCCGAGCAGCGTCTTATAGAGACTGTCGCGGATGCGTGCGAGTTCCAGCCCGCCGCGCGCGGAAACGCGGGTGCGGCCCTCGAAGGCGAGCGACAGGCAGAGATAGATGAGCAGCAGCAGGTCCTTGTTGGCACCGGGGCTCTGGTGGAAATGATCGAGCAGGTCGAACACGCGTTCGCCGCCGGTCACGTCCATATGGAAGGTGGAGACGAGGCCGGAGCGCGCCCAGCCGGCGCGCACGCCCCAGGCTTTGCTCAGCACGACATCGTCGACCGTCGCGCAAACGACATAATGGGCGGCGCGCGCCCGTTCGGGGCTGATGCGCGCGCTCGCGAGATCCCGCTCGTAGCGGCCGACGGCTGCGATCGCCACCGCTCTGAGTTCATCGATATCAGGCTGCTCTTCCGTGTAGCGCAGGCCATGGGCGAGATTGAGCAGCGGTGCGGCCGAGCGCACCAGGGTCGGCACGTCTTCGGCGCCGAAGCGGAAATCCCGCACGAGCGTTTCGACCGACACCCCGCCGCTCGCGGACGCTCCCGCTCCCTTTTCTCCTTCGGGAAAATCGAGAACGTCGTCCAGCATCTCCGCCATCTTGCGGGCGGATTGTTTTTTCTTCACGCCATCCTCGGTCAGTTCGACGATGGTCGGCAGGCTTTGCCAGGTGGAAGCGGGTTCGTTCTTCATTCTCTAAGGGCCCACAATTCTATTTCGAGCCCGGGGAAATCGCCGGCGAGATGCACGGCGATGGCGCCGGAGGTATCGAGTTGTTTCCAGAGCGGATTCTTGGTGTCGAGTTCGAAGTAGATGGTGCCGGAGCGATAGGGCAGCTGGCGCGGCAGCACCGGCAGCGGCCGCACGGGAATGCCCGGCAGCGCCACATTGACGAGATCGGCGATGCGCTCGACCGGCCCGACCTTGATCTGCGCCGGCAGCTTGCGGCGCACCTCTTCGGCCGGCATTTCGGCGCGGACCGCCAGCACGAAGCCGGCATCGCGAAGCAGGGTGCGGTCGTTGATCGTGCCGATCCTGACACCATGCCGGCGTTCGGCAAGCTCGATCGCGACCGCCGCCTGTTCGAGCACGGAGGAAAGCGAGGCTCTGAGATCATCGAAGACGGCCGCGAAGGTCGCCTTCAGGTCGTCATGCCGGTAAGGCGCGAAATCGCTCGCCCGCTTGCGCTCCGTCGTGAAGGTGGCGAGTTCGCCGGCAAGCTGGATGCAATGCTCGTAAAAGACGATCGGGTGGATGCGCGTGGCATTGGCGGAAATATGCTTCAGCATCGGATCGGCGCGGTTGAGGATCTGCAGGAGCAGGTAGTCGCCGACCTCGGCCGTCCCGCGGATGGTGGGATCGCCGATCCGTTCGGCAATCGCCTCGGCGCGATGGCGCACGATGCCGAGAAGCTCGGTGATCAATTCGTTCAGCCGGCCCGCGGCCGTGCAGTTGAGGCTCGGCAGGATATAATCGGGATCGAGGATCACGGCTCTGTCGGAACGCACTTCGATGATGCGCGCGAGCCCGATCAGTTCGTAGCCGGCAAGCTCGTCGCCGGTCCTGAGATAACGCAGGCTGAGGCGGCCGACATCGATCGGCGCCATGAAGTCGGTCTCGACATTGGCATCGGGCGCCTCATAGGGCGAGGCCACGAGGCGGACGCTGTTGCGCTGAGCGCCGCCGTTCAGCGCCACATCCGCCTTGCCGGGCTGGCGGGCGGGAAGTGCGAGATAGACGACCGCATTCTTGGTGTTCTCGTCGAGATCGAGCGGCGGCGGCAGGTCCGCATCGACGGGAGCGTCGAACGGCGTGCCGTCGGGCAACACGCCGCGCAGGTTCGACAGCGCGAACTGGCCGATCGCCAGCGCCCCGCGGTCGATGCCGATCTCCATTATCCCCCAGGGGTAAGGCGACAGGCCGTGCGTGGCGGTGCGCACGAGCCGCTCGGTCCAGCGGTCCGCCTGCTGGAAATGCTGCACGCGAAGGAACATGCCTTCGCTCCAGGCCACCCGGTTCTCATTCCTCATGATGCGCGTCTTTTCCTTCCTGCCTGCCTTGCGGGCGAGGCCCTGCCTCTCTGCCATTTACCGCGCCTGACATCGCGTCGCGGAAAACATCCTGGATCGACCGGCTCTTGCCGTCCTTCTCGAATTCCGCCCGATAGGCCTGCCAATAGTTTCGGTCCCGCCGCCAGGGCAGGCCCCAGGCGCCGGCCTCGACCTGTGCTTCGACGATGCGCGGTTCCAGCCGGCCCGCCGCCTGGACAAGGGCCTCGAGCCCGGAATTGAGCTTGAGCTGCTGCCCGAGCAGCGCCTCGATGCGGGCCAGGAGCGCTTCCTCCCTGCCGGCAAACAGATCCTGCTCCCGGCCGGAGGAGGGCGCATTCATCTCGAAGACGCCGTAGGCACCCTCGACGGCCTCTTCGAGCCGGGCGAGCAGCGGTTCCAGGCGCTCCGCGAAGGCTTCGGGCCGGCCGATCGACAGCGTTCGAAACGTCTCGGCTTCGGGCTGCGGCTCGTTGTCGTTGACGATCTCGATCACCTCAGGCCGGCGCTGCCCGATCGGCACGGAGACGTGAGTAGCCGAGCCATGTTCGAGGTGGCTGCCGTAATCGGTCTCGTCGGAGTTCCAGTCCTCCGGCAGAAGCTGGGTGAGCGAACGGGTCTCCGGCGGGCCGCTCCAGCCGATCTCGACATTGCGGGAGGAGGCCGCGCCTTTCTTGCCGCCCTGTTCGGGCAGGGCCCAATCATCGGCGGCGCGCTCGCCGAGAATGCCGCTGGCGGTACGCCCGCCCGGCGCGATGTCGGCAAGGATCGCGGAAATGGTCAGCGGCTCGTCGCTGAGCACGAGCCCGGCATCGGGATCTTCGATTTCCTGGTCCCTGCTGCCTGATATGTGGACGGAAAAGCTCAGTCCGCCCATTTCCAGCCGCGACCTGTCGGAAAGCCTGGCGATCTCGCCCTCATGCACGGCGACGCCGTCGACGCGGGAGCCGTTTGCGCTCTGGTCGCGCAGCAGGAAGCCGTCGCGGTCGCGCTCGATGATGCAATGGAGTTTCGAAATCGAGCGCCGGTCCTCCGGCAGCCGCCAGTCGCAGTCGGGCGCCCGGCCGAGCGTGCGCCGGCCGCGCTCGAAGAACCATTTCGGCCGGGTGGCCGTCGTATCGCTGGTGATCTCTCTCAGTTCGAGCCGCATTCTCGCCTCCTCACCGCATCTCGGCCGGCAGGCGCTCGACGATCACCGCGTCGCCGCTGTCCTTTGCCGCCGGTGCGACCCGCGCCCAGCTGTTCCAGCCCAGGCGCGGCGGATCGCCCGCCTGGCCCAGCCGGCAGAAGGGAACGTCCTCCTTCTTCAGGATGACCTGAATGTCGAAATCGAGTGCGGCGCCGACATAGAGCCGTGCCAGGGCGAAGAGCTCGGTAATGGCCCGCCCGCCCGGTGCCAGCTGGAGATAATCGGCATAACCGAGCGGGCCGATGACGATGCGAAAGCCGCCGCTGAAATCGTGGATCGCCGCACCCGCCGTCGCATTGACGCCGAGCTGCACACCCTGAGGCTGGCCCATGCGGCTGCGCTCCTCCATCGGGATGGTCAGCCAGCGGCCGCGGAACAATTCGATTTCCACCGGCAAGCCGCTGAATTCGGTCAGCATGGCGCGCAGGTTGACGGCATTGCGGTTGCGCGCGGCGAAGAAGCCGGAGAAACGCAGGATCAGTTCCTCGTCGACGCCGCTCTTTTCGACGAGACGCTTGGTGCCGAAGCCGGTGAGCGAGAGCAGTGTGGTGACGAAGGCGTTGCTCGCCCATATGCCGCCCCAGCGCAGCCGCCGGGCGATGCGGTATTTCTCGCTGGCATCGGCGAAGAGTTCCGTCATGCGCGCGCCGAAGAGATCGAAGAAGCCGGCGAGCGCCCGCGACCGGTTGCGCTCCTCGCGCATGATGAGTTCGTTATAGGCCGCAGGCATGGAACCGAGCGTGCCGACGAGACCTGCAAGGGCGCTGCGCACCGTCGCGCGGCCGGCCTTGCGCTTGTAGCCGCTGACCGCAAGCGGCGCCGGCGAGACGCCGACATGGGCGGCGACATCGAGCCGCCCTTCGCCGACCGACGCCTGCGCGACGCGGAAAGCCGTCACCGGCTCGAAGCGGCCGGGGTCGCGTTCGAGCAGGTCGGTCAGCGCATCTGGCTTGCTGGCGGCGTGCATGTCCATGGTTGGCTGGCGGTCCTTCCTTAGAGAAGCGGGCGTTCGGCGGCGCGCGCCGGCCACTGGGCGATCGGCCTCGACTGCCCCTTCATGCCGACGGTGAGCCGGGTGAAGCTGTTGACCGAGGTGTAGAGGCTGAAGAAGCGGTCGAGCAGGCTGCCGAACAGGAAGGCCGACGGCCGGTCGATGGCGGCCGGATCGAATTCCAGCGTGATCTCGGTGCCGGGCACCATGCCGCCGCTGCCGAGGCGGGCTGTCGAATTGGCGGCCTTGATCCGCACCAGCGCATCGACGAACTGCTTGGTCTCGGGGCTGTCGCGGAAAGCGTAGAGCGACAGGATATCTTTCAGCGCCGCGCCGCCATTGTCGAAGAGCGAGAGATGGTTGAGCACGAGATGCGAGATCAGCCGCCAGTTCCGCCCCTCCTGGTCGTTCATTCTAACCGACGGCGTCGGCGGGATCAGCGCCTCCACGCCCGCCGCCGCCTCATGGCCGGAGGCAAGCTGCAGGAAAGGATGACCGCCGCCGAAGGGCAGCTGTTCCGGCAGGTCGCGGTTGAGGCAGAGCGTATCGACGCTCGCCACCGCATCGACGGGACCGGCGGAGCGGCGCTGCCTGTCGACGAAGGCGATATCCATGTCGCTGGTCCGGTCGTCCTCGTCGAAGCGGCGATAGGCCTGCCAGTAGGTCGCGCTTGCGCCCGCCCGCTGCGACCGGCCGAAGAAGGGCTGGCAGAATTCCTCCTGGCCCCGCGATCCGGTCAGCAGCACGCGGTCGATCGAATAGATTTCACGGGTCTTCTGGCGCCGCGCATCGGGTATCAGGCGATATTCCGTGCGGGTGCCGTCGATGGCGATCGGCTCGCAGACCTGGCGGAAGAGATTGACGACGGGCGTGGCGTTGAGCGCGAAGTCGCGGACCGACACCGCTCGCTCCAGCTTGGCGTCGCTCTCCTTGAGATAGATGAAGAGCTCCAGCGTCTCGCCCTTCCAGGCATCGAGCCCTTCGATGTCGAGAAACAGAAACTTTCTGGGCAGGGCGAAGAATTCGGTGAGTAGCCGGTAACCGGTGAAGCTCGGCGCCGGATAAGGCAGCATCGCCTCTTCGGGCTCGAAGCCGACGGGCTTGAGATTTTTGGCCGGCAGGAAGACCGGCGAACGATCGTCCGCATGCTTGGCAAGCGCGATGCCGAGCGTGTGATTGGCGAGCAGCTCGTAGATCGCCACCGCCTGCTGCCAGGGGGAGGGAATGTGCAGACGCAGCCGGTTCAGGCCGAGGCTGCCCAGGGGTTTGCGGACATCGAGGGAGCGGATGGAGAGCCTGAGGCAGCCGGCAACGCCGGCATAGGCCGAAAGCGGCGCATTGATCGGCTGGCCGGAAAGGGTGGCGCTTGTAATTTCGATCGGCGCGATTTCCACATCCTGCGTCGTGCGGAAGCGGCAGGCTTCGCCGCGCACCGGCTCGGCCAGGATCTCGGTGTGGCGCGGCACGGTCTGCACCGAGGCCAGCGTATCGCTTGGGCGGAACTTCACGATGCTCATCGATGGCAGGGGCGCGAGATAATGCGGATAGAGCGTTTCGAGCAGGCTATCTGTCAGCTCGGGAAATTCGTCGTCGAGTTTCTGCCGAACACGCGCGGCGGAATAGGCGAAGCTCTGGATCAGCCGCTCCAAATGCGGATCGTCGGCGACGTCGCCGGTCATGCGCAGCCTGCCGGCGATTTTCGGAAAGGCATCGGCAAAGCGCGCGGCCCGGCGGCGCAGCGCCAGCAATTCCTCATTGTAACGGTGAAGGAAGTTTTCAGCCATGCGCGGCCTCCACCAGGAAACGCTGGGTGGAGGGATCGATGGTCGATTCGAAGCTGATCGGCGGCATGCCTTCATGCAGGCGGAAGGTCGCCTGGATGCGCAGGCGCAGCGCCCGCTCGGTCATCGTCCGGCTTTTCAGGATCGTCACCCTGACATCGGAAAGCCGCGTTTCGAAGAGCGCGATCCGCCGCTCAATCGCGGCCGCCAGCCTGAGCTTCGCCTCGTCGGTCATCAGATTGGCCGAGACGACACCATCGACGCCGTAGCTCACAAGCGCATCCTTCAGTTCGGCAAGAACGGCCGGCGGCGTGGTCGGGCAGCGGCGCGTGTTGAGCAGCGCTTCGAGATCGCGGCGGATCGCCTCGCGCATCTCGCGCACCTGGTCGACGAAGTTCACCGGCGGATCGGCGGCGCGATCCGGGGCCTCGTCGATCAGCCTGTCGAGGATCGAGCGGGCCAGGACGCGGTCGCGCTGCCGGTAGCGTTCGAGCGGATCAGCCATGCGCGGCCTGCCTGCCGGCAGAGCTTGCCGGGACGATCTCCAGAGTCTGGGTGTCATGGAAGGAGACGAGTTCGTCGCCGGCGAGGAAGCAGCGCTGGCCGCGGCCGGTGGTGATGCCGCTCTTTTCCTCGACCCACTCGGTTTCCCGGCCGAGTCTCAGCGCCGCATCCTTGCCGGTGCCGTGATAGACCGCCGGCAGCAGCACCGATGCGGCGGCGCCGTCGATCAGCGACAGTTCGGCGCGGCGGAAGGCGAGATCGCGCGGCCGGGCGATCGGCTCGATCGATACGGCTGAGATCTTGGCAAAATCGATCCAGAGATAGGCGCCGCCCGTCATGATGACCTCGAGGGCGTGCGGGATGCGGTCGTCGAGATCGCGGAAATCGGAGATTGCCTTGCCGTTCCAGATCAGCGGACGCTCGCCCCTGACGGTTTCGAGCGCATCGAGCGCGGCCTTCGCGTCATCGGCATTGCCGCCGCGATCGGCGATGCCGAGCCGCAGGGCGAGCTTGTCGAGCTCGCTCGGCCCCTGCGGAAACTCCGGCACGGCGCCGCTCACGAACCAGGCATCACGCGCTGCCATGGCCCGCAGCTCGTTGCGCAGCAGAGCAAAGCCCATCGTGGCGTCGGGTGTCAGCGTGGCGGCGAGGCTGCACTGATTGTCGGCGCGCTCATATTCGCCGGCAAGGACCAGAAGATCGATATAGAGGTGCCGCGCCTCCTGATCCGATGGCCTGGCCTTCAGATGCGCCTTGACCTCTTCGAGCGCCTCGTCGAGGGCGTTGTCGCTCAGCGATTGGGCGATGTTGGCGGAAAGCGTCATGCGGACATCCTCTCGGGCATGGCGACGGGACGGCTCAGGATCTGGCCCGTGGTCGCGGTCTCGGCGATCAGGTGGAAGCTCGTGGCGACGTCATCGAGCTGGAAATGCGGCTGCAGGCGGACGGTACAGGAGAAGCTGCCGGGCTTGCCCGGAATTTCGGCGACGCTGATGCCGGCGGAGCGGAGCGGAAAGCGGGTGCGCAGCGCGATATCGGCATCGTCGTTGCCGAGCGTATAGGCGGTCAGCCAATCCATGAGCTTGCGCTCGATCGAGATCGCATCGGAGAGCTGGCCGATCTCGTCGCGCATGATGACCTTGAGATAATGCGAGAAACGCGAGGCGCAGAGCACATATTGCAGCATGGCGGCGAGCCGGGCGTTCTGGCGCGCATGCTCGTTGGCATAATGCGGCGGCGCATGCAGCGACTGATTGGAATTGAAGATCGCCGAAGAGGAGAGATAGGTGGTCGCGGCGGGAATGATGCCGAGTTCGCAGAGCTGCTGTTCCTGGCTGCTGGTCAGGTGGATTTCGACAGGCGCCTGGGCGGAGAGCCCGTTGCTTTCGGTGCCGAAGTCATAGGGCGGCAATTCGGCACCGCTCAGCAGGCCGCCGTCGATCGCATCCTGGGTGACGCCGCGAATATCGGCGAACCAGCCGGAATTGATGAAATTCCGGATGACGACGGTCGCGAAGGCGAAGGCGGCATTGCCCCAGAGCAGCGAACTGCCGTCGGCGGCAATGCTTTCGCGGAAGGGAAAGCCGTCATTGCGATGGCGGGAATGCGGCATCAGCGGCGAGCGCATCAGGATGCGCGGCGCGGCGAGACCGAGGAAACGTGCATCCTCGCTGGCGCGGAGGCTGTTCCAGCGGATGCGGGCCGTCTCGGTGGCAAGCCAGGAAAAGTCGTTGACCCGGTTCAGCTCGTGAAAATCCTCAAGGCCGACCGCAAGCGGCGCGGCGCCCGCAACGAAGGGGCAGAAGGCGGCCGCCGCCACCATGCCGAGCTGCGACAGCGTGCTGACGGGATCGCCGTCGGCGGGATCGGCGGGAGACAGATGATAATCGCCGATCAGCAGACCGAAGGGCTCGCCGCCCGGCATGCCGAATTCGCGGCTGTAGATCAGCTCGAACAGATGGCTCTGGTCGAAATCGCTGGCGCGCTCCATGCTGCGCGCGAGTTCGCGCCAGCTGACGCCGAGCAACTTGACCTTCACTTCGCCGCTGCGGCTTGCCTCGCGCACGAGCATGGCAAGGCCGCGCCATCTCGCCTCCATCGCCTGGAAATCGGGATGGTGGAGAATGGCATTGACTTGCCTGTTCAACGCCTCGTCGATCAGCGCGATCAGCTGATCCGCCCGGCGCCGCCATTCAGTGCTGGAACCCATCGTCAACCTGAAAGAGATGTTTCGAGAGGACCCGCGCAGCTGGATTGCCGCGCCGGTCCCGGTTTCATCAGTTCTTCGAGGGAATCCGGGCGACCATGCGCAGTGAGGTGGTCAATTCCTCCATCTGCAGCCAGGGACGCATCCAGGCGACGGCGTTGTAGGCGCCCGGCCTGCCGGGGATTTCCTGCACGGTGACCTTGGCCTCGCGCAGCGGATATTTGGCGCGCGATTCTTCGCCGGCCTCGTCATTGGCGTTGACGTAGTTGGAGATCCAGCGGTTGAGCCAGGCCTCGCAATCTTCCGCTTCCATGAAGGAGCCGATCTTATCGCGGCCCATGACCTTGAGGTAATGGGCAAAGCGCGAGGTCGCCATCATGTAGGGCAGGCGAGCCGAAACGGCCGCATTGGCATTGGCCTCGGGGCGGTCGTAGAGCTTCGGCTTGTGCGCCGTCTGGGCGCCGAAGAACACGGCATAATCGGTATTCTTGTAGTGGCAGAGCGGCAGGAAGCCGAGCTTGCCGAGTTCGGCGTCGCGGCGGTCGGTGATGCCGACTTCCGTCGGGCATTTCAGGTCGAGATCGCCGTCGTCGCTGGAGAAGATATGCATCGGCAGGCCTTCGACCTTGCCGCCGTTTTCGGCGCCGCGGATGGCCGTGCACCAGCCGTTCTTGGCGAAGGCCTCGGTTAGGCGCGTGCCCATCACATAGGCCGCGTTCATCCAGCAATAGGAGCCGTGCGGCAGTTCGCCGGTCTTGGAGCCGCCGGTCTCATCGAAGTTGAATTCCTCGATCGGGCTGGTCTTCGGACCGTAGGGCATGCGGGCGAGCACGCGCGGCATGGCGAGGGTCACGAAGCGCGAATCGTCGCTTTCCCGCAGGCTGCGCCACTTGGCATATTCCACCGTTTCGAAGATCTTTTCGAGATCGCGCGGTTTTGCCAGCTCGCGGAAATCCTCGAAGCCGAACATGCGCGGGCTGGCGGCCGAGATGAACGGGGCGAAGGCGGCGGCGGCGATCATCGAGACGCCCTGCAGGAGCTGCACGTCGTCGAAGGAATTGTCGAATTCGTAATCGCCGATCAGCGCGCCCATCGGCTCGCCGCCCGGCGTGCCGAACTCGTCTTCATAGACCGATTTGAACAGCCGGGACTGGTCGAACTCGACGGCCTTGGCGAGATCCTTGGCGATATCCCGCTTGGATGCGTTGAGCACGCGGATCTTCAGATTGGCGCTCGTCTCGGTGTTCTTGACGAGATAGTGCAGGCCGCGCCAGGCGCCTTCGAGCTTGGTGAACTCGGGCGACTGCATGATTGCGGCGAGCTGGCTTGATATCGCCTTGTCGATCTCGGCGATGGCGTTGTTCAAGGTGATCGTCAGGTTGCGATCATAGGTGACGGTGCCCTTGAGGGCCTGGTCGGTAAGGGTGCGCAGGAGGTCCTGGGCACGGTCGGGCTCGGTCTGGCGGGTTGCGGCCACGACCTTCGAGAGCAGGTCCTGATCAGGCGCGAACCCTGCTTCTTCCCTTGTCTGCAATTGCGTTTCAGCGGTCATCTATACGATCCTTTTTGCGAAAGCGGCGGGCCTTGAGGGATGAGGCTTCCCTTCGAAGGGGCCGCTGCCGGACAACGACTCTTCAGAATTTCAGCGCAGGCCTGCCGGCCCGCGATTCCAGGCATTCAGTTCACCACGTCCTTCGGCTCGTCGGCCTTGCCGCCAAGCTGGGCGATCAGCTGCGAAAGGTCGGCCTTGTTCTGCAGAATGTCTTCGAGCAGCCGTTCCAGCTCTTCCGAGCGGTCCGCCTTGCTCATCAGGTCGCGCAGCTGGTTGCGGGCATTGAGCAGCGCCTTCAGCGCCGGCACCTGGTCGACGATCGCGCCGGGTTCGAAATCGGCCATGCTTTCGAATTTCAGCGAGACCGGAAGCTGGGTTCCGTTGTTTTCCAGCGTGTTTTCGACCGAAATCGTCAGGCCCGGCGTCATCCGGCGCATGACGTCGTCGAAGTTGTCGCGGTCGACCTGCACGAATTTGCGCTCGCCGAAGGGCTTCAGCGGCTGCGTGGGATTGCCGGAAAAGTCGCCGAGCACGCCGACGACGAAGGGCAGTTCCTTCACCACCATCGCGCCTTCGGTTTCCACTTCGTATTTGATGTGGACCCTGGGCTTGCGAACCCGTTCCAGTTTCTCATGCACACTTGCCATCGAGGCTCTCCTTCGTCTCATCGGCGGATTACGGATTGGGAAGATGCGGATTGCGGCCGGGCCGCACGCCGTCAGCCTCCCCTGTCGTTTGCGGGCTGTATGCCGGCTGCCGTCAGCACGGCATTGCGGGCGTGCTGTTCGGGCAGAAGCTCGGCAAGAAGCTCGGAAAAATCCATGCGGCCGCGGCGCACCAGCGTCTCGATCGACATGGAAATGGGTGAATGGGGCTCGGTACGGCGGAAATAGCGGGCAACGGCAGCCAGAAGCTCGAAGGCTTCTTCCCGCGAGCGAATCGCCTCGGTGCTGACGGGCCGCGGCCGAATGGCCTCCACCTCGCCGCCGCCGGCGGCTGGCGGGTGCTCGAAATCATGCGCAGCAGGGGCTTCGGACGCCGCGACGGGATCTTCTATACCGGCGAGTACGCGGATTGCAGCGGCGGCCTCTTGCAACACATTGCGTGTATTCGAACTCGGCGGCGCCTGGTCGCCGCAGTGCTCGTCAAGTATTTCGACCATGCGGTCGAAAGCGGCGATGCACTCGGTGAGCACGCCGAGATAGGCTGACATGTGAGCGACACCGGCTTCCGCCGCCGCCTGCTGCAATTCCTTGCGCCGCTCGATTTCGTTCGGCCGTTGCGAAAGCTGGAAATCCCACAGCGAAAATTGGGCGAACTTTCCGTCCGGGATCAACGATGTCAAACGAATAGCCTGGATCAGCGTTCCCTCGCCGCCCACGCCGTTGAGGCCCGCGAAAGGCGCAAACCGTTCCTCGAAGTCGCCATCCCCGATCGAATGCAAGGCATCGAAATACTTGTCTAAAAGCGACACGGTTGCAACATATACGTCACGCAATCCTGAGAAGCCGCGCAGCCGCAACTGGGCTTCGGCAAGCCAGGCCAATACTTCGATGTCCTTGCTTTGGGAAGAAAGGATTTGCAATCCAAGATTGCTAACATCGTGCCAAGCAGGTGCAAGCGTAATAACTTCACCCGGAGAAATACTACGTTCGGCTGTACGAGCGGCGTTTCTCGCGTCCTTAATTCTATAGTATATTTCACGATGGATAGTATTGTTGCGCACGTTTTCTCCGCACGGGCGATCTTCTTCAAGTGAATTTATAATTTCTCGGACGTTCACGCTGTTAAATACCTCGAAAATCAGAGCATACTGCGGAGAGCGGGCATTTTGGGCGGCCTGTATTGGCTTGTCAACCATTTCAGAACGATGACGGATTTATGACGACTTTCTTTATGCTCATTTTTTTAAATAGAGTCGTTTTTGTTCTGGACAAGGGTTTATGAGCGCCCTAGTTGTTGCTTCGCATCACGAGAGCGCGCCGAATTTCGACGTATAAACAGGACTTGCGGATGTCTCATATCGATCTCAATCGTCTCATAAGAACGCTTGAGCCCAATCTACGTGTCGGTCTTGAGACAGCGGCTTCGCTCGCCGTGCGTCATCAGCACGCCATGGTGGACATCGCCCACTGGCTTCGCTCCCTTCTTGATATTGCGGGATTTTCCGCCGTTTTCGAAGAACTCGCGGTTTCTTCCCAAGCGCTGAGAGCCGAGCTCGATGCCGCGATCGCCGACGTCCCCCGGGAAGCCGGCGCCGCGCTTGCGCTCTCGCCCAACCTGCTTTCCCTCGGCCGGGAGTCTTGGCTGGTTGCATCGCTGCAATGCGGGCGCAATGTCGTGCTTCTTGCCGATCTGCTTGCCGCGCTGACGAGCGATTCGGCGCTGCGCGCCGTTATCCGCGGCATTGCCCCCTCCCTGCGCAACCTCGACAGGGCGACACTCGACAGGCTGCTGGAGAAGGCGGCGCCCAGCGCGTCGGAACAGCTTTCCATGCCCGCCGCCTCATCCGGGGACAACGAGTTCCTGCGCCTCTACACCCACGACATGACGGCGGATGCCCGCGGGGGCCGTATCGATCCGGTTATCGGGCGCGATCGCGAGTTACGGCAGTTGATCGACATCCTGACGCGCCGGCGGCAGAACAACCCCATCCTCGTCGGTGAGGCGGGCGTCGGCAAGACCGCGGTGGCGGAAGCGCTGGCGCTGGAGATCGCCGCCGGCAACGTGCCGGACCGGCTGAAAGATGTGAAACTGCTGCTCCTGGATCTGAGCCTGCTGCAGGCCGGCGCCGGCGTCAAAGGCGAATTCGAGCGGCGGCTGCATGGCGTGGTCGACGCAGTGAAGACCTCGCCGCAGCCGATCATCCTATTCATCGACGAAGCCCATGGGCTGATCGGCGCCGGCGGACAGGCGGGCCAGGGCGATGCCGCCAACATTCTGAAGCCCGCTTTGGCGCGCGGCGAGCTGCGCACGATCGCGGCGACGACCTGGGGCGAATACAAGCGCTTCATCGAGAAGGACGCGGCCCTGACCCGCCGCTTCCAGACCGTGCATGTTCGCGAACCCGACGAGGAATCGGCGATCCGCATGCTGCGCGGCGTGGCCGAAAGCCTGAAGGCCCATCACAAGGTTCGCATCCGTGACGAGGCGATCGTCGCCGCCGTCCGGCTTTCGGCACGCTATCTGCCGGACCGGCAGCTGCCCGACAAGGCGATCAGCCTGATCGACACGGCCGCAGCGGCCGTCGCGCTCGCGCGCCAGACGATGCCGGAGGCGCTGAAATCGCTTTCCGAGGAACGCGATCTTCTGGAAGCCGAATCAAGCTGGCTGGCGCGCGAACCGGAGACGCCGGAAAAACTCGCCCGGCTTGAAGAGATCGCCGTCAAGCAGCGGGAGATCCTCGCGGAAATCGAGGCGCTCCGATCGAAATTCGACGACGAGAACCGGCTCGTCCGCGAGGCCGACCGGCTGGAGGAAGTCTTCTCTCCCGACGAAGCCGTCGCTCCGCTGGCGCCGGCCGACAATTCTGGCGACGGCACGAATGTCGCGCCATTCCCGCCCCAGGCCATGACGGTGGAAAGCGCGCGGGCCGCTCTTGCCGCGACCGAACGCAGCCTGGCGGCGGTGACGGACCGCACACCGCTGCTGCCGCGCGTCGTCGACAAGGAAGTCGTCGCCGCCGTGGTCGCCCGCTGGACCGGAATTCCGCTCGGCAAGCTGCTCGCCGACCAGATCGAGACCGTCAAGACGCTCGATGCCCGCCTGAAGGAAAGGGTGCTGGGGCAGGATGCGGCGATCGGTCGGATCGCCTCGGCCATGCGCGCGGCGCGCGCCGGGCTTTCCGATCCGCGCCGCCCGCCGGCCGTCTTCCTGCTCGTCGGCATGTCCGGCACCGGCAAGACCGAAACCGCGCTGTCGCTCGCCGACATGCTCTATGGCGGCAGCCGTTATCTCACCACCATCAACATGTCCGAGTTCAAGGAGGAGCATAAGATTTCCATGCTTCTCGGTTCGCCGCCCGGTTATGTCGGCTACGGCGAAGGCGGCGTACTGACCGAAGCGGTGAGGCGCCGGCCCTATGGGGTGCTGCTGCTCGACGAGATCGACAAGGCGCATCCCGGCGTTCAGGAAATCTTCTATCAGGTGTTCGACAAGGGAACGCTGCGCGACGGCGAAGGCCGCGACATCGATTTCAAGAACACCACCATCGTCATGACCGCCAATACCGGCTCGGAGATGATCGCCGCACTTTCGGCCGATCCCGAGACGATGCCGGAGGCGGAAGCGCTCGAAGCGATGCTGCTGCCGGAACTGCAGAAGCATTTCAAACCGGCCTTCCTCGGGCGCACCACCGTGCTGCCCTTCATGCCGCTTGGGTCCGAGACGCTGTCCGGCATCGTCGATATCCAGATCGGCCGCATCCGCGAGCGAGTCGGGACGACCTACGGGACGACACTTTCGCTCTCGCCGCAGGCGCGCGAGGCGCTGATTTCACGCGCCCGCACCAGCGAGATGGGCGCCCGCGCCATCGAGGTGATGATAGCGCGCGACCTGCTGCCCGTTCTTTCGACGTTTTTCCTCGAAGCGGTCGCGCAGCAGAAGAAGATTACGGGGATCACCATCGGTTACGACGGCCATCAATTCGGCCTCGATGCCGAGGAGGCCGCCCCACAGGAATTCGGCACGCCGGGGGAAAGCCGGTTGTCGGATGAAGTAACCCCGAGCCGCAAACGCACTCGGGGAGCAGCGAAAAGAAAGGCAACTACGCCTTAGACGCAACTAGGCACTCAACCGCCAATAGGAGAGCTGACAGCATGCCGATTTATCTTCAGATCGACGGTATCCAGGGTGATGCGACTCACGAGCAGCATCGCAAGTGGATGGACATCGAAGCCATTCACTGGAACGTTTCCCGCAACATGAACACCTCCGCCGGTTCGGCCGCGAACCGCGAGGCTTCCGAGCCGACCGTTTCGGAAGTGATCCTCACCAAGGTGAGCGACTCCTCGTCGACCAAGCTCTTCCAGGAGGCCTGCTCGGGCCGCACCGGCAAGCGCTCCGTCATCCACCTCGTCACGACGGGCAATCCCGGCGACACCTATATCGAATATTCGCTCGAGAACACGCTGATCGCCAGCTACTCGATCGATTCCAACGGCGACCGCCCGGTCGAGACGATCAAGCTGAACTTCACCAAGATGGAAGTGAAGTACACGCCTTACGACGACAAGCACTCGCCGCAGTCGCCGATGATCGCCTCCTACGATCTCGCCACCACCAAGGCCGCTTAAGCCTCTCGACATCGGCAGTGCCAGCCTTGCTGCTGGCACTGCAACTCCATGTTTCCGGCTGCCTTCCCCGCCCTCGGGAAGGCGCTGAAACATGCTGTTTCCGCAGATGATTTGAGAGACATCCTCGCGCTTTGACAATGGAGATGATCGTGTCGGCTGCAACTGAGCGTTTGAACGATATTCTGGTAGAACTGCCCAAGTACAAGTCCCAGTGGGAGACGAACGTTTCCAGTCCCTATGTCAGGGCCTACGATCTCGCCATCGATAATTTTCAGAAAACGTCGAAAGCCCAGGAAGCCCGCGACCGGATGCTGGCCGAGCTCTTCGTGTTTTCCGCTTCGATCCTGACGGGCAGCATCATGATGGCTGCCTTCGCGACGACCTCGGTGCGCGTGCTGGCCGGCCGCGCCGCGCTGAGCGTGATCTGCAACAACAACCTCAACCGCACCTTCAACGTCATGCATGCCGCCGCCAACAGCAAGGTGGTGATGTTTGCGCTGGGTGGCGTCCTCGACGAAGCCAAGAAGCTCGCCAACAAGCAGGTGACGAGTGCTGCGGAAAAACTGACGAGCAGCGCGCCGGTCGCCTCTGCGCCGACCGCTCTGAATTTCAAGACGCGGATCGACGATTTCATCGCCATCAACCACGTCTGCGTGCATGAATTCATCAGGGGCGTGCAGCATGACAACACGATCAGCGAAGCTGGCAAATCCAGGCTTGCCGATCTGGTCGGCCAGACGCCGTTCTGCAATCCGCCCGAAAGCAGGCGCGTGGACGAAAACCGCCTCTCCCAGAAGATGGAGCTGCTGTTCTACATGAGCGCGGTTCTGGATTCCGACAAGCTCGTGACCTATGCGCCCTCAACGGGCGGCACCGTTGGCGGCATCGGCCGCGACATCGAATATAGCAAGAAGGCCATCCCGCAGCTGCCTTCGGCAACCGACTATCCGAAATCCATTTCGCCGCGCCTGACGGGCCGGCCCTTCCAGCCCTACGATCCCGGTCAGCGTATCGAATACGACAATATCGGATCGGTCGTGCGCGAACGCATCAACACGCTCAGCCGTCTCACCGGCAATTCTTCCTTCTATCCGGAGCAGAATTTTGCCGAAAAGCTGTTCATCGATCCGACCGGCAGCGCCCAGATGGCAAAGGCGGAGCAGATCATCAACCGCCTTTCCGCCGATGCGCGGCCGAAGCAGCTCACCGATGTCAGGATGATCTAAGGCGGTGCCGATGCTGTTGACCGGTCTTCTCAAGCAAGGATTGATGGGGCGCATGCGCTGGCCGCTGGTTGCGGCCGCTTTCGCGGGTGTCATGGTCGCGAGCGCTGCCGCCATGGTCGGCGCATCCGGTTCCACCGATCGCTCCCTGCTTGAGATCGAAGCGGTGTCCTCGCGCCTTTCCGCCACGCCGGCCGCTGTCGAAAGCGTCGCCAAGGCGGCCGCCGACCGGAGCGTTCCCACATCCGATGCGCAGCCGCTGCTCGAGACCGCTGCGCGGTCTTCCTTCGATGCCGACGGCATGCTTGCCGAAATCTCGAAAGCGGTGGCTGCGGCTGGCAGCAATGCCGTGGACCCCAAGGCTTTCGCCAAAGCGGCCGCGGCATGGCAAGAGGGGCAGGCAAAGGTCGCGCGCATGTACCAGGCGCAGGATCAGGCAGCCGCGAAGGAGATCGAAACACGCCTTGCCGACCCTGACAAAGGCCCCGGTATCAAAGCGCTTGCCGATCTGATGGCCGGCCCGGATCTTGCTGTGGAAAGCGCCGTCACCTCGCAAGCCATGTATCTGTCGCTGGAGGCCCTTTCCAGCGCCGATGCCGGAAAACTGGCGTCGGTTTCGCAGGACAAGCTGCAATCCGAGATGAAGGGCGTGATCGCGTCGCTGCGTGCGAGAAGCGAAAACGAAAAGCCGCTTCCCAAGGATATGGCGCGGGCGGACGAAAAGGCGCGGCTGACCTTCGTGCTGGCCACCCTGCCGCCGGAAGACCTATCGGTGCTGACGGAATTCTATGAGAGCTCGGGCGGAAAGGCCAAGCGCGACGCGCTCGTCGAAAGTTACAGGCGGGTGTCCGACCAGGCCAACGGCCAAATGCTGGGGCAATATTTCCAGGCGCTGGCGGATTATCTCAAGACCCATCCTCGGCCGCAGCAGCAGTAATTCGGCTTTCCAAGACGGAACGTGATGTTATGGACGATTTGCAATCCCTCGCCGCCGATTTCATCCAGGCGAACCGTATTCTGAAGATCGTTTCGCCGCTCGGCGAGGACCAGCTTCTGCCGGAGCGCGTGACGATCGAGGAAGGCATTTCTTCGCTCTTCGAAATCAAGGTTTCGGCGCGCGCCAAGAAGCCGTCCGTCAAGCCGGAGGAACTGATCGGCCGCCTGATGGATGTTTCCGTGGAGGTGCAGCAGGGCGATGGCGAAGGCGGCGTGCGCCGGCCGTTCAACGGTCTGGTGACCGAGCTCAACGAAGGCCCGCCGATCACCCGCGGCCTGCGCTCCTATTCCATGGTGCTGAGGCCGCAAATGTGGCTCTTATCGCGCCGATCCGACTGCCGCATCTGGATGGACAAGACCTCCGTCGACATCGTCGAGACGCTATTTTCCGAGCATGGCATCCCGGCGCCCGATACGTCGGGCGTGATCACGCCACCGCCGCCGCAGCATTATTCGGTGCAGTGGAACGAAACCGACCTTGCCTATCTCACCCGCCGCTTCGAGGAAGACGGCCTGTTTTACTGGTTCTCGCACGAGGACGGCAAACACAAGCTGCATGTGGCCGACAGCGCCCAATCCTGGCTCGGCTCGTCGCCCTCGGCGCAGGGCGAGGCCCGGGTCCGCCTGGCGCAGGGTTCGGCCGACCGCAACCACATCACCGAGTGGAGCCGGCGCTATTCCTATGTGCCGGGGCAACGCGCCGGCGCCGACTGGAATTTCGAAACCCCACGCATGGTGCCCGGCACCATGACGCCGTCGCTCGTGCAGATGCCGGAAGCGACCAAGCGCGAACTCTACGAATATCCGGCGCGCATTTCCTCCGTCGCCGAGGCGGAACGGGCCGAAAAACTCAGAATGCAGGCCTCCGAAGCCGATCACGACCGGGTCTTCGGCGATTCCACATCCCGCATACTGGAGGCAGGGCGCCGCTTCACGCCTTATGAGGTCGCCCATCCCGATCACGTGTATGACGAGCATGTGGTGGTGAAGGCGACCCATACCGTCGTCGACCGCTCCTACGAGACCAACAGCAATGAGCCGGAATATACCAACACCTTCGAGGCGGTGCCGTCGCGGGTGCCGATGACGCCGCATCGCGGGACGAAGCGGCCGCGCATCGAAGGCACGCAGGTGGCAATCGTCGCCGGGCCCGTCGGCGAGGAGATCCACCCCGACCAGTACGGCCGCATCAAGCTATGGTTCCCCTGGGACCGCAAGGCCAAGAGGGACGGTTCCGACACCTGCTGGGTGCGCGTCAGCCAGGTCTGGGGCGGCGGCACCTGGGGCGCACAGGTCATTCCGCGCATCGGCATGGAGGTGATGGTCGCCTTCGTCGACGGCGATCCCGACCGGCCGCTGGTGACAGGCGTGGTGCCCAATCCTTCCAACACGGTTCCATACGATCTGCCGGCCAACAAGACCCGCATGGTCATGCGCTCGAACACGCACAAGGGCACCGGCTTCAACGAAATGACCTTCGAGGACGAGGCCGGCCAGGAGAACATGTTCTTCCATGCCCAGAAGGACCAGACGACGCGCGTGCTGAACGACCGCACCAAACGCGTCGACCGCCACGAGGTCTCGGCCATCGGTGGCAATCGCGCGGTAGAAGTGAGCGGCAACCAGAAGCACGAGATCGGCGGTTCGGTGAACACGGTCGTCGGCGGCACGGGGCCGATGGCGATGGCGCTGATGGGAGCGGTCAGCGGGCTCTCCGGACATACTGCGGGGCTCCTGGCGCAGGCCGGGCAAATTGCAGGCGGCGGCGGGGCCGGGCTTGCGGCCTTTGTCGGCACGGTTGCGTCTTCGGCGCTCGGCTTTCTCGGCGCCGGCGGACTGGGCAGCCGCGAGGGCGTGGTGTCGGGACCGTCGCCAAGAGCGGATGCGGGCACGGCGCTCGCCGGCTCCGGTACGGGCGTCGGCGATGCGGCTTCGGGCCTTTTCCCGATGCCAGGCATCATGAACACGATCGTCGGCGCCTTCAAATCCGACACGATCGGCATAGCGCGGGCCGAGCAGATCGGCATGAGCAAGGTCACCAATGTCGGCCAGACCTCGCTGGAGAGCGTCGGCAAGTTCAAGAAGATCGCGGTCGGCGAGGAATTCGTCATCGAATGCGGCGATTCCAAATTCATCATGAAAGCCAACGGCGAAGTGATCATTCTCGGCAAGACCTTCAACTTCGTTGCGACCGAACATTTCCAGATGCGCGGCAAGCCGATCGACCTGAACTGAGGAGGAAGTTGCTTGGAACTGATCAACCGACTTCCCTTTCCAGCCATGGCTTTCCGGCAGTTCGATGCGAACGGGGATCTGGATTGCGTCGTGTCGGTTCGCGGCACGTTTGTTCATCGCCAGGGCGAGACGCTCGCCATCGCCGCGAAACAGGAAGATTTTCAGTGGGAGGACGCCTATGACGGCGATCCCCATGCCGGCCCCCTGCTGCGCCAGACCGACTTGACACCGGAGAAGGCTGGAACCGACATCACATTCCTTGGCAATGCTTATGCGCCAGGCGGCACGCCAGCCCCGTCTTGGCAGGTTGGCCTGCGCGTCGGAGAGCTTTCCAAGAGGCTCGAAGTCCACGGTGCGCGTTTCTGGCGCCCTGTGATCAAAGAAAAATGGGCGGGCTTTTCTGCCAGAGAACCCAAACGCGTCCTGACGGATTGGCAACTCACGCAAGCCGAGCCGGCATCCCAGGTGCCGATTTGCTGGAGTAAGGCCTATGGCGGCCAAATCCCTGGTACGGGCGATCCGGAAACCGAAACACCCCCCGATGTCGAAGCGCGCAATCCGCTCGGCTGCGGCATCGTTAATCTCGACAGGCCGTTCGACCACCCACCCGTCGCCGCGCCGCAAATCACCTTGCCCGGGGAGAAACTGAATTGGCGGGAGCCGGCCGAGCCGCAGGGGTTGGGCCTCGTGTCGCCGTGGTGGCGGTTCCGCCAGCAATACGCCGGCACCTATGACGATCTCTGGCTAAACGAGCGCCATCCGCTTCTGCCTAGGGATTTCGACACACGCTTCTGGCAAAGCGCTCATCCTGATCTCGTTGCGATCCCTTCTCTGGCGGGGGGCGAAGACTACCAGTTGGATGATCTGCACCCTCGCTTCGCACACGCCGCAGGGCGGCTGCCTGGGCTGACGCTGGGGTTACATTGTGCCGGTCACGATCGTGACGAATGGCATGTGCTTTCACTCGATGGCGTGCATTTCGACTGGCGGAACGATGACCGGGTAATGCTGACTTGGCGGGGGCGCTTTCCGCTGCCGGAAGCTCTAGGAACCCAATTGATGCTGACACGGGTTCAGGTCAACGTCGCGGCTGTTGTCCCTGGCAGCAGGGTCGCGGCATGAGCATCCCACGCGATAATTACGTCGGTGAGCCAGATTATCCAAGCCCTTGGACGACAAGGCAACCGCGGGAGGGGTTGCGCGATTTGGACGAAGCGCGGGTTGTCTCGCTGTCGCCGGACGTCTGCCTGACGCCGGTAGGTTCTTCGGTCGTTCCCATTCCCTATCCGATCGTCGACTATTGCGGACACGACAAAGACTACACGCCTTCCGTCCGCTTTACCGGGAAGAAAGCAATGGTCATGCGCTCTTGTACGACGCACGTCCACGGTGATGCCCCGGGCACGAAAAAGGGTGTCAAATCCGGTACTGTTGAAAATATCTGCGAGCCCATTGGACATGCCGAGCAGGTACGCGCCGAAGGCTCCCATGTCATCCGCCATCTCGATCGTTTCTGGATGAACAATCGGAATACGCAAGGCGAAGCGATCTTCGTGCGTGGGACGCAGACATATGCGCCGCCGAAAGACGACGATCCCGTTTTAGGATCGCTGCGCTCCAATGGCACGAGCGCAAACGAAGGCCGCGTGATGAGCGATGCCTCGCCTGAGCCGCTGATCATGGGTGCGCAGTACGCGCAAGCGAATGTCGGCACGATGACGAATGGTGGTGGCGGACTGATAGGTGGAACGACGAGGGGAGCGACCACGACCGCTCCGCCGACAACTCAGACGCCAACCGCCAACTGGCCTAAAGTTGGTTCGACGGTCCTTAAAAGATTCGGAATTTGGGGCCGCGCTGCATCGCTTGTATTAGACGACCTTAGCAAGACGCAGGCTGAGAAAGCTGCGGAAGCGCGTGCTTTTCAGGCGATCCTGTCTGGCGCAGGCGATCACGTTATCACTCAGAACCGTCTGCTTGGTGGCCGCGAACATGTCAGCAACCCATTGGATATGTTCAACTCTTCAACTTGGGAAGGGAAATACGGCCTCATCATTAATGATAGCGAACGCGTCCCGCTTGCCAATGACATCTTGTCGACATTGGCCGGAAAGCCGATGGACGTCCGCACAATGTCGGATGCCGAAGTTCAAAGTGTCCTCTCTCCTTTTCAGGGCCTGTCGGACGACCAGATCGAGCAGAAGCTCAAGGAAATGAACGAGGCCCGGAAAAAAGAAGAAGAGGAGAAGAAACCGAAGCCAATTCCGCCCCCGCCACTTGATCCGGGGTCCAATACAAGGGTCGATGATAAAAAAAAGAAAGAGTGCCTTATAGGCCCCTACGACGATATCTACGGGCCATGCACGGCGCGCGGTGGCAAGACCCATCACGTCGTGCCCGATATGGTCTACCGGTTAGGAGATCGAGCGGGAAAGGTGACGACAGAACGCGTTCCGAATGCACCTACAGAGGGCCAAGGCGAGTCAATCTGCCTGACGAGCGATGAGCACAGCAATAAAAATGACTCAGGAGGGGTGCATGAACACATCAGGAAAGAGTTTGCAGGGATTGATCATCCGGAATTTCCCGGTACCGCTCCCATGGAAGACATCCTATTAAGATCACAGGCGGCGCTCCTGCAAACAAAGGATATCGACAAGGTTTGCGCAGAAGCCGCTAATGCGCGAGCGGCGGCGCAAGTGAAAGCAAAGACCGGTTTGACTGCGCCAGGCCGTACGAAGGAAAAGCCACTTCCTACCGGCCGGATTGCGGAAGTTCTCCGAAATGGCCGATATCCCTAATAGATCGAGAGTGTGACGATGACTGATGCCATCGACGACGACGAAGATTTCGAAGAGCTTTATGGCGCGTGGGAGCCAACGCTTTACGCGGCGGTTATGGCGGATGATCGATATTTTGCGCTTTTGCTCGGCGGCCCGCGCTGGGACGATCCCTATACGATCATACTGACGCGCGACGTCAAAGCGCAGACATTTTCACGCCTCGATGTGCGGCGGGAATTGCGGGATATCCGGGTCGTGCCGCAGCCTGATGGTGCGGGCGAGCCGTCCTATGTAACGCTGAGCCTGAACGGGGACATTTATGTGATCAGTCCCAATGGCGCTGAGCATTCGATCATACCCGGAACCCAAGCCGAATCTGATGACGCGCCCGAGATCCTGTTCAGCTCCATTTTACCTGTAGAGGACCAATGGTTGGTTGCGGGCGGTGACGGCTTTCTTAAGCTTGGTAAAGAAAAATCCTGGCAAGATGTCTCTCCTCCTTTACAGACAGAATATCCCTACAAGGCCCCTGATTGGACGATCATAGGAGCCAATCGGGCGGGCGATATCTTTATTGTCGGCACGCAGACAGTGAATACGCGGCATTTCAATCTCTATCCCGGACACCCTCTCTATCGGAAGGATATGCCCGATGAAGAGCGCTTTGAATTGAAGAAAAAGCTCTATGCCGAAATGGACAGCTACCCGCGTCTGAAAACACTTTTCACTGGCCAGCCTGAGTCTTGGACGCAGCAGAAATTGCCGGATCGTATCGCTCGGTCTCTGCCTGCATATTCTTATGTTGCCGATGTCGAGAGTGATGGGTCCGACGCTGACTATGTCATCGGTTCTGATGGCCTTGTGATGAAGGGAAATCCGCAAGCCGGGTTTAGCGATATTTCGTCCATTGCCGATCGGGAGAAAAACTTCAAGGATGGCGCTCGCTTGCGCAACGATCTGATCCTTGCGACCGGCACCGAATTATTCCGGTTCGACGGTCATGTTGCAAAGCCGTTCGCGCCTAAGGTGAAGATGCGCTCCGCCCCTTTCGTGCTGCAGCCGAGCGCAATCTTCGTCCATAACGAGAAGCTCTATGTGTTCGATTATGGGCTTCGCTATTACATTTTGGACGACGAAGGCTGGCATCAATACGATATCCCTAAAGAGCTTTCGGCAAGGCCGTTCAAGGGTGGCGTTAAAGTCGCGCCTTGAGCCCTATAGAGCGCAATGAGCATCTGGAGCCGAAATGTCTGTCACACCTCGACGCCCCCTGCAGGACGTACTGGATGAATTCGGACCGCTCAAAGATGGTACAACGGTTTCTGCTTCGCAGGCTGAGGGCTATCGTGGGAGGCTGCCTGACGCCATGATTGATTTTTGGATTGAACATGGTCGGGGGCAGTGGCGCGATGGTCTTTACTGGATCTGCGATCCCGAGCCGATCATGCCTGTTTTGCATACGCTGTTTGCCGGCGATCCGGAATTCGACGCCGCAAAAATGGTGCCCTTCATGCGGGATGCGTTCGGTGAAGCCAGCATTTGGCATCCCAAATTTAAGGTGATCACACTCAATGTGAATTCCGGCACGGTCACCACCACGGACATCACTGCCAAAGTCATCGAGGGTATCCCTCCCTTCGATGACGATATGGCGGTAGCTTCCGCCGTAGACGCCAACGTTTTCGATGTTCACGGCTGGGTGGATTCTAAGGACCGGCAAGCCTGTTTTCGAGGCCGTGCGCCGCCGGCTTGGGCCGATCAGTGCGAATCAGGTCTATACCATGGTTCCTCACTTCCGCCTCGGCGGTGATGGTGCCGCCAAGGATTTCTCAATCGGCGGCTTCATCGAATATCTCGGCGTTCTGACGCAGATGGGATCCTTTACATTTGAACGCTACGTTGATCCGAAGGAGGGCGGTCGGGGTGCCTTTGGCATCTCGAAGCTGTTCGTTACGATCGGTCACGACCGTCTGATCGACAATTGATGCTTAGGTGCACTCCGCACCACTAAGGGACATCTGGCGCCCGCTTTGCTCTCTGGAGGCCAATGGTCGTACCTGTTAAATTCGTTGTCGCTTGCGCCGCAGCCGACGAAATCTTCGTTATTGCGACGATCCCTGATGAACTGCCGCAGGATGCGGAATTTACCCGCCTTTACTATCTGTGCCCGGAAACGGAGGAGGTATGGCACTATCGGGATTGGCCCACGAGCAGGGGGTGTCGCTAGGTCTGCGACGGCAGCGGGAACGGAAGAGACGCGCAGCCTGCGCCATGACGGCGGAGGGCGACGTCGAGATCGCGAACTCTGCGGAGGAGATCTATGAAAAAATCGCCGACGCAGGCCTGATGGGAAAGCGCGCTCTCGGCGCGGTGACACGGATCAGAGAGATCGGTTCTACCTTGTTTGTCTGCGGCAACTACGGGCAGGTCTATCGGCGCGATGAGATCGGTTGGGCGCCTATCGACAAAGAACTGGCGGAACTCGGCAAAAATGCCTTGAGCCTGCCGTTTCCAAATGCGGCGTCGGTTCCGATGACATGCTGCGCCAGTTTACGCAATCGATGCGGCAAGCGCCTAATTTCAATGATATGGATGGCGCAAACGAGACGGATGTCTATGTTTGCGGCAATGGTGGGAACCTCTTTCACTACGACGGAAAGGCCTGGGCTAAGATCGATACCAAAACAGATGCCATTCTAACCGCGATGCATTGCATCTCAGCAGAGGAAGTGCTGGTCGTGGGCGAAGACGGCACTGTTTTGATCGGCAATGCCCGTGCGGGCTTCCGCAGTTTGGGGGAGTTTTTCCCTGGCGATTACATCTGGTCGGTCCGTAGCTTCCAAGGGAAGATCTATCTGGGCACCTTGCATGGTCTTTATGTGCTCGAAGGCTCTCGTGTGAGGCTGCTTACGGGCGAAAAGCTGGACGGCAAGACCCAGATCATCAGCCTCGACAGCGTGTCTGATAACGCTTTGTGGATAGCGACCAACCGCCATGCATTCCGTTACGACGGCAACGCGTTCACATTCTATCAGCATGGCGACAATATCGCGCACTGACCGCGGCGAGCATGGAAATTTAGATGCTGAGAGCCGGCCTAGTCCCACTCGACCGCCTTCGCCACGCTTCTCGCCCAATGGCTGGAGAGCTGAACGCCGCGCGCATCTTGAACAATCTTCGGCTGACGGCGTAGCCGGCGTGCTTAGCTCTCGAAGCGGGCGAGCATCGTCCTGAGCTGAAGATTTTCGGCGTGGAGCTGTTCGGCCCGCAGGCTTTTGAGCCGCTTGTTTTCCGCTTCGAGGAAGGCAATGTCCTGTTTGGAAGCCGGAGCGTCTTCGGCTTCGAATTGCGGACGCGGGTTCGCCTCGACGGTCAAAGCGGATGCGACCGTGGCCGGCTCGCGCTTCGAATATCTGCGCGGCGCGCGCTTCGACGCGGCTGCAGGCTTCGATGCTGGCTGGCTCTCCTGCGCGGGCACGGTGGCTTCGGCAATCAAGATGGCGGCCTGCTGCTGCGCCGGTTCCGATGGCGCCGCTTCCGCGGCCTTCGCATCGATCTGGCCGATAGGGTGTTGGTTCAGCGGCTCGGGCAAGGTGTCGCGGCTTTCGGCGGCGGTTTCGGTCGCGTTGAACGGATGCGGCGACTGGTCCTGCACTTCGCGCGCCAGGGCCTTGAAATCCGTGTCGCCCCAGATCGAGGTCGTCCGCGCCTTTGGTTGTCGCCGTCCCGACTTGAATTCGACGACGAATTTCCGCTGCGGCGTTTTCATCTATTCTCGACCTCAAGAAAGCTGTCAAAGCCCGCCATCAGCGGCGCTGGGTTTCTGCCGGCCGGGGAATATATCGCCGCGCCGCGTGCTTCAACCGACCAGCGCGGGAGAAATGCGGATCTCCGCACGTATCCACCGCTCGATTACGATCAAAATACGCAGGGACTATCCGATCTGCGCGAAAAACCGGCGGCTGCGGAAGCGGCGAAGGATTTCCTTAAACGTTACCGCCTTGGATGAGGCCGGTTTCCGCCACCCGTGCGATCCGGCTCGCTCAGATGTGGTACAGGCGCGATAGGTCAGCAGGCATATGGAAATACGATATGGTTCATAGCGGTTTTGCTCTCATGCTTTGCTGCGGCTCTCGCCGCAACGGTGCTTTGCTCTAGGGCCTGGCGCGCATGGTCGAGATAACGAATGGCCGGGGGCGGGATATGGCCGTGAACCCGGTCCTAGATCCGGATCAGAAAGGCAGATTCTGCGCTGAAATCGCGGCCTTGGTGCCTGCCGTCATGAGTGGCGATCTGACGGCGCGCATGAGCGCCGACTATGCGGATGCGGATCTTTGCCGCTCGGCAGCCGTTCTCAATGAGCTGATTGCGTCGATCGACGACAACCTCTGCGATTTCAACGCGGCGATGGCCGCTCTCGCTCACGGAGATCTCCATGCAGGCATGCGGGACAAACATCGCGGCGCATTTGGGCAACTGCAGAAGAACTTCAATCTCGCCTTGGTGACGATCCGTACGGTGCTCGGGGAACGAGGTTCGGATCGGTTTACGGACAGGGCCACGAAATTCCGCCGGATGCTGGCGGGCTCCGGCTCGACCGAGCTCGCTTACGAAGTCAGGGCCTCCGATGAGGATTCGCGGCCGATTCCTTCGCCGCCCCATGATCTCTGGCTGAAACTTGCCGAGGCGCTGGCCCGCTTCTCGGTCTGAGCGGACCCGCGCCACAACGGAATAACCACTGCGGCGCGGTGGCGCCTCCCTCAGAAGGGATAGTGTTGGGCGGAATCCTCCACCGTGATCCAGCGCAGGTCGGTGAATTCGGCGATCGCCGCCTTGCCGCCGAAGCGGCCGTAGCCACTGCCTTTGACGCCGCCGAAGGGCATCTGCGCCTCGTCGTGCAGTGTCGGCCCATTGATGTGGCAGATGCCGGATTCGATGCGCGCGGCAACCGCCATGGCCCGCTGGATGTCGCGGCTGAAGACGGCGGACGACAGGCCGTATTCGGTGTCGTTGGCAATACGGATCGCTTCCTCTTCGCCGGAGACGCGAATGATCGGCTTGACCGGCCCGAAGGATTCTTCCGCATAGACGCGCATTTCAGGTGTGACGCGATCGAGCAGCGTCGCCTCGACGACGGTGCCCGAGCGCTTGCCGCCAGCCACGAGTTTTGCGCCCTTGGCCGTCGCATCGGCGATCAGCCCTTCCATTTTCTTGGCGGCGTCGAGGCTGATCAGCGAACCGAGCACGACATGGCCGCGCGGGTCGCCGGCCGGCAGTTGGCTGGCGCGGGCGGCGAGTTTGGCGACGAACTCATCGGCGATCGCCTCGTCGACGATGATCCGCTCGGTCGACATGCAGATCTGGCCCTGATGCATGAAGGCGCCGAAGATTGCGGCATTGACTGCGCCGTCGATATCGGCGTCGTCGAGAATGACAAGCGGCGCCTTGCCGCCGAGCTCGAGGAGAGCGGGCTTGAGATATTTGCCGCAGGTCTCGGCAATGATCCTGCCGACCTTGGTCGAGCCGGTGAAATTGACGCGCTTGACGGCGGGATGGGCGATCAGCGCGGCGACGATTTCAGGCGCATCCTCCGGCGCGTTGGTGAGGACGTTGATGACGCCGGCGGGAAGGCCCGCCTCGGTGAGAGCGGTGGCGATCAGCCGGTGCGTGCCGGGGCATTGCTCGGATGCCTTGAGGATGACGGTATTGCCGCAGGCGATCGGCATGGCGATGGCGCGGGTGGCGAGAATGACGGGCGCATTCCAGGGGGCGATGGCGAGGCACACGCCGGCGGCCTGGCGAACGCCCATGGCGAGCGTGCCCGGCTTGTCGGAGGGAATGATTTCGCCTGAAATCTGCGTCGTCATGGCGCCGGCCTCGCGCAGGATATTGGCGGCGAGCATGACGTTGAAGCCGGCCCAGGGCGCGGTGGCGCCGGTCTCCTCGATCATCAGCCGGGTGAACTCGCCGGCCTTGGCATCCATGATGTCGGCCGCCTTCATCAGGATGGCGCGGCGCTGGCCGGGGCCGGTCTTCGACCAGGTGACGAAGGCGGCGGAAGCGGCGTCGACGGCGGCGGCGACATCCTCCAGGCTTGCGGCGGCGGCGCGGCTGGCGAGCTTCTCGGTGAACGGATCGAGGCGGTCATAGGTCCGGCCGCCGGAGGCCGCGCGGTCCGCGCCGTTTATGAGCAGGGAAATATTCATCGGGGATCTCCTCAGAAACAGAATTAGAAGCCGAGAACTTCGGCATTGATGGATGCTTCGAGGCCGCCGTCGGCGGCAAGATTGGTGCCGTTGATCCAGCGCGCGCCATCCGAGCAGAGGAAGAGCACGGCGGGGGCGATGTCGGCGGCGGTGCCGGCGCGGCCGACGCGGGTGATGTCGCTGTCGACTCTGGCGTCGCCGAGCACCGCGCGGAACTGTTTGAGGATCGGCGTTTCCACCGGTCCCGGGCTCACCGCATTGACGCGGATACCACGGTCCTTGAACAGGGGTTGGTGCGCCGCGCGCATGGTCCAGAGCAGCAGCAGTTCCTTGGAAAGCGGATAGCCTTCCTCGTCCCTGAGGCCGTGTTCGGCGGCGACCGCCGAGACATCGGGAAAGCCTTCGATGCCGGTCAGGATCTTTGCCCGATCGAGATTAGCACGCCAGCCATAGCCGGCGATCGAGGCGACGTTGACGATGGCGCCGCCTTCGCGCAGGCGCGGTGCCACGGCTTCCGACAGGGCGCGAAGACCGTAGAAATTGACGGCGAGCGTCGAGACGACGCCTGTGTTACCGGAAAGGCCGGCGACATTGGCGAGTGCATCGAGGCGCGAGGGAAGCTGCGCGACGATCTCGGCAACGCCCGAGGGCGTGGACAGATCGCCCCGGATGAAGGCGGCGCCTCCATGGGCGGGTTCGCGCACGTCGATGCCGATGACCTCGGCGCCCATTTGGCCCGCCAGTTCCGCCGTGCGCGCGCCGATGCCGGACGCCACGCCGGTTACCAGGATCGTTTTACCAAAAAGCATGAATGTCACCTTTCACAAGAGAAACTGGAGGCAGGCTCATTCTTCCCATTTGATCTTGTTCGGACCGGGAAGTTTCAGCCGATAGCCGACGGGCAGAAGCTGGAAATCGAAGCGGCGTTCGATTTCGCCCCAAAGCCCCCGCGGCAAGTAGAGGGAGAAGATCAGGGCGGTGGCGCCGAGACCGATCAGATACCAGACGCCGGCGCTGCCGAAGAAGGTTTCGATGACGAAGAACAGAAGAGCGCCGAGGATCGCGCCCTCGAACTTGCCGATGCCGCCGACGAGCACCATGAAGATCATGTAGGCGGTCCACTGGACGCTGAAATAGGTCTTCGGCTGGAAGGTGGTGGCGCTCGCGAGCCACAGGCCGCCGGCGACGGCGATGCCGAAGGCGGCGAGCACGAAGAGCAGCCGCTTGGTCGCGATCACCCGCACGCCGACCGAGGTCGCTGCCTCCTCATTGTCGCGGATCGCCTGCATGGCCGCCCCCGCGCGGCTTCTCATCAGCATGAAGAGCGCGCCGAGCAGGGCCGCCATGGAGGCGAGCGCAAGCCAATAGATCGCCGCCCGCCGCGTGCCGCTGTCATAAAGGTTGAGCGAGATCAGCGAGGTTCCCGTTTCGCCCTGGATGAGGCTGTCGAGATTGACGAGGAGATGGGCGAGCGTGGCCACGACCCACATGCCGATCGCGAACTCGCCGCCCTTCAGCCGCAGCATGAAGAGCGAAAGCGGCACCGACAGCGCACCGGTCACGATCGCGGCGGCAAAGATCGAGACGAAGGGATCGAGCCCTGCATCCGCAAGCCGGATGGTGAAATAGGCGCCGAGGCCGAAGAACACCTGCTGGCCGACGGAGACGAGCCCGCCGAAACCGGCGAGCGCATTCCACATGGCGGCAAGGATCACATAGATGAACAGGGCCGTCATCCGGTCGATCGCGCCGGCGCCGAGCATTATGGGAGCGAGCGCCAGCAGGGCAAGCAAGGCGGCCATGGCGCCGAGCGCCATCCGTGACGATGTCGTCCAGCGTTCGATCGATATTCCGTTGGAGACGAGTGTCATGTCGGGCTCCTGAGACGTGCTCGAAGGTTGAGGAAGGCGCCGAGCCTGTCGAGCCGAGGCATGCCAAACCGGGACAGCCTGATAAAAAGGACGAGCAGGAATACGGCGTGGCCGCCGATCAGGAAGCCTTGCGGATGCAGTTGCGCGCCGAGCGACTGGGCAAGGCCGAGAATGATGCCGCCGGCAAGCGTGCCCCAGAGCGATCCGGCTCCACCGATGAGGGCCGCCTCGAAGGCGAAGAGCAGCTGCGGCCCGCCCGCATAGGGGCTGAAGGTCGCCCGCATTCCGAGAAAGGCGCCGGCGATCCCGATCGTGACCATGGTGATCGCGGTGGCGACGGCATTCACTCTACGTGCATCGATGCCGACGAGCCCAGCCGTATCGGGATCTTCGGCCGTGGCACGGATGGCGCGGCCGAGTGCAAAGCGGCTGAGGAAGAACTGCAGCGCGCCGAGAAGGAGGATCGCCGTTACCATCATCATGACAGCGAGCTTGCCGACGAAGATATGGCCCGGCAGTTGCCAGGATGCATAGGAGAGATTGCCGATGAAGGGCGCGAGCGAGCGCGTGTCGGCGCCGAACTGCTCGAACAGCAGGTTGTCGATGACGATCGACAGGCCGAAGGTCGTCAGGATCGGCAGCAGTGTGCCGCCGCGGGCGCTGCGTTCCAGGATGAAACGCTGCAACAGCCAGCCGAGGATCGCCATGGCCGGCAGCACGATCAGCAGGCCGGCGAAAGGCGGAATGCCAACCTTGGCGGCGAGCAGCCACAGCCCGTAGGCGGCGGCGATCGCCAGGCTGCCATGCGCGAGATTGATAATCCGCATGACCGAAAACATGAAGGACAGTCCGCAGGCGATGACGGCGTAATAGCCACCGAGCAGGATGCCCTGGATCAGGGAATTGATCATGATGCGCTCCTCTCGCCGGCGGCCCGGTGCAATCCGAAATAGGCCTGGGTGACGTGCTCGCGGGTGACGGCCGCCGCCGGCCTGTCGAGCACGATACGTCCTTCCAGCATGCAGATGACCCGGCTTGCGACACTCATGGCGCGGGCGAGATCTTGCTCGACGAGCACGATCGTCGTCCCCGATGTGAGCAGGGACTGCAGCTGGGTATAGACGCGGTCGACGACGAGCGGCGAAAGCCCGAGCGAGACCTCGTCCAGCAGCAAAATATCCGGGTTGCTCATCAGGGCGCGGCCGATCGCGGTCGCCTGCTGCTCCCCGCCCGAGAGGTGGCCCGTCTTGGCATGGCGGCGCGGCTTCAGGTTCGGAAAGGCGTCGAGGACACGGTCGACGCTCCACTCGCCCTTGCGCCCGCAGCTCTTTCCGAGAAGCAGGTTCTCTTCGACGGTCATCTGCGAAAACAGGCGCCGGCCTTCCGGCACCAGGGCGATGCCCCTGGCGATCCGCTTGTGGGAGGGGATGGCGGCGAGATCCTCGCCGTCGAGAAGGATCTCGCCGGAGGCGGGAAGGTGGGCGCCGGCGATCGAGCGAAGCAGCGTCGTCTTGCCTGCGCCGTTGGCGCCGACCAGCGCCAGCACCTCGCCCTTGGCGATATCGAAACTGACCCCGCGCACCGCCTGCAGCAGGCCGTGGCGGACGTCGAGGTTACGGATGGAGAGAAGGCTCATGCCTGCGTTCCTCCGAGATAGGCCTTGACGACTTCGGCGTTGCTCATGACCGCTTTCGGCTCGCCATCGGCGATGATCCGCCCGGCATCCATGCAGATCAGCCGCTCGGCCACCTGCAGCAGGATATGGACGATATGCTCGATCCAGACGATGCCGATGCCGCGGCGGCGCAATTCGAGAATGGTTTCCACGAGTTCGCTCGCCTCGCCGTCGGTGAGCCCGCCGCCGATCTCGTCGAGCAGCAGCAGCCGCGGCTGCGTGGCGAGAGCGCGGGCAAGCTCCAGGCGTTTGCGATCGAGCAGGCCGAGCGTGTCCGCCGGGCGGTTGGCGACGCCGAGCATGCCGCAGAGCGAAAGCGAATCCACCACGCGGTCATAGGCCTCGTCGCGGCTTGCGGCATTGCCGTGGGACGCGGCGACGAAGACGTTTTCGAAAGTCGTCATGCCGCTGAAGGGCTTCGGGATCTGATGTGTCCGCACCAGGCCCGAGCGGCATCGTTCCGCCGCCGTCCGGCGCGTGACGTCGGCGCCATCGAAGGTGATGCTTCCCGCGCTCGGCGGGAAAGCGCCGGCGAGCACGGAGAGCAGCGTCGTCTTGCCGGCGCCGTTCGGCCCGACGATGCCGACCGCGTCGCCGTCGCCCATGGAAAAATCGAGATTTTCCAAGACCACGAGCGCGCCGAACCGCTTGTGGATTCCCCTGGCCGAGAGAAAGGCTCCTCCCGGCCGATTTTGAGTTTGCTGCTGCACCGTGCGTTATCCGTTGTAGGCGGTGAGCTTGGCGCCGACCGGGACGTTGGGGTCGGTGGCGTTTTCCGTGACGACGTAGTCGAGCGCGAATTTCGAGCCTTCCGCCGCCTTGACCCATTGCGTGCCGATGATCGGTCCGGGCGAGACATTGGCGACGGGGCCGCTGGTGAAGTCGACCTTGCCGGCGATCGTCGTCGTCTTCAGCGAGGCGAGCGCCTTGGCAACGGCCTCCTTGCTCTTGACGTCGCTGCTCGCCTTCAGCGCGTCGAAGCCGGCATCGAGAAGCGCGAGGCTGGCGCCGAGCTGCTGCGTCCACTGCTTGCCGCTTGTCGCTTCATAGCCATCGGCAAGCTCGGTTCCCGAGACGCCGGTCAGCGTCGATTTGTAGGGGAAGGCCTTGTGCCAATAGGCGGCGCTGCCGATGTTCATGCCGAGATCGCCGAGCGCCTCGATGTCGGAAGGAAACAGGCCCGTCTTGGCAACCTGGCAGATCTTGATCTGCTGGGTGAGCCCTTGCTGGGCGGCCTGGCGCCAGAAGGCGGCGAAGTCGGGCGGAATGGGGAAAGAGTTGAAGATCTCGACGCCCTCCTGCCGGAAGAGGGCGATCTGCGCCGAGAAATCGGTGGTGCCGGTTTCATAGGCGCCTGGATCGACGATGGTGAAGCCGGCCTTGGCAAGCGCGGGCGCCAGGTGAGCGCGGATCGCATTGCCATCGGCGTCGTTGGGATACATGACGCCGACCTTCTTGTTGGTCTCGATCAGGCTCCACTGCGAGACATAGGCCTTGTGAAACTCCTCGACGCCGAAGCCGAAATGATAGGTCCATTTGAAAGGCGAGGGCGCGCCCGGCTTGGCGCCGCGGCCGAAATACCAGGCTTCCCAGGGCATGACAGTGGAGAGGCAGGGCACGCCGGCCGCCTCGCAGGCATCGGACACCGGATTGATCGTTTCGGGCGTCGAGACGGCGAGCATCAGGTCGATCGCCTGGTTGTTGATCAGCTCCTTCGCCAGCTGGCCGGCGCGCGAGGGATCGGACTGGGTGTCCTGATCGAGAATATCAACCTTCCAGGTCTTGCCGCCGGCCTGCAGGCCGTTCGCCAGCGCCTTGCGTGCGAGGTCGAGCACATAGCCATCAGTCTCGCCGAAGCCGCCGAGCGGGCCGGTGCGCGGGCTGATGAAGCCGACCTTCAGCGTGTCGCCGCTCTCGGCAAAGGCCGTGCGGCCGGAAAGCGCCAGCGCCGCGCTGCCCGCGGCGGCCGATGCGATGAAAGAGCGGCGCGTGAGAGACGCCGTGTTGAATGTCCTGCTCATGAAATTGTTCCTCCCTCTTGGTGCGGGCCTCCCGCCCGTTTCCTGTTCATTCCGGCCGATCTGCCGTCAGATCGGGTATTGTCGTTTTCCCGATGCGATGGTGACCCATCGAAGCTCGGTGAATTCATCGATCGCGGCCTTGCCGCCGAAGCGGCCGTAGCCGCTCGATTTGACGCCGCCGAACGGCATTTGCGGCTCGTCGGAAACCGTCGCCTCGTTGATGTGGCAGATGCCGGATTCGAGCCGCATGGCGACGGCGAGCGCGGCATTGACATCGCCGCTGAAAACCGCCGCCGAAAGCCCGTATTCATTGTCATTGGCGATGGTCACGGCCTCGTCGATGCTGCCGACGCGGATGATCGCCGCGACCGGCCCGAAGCTCTCCTCGCGGTAGATGCGCATGGCAGGCGTGACGTGATCGATGACGGTCGCATCCATCAGCGTGCCGTGGGCCTCGCCGCCGCAGACGAGGACGGCGCCTTTCTGCACGGCGTCGTCGATCAGCGACCGCACACGGCGCACGGCTTCGGCGTTGATCAGCGTACCGAGCGGCGTATTGCCGTCCTTGGGGCTGCCGGCGATAAGGGTTGAGGCTTTCGTTCGGAACTTGCCGACGAAGCCGTCGGCGATCTCGTCCATCAGGATGATCCGCTCGGTCGACATGCAGATCTGGCCCTGGTTCATGAAGGCGCCGAAGGCGGCGGCGCCGACCGCCTCGTCGATATCGGCATCGGCAAGCACGATGAAGGGCGCCTTGCCGCCGAGTTCCAGCAGGCAGCGCTTGAGATGCCGTGCCGAGGCTTCGGCGATGATCCTGCCGACGCGGGTGGAACCGGTGAAGTTGATGCGGCGCACGGCCGGATGGGCGATCAGCGCGTCGACGACGGCGGCGGCGTCACTTGGTGCATTGGAGACGACATTGACGACGCCGCGCGGAAAGCCGGCGTCGCGCAGGATGTCGCCGATCAGGCCATGGGTCTTCGGGCAGAGTTCGGAGGCCTTGAGGACGACGGTGTTGCCGCAGGCAAGCGGCATGGCGACGGCGCGGGTGCCGAGGATGATCGGCGCATTCCAGGGGGCGATGCCGACGCAGACGCCGGCCGGCTGGCGCACCGCCATTGCCATGCTGCCCGGAATGCCTGATGGAATGAGCTCACCTGAGATTTGCGTCGTCATCGCCGCTGCCTCGCGCAGAATATCCGCGCCGAGCCCGCAATTGATTGCCGCCCATTGCGCGGTGGCGCCGGTTTCGCCGGTCATGGCGGCGATAAGTTCGGGCGTGCGGGCTTCGAGAAGGTCGGCTGCGGCATTGAGCAGCCTGCGGCGCTCGCCCGGGCCGGTCTGCGACCAATCGGGAAAGGCGGCTGCGGCTGCATTGGCGGCCCTCGCCATGTCGGCGACGGAGCCCGCCGCGGCGACCGTCGCGACGTCGCCGGTCAGCGGATCGATGCGTTCGAACGTCGCCCCGTCGGACGCCTCCACCGCCTCGTTGTTGATCATCAGCTTTGCCGAAAACACGGTTTTCCCCATCCGCCGCCAGCCGGCGCTTATTTCATTGCCATGGGGGAAGACGAGCGGAAGCCGCGGCCCGAGGGCCGTCCAACCATTCCCGCATCTGTCGAGGTGCCTCCTCCCAAAGGCTGATGGAGATGAGGTTACGCCGATCGTTTCAGGATGGAATGCGATTTGTTGGGTTAATATTGTAATTATCCGGCGATTGCCGCACTGTTCGATGCGCAAAGAGGAGGCGAGCGTTGGCAACGAACGGAGGCATTCATCATTATGCGAGGGGCGAATGGCACGGGCCGTCGCTTTCGCACCGGCGCATTCGTTTCCAGAAAGGGATCTATGCCGATTTTCATCACTTCCTCCTGCTAGGGGACGGCGCGGCCGAACTGCATTTCGACAATGGCGAAGACCGGCCGCTGCAGGGACCGCTCATCGCCTTCCTGCCGCCGCAGGCGCGATGCGATCTTTCCATTGCCGCCGGCACCGCGGCTCATCTTGTCGGGGTGTCGGCGCAGATCATGGTCGATGCGATCGGCGACAAGGTGGAATCCTATTCGCTGCGCCTCTTCACCGAGCAGCGCAAGCTGGTCGAAGCCGCCGATCCTCAGCTGGTGGCCGAAATCGCGCCGCTGATTTCGGGTTTCGTGCGCGAACTCGGCGATCCCGCCCGCTCGTCCTGGATGGTCGCAGCCGCTTATATCAGGCTGGCGCTGATGGCGCTTTGGCGCGGCTGCGGCGGGGAGAGAGGCGAGGAGCGAGGGCAGGGCGAAACCGGATCGATCCTGCAGCGATACCGCCAGCTCGTCGAGGCCGGTTTCCGCAAGCACCGTCCTATCAGCGATTATGCCGCCGAACTCGGCGTCACCGCCGACCGGCTTCATTCCATCTGCCAAAGGGCGCTCGGCCGCTCGCCGATCCAGCTCCTGCACGAACGCGTGGTGCAGGAGGCAAAGCTGAGATTGGAACGCTCGGCCCGCAACATCCAGGAAATCTCCGACAGTCTCGGTTTCCGCGACCCGACCTATTTCAGCCATTTCTTCAAGCGCAAGACCGGCCTTTCCCCCGCCGGCTACCGCGAGATCGCCCGCGCTTCCGCCGGTTCGGAAAACAGCATGCTGTCTTCGGGGTATGCGGATTGGCCTTAGGCCCAGAGTTATTGGGTCGCAAATCGTGCTGACCTAATTCCAAGCCGGCATAGGACTGCAAAGTGCAAATAGCATCATTGCGCGTCAAAATCGGTAATGCCGACATGTGGCCGAAGGCCGACTGTCCGCTGGTAAACACCCAAAACGAAAGCGGAGATCAGAGTTCTTGCCGCTAGGGTCTGGGGTCGGCCCTTTGCTGCCGTTCGAGGTCGATGCGAGGAACGTGCGGTATGTGCTAGGGTCTAAGGCGGAACGCGACAGACGCACTGCGAAGGGCGGTGTGATCGAACCGGAATTCGCGCGACCGAGTGTCAACGTTGTGTTCTTGGAAGGGGAGACGAAGGCGATGCCGACACCAGAGCAACCCAGCCTAATAGTTCGACAGAAATCCCCACCGAACATCGAGTTTCCGTTTGCGTCGCTCTCCGATTGGCTGATCCCAACCGAGCTGTTCTTCGTGCGAAACCATTTCCCGTCGCCGGACCTCGATGCGCGAGACTGGAGATTGCGCGTTGGCGGGGCGGTGGAGCGGCCGATCGAACTTGACCTCGACAGCATCAAGGCGATGCGGAGCACGACTCTCACTGCCGTCGTCGAGTGCGCAGGGAACGGGCGCGTTTACTATGTGCCGCCGAGGGAGGGATTGCAGTGGCAAAACGGAGCCGTCGGGAACGCCGCGTGGACAGGTGTGCTTCTGCGCGAGATTTTGGAAATGGCGGGCGTCAAGCCAACCGCACGTGAGGTTCTGCTCGTAGGTGCCGACAGCGGCGTCGTCGATGCGAACAAGAAAACGGCTTCTCCCGGCCCTATCGCTTTTGCGCGCAGTTTACCGCTTGAGAAGGCCATCGCTGACAGCACGATCCTTGCCTATTCGATGAACGAGGAGCCGTTGACGCGCGACCACGGTTACCCGCTACGCGCGGTCGTGGGTGGCTGGTTCGGCATGGCTTGGGTCAAGTGGATCACTGATATCACGGTTGTGGAGCAACCGTTCCTTGGCTACTGGCAGGCGCGCGACTATTTCCGTTGGGAGCGCAGCCTCGGGGAACCCAGGCTGGTCCCCCTTGCGGAGATGCAGGTCAAAGCGCAGATGGCGCGTCCCGTGCAGGGGGCGCGTCTCATCGTCGGCCAACCGTATCGGATTTTCGGAGCCGCCTGGAGCGGAGAGGCTGTTGTCCGGCAGGTGCAGGTCTGCGCCGGAGATGGCAGGGGCTGGCGCGAGGGAAGGCTCCTCGAAACAGAACGTCCCTTTGCATGGCGCTTGTGGGAGTACATATGGACCCCTGAAGAGGTGGGGCAATATATACTGCGGTGCCGCGCGATCGATGGGGCGGGGTGCGTGCAGCCCGACCTCCCGCATTCCGACTGCGAGAGCTACGCGGCTAATTGGATCGTTCCGGTGGAAGTTACGGTCGTTCCCGAGCCACGGACGTATGAGGAGGAATTCGTGATCTAATTACCGATGGGGCGGAATGGCGGCTTTTTGGCGCAACTGCGACCCGCGTTGTGTCATGTCCGCTTTGCAGCAACTGCGACCCGCGGCTCGATGACCATTGTGACGGCGCGAGGCTGCCGAACACTGATTGCCCAACATCAGGGCAGGCGGATGCTAGGTGTGTAGTCCCGAAAGCTGCCGCTTTTCACATCAAGCCGATGCCGGCTTCGCGCTACCGGCGCTCTCCCGGGCCCGACAGCCCCTGCGGGGAGACAGGCTTTCCGCTTATGGGGCTTACGGCCTTGGCAGCTTGCCACGCGCGTTGGAAGAAACGGATTTCTGTGGCGATGCTTTCGCGGAACGGATCGGTTTGGTTGAAGTAGTTGCGGTCGAGACCCAGCTTTGCACCTTCTGCTTCACCCTCGTAATAGGTGCCGAACAAATGATCCCAGATCGGAAAATAATTGGCGAAATTCTTGTCGTGATGTTCCCGCACTTGGGAGTGATGGATGAAGTGGTCGCGTGGTGACTGGATCACGTATTTGCCAAACCAGCCATGCCAGGGAATGGCACTGTGCTTGACCAGACCAATGGCGCCAAAGGTGATGGTCACGAAGGCGAATTCCGCCGTTGGCAGCCCGATAAGCAGCGCCGGAACGACCATGATGGCCACGTTTATGGCCTTCTCCAGCGGATGCTCGCGCGACGAAGTCAGCGCGTTGAACTCTTCGGCTGCGTGGTGAAATTCGTGCAGCCGCCATAGTACGGGCAGCCGGTGCATCAGCCGATGCTGCCAGTAGCTCAAGAAGTCTGACAGCACTAGGAACAAGAGAACTTGTGCCCAGCCTGGCAGCCTCCGGGCAAGATCCAGGTGGGGGGCATCCTGGGCCGCGTGGGTGATGGCATAGGACAGACCGAATGATGCGAGCGCCGCGAATAACGTAATCATACCCGTCGCCTGAAGGACGAAATAGACGATGTCGGTGATTGTGGATTTGGTGCGTTCGAAGAAAACCCGACGGAACCCGGAATTGCCGAACCCCACATAGGCGAGTTCCACCGCGAAAACGGTCAGAACCAAGCCAATAGAAATGGCGAAACTGAGCGCCATTGCCCGACCATTCAGATAATAAGTGTTGTAAAAAAAGCTCCCAAGCTTGTGCACGCAGTAATAGACCAGCTCCATGGCACCTTACCCCAAACGCGAACCCTTACAGCCTAGTCCTGGCGACGCGCTTTCGACCGATTGCTCAAAAGGACGATCGGGGCGTCCTTTTGATGGTGGAAGTGCAGAGTCATCGACCGCCGATCTACTGAAGGTTGGCGCGGGTCTGAAGATAATCAATTGCCTGAATTTATTAATCTGCCGGGGTATAGTTGAAACTAGCGACGGGCTCTTTACGACGTAAAGTGCCAGAGTGAGCATACAGCTTGCCGAAGTATTTTTGCCGCTGAGACGACGCCGTTGGCCCTGCTACGCAACACGAGCATGAGGCGTGGCGGGACGGACCAAATGGAACGAACTTAGGAGCCGAGCTCTTCGAAATGATTGCCGGACTCATCCTCTGCGCCTCGCTGACGGCCGTCGACGGCGACACGATGAAATCCGACGGCAAAAATATGCGACTGCTAGGGGAAGGCGTTGCCTGCGTTTCCGGCATCGACACACCGGTGATCGGATCGCATGCGAAGTGCGTCAAGGAACGGAAGCTGGCGCTGATCGCCAAGGGAAGGCTGAAAGAGCTTTTGACTGAAAGGGCTTACGGGATCGAATCGAGCAGTGCGGTGGACAAGACGCAGTCGAACCGGCCGCTCGTCAACATCGAACGAGTGACGAAGATAGAAGATATCGGAAGGACCCTGCTACAAGAAGGGTTCGCCCGGCCGTGGACGCCGGGGCGTCGCAACGATTGGTGTGACTGATGCCAGGCCGGATGGCCGCCCAGCGCACAGGAGACACCATTGCTTGGGGCAAGCAAATAATCGCCAGGCGGCACTACATCTATAATAGGAGATATTATTTCGCTTTGTAGATGGCGTCCGATCTTTTGTCCGGCAACGTACAACACGTTACTTTACAGTCGGAAATATAATTCAAAAGGATAAAGTACGACTTATTGCGGACCAAAAGAAAATTATGCAAAATTTTGTAGGCGCCTCGGCGCAATGCTTACAAAACAACCCCACACACTACCCCGGCAAATTGCGGGGGTTTCTCGTCCGGCACCTTACGGGAACTACACAGCGACAATCAGGTTAGATCACTGGATCGCGGGAGAAAACCAGTACTTTTAGATCGCATTATGCCCTTCTCCTAGCGATCCACCCGATTCCAGAGTTGGGTCGTGCGGAGGTAGGTTTACGGTCTGCTCCCAAAGCGACGCTCCGCGCGGCCCGACGCCCTCGATGCAGGCCGAACACTAGGTCGTGAGGTGCTCTCACGTTGAACCATCGCGCTCACGGCCTAAGGTTAGCATGGGAAGTGAGGGCGTCATGATCCTGTCTCAGGTATTCCAGACCCAAAGCGTGCTGAATGATGACGAAGTGGCCCTATGCCAAAGGGTGTTCGATCACGTCGTTCTGGCCAAACAGGTCAAATCGGATGCAGAGCGGCAGGATCTGGCGGCTCGGATCATCCAGTCGTATCAACACGGAGTTACAGACGAAGAGGCTCTATTGCGTTTGTTGATTTGAACATTGCAAAATACATGGGAACTTCTCTTGCTTTGCGGCGTTTTACTATCGGACGTACAGTCTCTACGGAGACTCGCACATTCGTCCTTTCCAAAAGCGTTAACTAGCCCCGCCAATCCAGCGGGGCTTTTTTTGACCAGTTTCGTGGGGAAACGTCCGTGACCCGCTTGCCCCAGCGCCACTTCGGACCTCCCCTACCACACCTGTCAGCGTACGCTGACGAACATCGTGGAACTGCGGAATCCATCGTCCGTTTATCCGGCGGGTCGTGCGGTCAAGCAGTTCGCTGCACTGCCACACCCCATGGCAGTAGCCGTGCGGCCCACCTTTTTGGCGCCGCGTTCAGAACGATTTTGCCGGCTATCTAGTCTAGCTTCAGCCAGTGCCTTGCCCACGCAATTGCGCTATCGCTTATGTAGGCCACAATGCTGCCGATCGTCAGGCCGGCGATGGCAATCAAACCCGATATGCCATAGCTTGGCTTGCTCGTCGAGGCGCTTGTGAATGACGGCCATCCCCTCGTGGCGTTCGCCTTCTCGTCGCTCAGATCTTTTCGGAGCAGGGCCACGCTGTCGTATGCCGTCGAGAGTGCCTTCCAGGCGCCCGAGGGGTCGGATGATGTCGTCATTGGACGCCATTTCTCGTCTTTCGGGAGCTAGTTTCCCTTATAGATCCGCTTCAGCGCGGTGAGCAGCGCCGCCATTTCATCGCCCGAAAACAGGTCGATGAAATGCTGTTCATGCCTGTCGATCAGCTTGCGGGCGCGTGCGAGCATCGCCCGTCCCGCGGTCGTCAGATGCAGTTCCTGGCGGCGGCGGTCTGCCGCGGAGGGGCGGCGCTCGACCAGGTCGCGGGCGGCCAGCCGGTTGACGAGGGCCATCATGGTTGCGCGGTCGGTGCCGAGCGTGTTGGCGAGGTCGATCTGCGATGCGCCGGGATTGGCTGAGATGAGTTCCATCACCGCGAGCTGCTTCTGTGTCAGCGCCAGCTCCTCCATGGTTTCGGCGAAGTCGCGATAGATCGCGACATGCGCCATGCGCAGATGAAAGCCCAGGAGATCGCCAAGCCTGCCGACGTCGAGAGGAGGCGTTGCGGAAGCTTCCTCGGTGTCGAAATCATCCTGCGGTGGTTTTGCTGCCATCGTTCGTCTCGCCTCGTTGAGGCGCCATAACCATCAAAATCAGCGGGTTAGTCAATATGCCTTATGCGGCGGCCGGGAGTATTTCTCTCGTCCACTCGGGCTTTCGGATTTTCTTTGAACAGCATCTTGCATCCCGCCGGGAAACGATATTAGTATGTGTTGCATACAAATTTGATGCCTGCCGCGGAGGAGCGGAGGGCATGGGAGGAGAAAATGGCGCATTCCTTTTCCGGGATCGCTTCGCCTGCGGATTGCGGGCTGGTGCAAGACGATCCGATCCTCTACCGCGCCCGCGTCGCGCCGGATCGTCAGGCTCTGTTCGAGATCGCCACCGGCCGGCAGCTCACCTATGCCGAACTCGATCGGCGGATCGCCCGCTGCGCCGGTTTCCTGAGCGTGATGCTCGGGGCGCGGAGGGACGGAGCGCGTGTCGCCATGCTGGCGCGCAATTCGATGGATTCGATCGTGCTCGCCTTTGCCTGCCAGCGCGCCGGCGCCGTCTATGTGCCGCTCAACTGGCGGCTCAACGCCGCCGAACTCCGGCCGATCCTTGCCGATTGCGCGCCGCTCATCCTGGTGCATGACGAGGAGTTTTCATCCGCCGTGGCGATCCTTACCGAGGCCGATCCCGAGATGACGGTGATTTCGACGGCCGATGGCCGGGCCGGCCTTGCCGCGCAAATCGAGGCGAGCCTGCCTGCCGGTCCGGTGCCCGCAGATACCGACGGAGCTTGCATCCTTCTCTATACGTCAGGCACGACGGGACAGCCGAAGGGCGTCGTCATCAGCCGCCGCAACGCCTTTTTCGCCGCGGTCAATTTTTCCTTCGTCGGCGAGATCGGACCGGGCTCCGTCGCGCTCTGCGACCTGCCGTTCTTCCACACGATCGGGCTGATCGCGGTGGCGCGCACCACCTTGATGCTCGGTGGCACGCTCGTCGTCTCCGACCGCTTCACGCCGGCACGCACGCTGGCTGCCCTTGCCGATGGTGAACGCGCCATCACCCATTATTTTGCCGTACCGCAGATCGCGCTCGCGCTACGTAACGATCCTGCCTATAGCGCCGCGGCTCTTTCCGGCCTGCACGCGCTCTTCGTCGGCGGCGCGCCGCTGACGCAGGCGCTGATCGAAAGCTATCTCGACGATGGCGTCGCACTGGTCAACGGCTACGGCATGAGCGAAGCGGGAACGGTGCTGCACGTGCCGATCGACCGGCGCGCGGTGCAGGACAATCCCGGCAGCGTCGGCCTTCCGGCGCCGCTGCTCGACATCCGCATCGTCGGCGAGGATGGCCGTGATGTCGGGGAGGGCGAGATCGGTGAATTCTGGCTGCGCGGACCGGCGGTAACGTCGGGCTATTGGAACAAGCCGCGGGAAACCGCGGCCGCCTTTACCGACGGCTGGTACCGCACCGGCGATCTCGGCCGGCGCGAGGCCAACGGCTTCTATCGCATCGTCGACCGGCTGAAGGACATGTACATCAGTGGCGGCGAAAATGTTTACCCCGCCGAAGTCGAGGCCACGCTCGCAAGCCATCCCGCCATTCTCGACGCCGCCGTTATCGGGGTTCCCGACGAAAGGTGGGGCGAATGCGGCGTCGCTTATGTCGTGCTGCGGCCGGCGGCTGCGGCAACGGGTGAGGAGATCGCCGGCCATTGCGCGGAAAGGCTCGCCGCCTTCAAACGCCCGGCCCGCATCCTCTTCGTCGAAACCATCCCCCGCACTGCCTCCGGCAAGGTGCAGAAACATGTTCTGCGCCAGCACCATTCCGAAGAAATCCTTCAACGACAGGCCCCGTAAAGCGGCCCCGGTCTCGTGCCGAAACCAATGGAGTGAACTCATGACTGAAAACACATCGCCGGTCCTGGTCGAATTCGATGGCGGCATCGCCTTCGTGACGCTGAACCGCCCGGAAAAGCGCAATGCGATGAATCCGGCTCTGAATGCCCGGATGCTCGAAGTGCTCGACGAACTCGAAGGCGACGAGCGCTGCGGCGTCCTCGTCCTGCGCGGCGCCGGCGAATCCTGGTCGGCCGGCATGGACCTGAAGGAATATTTCCGCGACAACGACGACAAGCCGCGCGATGCCACGCTGAAGGCGCGGCGCCAATCCGGCGGCTGGTGGAACCGGCTGATGTATTTCGAAAAGCCGACCATCGCTATGGTCAATGGCTGGTGCTTCGGCGGCGCCTTCACGCCGCTCGTCTCCTGCGACCTCGCCATTGCCGCCGAGGAGGCGAATTTCGGCCTTTCCGAGATCAACTGGGGCATCCTGCCGGGCGGCAACGTCACCCGCGCGGTGGCTGAGGTGATGCGCCATCGCGACGCGCTCTATTACATCATGACCGGCGAGCTGTTCGGCGGGCGCAAGGCTGCGGAAATGGGTCTCGTCAACGAGGCAGTGCCGCTCGCAGAGCTTGAAGCCCGCGTCCGCAAAATCTGCGCCAGCCTGCTCGAAAAGAACCCGGTGACGCTGAAGGCCGCAAAGGACACCTACAAGCGGGTGCGCAACCTGCCGTGGGAACTCGCCGACGACTATATCTACGCCAAGCTGGAGCAGATGCTGTTTCTCGACAAGACCAAGGGGCGCGACGAGGGGCTGAAGCAGTTCCTCGACGACAAGACCTATCAGCCGGGGCTCGGCGCTTACAAGCGCGGCGGCTGAGGCAGGCCCGGCATGGCCGGGCCGTTACGGATTGCTATCGGGAGGAGGAAGCAATGAAGATCCATGCCGCGGTGGCGCGTGCGCCGCATATGCCGTTTTCGCTGGAAAGCCTCGATCTGGAGGAGCCGCGCGAGGGCGAGATCCTGGTTCGTGTCGTGGCAACGGGAGTTTGCCATACCGACATCGTCATGCGCGATCAGTATTTGCCGGTGCCGCAGCCGGTCGTGCTCGGCCATGAAGGTGCAGGCATCGTCGAGCGCGTCGGGTTCGGCGTCACCAAGGTGGCGCCCGGCGATCACGTGGTCATGACCTTCAATTCCTGCGGTCATTGCCCGAGCTGCAACGATCACGAGGAGACCTATTGCCACGAATTCTTCCCGCGCAATTTCTTCGGTTCGCGGGCGGATGGTTCGAGCGGGCTTTCCTATCGGGGAGCGCGGGTGAACGGCAATATTTTCGGGCAGTCCTCTTTCGCCAGCCACGCGCTCTGCCATGAGCGCAACATCGTCAAAGTGCCTGAGGACGCCGATTTGGCGCTGCTCGGGCCGCTTGCCTGCGGCATCCAGACCGGCGCCGGGGCGGTCATGAATGCGCTCAAGGTCGAGCCGGGAAAGGTGCTCGCGGTTTTCGGCATGGGCTCGGTCGGCCTTGCCGCCGTCATGGCGGCGCGGATCGTCGGCGCGTCCCGGATCATTGCGGTCGATGTGAACGAAACGCGGCTGGCGCTTGCTGGTGAACTCGGTGCGACGGATATCGTCAAGGGCAAGACCGGCGATGCGGTCGCAGCGATCATGGCGCTGACCGGCGCCGGCGTCGATTATGCGATCGATGCCTCCGGCGTGCCTGCCGCGATCGATCAATGCGTGCGCGTGCTCGCGCCGCGCGGCACCTGCGGGATCGTCGGGGCCTCGCCGCACGGCGCGACGCTGACGCTCGATCTCACCCATATCCTCTCTGGCGGACGCCGGGTGCGCGGCATCGTCGAGGGTGATTCCAATCCCGATGTGCTGATCCCGCTCTTGATCGATCTTCATCGGCAGGGCCGCTTTCCCTTCGACAGGCTCGTCACCTTCTATGATTTCGCCGACATCAACCGGGCGGTGGAGGATTCGGAGAAGGGCATCGTGCTGAAACCGGTCGTGCGCCAGCCGGCCGCCTGACACCGTTCAAAGGGAGGAAAGAATGAACAGCGTCACCTCAATCGCCGCCGATACCAGCCCCGACGCCATGAAGGCGCTGCTTGCCCGGCAAAGGGCGTCGTTCCTGAAGGACGGGCCGCCTGACATTGCGACCCGCATCGATCGCATCGACCGCGTCATCGCCCTTCTCGTCGATCATAAGGATATGATTGCCGCAGCGCTGTCGGAGGATTTCGGCAGCCGCAGCGTCGAGGCGAGCCTGCTTCTCGATGTCTTCACCTGCGTCGGCTCGCTTAAATATGCCAAGACCCATCTTGCCGAATGGCTGAAGCCGGAAGAGCATGAGGCGCTGTTCCCGGATGCGGTGGCCCGGGTGATCTATCAGCCGAAGGGTGTCGTCGGCATCCTGAGCCCGTGGAATTTTCCCTATCAGCTCGCGCTTGCGCCGCTCGCCGGCATCCTTGCCGCCGGCAACCGCGCCATGATCAAACCGTCGGAGGTAACGCCGGCCTCTTCCGCGCTGATGGCCGAGCTTATCGCCCGCGCCTTCGACGAAACGGAGATCGCCGTCGTTCAGGGTGGGCCGGCGACGGGCACCGCCTTCACATCGCTTGCCTTCGACCATCTGATCTTTACCGGCGGCACCGCGATCGCCCATCATGTCATGCGCGCGGCGGCGGAAAACCTGACGCCGCTTACCCTCGAACTCGGCGGCAAATCGCCCGTCGTCGTCGGCCGTTCGGCAGATCTCGCGGATGCGGCGCGCCGGGTGATGACGGTCAAGACGCTGAATGCCGGCCAGATCTGCCTTGCGCCCGATCATGTCTATGTGCCCGAGGAAAGCGTCGAAGCCTTTGCCGAACATGCGGTTGCTGCGGTCGGTGCGATGTATCCGACGCTGAAGGAAAATCCCGACTACACTTCGATCGTCAATGCCCGTCATCATGCCCGCATCCGGGGTTTGATCGATGATGCGAGGGCCAAGGGCGGGCGTGTCGTAGAGATCAATCCGGCGGCGGAGAACTTCTCCCAGCAATCGGCCCATCGCATAGCGCCGACCCTGATCCTCGATCCCACCGACGACATGCGCGTGCTGCAGGAGGAGATCTTCGGACCCGTGCTGCCGGTCGTTGCCTATCGCGATATTGCCGAGGTTGTCGATCGTATCAATGCCGGGCCGCGCCCGCTGGCCCTCTATTATTTCAGCCAGGATCAGGAAGAGGAGCGTCGTGTCCTCGACAATACGGCCTCCGGCGGGGTGACGGTCAACGACTGCATGAGCCACGTCACGGCGGAGGGGCTGCCGTTCGGCGGTGTCGGTCATTCCGGCATGGGCGCCTATCATGGCAAGTTCGGCTTCCTCGCCTTTTCGCACCCACGCGCAGTCTATCATCAGAGCAAGATGGTGGAAGCGGAATACATGATGCGGCCGCCCTATGGCGATGCGATGCGCGGCTTCCTGGCCGCGGCGATCTGCAAGTAGCGGAGGATGCGCAACAACCATCGGTTTCCGCTGAAGCCGCATATCGCGCAAGGATAGTCTTATTGCGCAGGCCTATCCGAATAGCGCATGCTTGTGTCGTCGGGATAAGTTTCCCGGCGATGATGCGAGGCGTTGTTAAGCATGCGTTATATTCTGCGTGACAGCGTCGTTCTGGCGCCGACACCCCTCTGGCGGCCGGGTAGCGGAACTAGCAAACCGTGAAAATATTGCGAGGCTGCGGCAGCAACCGGGTTCAGGCCTTCCGGCCGATGCTCCGCGCCGCGTAATGAAATCAGAAAATGCCGCGGCATGACCGCCGCCGGCCGATCGAGGATCAATTTTTGAGCCATCAGCCTTTTTGCGGGAATGCAGGCCGATCGGTTCCGATTTAACCAAGCCCAAACCAGTTTTGCCTATGATGAGTTCGTTACATGTCTTGGAAGGTGGATCCAACGCGGTGAATGGCATCTGGACGCAATTTGGTGGCAACCTTTCATTCGTGTGCCTGGCAATTTCGCTCTGGGCGCATTTTTCGATCCAATTTCAGCACCGTTCGTTCAGGCAGGAAAAGATCGCTTTCGGCATCCTGGCCGGCAGCGCCTCCATCGGATCCATCTTGCTGGCGATCGAATTCATCCCCGGCATCTATATCGACCTGCGCTTTGCGCCTCTTGCTCTGGCCGGCCTGTTCGGTGGGCCGATCGCGGCGGCTTTTGCCGCATCGCTGGCGATCGCTTTCCGTTTTGTCGTCGGCGGCACGGCGATGATCGACGGGATCATTGCGATCGCTGCCGCGACCGGTGTCGGTCTGGCGGGTTACTTCTGGACACGCAAACGGTCTGCCGGGCTCCGCGATGTTGCGCTGGTGAGCCTGGCCCTCGGCGGCGCACTGGTCGCCTCGATGGCCTTGCTTCCCACCCTCGTGAAGGCCCATGTTCTGGCCGGCGTCGGGTTTCCCCTGACCTCCTTGAATTGCCTGGCGACCGTGCTCGGCGGCTTCGTTCTGCTGAAGACGCAGCAATGGGAGCTGGAGCGAAGCATATTGGTGACGGCATTTTCGCAGTCGCCGGACTATCTCTATGTGAAGGACCGCAACAGCCGCTTCATCACGGTCAATGAAAACATGACCCGCCTCTTCCGTTTCAGAACGACGGCGGAGATGACCGGATTGTCTGATTTCAATCTGATGTCGCAGCCGCTCGCTGAGGAACTGTATCATCTCGAGCAGCAGGTGATGGAAACGGGCAAGCCGCTGATCGATTCCAGCGAACGGATCGAAGGCCGTTTCCTGCTCGCTTCCAAAGTGCCGCTGCGGGACAAGCAGGGGCGGGTGATCGGCCTTGCGGGTGTCACGCGCGACGTCACCGAGCGTGCCGCGCTGGAGCGGCAATTGCGTGAAAGCAAGAACCTGCTGTCGCATGCGATGGCCAGCATGTCCGATGGCATTGCCATGTATGACAGCAAGGGTTTTCTTCTCTTCTGCAACGATCAGTATCGCGAAGCCTTCCCGCTCTCCGGGGATGCGCGCGTGGTCGGCGCCAACATCCGCGATATCCTGCGCCGCGTCATCGAAACCGGCGAGCGGCCTGGTGCTGTGGATGGCGATCTCGAGGAGTGGATCGAGCGCGCCAGCACTTCGCTTCACAGCAACAAGGACGAAGAGGTTCAGCTTCACAACGGCGATTGGCGCAGCATCCGCACACGGCTTGCGGAAGACGGTACGGCGATGGCCGTCGTCTCGGATATCACCGCGACGAAGCAGGCGGAAATCGCGCTCAGGCTGTCGGCCGAGCAACTGAAGAACCTCGCCGAAACCGACGGACTCACCGGCATGGTCAACCGCCGCGCCTTCGATGAGGCTTTCGCACGCGAGACCGCGGGCAGCGCCAGGAAGAACACGCCCTTCAGCCTGCTGATGGTCGATATCGACCGCTTCAAGGCCTATAACGACACCTATGGTCATCCCGCCGGGGATGAATGCCTGCGTGTCGTCAGCAAATGCCTGCGCCAGTCCGTCAGCCGCCCGGCCGATATCGTCGCGCGCTACGGCGGGGAAGAATTCGTGGTCTTCCTCCCCGACACCAGCGCCAAGGGAGCGATGATCGTCGCCGAGCAATTCGCGCGCCGCCTGGCTCAGGAGAATATCGTGCATACCGGCAGCGAATTCCAAAGGGTGACAGCGAGCATCGGCGTCTCCTGCGCGACGGGCGCCGTCCTGCGGACCAATCCGAACCGCCTGCTGACCGAGGCCGACGCGGCGCTCTACGACGCCAAGACGCAAGGCCGCAATCGCATTCTGGCGCACTCGCCGAACCATGATCGGCACGCCATCAAGGAAGCCGGCTAAACCGACAGCGAACATCGTCAGCCGCCTTCGTGCGTTTTGATAGATTTTTTCTATCGAACCATCATCCCTATGGCCTTGATGTTCTCCCCGCTTCGACAATAGAGGAGCGCATGGACGCAAAATTCATTGGCAAAAAATCGGCGGCAGCCGGCGGCTGGGGCGCTCTGAAGAGCTGCGGCAAGCAATTGCTGCAAAGCGGCATGCCCCTTTCAGGGGCGCGGACCATGCTGAAGGCGAACCAGCCGGATGGCTTCGATTGCCCGGGCTGCGCCTGGGGCGATCCGGAACACGGATCGTCGTTCGAATTCTGCGAAAACGGCGTGAAGGCCGTTGCGTGGGAGGCGACGGAAAAGCGGGCGACGCCCGCCTTTTTCGCGGCGAATACGGTGTCGCAGCTTCGCCAGTTGTCGGATTATGAGCTGGAGCTCAACGGCCGCCTCACTCATCCGATGCGCTATGACCGCACGAGCGACCGTTACCTGCCGGTTTCCTGGGAAGATGCCTTTGCCGAAATCGGCGGCATATTGAAGGGCCTCGACAATCCGAACCGGGCGGAATTCTACACGTCGGGCCGGGCGAGCAACGAGGCCGCCTTCCTTTACCAGCTCTTCGTGCGCGTCTACGGCACCAATAATTTTCCCGATTGCTCCAACATGTGCCACGAGGCGAGCGGCATCGCCATGCGCCAGGCGGTCGGCGTCGGCAAGGGCACCGTGCTTCTGGAGGATTTCGAAGAGGCCGATGCGATCTTCGTGATCGGGCAGAACCCCGGCACCAACCATCCCCGAATGCTCGGCGACCTCCGCCGGGCCGCACTTCGCGGCGCGCGCATCGTCGTCTTCAATCCGATCCGCGAGCGCGGCCTGGAGCGCTTCTCCGATCCGCAGGACAAGATCGAGATGATGCGCCGCGGCTCCACCGACATTGCCAGCCACTATCTGCAGCCGCAGCTCGGCGGCGACATGGCTGCGGTCCGGGGCATGGCGAAAGCGGTGCTCGCCGCGGAGAACGCCGCGCTCGCCGCCGGTCTGCCTTCCGTCCTCGATCACGCATTCCTTGCCGAACATTGCGCCGGTTTTGACGAATACCGGGCCGCCGTCGAGGCGACGAGCTGGGCGGAGATCGAAGACCAGTCGGGACTGAGCCGCGAGGAGATCGAGCGGGCGGCCGATGTCTATATCAAAGCCGAGCGGGTCATCTGCACTTGGGCGATGGGTGTCACCCAGCACCTGCATTCGGTGGCGACGATCCGCGAGATCGCCAATTTCATGTTCCTGCGTGGCAATATCGGCAAGCCCGGCGCCGGCCTCTGCCCGGTACGCGGCCATTCCAACGTGCAGGGCGACCGCACTGTCGGCATCAACGAGAAGCCGTCGGAGGATTTCCTCGACGCGCTGGAAAAGCATTTCGGTTTCACCGTTCCCCGCGAACACGGCCACAACGTGCTTGCCGCGATCGGGGCGATGCTCGACGGCTCGGCCGATGCCTTTATCGGGCTCGGCGGCAATTTCGCACGCGCCACGCCCGACAGCGCGCTCGTCGAACAGGCGCTGCGGCGGCTGAAGCTGACGGTACACATTGCGACCAAGCCCAACCATTCGCATCTCATGCCCGGCGAGACGGCCTTCATCCTGCCCTGCCTCGGCCGCACCGAGATGGATCGCGATGCTGCCGGCGGCTCCCAGCTCGTCAGCGTCGAGGATTCGATGAGCATGGTGCACGGGTCGGCCGGCATCAACCGGCCGGCCTCGCCGCATCTGCTCTCGGAAGTCGCCATCATCGCCGGCATCGCCGAGGCGACGGTCGGTTCCGCCGTGGTCGGCTGGGCCGGGCTTGCCGGCGATTACGACCTGATCCGCGATCATATCGAGGCGACCATTCCGGGCTTCGAGGACTACAATGCCCGTCTGCGCAAGCCGCGCGGCTTTCATCTGCGCAATGCCGCCGCTCATCGGGAGTGGGACACGCCGGCCGGCAAGGCGTCTTTCTCCTCCGAGGCGCTTCCCGAGGAGACGGTGCACCAGCGGGCGCGAAAGGGCGGCGAGCATTTTGCGCTGCAGACGTTCCGGTCGCACGACCAGTACAATACGACGGTCTACGGTCTCGACGACCGCTATCGCGGCGTCTACGGAGAGCGGCAGGTCATCTTCATTCATCCTGCCGACCTGGAGGCGATGAATGCCACAGCCGGCGACCGCGTCGATGTCGTCGGTGAGCATGATGACGGCATCGAGCGCATCGCGCAGGACTTCCGCTTCGTGCCCTATGACATTCCAAGGGGCAGCATTGCCGGCTATTATCCGGAATTGAACGTGCTCGTGCCGCTTGCCAGCGCCGGCAAGGAGAGCGATACGCCGACTTCGAAATCGATCATGGTGTCCTTCCGCCGGCGAAACGCCGCGTGAGCGAAGAGCCGTCGGAGGTCGACCGCTTTCTTGCCCTGGTCGCCAAGGCGCAGGAGCGGGATGATAGGCTGACCTCGATCCAGGCCGGTCTGCTCGTCGCAGCCGAACTGGGAATTGCAGAGGATAGCCGCTCCTTTGCGCGCCTGCTCGGGATTGCGCATTCCCTCGTGCTCAGGGAACTCAATGCGCTCACTGAGCGCGACGGCGTGCTTGAGATCGTCAAGCGGGATCCGAGGACGATGAGAGTGCACTATAAACTGTCCGAACCTTAAGCTCCGGCATATCGGCGGCCGACGCGCTTCCTGGTGTCGGAAGGATATTCCCCATAGGTCGACTTATAGACTGCGGAAAATCGGCCAAAATGGAAGAAACCCCATTTGAGGCAGATGGCTTTCATGGTGTCGGTGCTCTCGGGATCGAGCAGATCCTGCCGCGCCGCGCGTAGGCGCAGCGTCAGCAGATAGGCGGCGGGAGACGTTCCCCGGAACGCGCGAAAGCCGGTTTCGAGCGCCCGGCTGGATACGCCGGCCGCTTCGGCCACTTTCGGCATGGTGATCGGCTGATCGATATTGGCCTGCATGAATTCGATCGCCTTGCGGACATGGCGGGGAGCGATCAGGGCGGGTCCCTTGTCGAGGAAATGCGAAAGCCGGTTCGGCACCATGCGGACCACGAGATCGGCCAGCGCCTGCGTCATATGCGCCATGGCGATCGGCGATTGCAGCAGCGGCCCGTCGTCGCGCATGCCGATGGCGATCGTTTCGGTGAGGTTGCCGATCGTCCGGCCGGCCGGCGTGGAGAGATCGAGTTCGGGCAGCAGGTCGAGAGAACCGCTGAACGGTATCTCGAATGTCTGGCCGATCGTCTGGAGGATAACAGACCAGTTGATCAGCAATTCGTCGATGACATTGGACTGCCCGTGCATGATGACGCTGTCGGGTTCGAAATTGTTATAGAGAAGCAACTTGCCTTGCCCCGCTTCCGCGACGCGGGATCCATAGGCCACACCCATGCCGCCGCTGCGCGGCACGACGATCGACAAATACTCCGTCGTATCGGCGGTCGGCTCGATATTGAACTGAAACTCCGCCTCGTGATAGCCGGTGAGCAGGACAGCGGTGTCGGCGACCGAAAAATCCAATCCCCAATGGAAGTTCTGGGAGCGGCCGATGGGTGCTGCATCGAATGCGCCGAAAGCGCCGCCGAGCGTTTCAACCATGTTGTCGAAGGACGAGCCGCGGAAGCGAAACGAGAATGGCTGGGTGCTGGTTTCCGTCATGCTCTCCCCCGATTATTTTTATCTCGCTGCATCGAGCGGCGTGACGCCTGTTCCGCTTGGATGCGATGTCGCTGTACGTCCCTATTCATGCCCCGCAGCTGTTCATGGATGATCATTCTCCCTGAGATTTCGTCAGAGTCCAGCAGAAGGGATGATGGATGAGGCTTGGCCGGCGGAACTGCATTGAAATCAGCGGCTTGCGCAAGCCGGTGCAGCACGATCCGCTGTGCGGCAGGTGTGGTGAAAATCAGCTTGTGAATTGCGTTGTCGATCGTTCCATCCAGTCAGGTTTTTCGAGCCAGACGACAGGAACTGACAGAAGCGGGACCGGCTGGCAATCCGTCGATCTGCCGGTTTTTAGGTTGTTCCGATGGTAAAACGATTAGCCAAATTGCGCATGGCGGCCCGCCTGATTGCGCGCCATCGCCAAGTCGCCTGCCGAAGGTTCTAGTGGACCGCTCGACCCTTCGGCAGGCTGACAGGCATTGGTCATACGCACGGGATGGAGCGCGTATGGACTTATCCCCCTCCCATCACTTGGGGTGATCGATGGACGGGTTTGGCTTTAGGACCCTAGACCATCATGGTCCTGGTCGAGATCCATTGTATTGTTCCGCAGCCATGGAGCAATTGTCGGGTGCCGATATTGTCGGCAGATCGGCCTTTCGCGACGCAGTCTGGCCTGATCATGCGCAAAATGTATAGGCAGTCATCGCGCCCATTCTGCACGATCTCTACGCAAAGTGGACACGGATCGCAATTTTCTCATGAAGCGCGAAGGAAATCGCAACGCGGTTGTCTGCGTAACAATTTGCCCTGGACGCGCCGCGCGGTAAACCGATTCTGCCGGTGCCGACCGATGGGGAGATCGCGCGCTATTCGTGCGCTTTGAGGGGCGAGCCGGCAATGCTCCTGCGCACATGGCGAACCGCGGCCCAGACGGCGAAGAGCACGAGGGGGATGGCGCCGAGAACGGCAAGCTTCGCCACATGCGGATCGACGCCGAGCGCGGTAATGCTGTCGAGGCAGATCTTCGCCAGGCCGATGGTGTAATAGGTGATGGCGATGACGGAGAAGCCTTCGACCGCCTGCTGGATATGCACCTGGATGCGCGCCCGCTCTTCCATCGAGGTCAGAAGCGAAGCGTTCTGGTCCTCGAGCTGCACCTGCACCGTGGTTCTCAACAGATCACCGGCCAGGCTGACGCGTTCGGCCAATTCGTCGAGGCGGCGTTCGGCGGCGCTGACCGAGCGGACGGCCGGCTGAAAGCGTCGGTCGATGAAGGTGCCGATCCTCTGGCGCTGCTCGGCGCGCTCCTCGCGAAGCTCCGATATCCGGCTGGCGACGATCTCGGCATAGGCTTTCGTCGCGCCGAAGCGGTGGCGGGCAAGGGCGGAGAAGTTGAGGACGTCGGAAGAGAGCCTGGTCACTTCGGAGAGCAGCGCCTTGTCGACTTTGACGGCGCTCTGCATATGCGTGATCAAAAGATCGAGGCGCCGGTCGAAAGCCGAAAGCTGCGAGACGGTCTCGCGCGCCATCGGCAGGGCCAGCAGCGCCATCATCCGGTAGGTCTCGATCTCCAGGAAACGCCGGACCATGCGGCCGGTCCTGTAGGCGTTGAGATTGCGGTTGAAGAGCAGGAATTCGACGAAACCGCTGTCGCTCAGGCGGAAGTTAGAATGCACTTCCGCATCGCCGCCGCCGACCTTGGAGGCGACATAGTCGAGCTTCGGTCTTTCCAGAGCCTGCCCGTCCTTCTCGTCGCGTACCAGCACGCGGACGGCCGCGATGACCTTTCCGTCGATCTCGCGGCAGCAGGCCTGAAAGGCTTCAGGCGGGCCGCTGCCGGGCTCGGCCGATGCCGGAACGACGAAGGTGAGGGTCAGGAATTCGGTATGGGCTTCCCATTTCAACCAGCCGCCGCCGAAGCGGCCGATGCCGTGATTGCCCTGGTGGGTCGTGGAAACATCCTCCAATCCCGGCAGCGAAGCCGGGATCGGGGGAGGGGCGTTGTCGCCGACGATGGCGACATGCCAGACATCGGTGTCGCCGTCGAAATAGAGAGACGGCCGCGCGTGGAGTTCATTGTGCAACTCCTTGCGCAGCGGATGCTCGGAGCCGAATGGCATGCTGCGTCGTCTCTCCCTCGTGGTGCCTCAGAGCGCGACCGAAAGGGTGCTGTCGCGCCGATGACCGGTCTCTTGAGAGTTCACCATAGCACCGGCAAGTTGACGGAAGGTGACGAGACCCAAGGTTTCTCCGGATGGCGAAATCACGCGGGCATCGCCTTCCGGCGCGGACGCCAGCATGCGCACCGCCTCTTCGACCGTCGTTCCCGCCGCAATCGCCAGCCCGACGGGTGCGGCACCGGAATGCAGCGGCGTCATGACGGCTTCGACATGGATAACCCGGCCGCGGTTCACTTCCTTGACGAAGTTGGCGATGTATTCGTCGGCCGGGCGCAGGACGATGTCCTGGCTGGTACCCTGCTGGATGACTTCGCCGTCGCGCAGGATGGCGATCTGGTCGCCGAGGCGCAGCGCCTCGTCGAGATCGTGGGTAATGAAGACGATGGTCTTCTTGATCTCCTTCTGGATGTCGAGAAGAACCGTCTGCATATCCGTGCGGATCAGCGGATCGAGCGCCGAATAGGCTTCGTCCATCAAGAGGACCGGGGCATCGTTGGCGAGCGCCCGCGCCAGGCCGACGCGCTGCTGCATGCCGCCGGAGAGCTGGTTGGGATATCTCTGCTCGAAGCCCTTGAGGCCGACCCGCTCCAGCCAGCGCATGGCGATGTCGACGGCCTTGCCGCGCTCCATGCCCTGGACTTCGAGGCCGAAGATGGTGTTGTCGAGGACGTTGCGGTGCGGCAGCAGCGCGAACTTCTGAAACACCATCGCCGTCTGCTGCCGACGGAACGTCCGCAATTCGGTCTCGTTCATCTTCACGACGTCGACGCCGTCGACCAGCACTTCGCCTGATGTCGGGTCGATCAGCCGGTTGATGTGGCGGATGAGCGTCGACTTGCCCGAACCCGAAAGCCCCATGACGACCTGGATGCAGCCGGAGGGAATCTCGAGATTGATATCCCTCAGGCCGAGCACATGGCCGTATTTCTGGTTGAGTTCGGTCTTGGTCAGGCCTTTCTGAACCGCCTCGACATGCGCGGCGGGGGTGGGGCCGAAGATCTTGTAGAGGTTGCGGATCTTGATGCCGCCGAAATGATGCTCAGCCATGGACGGTCTCCCGATGCTTCTGGAGCCTTTTGCCATAAGCCTGGCTGACCCGGTCGAAGATGATGGCAATGCCGACGATGGCAAGGCCGTTGAAAATGCCAAGCGTGAAGTACTGGTTGGCGATCGCCTTCAGCACCGGCTGGCCGAGGCCCTGGACGCCGATCATGGAGGCAATGACGACCATAGCGAGCGCCATCATGATGGTCTGGTTGATGCCGGCCATGATGGTGGGAAGCGCCAGCGGCAGCTGCACCTTGAAGAGCTTCTGCGATCGCGAGGTGCCGAAGGCGTCGGCCGCTTCCAGCACGTCCTTGTCGACGAGGCGGATGCCGAGATCGGTCAGGCGGATCATCGGCGGGATGGCGTAGATGACGACGGCGATCAGGCCGGGCACCTTGCCGATGCCCAAGAGCATGACGACCGGGATGAGATAGACGAAGCTCGGCATCGTCTGCATGACGTCGAGGATCGGGTTGACGACGCGTTGCAGCCTGTCGGAGCGGGCCATCAATATGCCCATCGGAATGCCGATGGCGATGGAGAGCACGGTGCAGACGAAGATCATCGAGACCGTCCGCATCGTATCGTCCCACATGTCGAAGTAACCGATCAGCAGCAGGGTCACGAGACAGCCGAAGACGATCTTCAGGCTGCGGCTCGCAAACCATGCGATGGCGAGGATGATCGCGGTGATGATCGGCCACGGCGTCTGGGTCATGAAGCGTTCGGCGGCAATCAGGAAGTGCTGGAGCGGAACGAAGAGGCTTTCGATCCCGTCGCCGTAGCTGCGGGTGAATGCGCGAAAACCGTCGTCGATCGCCTTCTTCAGATTGCGAAGCGCGTCGTCGTTCATGTGCGGGAATTTATAAAACCATTCCATTCGGATCCCCTTTTTCTTCAAAGAGCCGTGGCAGTCTTTTTGATTTTATCGGCAGCGAGAGGCGGTGCGCTTTCGCGCACCGCGTAGTCGGTTGTTAAAGGGCAGCTTCGATCTTCGCGGCCGCCTCAGGCGAAACCCACTTGGTCCAGATGTCCTTGTTTTCTTCCAGGAAGTGCTTGGCGCCGTCTTCGCCGGTCGCCTGGTTGTCGGTCATCCAGGACATCAGCTTGTTGACCGTGTCGTTGCTCCAGGAGCGCTTCGCCAGATAGTCCATGACCTCAGGGCCGACCTTTTCGGAGAAGGGCTTGGCAACGAGCGTCACGACGTGGTCGACCGGCCATGAGGCGGCCTTCGGATCGGGGCAATCGGCAACGGTGATGCAGCGCTTCCACTCTGCCGAATCTTCCGGCACGCCGGCTTCGAGCTTGACCATATCATACTTGCCGAGCAGCGCGGTCGGCGCCCAGTAGTAACCGACCCAGCCTTCCTTGCGTTCGTAGGCCTTGGCGATCGAACCGTCGAGGCCGGCAGCAGAACCGGTGTCGACGAGGGTGAAGCCCGCTTTCTCGGCGCCGAAGGCCTTGTAGAGCTGCGAGGTGACGACCGTGCCGCCCCAGCCCTGCGGGCCGTTGACGATGGCGCCCTTCTTCGGGTCCTCCGGATCAGGGAAGAGTTCCGGATGCTTCAGCACGTCGCCGATGGTCTTGATGTCGGGATGGGCGTCGGCGAGATATTTCGGAATCCACCAGCCCTGTACGCCGCCGTCCGGCAGCGGCGAGCCGACCTGCACGATGCGGCCTTCTTCCGTGCCCTTCTTGACGACATCCGGCAGCAGATCGATCCAGGCTTCCGGGGCGATATCCGGCTGACCCTTTTCGGCCATGGAGGTGATCGTCGGGACGGTATCGCCGACGGTGATGTCAGCCTGGCAGCCGTAACCTTCGTTGAGGATGAACTTGTCCAGGTTGGAGAGAACTTCGGCGCTCTGCCAGTTCATGCTGGCGATGGTCACGCTGCCGCATTCGGCGGCGCTGGCGAAAGATGCACCACCGATCAGGCCGAGCGTCAGACATGTCGATGCGAGTAGTGTTTTCATTCTCGTTCCCTCTGTTTAGCGGCTGTACTTGATGAACGGGGCGCCGCAGTAACCCGCTCCAACGGTTTTCAGGAGGCGTCTCCCATACTTACCGATTTCGTAAATGCCGCCGAAAGACCATTGGCGACCGAGGCGTCGAACCCGGCGGCACGCATGGTTTCGATGGCTGCCGCGGTCGTGCCGCGGTAGTCGAGAAAGGTCTGAACGACATCGTCGGGCGACTCGTCGCGGCGCTCCAGCAGGCGCCCGGCGCCTGTCATCACCGTGTTGACGGCGCGGCGCGCCACATCTGCCGGCAGGCCATGGGCGACGGCATCGCGCATCATCGCGGCGGCGAGCAGCGCCGGGAAGGCCGGTCCGGATCCGGAAAGGCCGGTCAGGTAATCGATATCGCTTTCCCTTGCGACCTCGTCCTGCGATCCGCATGTCTCGAAAATGGCGCGCACGATAGCGCGGTCGTCTTCCGTGATGCCGCTCGCGCCGATCCAGGGCGTATAGGATTTCGCCACTTCGGCCGCGGCATTCGGCAGGGCGCGCACGACGCGGTTGGTCTTGTGCCGTGCGGCAAGGGCGGCGAGGCGAATGCCGGCCATGACCGAAATGACGAGCTTGCCGGAAGCATCGACCTCGAGGGGATGCCAGTCATCGGGGCGAACGGAGAGCAGGATCACGTCCGAACGGTCGGCAAGCTCCTGGCTGTCGGTCGTCCAGAAAGAATCCGGAAAACGGCGCGGCTGCTCCCTGCGATAGGAGAGGGAGAGATTTTGAGGAACGACCAGGCCGGAATCGAGGATCGAGCCGGCAATGGCTCCGCCAAGCCAGCCGCCGCCGCCAATGATGCCGATCCTCAAGGAAGCGCTCATCTCAGGTCTTCCTCTCACCGGGCTTATAGCCATGCCGCGAGAAGAAGCGGTCGAGCTCCCTCTGCTGCGGCACTTCGCCGGTGTAGATCGCGATATATTCCGGAATCCGTTTCATGCGGACGGCGAGTTCCTCCCTCGATTGCATCGATATGTAGCCTATCTGGACGAGATAAGTTGTCCGCGCTCTGACATCTGATGTCGTTTCTGGTAACCCGAAGCGCATGAACATGCGTTTTAGCGCCTCCAGCCGGATCTGATCGGCCTGCTGGACTTCGGCCAGAAGCTCGTCGGACTGGAGCGCCCAGCTGCGCACGGCAAATTCGAATTTGGCGTCGAAAAGATCGGTGTTGAGCCAGCAATCGAAGACGTTGAGCATCGCCTCGGCCAGCGATTCCGCATAGGCTTCCGACTGCTTGACGATGTTGCCGGTGTTTTTATCGCGCCAACGCGCCACCAGTGCGCTCAACAGTTCCTCCCGATCCTTGAAGAACCAGTAGAAGCTCGTTCGCGAGAGATTGAGCTTCTTTGCCAGCGGCAGAATCTTCACCGAATCGACGCCGGAATCGAGCAGGGAGTGGTAAGCTGCTTCCAGCCATCCTTCCTGCGATCCGCGCCAGCCGGTGTCGTTCAAAGCCTGCTCCATGCGTTATCTCCTATCAAATTCCGAGGCTGAGTGCAAGAAAAATGTACATCAGTGTCGAAAATAACGACTTCTTTGTTTTCAACATTGACACATATGTACATTGCGCTTAGCGTCTGCTCGACGTTTTTAATACGGAACCACGGCCCATGTCGAACGATCCTCTCCTTCAGCCCTATCAGCTCAAGCATTTGACGCTGCGCAACCGTATCATCGTGACCTCGCATGAGCCGGCCTATCCCGAGGATGGCATGCCGAAGGAGAAATATCGCGCCTATACGGTGGAGCGGGCGAAGGGCGGCGTGGCGCTGACGATGACGGCCGGCTCTGCCGCCGTCTCCAGGGACAGCCCGCCGGTTTTCAACAATCTGCTGGCCTACAAGGATGAGATCGTTCCCTGGATCAGGGAAATGACCGACGCCGTGCACGAAGAGGGGGCGGCGATCATGATCCAGCTCACCCATCTCGGCCGGCGCACGCGCTGGGACAAGGGCGACTGGCTGCCGGTCGTCGCTCCGTCGCATCATCGCGAGGCTTCGCACCGCGCCTTCCCGAAGAAGATGGAAGACTGGGATATCGAGCGGATCATCAAGGATTTCGCCGATGCCGCCGAGCGCATGAAGGCGGGCGGCATGGACGGCGTCGAGCTCGAGGCCTACGGCCACCTGATCGACCAGTTCGTGTCTCCGCTCACCAACGAGCTCGAAGGCCCCTATGGCGGCTCCTTCGAAAATCGTCTGCGCTTCTGTTTCGACGTGTTCAAGGCGATCCGGCAAAGGGTGGGCGAGGAGTTCATTCTCGGCCTGCGCTACACCGCCGACGAATGTCTTCCCGGCGGCACCGGCAAGGCCGAAGGTCTCGAATTCTCCAAGCGCCTGAAGGAAAGCGGCCTCATCGATTACCTGAATGTGATCCGCGGCCATATCGACACCGACGCGGGCCTGACCGACGTGATCCCGATCCAGGGCATGGCGAATTCGCCGCATCTCGATTTCGCCGGCGAAATCCGCGCCGTCACCCAGTTTCCGACCTTCCATGCGGCGAAGATCCCGGATGTCGCCACCGCGCGCCACGCGATCGCGGCCGGCAAGGTCGACATGGTCGGCATGACCCGCGCCCACATGACCGATCCGCATATCGTCCGCAAGATCATCGAGAAGCGGGAAGAGGATATCCGCCCCTGCGTCGGCGCCAATTACTGTCTCGATCGCATCTATCAGGGTGGCGCTGCCTATTGCATCCACAATGCCGCCACCGGCCGCGAACTGACCATGCCGCACATCCTGGCGAAGGCCGACGTGAAGAAGAAGGTCGTCATCGTCGGCGCCGGCCCGGCCGGTCTCGAGGCGGCGCGCGTCGCCGGGGAGCGCGGCCACACGGTCGTCGTCTTCGAGGCGGCGAACAATCCGGGCGGCCAGATCCGTCTCACCGCGCAGAGCGAACGCCGCAGGGAAATGATCAGCATCATCGACTGGCGCATGAGCCAGTGCGAAAAATACGACGTGACCTTCCACTTCAACACCTGGGCGGAAGCCGACACGATCGAGGCCGAAAGCCCCGATGTCGTCATCATCGCGACGGGCGGCCTGCCGCATACGGAGGTTCTCGCGAGCGGCAACGAGCTGGTGGTTTCCGCCTGGGACATCATCTCCGGCGATGTGAAGGCGGGCTCCAACGTGCTGATCTTCGATGATGCCGGCGATCATGCCGGTCTTCAGGCGGCGGAGTTCCTGGCCAAATCAGGCGCCAAGGTCGAGATCATGACGCCGGACCGGTCCTTCGCGCCCGAAGTCATGGCGATGAACCTGGTGCCCTACATGCGCTCGCTGCAGAAGTACGACGTGACCTTCACCGTCACCTACCGCCTGGAAGCCGTCGAAAAGAGCGGCAACCAGCTTGTCGCCCATGTCGGCAGCGATTACGGCGGGATTGCCCGGCAGCACAGCTACGATCAGATCGTCGTCAATCACGGGACCATCCCGCTCGACGAACTCTATTTCGAGCTGAAGCCCAGTTCGACCAATCTCGGCGAGATCTCGCACGACCAGCTTCTCCAGGGAGAGCCACAATCCGTCATTCGCAATCCGGAAGGCAAGTTCCAGCTGTTCCGCATCGGTGACGCCGTCGCTGCGCGCAATACGCATGCCGCCATTTATGACGGTCTGCGCATCGCGAAGGATATATGATCGCAGGATCGGCCGGTTCGCCGGCCGTTCGTCTGGAGCATGATGGCGGAAAGCTTAAGCCGGTTTCGGATGACGTCATGCTCCCAAGGGAGGGGATGGTATGAGTTCACGCAATGAAAACCTCCAGCATTTCCTGGAGGCGGCTTCCGTGGCTTTCGGCCAGTTCGCCAAGGCGCCGGAAGCCCGCCGCTCGCTCGACGGGTTCTTTGTCGCGCTGGAGCGCCCGGGGACTGCGCGGGCGGGCGAAGGCAGCCGTTTGCCGGTCTGCGCTGATCACCTCGATGTGGCGCTTTCGGCCGATAGCTCCTATGCTTCGCTGACGCAGTTGATCGAGCGGTTCAAAGGCATCGAGCCAATGCTTGAATGGCGCCGGCGCACCAAGTATGACCACACGGCCAGCGACAATTTCGTCGATGGGCATGCCAATGCCATGATCATCGGCCCGGGCGGATTGGAGGAGCGGAACGACCTGTGGCTCGGCGTGACATTGATGGCGCCGCACGTGCGCTATCCCGATCACGACCATGCGCCGGAGGAAGTCTATCTCGTGCTTTCCGAGGGGGAGTTCCAGCAGGGGGAGGGGGACTGGTTTTCGCCTGGTATCGGCGGATCGTTCTACAATATCCCGGGGATCAAACATGCCATGAGGTCGGTGGAGACGCCGCTCTTCGCCTTCTGGGCGCTGCTTGCCGACCGGCCGCACTGACGGCCGTCTAGAATTATAAGGGGTTCGCAAAATGAAGATTCTCGTCCCAGTCAAACGGGTTGTCGACTACAACGTGAAGATCCGGGTGAAGCCGGACGGCACGGGTGTCGAGCTTGCCAATGTGAAGATGTCGATGAACCCATTCGACGAGATCTCGGTGGAAGAGGCGCTGCGGCTGAAGGAGGCCGGCAAGGCTGAGGAAGTCGTGGTGGTGTCGATCGGCCCGGCCAAGGCCGAGGAGACGCTGAGGACGGCGCTCGCCATGGGCGCCGACCGGGCGATCCTGGTCGAGACCGACGATCAGGTCGAGCCGCTCGCCGTCGCCAAGATCCTGAAAGCAGTCGCCGATGCCGAGCAGCCGGGCCTCATCATCACCGGCAAGCAGGCGATCGACGACGATTCCAACCAGACCGGCCAGATGCTGGCGGCGCTGCTGGGTTCTGCCCAGGCAACCTTCGCCTCGAAGATCGAGATCGGTGACGGCAAGGCGACGGTCACCCGCGAGGTCGATGGCGGCCTGCAGACGATCGAGATCAAGCTGCCGGCGGTGGTCACCACCGACCTGCGGCTGAACGAACCGCGTTATGCCTCGCTGCCGAACATCATGAAGGCGAAGAAGAAGCCGCTCGACAAGAAGAGCCCGGCTGACTTCGGCGTCTCCACGATGCCGCGGCTGAAGGTGCTGAAGACCGAGGAGCCGAGTGGCCGCAAGGCGGGCGTCAAGGTCAAGTCGGTGGCCGAACTGGTCGACAAGCTGAAGAACGAAGCCGGCGTGCTGTAATCGGGCAGGAACAGGAGCAACTATCATGACCATTCTTCTTCTGGCCGACCATGACGGCAATCATCTCTCCGACCAGACCGCCAAGGCGCTGACGGCAGCCTCGCAGATCGGCGGCGACGTGCACGTGCTGGTCGCCGGCAAGGCCGCCAAGGCCGCGGCCGATCAGGCGGCGAAACTCTCCGGCGTTGCCAAGGTTCTGCTCGCCGAAAGCGATGCGCTTGCCAACAATCTCGCCGAGCCGCTGGCCGATCTGATCGTTTCGCTGGCCGGTTCCTATGACACGATCCTGTCTGCCGCCACCTCGGTCGGCAAGACGGTGCTGCCGCGGGTGGCCGCCCTGCTCGACGTTGCCCAGATCTCGGAGATCATCGAAGTCGTCTCCGCTGACACCTTTAAGCGGCCGATCTATGCCGGCAATGCCATCCAGACGGTGCAGGCCAGCGATGCGAAGAAGGTGATCACCGTGCGCACCGCCTCGTTCGCTTCGGCTGCTGAAGGCGGCTCGGCAACGGTGGAGGCGATCCCGGCCATCTCCGATCCGGGTCTGTCGCGGTTCGTCTCCGATGCGCTGTCGGCCTCGGAACGTCCGGAACTGACGTCTGCGAAGATCATCATCTCAGGCGGCCGGGCGCTCGGCTCGGCGGAGAAGTTCAAGGAGGTCATCCTGCCGGTTGCCGACAAGCTGGGTGCCGCCGTCGGCGCCAGCCGTGCGGCCGTCGATGCCGGTTATGCTCCGAACGACTGGCAGGTCGGCCAGACCGGCAAGGTGGTCGCCCCCGATCTCTATATCGCCGCCGGCATCTCAGGCGCCATCCAGCATCTGGCCGGCATGAAGGATTCGAAAGTGATCGTCGCCATCAACAAGGACGAGGAGGCGCCGATCTTCCAGGTCGCCGACTACGGCCTCGTCGCCGATCTCTTCGACGCACTGCCGGAATTGCAAAAGGCGCTCTGAGCGAAGGGGATCGAACGTGGCTCGCGCGGTAGGACGCCCAATCAAACCTGGTGCCGACCTTCTTCTGAACGATGACGCAAAGCCGGCCTATGTCCGGCTTCACGACATCGGCAGGGAAAGGCGGCCTCGGCCGCTGCAGGAATTCCTCAACGACGTCGGCGGACTGATGCTGTCGGCGGAAGCGCCGGCCGTCGCCAGTTTCGTCGCCGGCAAGGTTCTTCAACGGCTGCTCAAGACAGGCAAGATGCGCCCCGAGGGCCAGCCTCTTCCCGGTGCGCCCCAGGGGCTCGATGATGCGATTGGCCATCTTGCGAAATCGGGACGGAAATACGAGGCGATCGCCGGCCAGTTCCAGGCTCTCGCCGACAAGCTGCTCTGGAGACGCGGCCGCTCCGGCCCGTTTGCAAGCCTGAATTTCGGCAACACCCATTCCCATGCGGTGCTCGTCGGCCCCGGCGGCATGGAGGAGCGCGCCGATCTCAGGGTCGGCGCGATCTATATGGATCGCTACACCCGTTTTCCCGATCATGTTCAGACGCAGCCGCGCGCCTTCCTTCTGCTGTCGCCGGCAGAAATCTCGCTTGGCGATTCCCAGTGGTTTTCTGCCGCTACCGGCACAGTCTTCGCGAATGATGCGGGGCAATCCTTCGCGATAAGATGCACGGCCCGGCCGCTTCTCGCAGTCTGGTGCCAGGTCGAGCCGGAGACGAATGGATGAGCGAGATGACAGATCTGCCCGAACGCGAGAGCATGGAATTCGACGTGGTGATCGTCGGCGCCGGTCCGGCCGGTCTGGCGGCGGCGATCCGGCTGAAGCAGGTCAATCCGGAACTATCGGTCGTCGTCTTGGAGAAGGGCGCCGAGGTCGGCGCCCATATCCTCTCGGGCGCCGTCGTCGATCCGATCGGCATCGACCGGCTGCTGCCCGGCTGGCGCGAGGATGCCGATCATCCCTTCAAGCCCGAAGTGACCGACGACCAGTTCCTGTTGCTCGGGCCCGCCGGCTCGATCCGTCTGCCGAATGTCATGATGCCGCCCTTGATGAACAACCATGGCAATTACATCGTCTCGCTTGGGCTCGTCTGTCGCTGGCTGGCGGGCAAGGCGGAGGAACTCGGCGTCGAGATCTATCCGGGCTTTGCCGCCGCCGAAGTGCTCTACGACGACAAGGGTGCGGTGATCGGTGTCGCCACCGGCGACATGGGTATCGAGAAGAACGGCGAGCCGGGACCGAACTATACCCGCGGCATGGAGCTGCGCGGCAAATATACGCTGATCGGCGAAGGCGTGCGCGGTTCGCTCGCCAAGCAGCTGATCGCCAAGTTCGATCTGCAGAAGGACCGCGAGCCGCAGAAGTTCGGCATCGGCATCAAGGAGCTCTGGCAGGTCAAGCCGGAGAACCACAAGCCGGGCCTAGTACAGCACTCCTTCGGCTGGCCGCTCGGCATGAAGACCGGCGGCGGCTCCTTCCTCTATCACCTCGAAGACAATCTGGTGGCGGTCGGCTTCGTCGTTCATCTGAACTACAAGAACCCCTATCTCTATCCTTTCGAGGAGTTCCAGCGCTTCAAGACGCATCCTGCCATTCGCGGCACCTTCGAGGGCGGCAAGCGGCTCTCCTATGGCGCGCGTGCCATCACCGAGGGCGGCTACCAGTCGGTGCCGAAGCTTTCCTTCCCCGGCGGGGCGCTGATCGGCTGTTCGGCCGGTCTCGTCAACGTGCCGCGCATCAAGGGCAGCCACAATGCGGTGCTGTCAGGCATGCTGGCGGCCGAGAAGCTGGCCGCAGCGATTGCATCAGGCCGCAGCCATGACGAGGTGGTGGAGATCGAGAAGGAATGGCGGGCGACCGACATCGGCAAGGACCTCAAGCGTGTCAGGAACGTCAAGCCGCTGTGGTCGAGGTTCGGCACGGCGATCGGCGTGGCGCTCGGCGGTCTCGACATGTGGACGAACCAGCTCTTCGGCCTTTCGCTCTTCGGCACGCTGAAACATGGCAAGACCGATGCTGAAAGCCTGGAGCCGGCCTCCCAGCACAAGCCGATCGCCTATCCGAAACCGGATGGGGTGCTGACCTTCGACCGGCTGTCCTCGGTGTTCCTGTCGAACACCAATCACGAGGAGGACCAGCCGGTGCATCTTCAGGTCAAGGACATCGGCCTGCAGAAGGCTTCCGAACTCGGCATCTATGCCGGCCCGTCGACGCGCTACTGTCCGGCCGGCGTTTATGAATGGGTGGAGAAGGACGGCGACAAGATCTTCGTCATCAACGCCCAGAACTGCGTGCACTGCAAGACCTGCGACATCAAGGACCCCAACCAGAACATCAACTGGGTGCCGCCGCAGGGCGGCGAGGGGCCGGTCTATCCGAATATGTGACAACCCTATTTAATTTAAGAGGAAGGATATCGAAATGGACGTTCGCGCCGCTGTAGCCGTTCAGGCAGGAAAACCGCTCGAAGTGATGACCGTTCAGCTCGACGGCCCGAAGGCCGGCGAAGTGCTGGTGGAGGTCAAGGCGACGGGCATCTGCCACACCGACGATTTCACGCTCTCCGGCGCCGATCCGGAAGGCCTCTTCCCCGCCATTCTCGGCCACGAGGGCGCGGGCATCGTCGTCGACGTCGGCCCCGGCGTCACCTCCGTGAAGAAGGGCGATCACGTCATTCCGCTTTACACGCCGGAATGCCGCGAATGCTATTCCTGCCTGTCGCGCAAGACCAATCTCTGCACCGCGATCCGCTCGACCCAGGGCCAGGGTCTGATGCCCGACGGCACGTCCCGCTTCTCGATCGGCAAGGACAAGATCCATCACTATATGGGCTGCTCGACCTTCGCCAATTACACCGTGCTGCCGGAGATCGCGCTCGCCAAGGTCAATCCGGACGCCCCCTTCGACAAGATCTGCTACATCGGCTGCGGTGTGACCACGGGCATCGGTGCGGTCATCAATACCGCCAAGGTCGAGATCGGCGCCACGGCGATCGTCTTCGGTCTCGGCGGCATCGGCCTCAACGTGCTGCAGGGCCTGCGGCTGGCCGGTGCCGACATGATCATCGGCGTCGACATCAATCCTGACCGCAAGGAGTGGGGCGAGAAATTCGGCATGACGCATTTCGTCAATCCGAAGGAGGTCGGCGACGATATCGTGCCCTATCTCGTCAACATGACGAAGCGCAATGGCGACCTGATCGGCGGCGCCGACTACACCTTCGACTGCACGGGCAACACCAAGGTCATGCGCCAGGCGCTGGAAGCCAGCCATCGCGGCTGGGGCAAGTCGATCATCATCGGCGTGGCCGGCGCCGGCCAGGAAATCTCAACGCGTCCGTTCCAGCTGGTGACCGGCCGCAACTGGATGGGCACCGCCTTCGGTGGCGCGCGCGGGCGGACCGACGTGCCGAAGATCGTCGACTGGTACATGCAGGGCAAGATCCAGATCGATCCGATGATCACCCACACGATGCCGCTCGAAGACATCAACAAGGGCTTCGACATGATGCACAAGGGCGAAAGCATCCGCGGCGTGGTCGTGTACTAAGCCATGAAAACCATCTCGACCGACAAATCTTACGGCGGCACGCAAGGGGTCTACGTCGATCGCTCCGAAGCCTGCGGCTGCGACATGACCTTCGCCGTGTTCGTGCCGCCGCAGGCGGCCGAGGGAAAGCTGCCGGTGTTGTGGTATCTGTCCGGCCTGACCTGCACGCATGCCAATGTCATGGACAAGGGCGAGTATCGGCGGCTTGCCGCCGAGCTCGGGCTGATCGTCGTCTGCCCGGATACCAGCCCCCGCGGCGACCATGTTCCCGACGAAGCCGACAATTGGCAGTTCGGCAAGGGTGCCGGTTTTTATGTCGATGCCACCGAGCCGCCGTTTTCGGCGAACTATCGCATGTACAGCTACATCACCGGCGAGCTGCCGCGGCTGCTTGCCGAGGAGTTTCCCGTCGACATGGATCGCCAGGGGATCTTCGGCCATTCGATGGGCGGGCACGGCGCGATCACCATCGCGCTCAAGAACCCGGATCGCTTCCGGAGTTGCTCGGCCTTCGCGCCGATCAGCCACCCTTCGGTGTCGGGCTGGTCGAAGCCGGCCTTCCGGAAATATCTCGGGCCTGACGAGAAAACCTGGCGGGCCTATGACGCCTGCTCGCTGATCGAAGACGGGCACCGGTTCTCCGAGTTCTTCGTCGATCAGGGGACGGCGGATTCATTCCTGGAGGACGGCCTGCATCCCGACGAACTCCGGCAAGCCTGCGAGGCGGCGGGTATTCCCCTCAAGCTTCGCATGCAGGAAGGGTACGGCCACTCCTACTTTTTCATTTCGACATTCATGGAAGACCATCTGCGCTGGCACGCGCAGAAGCTCGAAAAGTGATTGCAGGGCTCGGCCGGGCATAACGCAAACGGCCAGGGAGGGAAGGAGAGAAGCAATGAGCAGCATAGCCATACATCCGGCAGTGGATTCAGGCTTTCGAGCGACTGACGCTGCTTTCGCAGGCGGGACGCTGGTGTGCAAGTGCGCGAGCAATCCCGTCAGGGTCAGGATCAAGGGCGATATCGCCCACAATCACGCCTGCGGCTGCACCAAGTGCTGGAAGCCGGAGGGAGCAGCCTTTTCGGTCGTGGCGGTCGCTCCGACCGAGAGCGTCGAAGTGATCGAGAACGGCAACAAGCTCGCCGTCGTCGATCCCGCCGCTCTGATCCAGCGGCACGCCTGCAAGGAATGCGGCGTGCATATGTATGGGCCGGTCGAGCGCGAACATCCCTTCCAGGGGCTGTCCTTCGTCCATCCCGAGCGCTTCCAGGAAAGCGGCTGGGCAAAACCGACCTTCGCGGCCTTCGTGTCGTCGATTATCGAAAGCGGCTTCGACCCCGCCAAGATGGACGCCGTCCGGGGGCAGCTGAAGGCATCGGGCCTTGAGCCCTATGACTGCCTCTCGCCCGGCCTGATGGACTACATCGCGACTTGGACCGCCAAGAAAAGCGGCGCGCTCGCCGCATGATCTTCCGGGGAGCGCCGACCGGCGCTCCCCGACCCCGCCGTCGCAAAAGCGGGATATCCCGTGATGGCCGCGCCGCCTTGCCGGCGTCCAGGCGTTCGAGCCTGACGATCCACAGAATTCCCATCACCTGTCACGCTAACCGCCTGGGTAAACTCCGCAACGGCTGCCCGCCGCGGCGCTTTCGGCCGTGCCGGTCATCCCGCAATCAGCATCAGGCCAGCTTCGGCGAAAATTCGCTCATCGCGCTCTGGGCGGTCTCGGTATGACGGCCTCCGCGCATTGTGTATCTCACGAATAATAATTGTGTACGTGATGTACACAATTATTGACTCCCTTGGGAAGGCGTGGCATCTTCGCGGCATAGGGCAACAATCGGCCGGAGATCGACGATGGCGAAGACACCCAAGAGCAATCTCTACGACGACCTGAAACGTCAGATTCTGACGATGGAACTGGACCCGGACGCCGATCTGGACGAGGCCAGTCTGAGCGAGCGGTACGGGTTGTCGCGGACACCGGTGCGGGACATATTCCGCCGCCTTGCCGGAGAGGGCTACATCGACATCCGCGAGAACCGGGGTGCGCGGGTCATCCCGATGAACCACTCGACGCTGCGGAATTTCTTCCTCGTCGCGCCGATGATCTATGCGGCGATCGGCCGTCTCGCCGTGCAGAATTTCAAGCCGGCGCAGCTGTCGGACCTGAAGCAGACCCAGGAGCGGTTCCGCGCCGCCAGCGAGAGCATGGATGCTCTGGCGATGGTGCTGGAGAACAATCGCTTTCACGAAATCTTCGGCGAGATGTCGGGCAACGTCTACATGCAGCCGAGCCTCGGCCGGCTGCTGATCGACCACGCGCGCATCGGCCATACGTTTTTCCGGCCGAGGAACGAGGATATGCGGCGCCGGCTTCGGCTGGCCGTCGAGCATCATGACAGCTTCATCGCAGCGCTCGGCGCTCATGATGAGGACGCGGTCGTCGATCTCGTTTTCGAACACTGGGAATTGTCCCGCGAGAACATGGAGATGTTCATCGCTCCGCAAGGCCTCAAGGCGGACGCCTTCGTCGGTGGTCCGGCCACGCAATTATTGGAGAAGTCATCGTGAAATTTGAGGGGATCTACACGCCGGCGGTCACGCCGCTCGATCGAGATGGTCAGATTGACCGGGCCGGCTTCGCCGCCGTGCTGGAGTCGCTGATCGAGGCGGGCGTCCACGGCATCATCGTCGGCGGCTCGACCGGCGAATACTACGCCCAGAGCAGCCAGGAGCGTTTTGAGCTCGGGGCCTATGCCAAAGAGGTCATCGGCACGCGGCTGCCGCTCATCATCGGCACCGGCGCCACGCGCACCGAGGATTCGGTCGAATATGCCAAGGCCGCAAAGGAAATCGGCGCGGATGCGATCCTCGTGTCGTCGCCACCCTATGCGCTGCCGACCGAACGCGAGAATGCGGTCCATGCGCTGACGGTCGATCGCGCCGCCAACCTGCCGATCATGCTCTACAACTATCCCGCCCGCATGGGCGTGGTGATGGGCGAGGAGTATTTCTCCCGCGTCGGCAAGTCGAAGAACGTCGTTGCCATCAAGGAAAGCTCCGGCGACATGGCCAATCTTCACCTGCTCGCCCGGAAATTCCCGCATATTTCGCTGTCCTGCGGCTGGGACGACCAGGCGCTCGAATTCTTCGCCTGGGGCGCCAAGAGCTGGGTTTGCGCCGGCTCCAACTTCCTGCCGCGCGAGCATGTCGCCCTCTATGAAGCCTGCGTCGTCGAGAAGAATTTCGACAAGGGCCGGGCGATCATGAGCGCCATGCTGCCGCTGATGGATTTCCTCGAATGCGGCAAATTCGTTCAGTCGATCAAGCACGGATGCGAGATCATCGGCCTCAAGGCCGGCCCCGTGCGGGCGCCGCTGCGCGGACTGAACTCCGAAGAGAAAAGAACCCTTGAGACCGTCGTTTCCACGCTGAAGCGCACGGTCGGCCAGATCACGTCGGGAGCCAACCATGCATGAACCTTTGACCGCAGCCGAATACAAGGCGATTGCCGCCGGTCTTCAACTTCCGACGAATGCCTTCATCGACGGCGCTTTCCGTCCGGCAAATTCCGGCAAGACCTTCACCTCCACCAATCCTGCGACGGGTGAAGTCCTTGCCGAAATCGCCGCCTGCGATTCCAGCGATGTCGATTTCGCCGTCGAGAAGGCGAGGCAGGCGTTCGAAGACGGGCGCTGGCGGCTTCGCTCGCCGGGCGAGCGCAAGGAAGTGCTGCTGAGGTTTGCCAAGCTGCTGGAGCGCAACCGGCATGAACTCGCCGTCATGGAAAGCCTCGACAGCGGCAAGCCGATCCGCGAGTGCCAGACCGTCGACGTTCCCGATACCATTCATACGCTGCGCTGGCACGCCGAGCTGATCGACAAGCTCTACGACAACACCGCTCCCGTCGGCGCCAACGCGCTGACGATGATCGTGCGCGAGCCGATCGGCGTCGTCGGCTGCGTGCTGCCGTGGAATTTCCCGCTGCTGATGCTCGCCTGGAAGATCGGCCCGGCGCTCGCCGCCGGCTGCTCGGTCATCGTCAAGCCGGCGCAGGAAACGACCTTCACCACGCTGCGCGTCGCCGAACTCGCCCTTGAGGCAGGCATTCCGGCCGGCGTCTTCAACGTCGTGACCGGCTCCGGCCGCGAGGTCGGCGAGCCGATCGGCCTGCATATGGATGTCGACATGGTCGCCTTCACCGGTTCGACGCCGACCGGCCGCCGCTTCCTGCGGTATGCCGCGGATTCGAACCTCAAGAAGGTCGTGCTCGAATGCGGCGGCAAGAACCCCGCCGTCGTTCTCGACGATGCCGAGGATCTGGATCTCGTCGCCGAGCAGGTCGTCAACGGCGCCTTCTGGAACATGGGCGAGAATTGCTCGGCCACGTCCCGCCTCATCGTCCATGCCAAGGTCAAGGACGAGCTGATGAAGCGCATCGGCGCCTATATGCGCGAATGGAAGACGGGCGATCCGCTCGATCCGGAAAACCGCATCGGCGCGCTTGTCAGCAAATCGCACTTCGAGAAGGTCAAATCCTTCCTCGACGACGCCAAGACGGAGAAGCTGTCCGTCACCCAGGGCGGCGAAACCTATAACGGCATCTTTATCGAACCGACCTTGGTGGAGGGTGTGACGCCGGCGAGCCGCCTGTTCCAGGAGGAGATCTTCGGGCCGATCCTGTCGGTCACGACGTTCAACACGCTCGCCGAGGCGACCGCTCTGGCCAACGACACCAATTACGGCCTGACGGCATCCGTCTATACCGGCAGCCTGCGCAATGCGATCCGGCTGACCCGCGACATCCGGGCCGGCCTGATCACGGTCAACTGCTTCGGCGAAGGCGACGCCACCACGCCGTTCGGCGGCTACAAGGAGTCCGGCTTCGGCGGCCGCGACAAGTCTGTCTTCGCCCACGACAATTACTGCGAGCTCAAGACCATCTGGATCGACATTTCGGAACGCTCCGTCGACGAGACGATCCGATGACCCGCCATGTGATCAAGCACCTGCCGACCGATACCGGCGTTTCGGGATGGGAGGCGACCAGCGAACGCGCCTTTCCCGTAACGGCGCTTGAACACGACATCACCGCCGATTGGCTGATCATCGGCGGCGGATTTGCCGGCCTTTCGGCGGCCCGCCGCCTCTCGCAGTCGCGGCCGCAGGACAAGATCGTCATCCTGGATGCCCGCGAACTCGCCAAGGGTCCGGCCGGAAGGAATTCCGGCTTCATGATCGACGTGCCGCACAACCTCTCCTCCGGCGAATATTCGGTGGCGGACGAGGCGGCGACCAAGGACGAGATCCGGCAGAACCGTCTGGCGATCTCCTTCGCGGCCGATGCCGCGGCCGAATACGGCCTGTCCCGGGAAACCTTCGATCCCTCGGGCAAGGTCAATGCCGCGGCCTCCGACCGGGGGCTCGGCCTCAACGACAATTACCGGAAATCGCTGGAGAAGATCGGCGAGGAACACCGCGTTCTCGATGCCGACCAGATGCTAGATATGACCGGCACGCATTATTATCGCGGCGGCCTCTATACGCCGGGCGCGGTGATGATCCAGCCCGCCGATTATATCAGAGGCCTGGCGCGCGGCCTTTCCTCGAAGGTCGCCATCCACGAGCACTCGCCGGTGCTGGAGCTTTCGCGCGAAGGCCGGACCTGGAAGGCGAAGACGGCCCGCGGCTCCGTTTCCGCCCCGAAGGTCATTCTCGGCGTGAACGGCCATATTCAAAGCTTCGGCCATTTCCGCGGGCGGCTGATGCATATCTTCACCTACGCCTCGATGACCGCGGCCTTCTCCCAGAACGAATTCGCAGGCGACGTGACGGGGGCGGACCGCTGGGCGCTGCTGCCGGCTGATCCGATGGGCGCGACGGTCAGAAAGATCACCACCGACGGCCGCTCGCGGATCGTCATCAGGACGCGGTTCACCTACGACCCGAGCCTCAAAGTATCGGAAAAGCGCGTCGCCGGTATCGCCGCCGAGCAGCGCCGGTCCTTCGACGCCCGCTTCCCGGGGCTGGAAAACCTGCCGCTGGAATATAGCTGGGCAGGCGCGCTCTGCCTCAGCCGGAACCATGTGCCGGCATTCGGCGAAGTGGAGGAAGGGCTTTTCTCTGCCTGCTGCGAAAATGGTCTCGGCACCGTCAAGAGCACGCTTGCGGGCATGATGGCCGCCGATCTCGCGACGGGTGCGGCAAGCCCCGAGCTCGACAAATACAAGAACCAGCCGGAACCGACGAGACTGCCTCCCGAGCCCATCGCATGGCTCGGCGTCAATTCGGTCATCCGCTTTCAGGAATTGCGTGCAGGCCGCGAGGGATGATCCCTCGGCCCCGCAATATGAAGACTGCCGCGCGCAGGCTTTGATGGGAACGTAAAACAGGAGTAACAACAATGAAAAATTTGTGGAAGGCGCTCTGCGCCGCTGCGATGGTCGGGATCAGCGTCCTGCCTTCTCGCGCGGAAGAAAAGACGATCACCATGGGCACGATGTCCTGGGAGGACCTGACGCCCATCACCGGCATCACCAAGAAGGTCCTCGAAGACGCCGGCTACACCGTCAAGGTGACCGAGTTCTCCGAGTGGGGCATTGCTTACGCCGCTCTCGCCAAGGGCGACATCCAGGTTCTCACCTCGCAGACGGATTATGTCGCGCAGGATTACTGGGACAAGAACAAGAACCGCCTCGAAAAGATTTCGCCGGTTTCGCACGGCCTCTACCAGGGCGTCGCGGTTCCGAAATACGTTCCGATCGACTCGCTGGAACAGCTCAATGAAAATGCCGACAAGTTCGGCGGCAAGATCATCGGCATCGAGCCGGGCGCCGGCCTGATGCGCGATACCTCGAACGCGGTCAAGGATTACGGCCTCAAGCTGCAGCTCGTCGAAGGGAGCACCGCGGCGATGACGGCTGCGCTGAAGTCCGCCTACGACCGCCAGGAGTGGATCGCGGTGACGATCTGGGAGCCGTCGTGGATGGTCCAGAAATACGAGGTCAAGTACCTCAAGGATCCGAAGGGCGTCTTCCCGCCGCCGCAGAGCTACTACTGGATCGGCCATAAGGGCTTCTCGGAAGAATATCCGCATGCCCGCGAAGTCATGGCCAGCGTCTACGTGCCGATCGCCGACATCACCGCCATCAACGGCGCCGTCAAGGACGGCAAGACCATGGACCAGGCCGTGCAGGATTGGATCGGCGCCCATGCCGACCTGATCAAGCGCTGGGAAAACATCAAGAAGAACTAAACGCGTCGTGGCCGTCCGACCTCTCGGGCGGCCACTCTCAAACTCAAGGAAGAAGCCAGCGCCGATTGGCTCAAAGGGGATCGCTATGAAAACCGCCAATATCGATGCCAAGGATGTCCTGATCGACTGCCAATCCCTCTGGAAGGTCTTCGGAGGCAAGTCCGCCGCGGCGATGAAGTCGATCAAGGAGCGCGGCCTCGGCAAGACCGAGGTCCTCAAGGAATTCAACTGCGTCGTCGGCGTGTCCGATGCCAGCATCCAGGTCCGGCGCGGCGAAATCTTCTGCATCATGGGATTGTCGGGCAGCGGGAAATCGACGCTCATCCGCCTTCTCAACAAGCTGATCACGCCGAGCTCCGGCAAGGTTCTCGTCAAGGGACGCGACCTCGCCTCCCTGTCGCCCGTCGATCTCCGGCAGATGCGGGCGAAGAATATCGGCATGGTGTTCCAGAGCGTCGCCCTTCTGCCGCACCGGACGGTTCTGGAAAACGCCGCTTTCGGCCTCGAAGTCCAGGGCATTGCGAAGGCGGAGCGCAACAAGACCGCTGCCGCCGCGCTCGAAAAGGTCGGCCTCGCCGACTGGCTGAGCCGATATCCCAGCGAGCTTTCCGGCGGCATGCAGCAGCGCGTCGGCCTTGCCCGCGCGCTCGCCTCCGACCCCGAGATCATTCTGATGGACGAGCCGTTCAGCGCGCTCGACCCTTTGATCCGGCGCCAGCTTCAGGATGAATTCCGCCAGCTGACCAAAGCGCTCGGCAAGTCCGCCGTCTTCATCACCCATGATCTCGACGAGGCGATCCGCATCGGCGACCGCATCGCGATCATGAAGGACGGCGTCATCATCCAGACCGGCACGGCCGAGGAAATTATCCTCAATCCGGCGGATGCCTATGTCGCCGAATTCGTCGCCGGCATTTCCCGCCTTCACCTGATCAAGGCGCATTCCGTCATGCGCAGCGTTGCCGAGTTCCAGCAGAGCGCGCCGAACCCCGACATTGCGTCGCTGGCGCGCACTACGCCCGACGCCGATATCGACGAGTTGATCACCCTGACGATGCAGTCGGAGCGCGACGCCATCGCGGTCGTCGACAAGGATCAGGTCGTCGGCGTCGTCACTCCGCGCAGCCTGTTGATGGGCGTCAAGGGCACCTCCGCTCACGAACTCACACCGGCATAACCGGAGGAGACGAACGAGATGGATACTTCAGTCTTCACCGATCTTTTCGACGAATGGACGGACACCGCGCTCGAATGGGTGAGCGACAACGGCGAGTTCCTCTTCGACTCTATCAGGCAGGTTCTCGAAGGGCTCTATGACGGGATCCTCTGGCTCCTGCAGCTTCCGCCTTTCTATGTGATCGCGCTCGTCGTCGCTCTCATCGGCTGGCGCCTCGTCAATATCTGGTTCGCGGTCGCAGCCGGCGTCGCGCTGGCGCTCTGCTTTTCCATGGGACTCTGGCCGGAGACGATGAGCACGCTGGCGCTCGTCCTGACCGCGACCGTGCTTGCGCTGGCGATCGGCATCCCGATCGGCATTGCCGCCGGTTTCTTCACCGCGCTCGACCGCTTCATGGAGCCGGGTCTCGATCTGATCCAGACGCTTCCGCCCTATATCTATCTGCTGCCGGCGATCGCCCTGCTCGGCTACGGGCCGGCCACCGCCCTGATCGCGACGGTGATCGTCGCCGTGCCGCCGGCCATCCGCCTGACCTCTCTCGGCATCCGGATGACGCCGAAGGAGTTCATCGAACTCGGAGAAGCCCTTGGGATGACGCCGGCGAAGATGTTCTTCAAGATCCGTCTTCCCTTTGCGCTGCCGAGCATCATGGCCGGCATCAACCAGAGCCTGATGATGGCCTTCGGCATGGTCGTCATCGCCGGCATCGTCGGTTCCGGCGGACTTGGAGAGACGATCTACGGCGCAATCAGAACGCTGGATATCGCGACCTCTATCAATGGCGCGATCGCCATCGTGGTACTGACTATGGTGCTTGACCGGATAACCCAGAGCGCTGCACGCCTGGGAACAGGGAGGAAGTCATGAATCCTGCTATGCTGCAGTTTTCGCCAGGCGCTTTCCTGGCTCCATCAGTCGATTGGCTGAACACCAATCTTCATCCGCTGTTTGCGGCGATCAGCTATGTGGTCGAAACGGTTCTTTCAGCCATCGAAGCCGCACTCCTCTTCGTGCCGCCCTATGCGCTGATCGCGATCGTCGTCGTCGCGGCATTCTTCGCCGTCAGCCTGCGCGCGGCGATCCTCGCCGGTCTTTGCCTCGGCTTCTGCCTGCTTGTCGGCCTGTGGACGGCGTCGATGCAGACGCTTTCTCTCGTCACTGTCGCAGTCATGATCTCGGTGCTCATCGCCTTCCCGGTCGGCGTGCTCTGCTCGCGCCACAAGGCGCTGGAGGCGGTGGTCCGCCCGATCCTCGACGTGATGCAGACCGTGCCGCCATGGGTCTATCTTATTCCCGCGGTCATGATCTTCAGCCTCGGGCGCGTGCCGGCGATCATCGCCACCATCGTGTACGGTATCCCGCCGATGCTGCGCCTGACGACGCTGGCCTTCAACCAGGTGCCGAAGGTCTTCATCGAGCTTGGCAGCGCCATCGGCGCGCCGCCGCGCTCCATCCTCTGGAAGATCGAGATCCCGCTCGCCAAGCAGACGCTGCTGGTCGGGCTCAACCAGTGCATCCTTCTGTCTCTGGCGATGGTCGTTTTGGCCGGCCTCGTCGGCGCCGGCGGCCTCGGCGCGGAAGTCACGCGCGGCCTGACGCGCATGGAGATGGGGCTTGGCCTCAGAGCAGGCCTGGCGATCGTTGCGGTCGCCGTGCTGCTCGACCGGCTGTCGCGCGGCTTGCTCGATCGCGACAGGCTGCCGAAGGCGAGATAGTGAGGACATAACGGAATGAGAAACAGCTTCTTCTGCATCGACGCGCATACCTGCGGCAACCCGGTTCGTCTCGTCGCCGGCGGCGGTCCGCTGCTGCCTCATTTGCCGATGGGCGAGCGCCGGGAGATCTTCGTCCGTGATCACGACTGGGTCCGCAAGGCGCTGATGTTCGAGCCGAGGGGGCATGACATCATGTCGGGCTCGATCATCTATCCCCCCTATCGGGAGGATTGCGATTTCGCCGTGCTCTTCATCGAGGTGAGCGGCTGCCTGCCGATGTGCGGCGCCGGCACCATCGGCACGGTGACCGCCGCAATCGAGGAAGGGTTGGTCAAACCGCGCGTGCCTGGACGTGTCGCCATCGAAACGCCGGCCGGCCGAGTCGATGTCGCTTATGAGGAGAAGGACGGCTATGTCGATTCCGTCCGTCTCCACAATGTCGCGAGCTATCTCCATGAGGCCGATGTCACCGTGGATGTGCCCGGTATGGGCCGCCTGCGCGTCGATATTTCCTATGGCGGCAACTACTACGCGGTGATCGAGCCGCAGGAGAACTGGAGCGGGCTCGACGGCATGAGCGCATCCGACATCGTCGGCTGCAGCCAGAAGCTCAGGGCGGCACTTGCCGATATCTGCGATCCCGTCCATCCCGACGACGACCGAATCCGCGGCGTACATCACGCGATTTGGTGCGACCGCCCCGTGAACGACGTCTCCGACGGGCGCTGCGCCGTCTTCTACGGCGAGAAGGCGATCGATCGGTCGCCGGGCGGCACCGGTACCTCGGCGCGCATGGCGCAGCTCTATGGTAAGGGACGGCTTGCGATCGGCTCGAAATACCGTCACGAAAGCCTGATCGGGACCATCTTCGAGGGCCGGGTCGAAGGCGAGGCGGGCATCGGCCCTTACAGCGGCATTCTTCCGAGCATCGGCGGGTGGGCGCGCGTCATCGGCCACAATACCATTTTCGTTGACGACCGCGACCCTCTGGCGCACGGTTTTCAGATCAGATGAGCGCGGTGAGACCGGCAAGGAGATGACTATGCGACCGGAACAGCATCGGCAGGGAGACGGCGCCGCGAAACCCGCTGCCCGGCTCAAGGTGGGTTTCGTTCTGGCCCGGTCGTTCACGCTGTCGGCCTTCGCGCTCTTCGTGGATACGCTGCGGCTGGCCAGCGACGAGCAGGATCGATCCGGCCGGGTGCTGGCCGACTGGCAGGTGATCGGCAGCACGCGGCATCTGATAACCTCGAGCTGCGGGGTCCAGGTCGCGCCGACTTCCGATTTCGTCGATCCGTCGCGCTTCGATTACATCGCCGTCGTCGGCGGCCTGCTGACGGTGGAGAACCCTGTCGACCAGCAGACCATCACCTTCCTCAAGCAGGCGGATGCCAAGAAGGTGCCGCTGATCGGCGTCTGCACCGGTTCGTTCATTCTGGCCTCGGCCGGCCTGATGAAGCGGCATGAATCCTGCGTGAGCTGGCTGCATTACAAGGAGTTCCGCGAGCGCTTCCCCGAACTCAGCGTCCGTTCCGACCGGCTCTTCAATCTCGATCGCCAGCGCGGAACCTGCGCAGGCGGCAGCAGCGCTGCCGATATGGCCGCATTGCTGGTGCGCAAATACATCAGCCGCGACGCCGAACGAAACGCGCTCGAAGTGCTGCAGATCGAAAAAGCGCGCGCTCCGGCCGACATTCAGCCCCGCCGCCCGCTCTACGACGATTACGACGATGCCCGCGTCAAGGCGGCGATGATCACCATGGAGCAATTCGTCGACGGCAGCATGCCGATCGAAAAACTCGCCGCCATGGTCGGGCTCTCGCGGCGGCAGCTGGAGCGGATCTTCATCGAGAAGACGGGCATGTCTCCCGCCAAGGCCTATAATCGCGTCCGCATGGAGCGGGCGAAATCGATCCTTGCGCAGTCGAAGGCGCCGCTCATCGAGATCGCGCTCGACGTCGGTTTCGAAAACGCCTCGCAGTTCACGCGGACGTTCAAGCGCACCTTCGGGCAGACGCCTTCCCAGCATCGCGCCGCGGCTTTGAGAGCGCACTGACGCGGGCTCAGACATCCTCCCACGGAAAGCTGTGCAGCCGCTCCGCGCCCCTTGATGTGATCAGGGCCTGGGTCTCCAGCTTGATGCTCTCCGAGCCGGCCTCGGCGATCAGGCTTTCGACGTTCAGCACCATGTTCTCCTCGATGATGCCGCTGAAATCGGGATCGAAATCCGGATGCAAGAGCACGCCCGGCCATTCGTCCGCCATGCCGGTGCCGTGCAGGGCGAGCGTGTAGCGATAGGGCTGATATTTCTCCGGGATCTGCCAGGACAGCTCGTTGAATTCGCGGAACGTCATGCCGGGCCGGATGACGGACAGATTGTGTTCGATCTGATCCCTGGCTGCCGCGTAAAGCTCCTTCTGCTTGGCGTTCATCGCGACATGCCCACACGTCCATGAGCGCGAGAGGTCGGCGCAATAGCCGTAGGGGCCGATCATATCGGTGTCGAAGGAGATCATCTCGCCGCGCTTGATGACGTAGTCGGAACATTCCTGATACCAGGGATTGGTTCTCGCGCCCGCTGTCAGCAGCTTGGTTTCCAGCCATTCGCCGCCGCTGCGGGCATTTTCGAAGTGAAGCTCGGCCCAGATTTCCCGTTCTGTGCGGCCCGGCTCTGAAGCCTCGTACATCCGCGCCATGCCCGCTTCGCAGACGCGGATCGTCCAGCGCATCAGCTCAATTTCGTCGGCACTCTTGATCGACCGCGCCCGTTCGGCAAGTTCCTGGCCGTCGAGCAGTGTGAAGCCGCGTTCCGTCAGTTCGAAGGCGCCTGATGGTTCGAGCCGGTCCACGGCGATGCGCCGGTTGCCGCCATTGCCCTTGACGATGTCGGCGATCTCGTCTGCCCAGGCCTTCAGGCGCGGCTCCACGAGATTGCCTGCCGTGAAGAAGATCCAGGATTTCGACGGCCGGATCTCGTCGATGCCGGGCAGCCCGTCATTGACATGCTCGGCGCCTTCGAACTCGAAAATGATCGCCGGGCCGTCGGCCAGGATCAGCGCGTAGCGCGACGGATTGTGCATCGTCCAGATGCTCATATTCGACGAGTCGAAGGCATAGCGGATATTGACGGGATCGTAGAGCAGCAGGGCGCCGCAATCCCATTCGCGCATCTTCATGCGCAGCCGTTCCAGCCGGTAGCGGCGCGCCCGGTCGAGGGTCGCGGCCGGCACCGGACTGATGAGCGGCCGGTCGGCGCCATCGGGGTTGAGATAGGCCTGTTTCCGCTCGTCCTTGAAGACTGCCGAGCCGGTCAGCTCGACGGAATCGGTTTCGTCTCGCAGCATCCGGGTGATCCCCCGTTATCGGTGATTGATGCGGTGTCGCTCAGCGTTCGATGACGAGATCGCTGAGCGGCTTCGAGCAGCAGGGCAGGAAGAAGCCGGCGTCGATTTCCCGCTGGCGGATGCCGCCATTGTGGTTCATGTCGACCGTGCCCGAGGTGAGCTTCGACTTGCAGGTGCCGCAAACGCCGTTGGCGCAGGAGGATGGTATCCTGATGCCAGCCTTCTTCGCGCAGGAGAGCACGCTCTGGTCGCCTGTGACCTCGATGTTGCGCGCCTGCTTGGAGAAGCTGACCTGGAAGACCTTGGCGGCCGCCTCCTGGATCGCGGGGATTTCAGGCTCGTCGATGACGGCGGCGTCGAAGCTTTCCTCGAGATAATGCGTAGCGGGAACGCCGAGTTCGGCGGCGATGCCGCGCGCCGCCGCCATGAACGGAGCCGGGCCGCAGCACATCACCGTGCGCTCGGCTATATCGGGAACCGCGAGCCTGAAATAATCCGCCGAAATGCGGCCGGTGAGACCGGACCAGGACGGTTCGCCCGCAACCGTTTCCGGCAGGAAATGCAGCCGCAGCCCTTTCAGCTTGCGGGCGATGCAGGCAAGTTCGTCGCGGAAGATCAGATCCAGCGGCGTGCGCGCGGCATGCAGGAAGACGACGTCGGCCGGCTCGCAGCTGTCGGCGAGTTCACGCAGAATCGACATGACCGGTGTGATGCCGGAGCCGCCGGAGAGCAGCAGAAGCTTCGGCTTCGTCGCCTCGGAGCGGACGAAATGGCCGAGCGGGCCGTTCGCCTTGACCGATGCTCCCGGCACCAGCGTGTCGTGAAGCCAGTTGGAGATCTTGCCGCCGGGAACGCGCTTCACCGTGACGGAGAAGGCGTTCGTGCGGTGCGGCGAAGAGGAGATGCTGTAGCATCGGCTCTCAGGCTCGCCGTTATGCTCCAGATCGAACAGAAAATACTGGCCGGCCTTGAAGGCGAACCGCTTCCCGTCAGGAGACGCGAAGGTGAAGGTCTTGACGTCATGGGTTTCCTGCTGGACGTCGAGGCAGACGAGCGCCTCGTCTGCCTCGGGATTCCAGACGTCGTGACGGGTTGCCTTTGCGAGCGGCGCTTGCTGGGTTCTAGTATCCATGAGCGCGCATCCGGTCGATGTACCAGGTGGCGAACTTGTCGAGGTTCGTCTCGGAGAAGCGGGAATAGGGACCCGGCTGATAAGCGGGATCGAGGGCGCCGGCATGGGAACGAGCGACGAGGTCGGCGTCCTGATCCGTCGTTGCGACCCAGACATCCGTCAGCTTGTCGAGGTCATAATCGACCCCTTCGACGGCGTCCTTGTGCACCAGCCACTTGGTGCGGACCAGCGTCTTGCCGGCCGAGAGCGGGATGACGGTGGCGACGACCGCATGGTCGCCCATGAAATGGTTCCAGCTGTTATGGCCCCAGAGATGCGTGTCGCCGAGATCCTTGCGGGTCATCTGCCCGAGCAGCTTGGAAGAGGCGGCGGTGGCATCATGCGTCTGGGATTCGCCGGCGCCCGATATGATCAGCCGCTGCGTGCGGAAGTTCGTGGCGCAGTCGGTGAGCTGCTCGATGGCGGCCGAGGGGTAGCCATCGGCTTCCCATGCCTGGGTGCGTTCGTCGTACAGCCGGAAATGCTCCTGGGCCTGTTCGCGATCCTCCGGGCTCAGCGTTTCAGGGTCGAAACCGAAATCGAGATCGACGAAGGAGACGCAGAGCTCGGGATGGTTCGCGGAGCAATGGTAGCACTCGCGGTTGTTCTCCATCGTCAGCTTCCAGTTGCCGTCTTCGATGACGTCGGTCTGGTGGGCGATCTTGGCGTTGCGAATGTCGTAGGGCGCGAGACGCTCGACCATCGCCTGTTCGAGGCCGGCAATGTCCTCGGGCGGATTGTCGGACAGGCAGACATAGATCAGGCCGCCGATCGATTTGAAGGTAACCGGCTTCAGACCGTGACAGTCCTTGTCGAAATCCTTGCCCATGTGCGGCGCATAGCTCAGCTCGCCCGTCAGCTCATAGGTCCAGGTGTGATAGGGACAGACGAGCTTCGAAACGATCGTCTTGCCCGGGTTGAGAAGACGCGAGCCGCGATGGCGGCAGACATTGTGCAGCACGCGGATTTCGCCGTCGTCGTCGCGCAGCAGGATCAGGCTCGTCTTGCCGATGTCGACGACGGTGGCGTCGCCGGGCTCCGGAACATCGCAGTCGAGGCCGACGCAGATCCAGTGCTTGTGGAAGAACACATCGATATCCGCTTCGAACACGTCTTCTCTAATGTAGAGGCCGGCCGGCAGCGAATGGCCTTCCGCGCGGGAGTCGAGAAGCGCCGAAATGGAAGAAGGAAGCCTGTTTAGCATGAGAACCTCTTATGTGAGAGTTTCCCTAGATTGCTCTTGCAGCGTCGGCCTTTCAACGGCATAAAAAATTAGCTTCGCATAAGTTTTTATCATGCGAATAGGAGTCTTGTGATGCAATTTCGAAGACGGCTCCCGTCGCTGACGGCGCTGGTGACGCTGGAAGCAGTGCTGCGCAGGAAGAGTTTCACCACGGCGGCGAGCGAACTCGGCGTTACCCAGGCAGCCGTCAGCCGGCAGATCGCCGCTTTGGAAGAGGAACTCGGCCAGCCGCTCTTCCTGCGCAAGCACCGGGCGATCGAGCCGACGCCGGCCTGCGTCAGCCTCGGCGCGACGCTGGCGAAGAGCTTTGCCGATATCGCGGAAAGCGTGGAAGCGATCCAGTCGCGCAGCCAGGATGTGGTGACGATCGGCTCGACCGTCGCCTTCTCCTCCTTCTGGCTGCTGCCGCGGCTCGCCGAATTCCGCCGGGCCAATCCCGGCATTCTGGTGCGGGTGATATCCCAGGATAACCCGATCACGCTTGACGACGGAGAGATCGACGTGGCGATCCGATACGGCGTGCCGCCCTTCAGCGATGGCACCGTCATTGCCTCGCGCGGCGACGTCGTCTGCCCCGTCTGCTCTCCCGATCACCTCAGGCGCCGGGGAAATGGCCCGCTCGGCTCCGCCGACGAATTCATCGAAACGGATGTGCTCGATCGTTCCTGGTACGGCTGGGCGCAATGGGTGTCGCTGACCGGCGGCAATATCGAGATCAAGCCGTCGCTTCGCTTCAACCATTACACCGAAAGCATCGCGGCCGCGCGCGCCGGGCAGGGGATTGCCCTTGGCTGGCGCATGCTGATCGGCACCTTCCTGGAGGACGGAACCCTGGTGCCCGCCTCGCAAACCGAGCTTGCCGCCGAAGGCCGCTACAACGTGATCGTGCCAATCAAGGCCAAGCGCAGCCATGCGCGCGATCTCGCCGCCGCCTGGCTGACGGCATCGCTGCACGGTTGATCAGAGGCCGAGGCCGGGTGTCGCCGTTCGATGAACGCCCTTGGGGACGAATGCGAACCGATCCGCTAGGCCAAGGAAATCGGCCGCCAGATGAATGACCGAAAGCCACATTTCCGTCCCCTGCAGGCTCGGCTCGCCACCATCGGCGAATGGGAAACCCTCGCCATCCCGCCATCTGTCGAGCGCCCTGGAGATCAGGCTGCGGGCGATCGCCTCGCCATCGGTCCGGCGGTAATCGGTCTGCCGCCCGATCAGCAGCAGCGGATGGATCGTGTCGAGCAGGTTGCAGGCATTGTATTTCTCGGCAACGAAGCCTTTATGGTTGCGATAATTCAGATGAACCGTCTCGATCGCGGCATGCGGGTGCGGAAGCGGCATCCCGAACTGCGCGTAGGTGCCGCGCGTCAGGCGATAAAAACCGTTCACCGGCTGGAGCCATCCCTCCAGCGCCGTTGGCTCGCCCCAGAGGCCGGAAACGCTGTTGGCATTGCGGCTCAGCCACTCGAAGAGTGCCTGCCGCGGCCCTTTGATGCCGAAATACCGGGCGTTGAAATACATCGCGGTTCCAATGGTATCGACGACGCTGCCGGCATGCCACGCCCGGCTCGACCAGGGCAGGCCGCCCAGCGATTGCTCCAGCTCCGGAGCATCGATCTGAACCGCCTGGATCGGGTGCCGTGGCCCGGAGCCGAGCAATTCAAGCGCATAGCCGACCGAAAGCACATTGTAGAGCGCTTTCGAATCTTCTCTCAACGTCCGGCCATGCACAGGCGAATGCTTTTCCGGAAAGAGGCCCGTCTCCCGATCCTGAAGACCTTGGAGACGCTCGACAGTCTGCGACGGATCGAGCCCGGGCGGCAGATGCCCGAAGCCGGCCGCGATCTCAATGGCGTCGCAGAGATGCCGAATCGCCGGCCGCCTGATCCCGTCCGCTTCCAGTGATTCATAACCCTCAGGGGTTTTCCAGCGGGCAAGGATATCAGGCCATTGCTCCTTCGCCTTCTGCCCGAGCCTGCCTAATTGATCCTCGATATCGCCTACACTTGATTTCCTGGCCGGTGCGCCCCGGCTCCGCAGCACCTTTGCCGGCACGCCACCGGCAATCGCAAGCGCAGGAATGTCCTGCGTGACCACCGCTCCGGCGGCAATCACCACGCCATTGCCGATCGTGACGCCGTCGAGGATCACGCAATTGGCGCCGATCCAGACGTCGTCGCCGATGACAATGCCGATGCTGACGACGCCCTGGCGATGGATGGGCCGATCGGGATCGTCGAATCCATGATTGAAGCCGACGATCGAGGCATGCGAGGCAATCCTGACCCCATTGCCGCACGTCACCTTGCCGGAAACGCAGGCATAGGGATTGATCGAGCAATCGTCGCCGAGGATCACATCGCCCCGAACGAGCGCATGCCCGGCAATCCACGACCGCTCGCCCATCACCAGGCTCTCGGTGAAGATCGCGGCCTCTTCGGCGATGTAGGACGTCTCGGCCAGCTCGGCGGCGCACGCTCGCCGAAGCGCTGCCTTGCGGGCGAGATGAGCGGGATGATCGAGATCCGCCGCGATGCGTTCCCAGGGAAGATATTGCAGCCGGCGCGTTTCGCGCTGTTCATTCGCCGATACTTGCGGGCTGTTGGCGTGATCCATCTGATCCTCATTTGCAGTTCCACCGCCGAATATTTGTCTGCTTTCAGCAATCGTAGCCGGTCGGCATCGGACGTCGTAGTCGCTGTGAATTGTAGCTGTATCAATGCGCTAAACGCGGACATCGGATCCGCAGTCTGGACCGACATTTCAACCGACGCCAGTCTCATCGCCTGGAATTTCCGAGGATGGCGCGCTGCTTCTTGTCCCGCGTTTTGTCGGGATCCTCAGTCGCCTCAACCGACAGAATATGTACATCGATGTATTCCGCTGGCAGGCTGTGCTCCATGGCTCCTGCCAAGACGAGGTCTTTGTACCACCCATAAGGCTTGAGGCTATCATCGGTGTAGCCGGGGGTGGCGATGTAGGTAAGGACTTTTCGTCTGCGGCCTTTGTCATTGATAACCGTCACCATCGCGTGCTCGTAGCCGTTACCTACGCCTTCTGCCTTATCCAATGCGGCACGTTCGGTAAGATCGAAGCCAAACAGGACTCCGATTACGCTATCGTCGTCGCCACTGGCAAATGCGTTGCACTTTCCGGACCCATCCACGCTGCGCTTATGGAACCGAAGGCTATGACCCGGTAGGCTAGCGGTGCCGAGCGCCTTGCAACTTGGCATGCGTTCACGCAGCCGGGCTGTCGACATGTTGGACCCATAAGCGAAGTAAACGATCGCCTCTGGACGCCCGGTCTCGGTTTGCCTCAACGGCTTGATCTGTGGATCTCCGGGCTTGAGAATGGTGCGCAGAGGAACCGTCATAATGCTGTGCTCGTCGGAATCTTCGCCTTCGCGACTGATGATGGGCCGCCCATCCTCGAAGTCGATGATTGGAACAGCTCTCCCGGTCCAGCCGCAGTCTGCGCAGTGCGGCCGTTCCCAGAGCACGCCGGGGGCTGCTGTATTCTCGCCCTGCTGAGGCTCGAGATGCGGTGAGCGGCATTTTGGGCATTCCTCTGGCACCCCGCGCAACTCGCGAACAATCAACGAGGTCGCCATGCCGATGGCATGCTGCATCAACGACGATGCCATGTCGGCATCAATCCAGGTCGCCGACTTCGAATGCGTCAGCCAGTTCGAAAACGTCCAAGCGGACTCAAGCGCCCCCTTGATGACCCCACGACGCTCTTTGTTGGTGTCGCTTGGCAGGAGATCGTTGCAGATGATTTCTATCCATGCACGGAAGTTGGCCCGCTGCGGTGGCGCCTCAGTCTTCCACATTGCCGCATCCTGCGCTACGCCGATTAGTTCGAGCAGCGCCTCGCGACAACGGACGCCGACAGCTTGGTAGTCCGGGAGTCTGTGCGCCTGCGTTATGGCGGTACTGGCTTCTTCCATTTTCTCAAACACGGGGCCGAACGGAAGGATGCGGATATCGTCTTCCTGTTGTTCTTCCGTGCGTGGGATGCGGAGCATCAGACCGATATGGAACGTTAGAGCAAGGTCCATATTTGGGAATTGCTCCTGGGAGTAGAGATTTGTACCGCCCGTAATAACCCACCAGCGATCCTTATCGGTGTGGATATCCCATACGTCGTGGCGGGCGTTGAGGACTGCCTCTAAGTAGACTTTTTGCATAAAAGTCACTTCGAGATCGGGCGCCTGCCATTCAAAGTATTCCCGAATTTCCTCGATTTCGTCTTGGGTAGCTTTCAACATGATCTACTCCCGCGAAAGGTTAGTTGGCAGCCGCACTGCAACGAATTCGCGAAAAGCTTCTCGATAGAACAAGGTCGTTTGAATTTCAAAATCCAACGCAGCAACACGGGCAAGGGTAGCAAAGTGGCCCCGCGACTTGTCATCGTGGAGCGATCCTCATGCGCTCATTGTCAGCAAGGTTCGCGCATGTGTGTGTTTTTGCTCATCGCCAGGTGGTCACAAGCATCCACAGACATGATCACGAAAGACTAGACCCGAACTTGTCCCAGCCTTCCTTGATCGTCTCCATCGCGACGTTGGTCGAGGTGTTGGCAACATGGGGCAGCGTCGAGATGCGCTCGCCCAGCACGCGGCGGTAGCGGCCGATGTCGCGGGTGCGGATCTTCAGGAGATAGTCGAACCGGCCGGCGATCATGTGGCACTCTTCGACTTCCCTGATCTTCTTGATGGCCTCGTTGAAACTTTTCAGCGCATCCTCGCGGGTGTCGGAAAGCTTCACCTCGACGAAGGCGATGTGGTCGAGGTGCATTTTCGACGGATTGAGGACGGCCTTGAAGCCTTCGATGTAGCCGTCGCTGATCAGGCGCTTGAAGCGGATCTGGCATGGCGTCTTCGAAAGCCCGACGCGCGCGGCGAGATCGGTGATCGACAGCCTGCCGTCCTCGGCGAGCGCGGCGAGGATCTTTCTGTCGAACTGGTCCAATTCACTAAAGATGTCGGTTTCCATGGCCATTTGAACTCTCGATGCTCTGTTTATAAGTTCATACAGCTTGAAAACGGTTGAAATCAAGTGAGATCGCGATTCACGACTGTGGTAGATTATGCATCGGCAATGGGAGGAAGGGCGCAGCCGCTCGGGGCATTGCCGAAATCGGTGGCTACGACGCTTGAAAAGGGAGATCATGGATGCATGAGAGAAAAGCGGATGGCGATCAAAAACCGGATCTGCTCGCTCACTATCGGCCGGTGGCGATAAGAGCGGTCGCAGCCGCATTCACCCTCAAGCGCGACAAGCCCAATGCGCGCCCGCTTCGCGAGACGGAATATTCCGGCCCGATTTTTACGGATGATGGCACCTGGGACGACGAGCCCGGTGTTCCATTTATCCGTTAGACGAAACATTCACCGATCAGGGACTCCCATGTTGAACGCAGCGATCGACCCCGCATCCTCTCAAGAACCTGCCGGCGGCGCGCCGTTCGCCGCATTCGCGCCGCCGATCCGGCCGCAATCGGATCTTCGCCGGGCGATTACGGCAGCCTATCGCCGTCCGGAAACCGAATGCCTGCCGCCGCTCGTGGCGGCCGCGCGCGTTTCCGAAGCGAAGCGTTATGACATTCGCAGCACGGCTCGCACGCTGATCGAAGCCTTGCGCGCCAAGCACAAGGGAACCGGCGTCGAGGGCCTGGTGCAGGAATATTCGCTCTCCAGCCAGGAAGGCGTGGCGCTGATGTGCCTTGCCGAGGCGCTGCTGCGCATTCCCGATACCGATACCCGCGACGCGCTGATCCGCGACAAGATCGCCGAAGGCAACTGGACCTCCCATATCGGCGGCGGCAAATCCATGTTCGTCAACGCCGCCACCTGGGGTCTCGTCGTCACCGGCAAGCTGACCTCGACGGTCAACGACCGCAGCCTGTCGGCGGCGCTGACGCGGCTGATTGCGCGCGCCGGCGAGCCGGTCATCCGCCGCGGCGTCGATATGGCGATGCGCATGATGGGCGAGCAGTTCGTCACCGGCGAAACCATCGAGGAGGCGCTGAAGCGCGCCCGGCCGCTCGAAGCGCGCGGTTTCCGCTATTCCTACGACATGCTGGGCGAGGCCGCGACCACCGCTGCCGACGCCGAACGTTATTTCAAGGACTACGAAAAGGCGATCCACGCCATCGGCAAGGCTTCCGACGGGCGCGGCATCTATGACGGTCCCGGTATCTCGATCAAGCTTTCGGCGCTGCACCCCCGTTATGTCAGGGCGCAGGCCGGCCGGGTGATGGGAGAGTTGCTGCCGAAGGTCAAGGCGCTCGCCGCTCTCGCCAAGGGTTATGACATCGGCCTCAACATCGACGCCGAGGAGGCCGATCGGCTGGAGCTTTCGCTCGATCTGCTCGAGGAGCTTTGCTTCGCGCCGGAGCTGGCAGGGTGGAACGGGCTCGGCTTCGTCGTGCAGGCCTATGGCAAGCGCTGCCCCTTCGTGCTCGATTACATCATCAATCTCGCCCGCCGATCGGGACGGCGGATGATGGTCCGTCTCGTCAAGGGCGCCTATTGGGATGCGGAGATCAAACGCGCCCAGCTCGACGGTCTCGACGACTATCCCGTCTATACCCGCAAGATCTACACCGACGTCGCCTATATCGCCTGCGCCCGCAAGCTGCTTGCCGCCGCCGATGCCGTCTTCCCGCAGTTCGCCACCCACAATGCGCAGACGCTGGCGACGATCTATCATCTCGCCGGTCCCGATTTTGCGGTCGGCAAATACGAGTTCCAGTGCCTGCACGGCATGGGCGAGCCGCTCTATGACGAAGTCGTCGGCAAGGAAAAGCTCGACCGGCCCTGCCGCATCTACGCGCCTGTCGGCACCCATGAGACGCTGCTCGCCTATCTGGTGCGCCGCCTTCTGGAAAACGGCGCCAACTCCTCCTTCGTGCACCGCATCTCCGATCCGAACGTTTTGGTCGAGGCGCTGGTCGCCGATCCCGCCGAGACCGTCGCGGCGATGCCGGTCGTCGGCGCGCCGCATGCACAGATCGCCGCGCCCAAGGCGCTCTACGGCAATGCCCGCGCCAATTCGGACGGGCTCGATCTCTCAAACGAGGCGACGCTGACGGATCTGGCGCAGGCGCTCGCCTCCACGGCCGCGAGCCCGTGGCATGCGCTGCCGATCCTCGCCGACGGCTCTACCGATGGGGTGACACGCGACGTCCCCAATCCTGCCGATCACAGCGATGTCGTCGGCACGGTCACCGAGCTGAAGGTCGAGGAGGCCGCCCGTATCGTTGCGATGGCTGCCGACTATGCGCCGCAATGGGCGGCCGTGCCGCCGGCCGAGCGTGCGGCTTGCCTGGAACGGGCCGCGGACATCATGCAGGCCCGCATCAAGACGCTGATGGGCATCATCATGCGCGAGGCCGGCAAATCCGCGGCCAACGCCATCGGCGAAGTGCGCGAGGCGATCGACTTTCTGCGCTATTACGCCGAACAGGCGCGCAAGACCCTCGGCCCCTCTCATGCGCCGCTCGGACCCATCGTCTGCATCAGCCCGTGGAATTTCCCGCTGGCGATCTTCACCGGACAGGTGGCGGCCGCACTCGTGGCCGGCAATCCCGTGCTGGCGAAGCCCGCCGGCGTCACGCCGATCATCGCTTCGGAGAGCGTGAAGATCCTGCACGAGGCCGGCGTGCCCGTCGGCGCCCTGCAGTTCGTGCCCGGCAGCGGCCGTCTCGGCGCCGGCATGGTCGGTGCCGAGCAGACAGCAGGTGTGATGTTCACCGGTTCGACCGAAGTCGCCCGGATGATCCAGGCGCAGCTCGCAGAACGGCTGTCTTCCACCGGAAAGCCGATCCCGCTGATTGCTGAAACAGGCGGCCAGAACGGCATGATCGTCGACTCCTCGGCTCTCGCCGAGCAGGTGGTGGCCGACGTCATCACCTCGGCTTTCGACAGCGCCGGCCAGCGCTGTTCGGCGCTGCGCGTTCTCTGCCTGCAGGACGATGTGGCCGACCGGACGCTCAACATGCTGAAGGGCGCCTTCCGCGAACTGACGATCGGCCGCACCGATCGGCTGAGCATCGATGTCGGCCCCGTCATCAATGACGGCGCGAAGGCCGAGATCGACCAGCATATCGAGAAGATGCGCGGCGCGGGCCGCAAAGTGGATCAGCTGCCGCTGCCGGCAAGCGCCGGCGCCGGCACCTTCGTTCCACCGACGATCATCGAAATCAAGTCGCTGTCGGACCTGACGCAGGAGGTCTTCGGCCCGGTCCTGCACGTCGTCCGCTTCAAGCGCAACGGGCTCGACCGTCTGATCGACGACATCAACGCATCGGGTTACGGCCTCACCTTCGGGCTTCACACCCGCCTCGATGAGACGATCGCCCATGTGACGAGCCGCATCAAGGCCGGCAACCTCTACGTCAACCGCAACATCATCGGCGCCGTCGTCGGCGTCCAGCCTTTCGGCGGGCGCGGCCTGTCGGGAACCGGTCCGAAGGCCGGCGGTCCGCTCTATATCGGCCGTCTCGTGCAGCGCGCGCCGGTGCCGCCGCAGCAGGATTCGGTTCATACCGATCTCGCCCTTCGCGACTACATCGTCTGGCTCGACAAGAAGGGCCTGACGGCAGAAGGGGAAGCGGCGCGCGGATATGCGAGCCGCTCGGCCCTCGGGCTCGAGCGTGAGCTTACCGGTCCGGTCGGGGAGCGCAATCTCTACGCGCTTCATCCCCGCGGCCGCATCCTGCTCGTGCCGCAGACCGAAAGCGGGCTCTATCGCCAGGTCGCCGCCGCGCTTTCGACCGGCAACCAAGTCGCAGTGGATGCCGGTTCCCTGTCGAAATCGGTGCTGGCGGATCTGCCGGCGGCCGTCGCCAGCCGGCTTTCCTGGACATCGGATTGGGCAAAGGACGGGCCGTTCTCCGGTGCGCTCGTCGAGGGCGATCGCGACAGGGTTCTTGCCGTCAACAAGAAGATCGCCGCGCTGCCCGGTCCGCTTCTGCTGGTCCAGGCTGCGACGACGGAGGAGCTGACGGGCGATCCCGAGGCCTATTGCCTCAACTGGCTGCTGGAAGAGGTATCGACCTCGATCAACACGGCCGCTGCCGGCGGCAATGCAAGCCTGATGGCGATCGGCTGAGTGAGGCGCGAGGGTGCAGAGATGCGCCTTCAAGGCCGCTGACAGAGCCCTCTTTCGTCATGCTCGGGCTTGTCCCGAGCATCTGCTTCCGGTGATAGGGAAGCAGGTCCTCGGCACAAGGCCGAGGATGACGTCGAGGAAAAGGCGAGGTTGCCAGCAAATCGGAGGCAGAAGAAGCAGAAAAGATATGCCTTCGGTCATCCTCGCGAACAAACTCGACACCATTGACTATTTTTTTAAGAGTTCTGCCTATCGTGATGGTCTCAGGCGCGGCCACCGCCAATTGAGGGCGATGGTCAATTGCGCGCAGGCGTGCTGTCGCATGGTGGGGCGCTGGAGTTGAGAGCCGAATTTCCTGGGCGGGGGCCACCATTTCATGTCATTGATTGACCGACTGTTGCAGCGTATGCGGATCGTGACGAAGGTCCTGGTCTTCGTGGTTCCTCTGATCGTTCTCATCGCGGGCATCGGTCTCTTCGGTTACTTCACCGCCGGCACGCTGAATGGCCAGATGACGCTGACGCGGCAGACGATCGATACGCTTTCCAGTTTCCAGCAGCTGCGTTCTTCGCTGACCGCCTTTACCGATCTGCCGGCATCGGCTACCCGCGATCGGCTGATCGCCAGCATCGCCGATCAGCAGAAGGGCGCGGCGACCCTCGATGCCATGTTGATCGATCCGTCGCAGAAACAGCAGATCTCCGCCGTGCGCGAACTCGGCGGTAAGATGCAGGGCAGCGCCGATACGCTGTGGGCCGTGTCCCAGGAACGGGCGAATACCGAACAGGCGATCGACGAGGCGGTGGCGCAGCTTTTCAGGGAAAGCCAGACCGCCCGCAAGCAGCTCGACGTTCTCCAGGATCAGGCCAATGGCAAGGAGGCCTTCGTCCGGGCGCTTCTTCTCGATGCCTCGGCCTATAAGAACCTCGCGGCGCGTATCACGAAATTGCGCAAGGCGACCGCCGGTGCCGCCGACCCGCAGAAACTTGCCCAGGCCATCGGCAGCCTTCTGCCGCCGCTCGTCAAGGAAGTCGGCGAGAGCGAGACGCTTGGCTCCGATAAGGCAAAAAGCCAGATCGCTTCGCTGAAGCCGGTTCTGGAGAAGCTCGCCGCCATGGCGAAGGACAGCGCCAATCTGTCGCTTGAAGGCTACGCGCCCGTCGATCAGGACCTGCAGCGTTTCGAGGAGCAGTTCGCAAAACTTGCCTCCGGCAATGCGGACACCGCAATCGAGCGCTTCGTCGGCATGGATGCGAGCATCGCGACGCTTCGCTCGATGGTGGCGATCGTCAACACCGCTTTCAAATCGATCGACGATCTGCGCCTGCACTTGAGCGAACTGAACAGGCGCGTCGATGCGGAATCGCGGGATGCGGTTCTGGTGGATCTGAAGGCGCTGCGTGAAAGTGCTGCCAAGCTCGAACCCCTGAGCGGCAAAAATGCCGCCTTGAAGGATCTTGCCAAGAAGATCGAGCCTTCCCTTGCCCTGATCGAAAAGAGCACGTCGGCGCTGATATCGATCGCGGACCGGTGGCAGAACAACAAGGAGGCGGCGACCGAGCTGGTGGCGGCCGCAAGTCACACGCTCGAACAATTCGTCAGCACGGCACAGGAGAGCGGCAAGGAAATCAGCCAGCGCTCGGCCACGATGTCGCTTGCGGCCATGATTGCGGGCACCGTGCTTGCGATCATCGGCGCCCTGATGCTGATCGAAACGCTGCGCGGACCGCTGAAGCGCATCACCCAGACGATGATGCGCCTTGCCGACGGCGATCTGAACGTTCCGATCGGCGACGGCAAGCGCGGCGACGAGATCGGCGACATGATCCGCTCGGTCACCGTCTTCCGCGACCAGGCGCTCGAAAAGACCAGATTGGAAGAGGTCGCCGAGGCAAGCAGGGCGCGCGACGAACTGGAGCAGGCCCGCCGTGCCGCCGAGCAGGCGCGCATCGAGGCGGAACAGAGCGAGGCTCTGAACGCGCTCTCCGACATGCTCGGCAAGCTCGCCAACGGCAATCTCGCCGCCGAGATGAGCGAGGATCTCGCTGCCGAATACGTCGCCATGGCCCGCACCTATAATCACGCCATCGACGCCTTGCGCCTGACGCTCGCCGAGGTTCGCAACTCCACCTACGAAATCGCCGAGGGCAGCACCAATCTGTCGGGCGCCGCCGACGATCTCGCCCGCCGCACGGAGCAGCAGGCGGCCGCCCTCGAACAAAGCTCGCGGGTGCTCGGCGAGCTGACGGCCAGCGTGCGTACGACGGCCGAGAATGCGCGTCAGACCTCGCTTTCAGTCGCCGAAGCCCACCGCCAGGCGGAACATTCCGCCGCCGTCGTCGCCAAGGCCGTCGATGCCATGGGCGCCATCAACCGCTCGTCCGAGAAGGTCACCAGCATCATCGGCGTCATCGACGAGATCGCCTTCCAGACCAATCTGCTTGCGCTCAACGCCGGCGTCGAGGCCGCGCGCGCCGGCGAAGCCGGCCGAGGCTTCGCCGTCGTCGCCCAGGAAGTGCGCGAGCTTGCGCAGCGCTGCGCCAAGGCTGCCCGCGAAATCAAGGATCTGATCTCCAACAGCGCATCCCAGGTCGGCGCCGGCGTTACGCTGGTCGAAGAGACCGGCCAGGCGCTTTCGGCCATCATGGAGCATTTCACCTCGATCAACGGGCTGGTGCAGGTCATCTCCTCTGCCACGACCACGCAATACAAGGGCATCGACGAGGTGAACAACGCGGTTCGCGATGTCGAGCACATCACTCAGCACAATGCCGCCATGGTCGAGGAAAACACCGCCGAAATTCACCGGCTCCGGCATCAGGTGGAGGTGTTGAACGAGAGAATTTCTCACTTCCAGACAGCCGCTGCCGAGGGCCGCAGGCCATCGATCGCGCTCGCATCCTGACGGCGCAGGCGCTCATCAGGGTTAGTTAAGCGCCAGGACAGAGAGGAATGTCGGCTGAAGCCTGCCGGCGTTCGGACTCGGTGCGGAAGGAGCGATATTGCCAGACGCCCTCAGGGCTTTCCCGCCGGTAGACGGTTTCGAGCCAGAAGACTGTATCGTCGATCGGCAGGACCGGATGCCATGCATACCATTCCGACCAGATCTTTCTTGCGGGATCGCTCTGCATGATCGTCGCCCATCGAAGGAGTTTCTTGTCTCCGGTCTCCGGCACCGGCTCTTCATATTCGATAATCGAGAATTATAATTCAAGATCATTCTTTAATTGAAATCTTTATCGCGCAACGCTTGAAATATTTCACGGCTACCACCACAACGTTTCCGGTTGCACAAGGATGCCCGGCGGGCGAGCCGTGAGATTCCGTTCGGGGTGAAGCCGAGGGGCTATCAGGCGATCGAGCGCAGCCCGAGATAGGCGGCGAGACTGACGGCGGAGAGCGCGATGGTCAGCCTGGGTCTTGCATCGTCGAACATCGCCGCCAGCAGAAGGCCGAGCATCAGGATGACGAATTTCGCCCAGAGATCCTGGTCGGAAACGGTGAAGGCCATTGCTGCCAGGAAGACGGCGCTTGCGACGATCGTCACCGGAGCGGATTTCTCGCCGAGATCGCCGCCCGGAAAATAGGGCAGAAGAAAACGCCGCATGCTCAAGCCGGAAGCAACGCTCAGGAGAAGACAGGTCAGGACAAGGTGCAACATGGGCCGGCGCCGATCGATCTGCAGATAAAATTAGATGCAAACCCCATGCCAGCCTGAAACCCTCTATTCGCCGTTCCGCAGCGCCATATCCGGCTTCGCATGGCTATTTCCGCGGCGTCGCGTTCGTTTTTTCGGCAGCCGTTTCCTCTTTCACCCAGACGATCAATTTATATCGCATTACGACTTGAGCGGCGGCAATGATTTTTATATAGAGAATTATCCGTTCCCATAATTTCGAAAACGAGATTTTCATTGGACCTTTCGTCGATCGAGATATTCCTCGCCGTCGCCAGCGATCGAAGCGTTACGAAAGCCGCCAAGGCCGTCGGGCGGGTGCCGTCGAATGTGACGACGCGCATCCAGCAGTTGGAGGAAGATCTCGGCGCTTCCCTCTTCAGCCGTGACGGCAAGAAGATGACGTTGACGCGGGAAGGCGAGACCTTCCTCGCCTATGCCAACAGGCTGATGGCGCTGGCGCTCGAAGCGCGCCAGGCCGTGCGGCCGCTCGCGCCTTCGGGCACACTGCGGGTCGGCACGATGGAGAGCACGGCGGCAAGCAGGCTGCCGGCGGCGCTGACCCAGTTCAACCAGATGTGGCCCGATGTGTCGCTGCAGCTGACCATGGGCGCCTCCCGCGATCTCGCCCGCGCCGTTATATCAGATGGCCTGGATTGCGCGCTGATTGCCCGGCCGCCCAAGGCGATGCGCGAGGAAGATCAGGATTTCGATGCCGAGCTTAAGACGCTGGCAACGGAGCCGGTCTTCGTCGAGGATCTGCTGATCGTCCTGCCGTCGGGCCATCCCTCGATCAAATCCGCCGCCGACCTGCGTGTCGCTTCGCTCGCGGCTTTGGAGCCCGGCTGCACCTATCGCAGGATCGCCGAGAGCTGGGCGCGCAAATCCGGCGCCTTGCCGACCCGCGAACTCGGCTCCTACCACGCCATTCTGGCAAGCGTTGCGACCGGCAATACGGCCGGCGTCATGCCGAAATCCGTTCTGGATCTCATGCATTGGCCGACGGCCGTCCAGACCCATCCGCTCGGCCCTGTCGAAACGCTGCTCGTCTACCGCAAGGGCGACTGCCCCAGCGCCTTCAATGCCTTCCACGAAGTTCTCGGTGCGACGAAGGGCAGAGATCTCAGGCTGGCAATGAACTAGCTCGCCCGCCTCCTTCAGTCGCCGATATCCCTCACGCAATTGGTCTTGTCATGCAGTATCCCGTTTCCCCGAAGGTGGGACCGAGCCGTTTCCGTCGCTTCCGCCTGTTCTCGCCGATCCTTGCCGGCGCGACCTTGCGCGAGCGATTGATCGCCTGCCTCGGCGCTTTGCTGGCGATCGGGTTTACCGGCGTCATAAGCGGCTATCTCTTTGGTCAAGGCCCGCATCTTCCGCTGATCGTGGCGCCGATGGGAGCGTCGGCCGTGCTTCTTTTCGCCGTGCCGGCAAGCCCGCTGGCGCAGCCATGGTCGATCATCGGCGGCAACACCATCTCCGCCATGATGGGCATCATCGCCGCGTACTTTATCGGCGATCCGATCATCGCGACCGGTGTGGGCGTGTCGCTCGCCATCGGCGCGATGTCCTTCACGCGCTGCCTGCATCCGCCGGGAGGCGCGGCGGCGCTGACTGCCGTCCTCGGCGGCCCCGTCGTCGCCGGCTGGGGTTTTCTCTTCCCCTTCGTGCCGGTCGCCCTGAATTCCTGCATTCTCGTTGGCCTCGGCCTGCTGTTCCACAAGCTTTCCCGGCGGAACTATCCGCATGTGGTGCCGAAACCCGCGGAGAATACGCACCAGACAATCGACCTGCCGTCTGCCGTGCGGGTCGGCTTCCGCGAGGAAGATGTCGATGCCGCGCTCGAAGCGCTCGATGAAACCTTCGATATCGATCGCGCCGACTTGAGCCGGCTGCTGCAGCAGGTCGAGCTGCAGGCGGCGATCCGGTCGAATGCGAGGATCAGCTGCGCCGACATCATGTCGCGCGATGTGATCGCCGTCGGCGAAGCCGCGGGACCGGAGGCCGCGCGCCAGCTTCTCCTCAAGCACAATATCCGCACGCTACCGGTGAAAGACCCTGAAGGCCGCCTCATCGGCACCGTCGGCCTGCGGGAATTGTCGACGAGCACCGATACGATCTCGGGCGCAATATCGAGGCCGGCGGTGGCGAGGCCGGCGGATGCGGCCCTGTCGCTGCTGCCCGTGTTGACCGACGGGCGCACGCATGCCGTCATCATTGTCGATGACGATTACCGCATCCTCGGCCTCATATCGCAGACAGATCTCCTGAGCGCCGTGGCGCGGCTGCTGCCGAATGACAGCGCGCCAATCCCGGCCGTGGCCTGATCTCGGAATGATTGGAGAATGAGCCGATGATGATCGAACGCGATCCGAACGGGGATTTCATCCTCGATTCATCCGAGCTCGCGCAGCGGTTCGGCCTGTCGCTGGCCGATCTTCGCCGGCACATGCGCCATGGCTCCCTCGTCAGCTCCGTGGAAATCGGCACTGCGGAACACGAAGGCACGAAGCGGGTGTCGCTGCGCCTCGGCAACAGGCTTTGGCGCGCGGTGCTGAACGACGAGAACGAAGTGCAGCACGAGGAAATGACCGTTCTTCGGGCAAACGCGCCCAGGTGGTCGCGGCGCTGAAATATCGCCGCGGATCCGCTTTAGGCTCAGGCCTTCGATTCGTCGCCTTTCACGGGTTCGAACAGGCCTCGGGCCGCTTCGACCATCGAGCGCAGGTGATTGGGGTCGCGCACGCCCTGCCGGTAGAGCTCGATGATGATGCTCGCCATCCGTCCGGCCTCGTCGCTGTCCTTTGCCACCCGATAATCGGCGCTGATCGTGTCGAAGACGCGCTGGCAGGTTTCGAGGTCGCAGGAATCCAGCGGAACCTGCGACCGGCTTACGATCGTTTGAACCATCTTCATTCCCTCGGAAAAGGCCCGTCCGGCGGTGCGGGCGGGCCGGCGATTGTGTTAGAAATCCATGCCGCCGCCGCCGGGCATGGCGGGAGCGGCGTCCTTCTTGGGCTTCTCGGCGACCATGGCTTCGGTCGTGACAAGAAGGCCGGCGATGGAGGAGGCATCCTGCAGCGCGGTGCGGACGACCTTGGCCGGGTCGATGACGCCTTGCGCGTAGAGGTCGCCATATTCCCCTGTCTGGGCGTTCCAGCCGTAGGAGAACTCGCTCTTCTCGCGCAGCTTGCCGACGATGATGGAGCCTTCCGCTCCGGCATTTTCGGCGATCTGGCGAACCGGCGTTTCGACGGCGCGGCGAACGATGTCGATGCCGACGCGCTGGTCGTCATTGGCGGTCTTGATATTGCCGAGCGCTTTGACGGCGCGCAGAAGCGCCACGCCGCCACCCGGCAGAATGCCTTCCTCGACCGCCGCCCGCGTCGCATGAAGCGCATCGTCGACGCGATCCTTCTTCTCCTTCACTTCGACTTCCGTCGAGCCGCCGACGCGGATGACGGCAACGCCGCCGGCTAGCTTGGCAAGTCGTTCCTGCAGCTTCTCGCGGTCGTAATCGGAGGTGGTTTCTTCGATCTGGGCCTTGATCTGGGCGATGCGGCCCGAGATGTCGGATTTCGAACCGGCGCCATCGACGATGGTCGTGTTTTCCTTCTCGATCGAGATCTTTTTCGCTTTGCCGAGCATGTCGAGCGTCACGCTCTCAAGCTTGATGCCGAGGTCTTCGGAGATGACCGTGCCGGCGGTGAGGATCGCGATGTCTTCCAGCATGGCCTTACGGCGGTCGCCGAAACCAGGCGCCTTGACGGCAGCGATCTTCAGGCCGCCGCGCAGCTTGTTGACGACGAGCGTTGCGAGCGCTTCGCCTTCAACGTCTTCGGCGATGATCAGGAGCGGTTTGGCGGATTGAACAACGGCTTCGAGCACCGGAAGCATCGGCTGCAGGTTCGAAATCTTCTTCTCATGGATGAGGATATAGGGATCTTCGAACTCGGTCCGCATCTTGTCGGCATTGGTGACGAAGTAGGGGCTGAGGTAGCCGCGATCGAACTGCATGCCTTCGACGACTTCGAGCTCGGTTTCGGCGGTCTTGGCTTCTTCGACGGTGATGACGCCGTCATTGCCGACTTTTTCCATGGCCTGAGCAAGATAATGGCCGATGTCGGCGTCGCCATTGGCCGAGATCGTGCCGACCTGGGCGATCTCTGAATTGTTGGAGATCTTGCGGGCGTTGTTCTTCAGTTCCGCGACGATGGCGCTGACAGCAAGGTCGATGCCGCGCTTCAGGTCCATCGGGTTCATGCCGGCAGCAACGGCCTTGGCGCCTTCGCGAACGATCGCCTGGGCAAGAACGGTTGCGGTCGTGGTGCCGTCGCCGGCGATGTCGCTGGTCTTCGAAGCGACTTCGCGGACCATCTGGGCGCCCATATTCTCGAACTTGTCTTCGAGTTCGATTTCCTTGGCGACCGAAACGCCGTCCTTGGTGATGCGCGGCGCGCCGAAGGACTTGTCGATCACGACGTTGCGGCCCTTGGGGCCGAGCGTGACCTTCACCGCATCGGCGAGAATGTCGACGCCGCGCAGCATCTTGTCGCGGGCTTCGGTGCTGAATTTGACTTCTTTAGCAGCCATGTCCTCACTCCTTCATAGGCAGCTAGTTCACTCCGAGCGCAGCCGCCTCAGGCGGCCTGCTTCCCTTCGCTCTGGGCTTCGATGATGCCCATCACGTCGCTTTCCTTCATGATCAGCAGGTCTTCGCCTGCGATTTTGATCTCGGTGCCGGACCATTTGCCGAACAGGATGCGGTCGCCGGCCTTGACGTCGAGCGGCTGGATCTGGCCGGCATCGTTGCGCGCGCCGGGGCCGGCGGCGATGACTTCGCCTTCCTGCGGCTTTTCCTTGGCAGTATCGGGAATGATGATGCCGCCTTTGGTCTTCTCCTCGGAATCGACGCGGCGGACGAGAATGCGATCGTGAAGCGGTCGGAACGACATGCCTTCCTCCATGCACAAACGATGATGACGGTCCCCTGGCCGAACCGGATGATCAGTCCGGCGGGTGCGCCTCGCGTGCGGGCGCGTTTGCGGGAATGATCTGGTTCGACGGCTTTTCGATTTCAAGAGGATGAAGGAAAAATTTAGCACTCTCCGGCGGCGACTGCCAGCCCTCATCGGACCAACGTCCAGGGGAGCAGCGCTTAAGGGAACCGAAGATCAACTCCTGCGTTCGAAATGCAGGCGATGGTCGTCGCGCTCGGGTTTCGAAGGCGCGTTCAAGCGTACCGAGGCTTGAATCCGCACCTTGGCATTCCCAGCTCTTCGGTGATCGAGGCTTGATGAGCTCGGTTGTGTCCCACGTCTTTTTGGAGTGGCTGAAATGGAAGAGAAAACCAATATAATCAAAGACCTCAGTATCGAAGAGCGCGAAGAAGTCTTCGTCGATATCGCCCGCACGCTGGAGGATACGGCGCGTGAGGCGCTGGTCGAAGGCAATAGTCACTTTGCCGCCGTTTCCACCAACATGGCCGAGGCGATCCGCATCAATGCCGACGAACTTGCCCGTGACGATCCTGAAAATGCCGAGCTCGTCTTGCAGCAGGCGACCGCGATGATCCTGCAGTTCGAGGCCGTGCACCCCTATCGCATGGTGAGCATGGCCGTTCATTGATCGCCGGCCGCCTGCCCGGGCGGCCGTCTCCTTCCAAATCAATCGCATCATCCGGAACTCTCGCTGCCCCCGACGGTTATTGGATCGCGGGGCGAGCCTGCGCGCCTTGCATGACGGAAGGAGGACGTGACATGACTTCCAATTCGACCGTGCTGCCCGAAAGCGGCACTGATGATGCGCGCTCAGCGGATACGGCACAGGCCGAGAGCGACCGCAAAAAGGCGCTGGACGCCGCCCTGCGCAACACGAGCTTGCCGGCAGACGCCGACAGCGGCTCAGAAACCCAGAGCCTGAGACTAGCGAAGGAATATCTTCGCCTCGGCGGCAACCGCCGCTCCAAGATCGACGACAACATCACCACCGTCCGCCATTGGAAGGAAGACCCGCCGGAGGCCGAGCGGTTCTGGCAGGAACGGGTCGAGACGCTCTCGAAGGACGAGCGCAAGCAGGTGGAAGATTTTCTGCCGACCATCAATACGCCCTGAAGACCGCCGCCTTCGGGCGGCTCCCTCAACCGCGTTTCAAAGAGGAGGATGAAGAATGCATCGGCTCGACGCGAAAATGCAGACATGCATCGATAATTGCCTGCGCTGCTACAGCGTTTGTCTTCAAACGGCGATGAACCATTGTCTCGAAGCCGGCGGCAGGCATACCGAACCCGCGCATTTCAGATTGATGATGGCTTGCGCCGAAATCTGCCGCACATCGGCGCACTTCATGCTGATCGGCACGGATCATCATAGGCACACATGCCGCGAATGCGCGGAAATCTGCTCGGAATGCGCAGCCGACTGCGAAAGGGTGGGCGACATGCAGGAATGCGTCGATGCCTGCCGAAGCTGCGCCGAAAGCTGCCGCGAAATGGCAGCCTAGCGCCTCGATCCGCTGAACCCCGGAGGAGATCATGGCCATAGACAAGCACGAGCAGATACGCCAGCGCGCCTATGAGATCTGGGAGGCGGAAGGCCGCCCGGAGGGCGCGGACCTGCGCCATTGGTTGCAGGCCTGCGATGAACTGGCCGGCGAAGACGAGCATGAGACGCTGCAGGACCTGATCGACGAAGACGACCGCGACGACGCTGCCCTGCTTCAGGCCGCAGGTGAGAGCGGCGATTTCGACCCGCCGCGAACGGCGCCTGGCCAGTTTGCCGCGGCGCCCGTGCCCGATGTCGAGATCACGACGGGCGCAAAGCCTTCCGCGCGGGAGGTCAGGAAGACCGAAGGGCCTTGATCGCCATGCAGCATCTCGATCACGCCATGCAGATCGCTATGGAGGCTCATAAAGGGCAGGCGGACAAGACCGGCAAACCCTACTTCGAACACTGCCAGCGGGTGGCATTTCTCGTTTCCGGCGATGAAGCGAAAACAGTCGCTTATCTCCACGACGTCGTCGAGAAAGGCAGCGGCTGGACGCTCGATCGGCTGAAGGAAGAAGGCTTCCCACCGGCGATTATCTCCGCCGTCGATGCCTTGACGCAGCGGCCGGACGAGCCGGACGATGACTTCGTCAGGCGCGCGGCATCAAACCCGCTTGCCTTGCCGGTCAAGAGGGCCGACCTCGAAGACAACCTGCAACAGGCCGAGCAGGCCGGCAAGAAAACCGAGAAATATCAGCGCGGGCTCGATATCCTCAGAGAGATGGGAAACGCAGGGTAGTCCATCGGCCGCCAGAGGCAGCGCGGTGGCGCTGTGCTGATATCACTACTTCTGGCGCGGCGGCTGCAACTCCTCTCCCGCGGAAACCTGATGCCCCCTGCGCTTGGCCGCAACGGCCTCATAAAGCGTTCGAGCCGCGTTGCGAACCTCCTCCTGCATAGGCTGGTCTTTTTCATAGGCAGCATGGCTCGTCGCATAAGGCTCCCAATAGCCGATATATCGATCGATTTCGGCAAGCGCGCCGGCTGGAACGAGATCCATAGACTTCAGCCAGTCCGACAGGCTTCTGCGGGCATTCTCCGTCCCTTCGGTGTCGCCATGAACGATGACGGAAAACATGCGGCCCGCCAGATGCCGGGGATAGGGCCAGCCTTTCATTTCGAGTTCCTTGGCCTCCTTGGCATGCTTGCCATGGGTGCTTGTCGGATCGGGGTTGCCGCCATCGGCGCAGACGAGCCGGTCGATCATCAGCTTCAGGGCGGATGGCGCCTGGTACCAGTGCACCGGAGTGACGATCATGATGCCGTGCGCCTCGACCCACATCGGATAGATCTCGTTCATCCAATCGTGGATCTGGCCAAGCGAATAATTGGGATAGCAGCTGCAGGGCCAATGACAGAGTGCGGCCGAGGTGGAGAAGCAGGCCTTGCACGGATGGATTTGCCGGCCATATTCGGAGGCCACTCGGCTGAGATCGAGGACCTCGACCTTCACGCGCGGCTGCTGCTCGAGCACCGCCCGTGCGATCTCCACCATGCGGTAGCTTTTCGAAAGTTCTCCCGGACAGGTGTGCTCGCTGCGGGTGGAACCATTGATGAGAAGAATGCGGATGGGACCGTTTGGATCTTCGTTCCGTTCCTGCGCGGCATGAATGGCATCGCGGGCGGCCAGCCAGTCCTCGGCCAGATCGTAATCAGGGTCCGCGAAGCCCGGTCCCCCTTTCCGCGTCTTCGGGCTCTTTCTCGAATGTGCGTAAGCCTCCCAGGCCGCCGAAGCGAGCTTCGAAAGCTCGGCCTGCAAAGCGCCATAGGCCGGGTCCTTGAACTGGTTGAGGAAGCGCCGTTTGAACGCAGCTTCGTCGAGCCTTGGGCTGGGGCTGCCCTTGCGAGGTTCGAGATCGGCGGTTGAAACGGCGGGGTCGGCGGACATGAGACCTCCTGAGGCCGGTGCTTGGGTGAACGCATCGGCGAATGGAGGGTTCCTCCGCTTGCCGGCCAGGAGCACCATCCACACTGGGCGACAACGACCACCGGTAAGGCGCTTATTAACCGGCACGACCTATAGTCGCGTTTCTATGGGCAAACGGAGGATGGTCTTGTCCGGCGAGCTGCACACAATCTTTGCAACGGGCGGCGCATTGTCGAGCCGGCTTGATCTTGGCGATGGCCTAACTCAACATGGCATCGTGATCAGCCTTCTCGATCGCAACGAGCTTCATGAGCGCGCCGGCAAGCGGCCCCTGCCTGACCTTATCCTGCTGGACGCGACATCACCGGAGGGACGCGGCCTGGAAGACTGCCGGCGTCTCAAGGAAAATGCTGCCACGCGCGATATCCCTGTCATCATCCTCGTGTCGCCGCAGGACGAGGAGACTGCGATTGCAGCACTTGCTGTCGGCGCGGTGGATTGCGTTTCCAATCTCGTCTCCACCCCCGAACTCGTCGCCCGCATCAAGAGACATATCGAACTCGGCACGGCTCAGGCGCGGCTGCAGGAGCGCAACGAGCAGCTCGATACGGCCCTTGCCAGCATGGGGCAGGGCGTATGCCTGTTCGACGAAGGCGGCCGGCTGCTGCTTTCGAACAGCCGCTACGCGGAGGTCTACGGACTCGATCCATCCGTCATCCACCCGGGACAGTCGCTCGAAGACATCTTGAACCTCCGGCATGAAGTCGGCGCCGTTCCCTTTGCATCGACCTCGGAATATCTCGTCTGGGCCGAGGCGACCAATATGGGCGATACCCCCCAGGACTGGATCAAGGAGCTCAAGTCCGGCCAGATCATCCGCGGCTATCATCAGCGCACGCGCGATGGCGGCTGGGTATCGACCCACGAGGATATCACCCAGGCTTGGCGCGCCGAAAAAGCCCTTGCGCAGGCGCACGCCCAGGCGGAGCGCGCCGAGCAGGAAGCGCGGGCGGCGCATGCCCGGCTTCTCGCGGCCTTCGAAGTCGTGCCGGAAGGGCTCGTCCTGTTCGACGCCGAAGACCGCTTCGTGCTGTGGAACCGCAGATATGAACAGCTCTACGAGGAAAGCGGCGACAAGCTTCTCAAGGGAATGCGTTTCGAAGACCGCCTGCGCGCCGGCATCGAATGCGGCCAATATCCGGAAGCAATCGGACGCGAGGAAGAGTGGCTCACGGAGCGGCTGGCCTATCATACCGAGCCCAGCAGCAAGCATGAGCAGCGCCTGCCCGGAAACCGATGGATAAGGATCGAGGAGCGCCGCGTTTCCGACGGCGGCAGCGTCGGCATCCGCGTCGATATCACCGATCTCAAGATGCAGGAGGCCTCGTTCAGGCTGCTGTTCGAAGGCAACCCGATGCCGATGTGGGTTTATGATCGGGACACCCTGAAATTCCTGCACGTGAACCAGGCTGCCATAGACCATTACGGCTATCGCCTGGACCAGTTCCTGACGATGACGCTGCTCGACATCCAGGCGCCGGAAGATGCAAGGCGGCCGGAGACTGCTATCTTCGACGCCGAGGACCCGGCCGTCGCTTCGACCCGCTCCTCCCGGCATATGAGGAAGGACGGCACGGCGATCGACGTTACCGTCTATTCCACCTGCCTGAACTACAAGGGCAGCGCCGCGGCGCTGGCGGCCGTCGTCGACGTTACCGAAGCCAAGCTTGCTGAAAAGGCATTGCTGCAGCACCGGGACACGCTCGAAGAGATGGTGCGCTCGCGCACCGTCGAACTGGCGCGGCAGACCGAAGAACTCGAACGGATGCTCGAACAGGAAAAGCAGATCAACGAGTTGCAGCGCCAGTTCGTATCGATGGCATCGCATGAATTCCGCACGCCGCTTGCTGTCATCGATGGTGCCGCGCAGCGGCTGATCCGGCGCAAGGAGGCGGCGACGCCCGAGTTCCTGGCGGAAAAGGCGGAGCAGATCCGAAGCTCGGTGTCCCGCATGCTCGAACTGATGGAAAGCATTCTCGCCGCCGGGCGGCTGGATCATGGCCGCATCACCATCGTGCATAAGCCCTGCTCGATTGCCGAGATCATCGAAACCTGCAGCGCCCGCCAGGAGGGCATCCGGCGCTCGCATCGTTTCCTGCTCGAACTCGATCGCCTTCCTCCGACCATCTTCGGCGATCAGCCGGCGCTGGACCAGGTCTTCAGCAACCTCTTCTCGAACGCGGTGAAATACGCGCCCGATGCCCCGAACGTCCACGTGACAGGCTGGCAGGAAGGCGAAAGCGTCTGCATCCGGGTGCGCGACGAAGGCATCGGCATCGATGCCGACGACCTGCCGAAAATGTTCCAGCGCTATTTCCGCGCCAGAAGCTCCACCGGCATCGCCGGCACCGGCATCGGCCTCAACCTCGTCAAGCAGATCATCGAACTGCACGGCGGCACGATCGAGGTGGCAAGCAGCCGCGGCAACGGCACGACCTTCACGCTGCGGCTTCCGATCGGCGCGGAGATATCGGACGAGCTGCGCGTTGCTGGTGCCCGGTAGGCGGGACAAGGCAGCTCCTTTTTCGGCGCGGCTTTCGCTTTTCGGCTGTGATCGGTAATCTCATTGACCGCAGTGAGATTGCAGAGGTTCAAAATGATCGACCGCCAACCCTTCGATCTCGAAGCCTATGTGCAGGATATTGCAACAAGGCCTTGCTTTATCTGCGGCCTTGTCGGGAACGACCCCGCTTTCTTTCATCATCGTATTTTCGAGGACGAGGAAACCGTCATCTTCCTCAGCAAATATCCGACTCTGCCAGGCTATTGCCTCGTCTGCCCGAGGGAGCATCGGGAGGATTTGGCACGAGACATATCGACAGATGAATATCTTCGGCTACAGGAGAAGGTGCACATTTTGTCTCGTGCCCTCAAAAGCGTGTTCGATGCCGAGCGAATTTATGTGCTTTCGCTTGGCAGTCAGCAAGCCAACAGCCACTTGCATTTTCACGTCGTTCCCTTGCCTTTCGGCGTGCCCCTTGAAGAGCAGCAATACCACGCGTTGATGGCGGAGCATGGCGTTCTCCAGATACCCGACGATCAAATGGCGGAGTTGGCGCAACGGATCGCTGCGGCATACAATGTTGAGTGGACCGCAGGAAAACGGTCCTAGAAATGTCAAAGAGGCTCGCCAACCTTATGAATCGATTATCGGATTTCAGCAGCATCCCATAAAAGGTTCAAAGAATTGACGACCATTTTTCTCCTTCGACACGGCGAGACCATCTGGAATGCGGCAGGTCGCTTTCAGGGGCAGAAGGATTCACCGCTTACTGAAAGAGGGCAGCAGCAAGCGGATGAGACGGGTCGGCGGCTCGCTCGCGAACTTGAGCGGCATCCCGGTCAAATTGATGTTCATGTCAGCCCGTTGGGCCGCACGAAGGAAACAGCGGCGCGCATTGCGCGGTATGTGCCCTTGGGCAGCCGCGACGAACCGCGATTGATGGAAGTGACGACCGGCTCCTGGGATGGCATGAGCCACTATGAAATCGACATGGAATATCCGGGCATGCTCGAAGGTGCGGATGCCTTCAACTGGTTCTTTCGATCGCCGGATGGAGAAACATTCGATGCAGCCTGCGCCCGCATCACGGAGTGGCTGTCGCAGCTTCGCTCGACCACGATAGCCATATCCCATGGACTGACGGGGAGACTGATACGAGGCATGTATCTTGGATTATCAAGGGAAGAAATGCTAGAATTGCCGGTGCCGCAGACTGGATTTTATCGGCTACAAAATGGCCAAGCCCAACACATCGAATAGTTCTCCTCGACGAGATCGTCGCGTCGAGTTGATGCCGACACTCAGCGATCAGGAGTTTGACGCGATCGAGGCGTCGCAGATGCAGCCGGGACTTAGTCATCTCGATGCCAAGCTTTTGAATGACAAGCACATCGCCGATGGACCGAAAGTCCTCTGACTTCTGCTATCCCTACCTCTTACCTTTCAAGGCACCTACGGCCGAAGAGCGAATGCCGGAACACGCACGCCGTTCTCGCGGATATCGCGCTCCACCTCTTCAAGATCGGGACATACCGGCAGATCGCGTAGCGCCTCTGCGCAATCCTCGCCGCTGGGCAGCGCCATTGCCGCGGTCACGAGCACGGTGGTGCCGGAGCCGATTTTGCCGCGCAGCTGTGGCAGCAGGGTCTTGGCGTGGATCAGGTTGGTGTTCGGGATAGGGCTCATCGCATGGCCGGCTCTGGGGTTCGGCGATAGATCGAGGATCGCGCTGACATCGGTCTGTCCGTACCAGACGGCGCGGCCAGCCGTCTGTTCGGAGCGATCGGCGTTGAAATCGGCGCGTTCGATCGCGAAGCCGCCCTCGATGGTGCTCAGCGTTCGGGGTGTGGCAACGCGGTGGATGCGGATGTGCCAGGGGTTTGCGGGAATGAGCCAGGTTTCGATGATGACGTCGTTCCAGGGGCGCCAGCGCGAATAGAGCCGATCGCCGGATATCAGCGCCTCTTCCATTGTCTCGCGCATGCGGAAATGGGTGCCGTCGTCGGAGAGGCCGAGCATGCTGTCGAAGCTGGCGGCCGCAAAATTGCGGTCGTCGGCCTCGATGTTGAAGGCGTAGCGGGTGGAATAGACGAATTTCGAATATTTCTCGTTGGCGCCGCGCATCTTGTCGTGCTGCTGGCCGGAGGAAAGCACGACGACATTTCCCGGCGTATGCATGGCCACCATCCCGGCCGGCTTCAGTGGAACCGGCTGCGGGAATTGCGGTTGCGGCGCTTCTTCGGCGCTCCAGAACGGATGGCTTTCGGGAAGGGCGAGCGGCAGGAAGAATTTGAGCGCCCAATAAGGCGAGCCGGGGGAGTTGTAGCTCTCGCTCATCAGGAGGTTCGGATAGCCGTAGCCAACGGAGAGAACGCCATCGCGGTCGGCGATCGGCAGCGCCGACCACCAGCGGATATGGCGCATGTAATAGCCCTTGATCTCGGCCCAAGGCAGCGCTTCGACACCGGCAAAGGCAAGCGCGCCCCAGAAGCCGCCGGCCGCAAAGCGGTAGGTCTGGCTGCGGCCGAAGGCAAGGGCTGCTCCATCGGGGCCGAACCAGTGGCGGATATCCCGGGCGAAGATTTCGGCGCGTTGGCGGAAGCGCTCCTTGCGCGCCTCGTCGCCGCGCGCCAGCACGGCATAGATCAGGCCGTAGAAATGCATGGCGAAGGGGATGTAATGATCGACCCGTCTGACCGGCCCGTCGCGATACCAGCCTTCGCCGAGATCGAAAGCCTCCGCTTCGTCGAGATAGGAGACTGTTTTGCCGTGGTCGAACGGAACACCCACGCGCTCCAGCCCGAGATCGATGAGGACGCGGAAGAATTTCCAGTTGTTGTCGATGAATTCCAGTTCCCGCGCCGCGCTGAGATAGGCGGCGACCGTCTGCTTGTCGCCGTCGCTCAACGGTTCCCAGATATGTTCGGGCACAAGCGCCAGCGCGAAGCCGACGGCCGCGAGTTCGACGAGCCGCTGGTTGCGGTCGGCGAGATCGCCCCAATATTCGGGATGAGCGGGGTTAGTGCCGTTCGCGAGCCCGCGCCGGTAGAGATCCCAATGCGGGAAGTGGCCTCCGCCGGCAGCAAGGGGAACGATGCCCCAGAGCGGCCGCGCAAAACCTTCCAGATCCGCCGCAGCCCGGTCGAAAATCGCGCCGGCAGCGCCGAGGCGCACGCGGGCGCCGCCTTCGGAAAAATAGGGCAGGAGCGGCTCGAAAAGGTCGATGACGGCCTTTGCCAGATCGTCGCGCGTCTTCAGGGGATTGCCGGAAAGCGGGTTGGCCCTGCTGGGATCGTAGATCATTGTCTGCTCTGACTCTTCTAAAACAGGATCGGCCGCGGGCAGTGCTGGCCCGCGGCCGCCGATATCTCACGAAGCCTACTTGATGGCCTTCACGCCTTCGGTCATTTCCTTCAGCCCGTCGTCGACGGAGGTGTTGTCGGTCATGATCGCGTCATGGGCGCGGTTGAGCACCACCTCGATCTTGGCGGCGTTCGGATTGACCGCCATTTCCAGATAGGCTTTGGCCGGTATCAGCGCTTCCTTGCTGGCCTCATCCTGCGGGAAACCGGGCGTCGAGGCGATCTTGGCGCTGACGTCGGCGGTCTTCAGCGCCGGGAAGGTGCCGGTCGATGCGACGACGGCCGCGCCCTCGGGGCCGGTGACGAACTTGATGAAATCGAGCGCGGCCTCCTTGTGGGTAGAATTGGCATTGACCGCCAGGCCCGATATCTGCGCGGCCGTGGTTCCGGCCGGTACGCCATCGGGATGCGGGAACTTCACGATGCCCCAGTTCTTGCTCTTCGATTCACCCGATTTGACCTTGGCGATCTGGGTGCCGACGAACCAGGTGCCCATCGGCAGCATGCCGATCGTGCCGTTGAAGAAGAGCGCCGAATAGTGCGTGTTCGAGGTCTTCAGGAAGGCATAGGAGGGGATGGCGCCATCCTTCTGCAGGGTGAGCGCGCGCTCGTACCAGGGCTTCAGAAAGGCGTAGTCGCCATCGACCAGCGTGTGCTTTCCATCGAGAATGCCGGGCAGCTGGACAGTCGAACGCCAGGTATGCAGCAGCGCGCCATAGGTCTTGTTGGTGCCCATGCCGCCTGCGAGCTTCTCGGCGGTCTCGTCGAACTGCGCCCAGGTCATGTCGTTGGTGGGGTAGGGGACGCCCGCCTTGTCGAAGATGTCCTTGTTGTAATAGACGATCCAGAAGTCGGAGCGGAACGGCAGCGAATAGATCTTGCCGTCGATGGTCAGCTCCTCGATCAGTCCGCCATAGGGCGCCGGATCGATCTTCTGATCCTTCACGAAGCCACTGAGATCGGCGATGTTGCCGGCGCGCACCAGATTGGTATAGCCCGGCACGTCCTTGATGGTGACGATGTCGATATCTTTCGAGCCGCCGGTCAGCTGCGTCGAAATCATCTGCTGGTAATCCTGCGAGCCGAGATCCATCGGCTCGAACTTCACGTTCGGATGCTTGGCCTGATAGGCCTCGATCAGCGGCTTGTAATAGGCCGTCTTGTCCCAGTCCCACAAAGCCCATTTCAGCGTCACGGCCTCCTGAGCAAGTGCTGCGCCTGCCGTCGTCGCGGCCAGAGTGAAACCTGCCACGGCAAGTTTCACCGTCCTCCCGAATTTATCCATATACATTGCTGTTCTCCTTCCCTGGATCAGTTATTTATGAAGCGTCTCTTGCATGCTGTTTGCCGTGCGTCGGCACGTCCAGAACCATCATCGCCGCGCGATGGACGGCGAATGCGACGGCGAACATTCCGAGCGAAAAATTGAAGGTCGCCGGCATGAACACGGAAACCGGATAGAAGAGGATGTGCGCCAGCCACAGTGCGGCGTTGAAGGCGAGTGCGGCAAGTGCCGGAAGCGGGCGGGCGACGGAGGCGAGCGCGGCGAGGCGCAGGAGCCGCAGCGCCGGCAGGTCGCGCATGACCATCAGCACGATGAGATGGCAGGCGGTGACCGCGAGGAAAGCGGTCGCCACGAGCGCGATCGCCAGCGGTGCGGCGAGCATCAGATTGCCGCGCGCGCCGGCTGCATAGGTGGCAGTCGCATGGACGCCGATCGCAAGCGCGCCTGCCAAGGCCAGGCCCCAGGCGGTAGCGCGCCAGAAGTAGCGCAGGAAGGCTTCAGTGAAGTCACGCAGCAGATAGGTATTTCGATCTTCGACGAAGGCCACCGAGACGCGGGCCATGGCGGCGAGGGCTGCCGGCAGCGTCACCACGAAGAGCGAGGCCAGGATGAACAGGATGTTGAGCTTGACCATCTCCCACCATTCGCGGGCGAGGATGTCGGCGAACAGGGCAAGGCCGGTCTTCGCAGGCGCATCCTTCGGAATGCCCGGCCCCTCCTTCGTCCACATGTCCCGCAACCACTGCATGGCCGTCTCCCGCAGGCGCCTCAGTAAAGAATCGAGCGTTCCGTTTCCTTGTCGAACAGCTGCGCATTGCTCATGTCGGCGACGAGGCTCGCCTCCTCGCCGATATCGGGCCGGAAGCGCGGCGACACACGGGCGATGAGATTGCGGCCGCCGGCGACCATGTTCAGATGCACCTCCGAGCCCATGGGTTCGGCAAGCTCGACCACTGCCTTCACGGGCGCGAGATTTTCGGCCGGGATGTCGGCCGGCGGCAGTTCATGGAAATTCTCCGGGCGGATGCCGAGCACCAGTTCGCGGCCCTCGTAAGGCGCGATCCTGCTCTTGTCGAAATGCGCAGGCAGCGGCAGCTCCCGGCCGTCGAAAATGGCGACGTAACCGTCGTCCCGGCGCTGAATGGTCGAGGGCAGCATGTTCATCTGCGGCGCGCCGATGAAGCCGGCGACGAACATGTTGACGGGGCGGTCGTAGAGGTTCTGCGGTGTGTCGACCTGCTGGATGTGGCCGTCCTTCATCACGACGATCCGGTCGGCCATCGTCATGGCTTCCACCTGGTCGTGGGTGACGTAGATGAAGGTGGCGTTGAGGCGCTTGTGCAGCTTGGTGATTTCCGACCGCATCGTGCCACGCAGCTTGGCGTCGAGGTTGGACAGCGGCTCGTCGAGCAGGAAGACGGCCGGGTTGCGCACCATGGCGCGGCCGAGCGCGACGCGCTGACGCTGCCCACCCGAAAGCGCTTTCGGCTTGCGGTTCAGGAGATGGGTGATGTCGAGGATCTTGGCCGCATCCTGCACCTGCTTGTCGATGAAATCACGCGACACTTTGCGCAGCTGCAGGCCGAAAGCCATGTTCTTGTAGACGGTCATATGCGGGTAGAGCGCATAATTCTGGAAAACCATGGCGATATCCCGGTCCTTGGAGGGGACGTCGTTCATGACGTCGCCGCCGATCTTGAGTTCTCCGCCGGAGATCTCCTCGAGGCCGGCGATCATCCTGAGCGTCGTCGATTTACCGCAACCGGAGGGCCCGACCAGGATGATGAATTCCTTATCGGCAATTTCCAGATCGATATCGTGGACGACGGTGAGCGCGCCGTAGGATTTGTTCAGGTCTTTAAGCGAAATGCTGGCCATCGGGTTCTCCTGACGTCACCAATAGGAAGACCAGCGGCGCGAAAGGCGCGTCAAAGCTTCCATGTAATAATAATCTCCCCAGGAGACGCACTCATCGACGCCCTCGCCGCGGCAGGTGTTGAAGGGCGACTTTTTCGAATAGGTGGCGTGCAGCACCAGGCCGTTGGAAACGGTGGGGTCCTTGACCGCATAGTGGTCGGCGAGGCTCTTCATCATGCGCCGCGCCAGCATGCGGTAGTGCTCGGCGGCTTGCGCCTCGACGAGGTCGGCCATTTCAAGCAGGCCGCAGGCGGTGATCGAGGCCGAAGAACTGTCGCGCGGCTCGCCGTCGCCATCGGAAAAGACGAGATCCCAATAGGGCACCATGTCGGCCGGCAGCCGATTGAGATAGAAGGCGAGCAGCCGGTCGAAGGTCTGGCGATATTCCTCGATCCGCTCGTAGCGGTAGGAGATCGCCATGCCGGCGATGCCCCAGGCCTGGCCGCGCGCCCAAGCGCTATCATCCTTGTAGCCCTGTTTGGTGGCGCCGCGCACCGGCGCTCCGGTGACCGGGTCCATGTAGAAGGTGTGGTAGGTGGAATCGTCAGGGCGGACCGAATTGGCGAGCGTGGTGCGGGCATGAATGAGCGCGATCTCTCGGTATTTCGGATCGCCGGTCTCGCGGCTTGCCCAGTAGAGAAGCGGCAGGTTCAAGAGGCAATCGATGATGTAGCGGTATTCCTCCGCCTTGCCCTTGTGGCCCCAGGCCTGGATGAACTGGCCGATCGGCTGGAAGCGCTCGATCAACTGGTCAGCGGCCAGGATCGCCGCCTTGCGGCCGTCCTCGTCCCCAACGAGTTTCCAGGCGGCGATGCAGGAGGGCGAATAGAGAAAGCCCATGTCGTGGTGATCGGTCTCGATGCGGTTGACGATCCGATGCAGGAAGGACTGGACTTGGATCTGCGCGGCATGCCGGAACACAGGATCGCCGCTATGCTCGAAGGCGAGCCATAGTTCGCCGGGCCAGAAGCCCGCCGTCCATTGGTCGTTGGCGACTGCGGGATAGAAGTTGTTGACGCTCGAATGGTTCTGCGCGGCATAGGTGAATGTGGGAAGGTTGCGCCTGACCTGCTCGACGGCGAGATCGAGCGCGGCGTTCACTTCCTTGTCGGTGATCGGCTGCGGGGCGACTGTTGAAACGGCATTCATGGCTTTAACCCTTCAGTCCCGTCGAGGCGATGCCTTCGACGAAGAAGCGCTGCAGAGCGAGGAAGACGACGAGAACGGGCACAAGGGCGACAACGGAGGCCGCCATGATCAGCCCGTACTCGGCCGAATATTGCGAGATGAACATGCGCAGGCCGATCTGGACGGTCTTCAGCTCGGTCTTGGTGAGATAGATCATCGGCCCGAGGAAATCGTTCCAGGTGCTGACGAAGGTGAAGATCGTCAGTGTCGAGAGGGCGGGCTTGGAGAGCGGCAGCATGATGCGCGCCCAGATCTGATATTCGTTCATGCCGTCGATGCGGGCCGCTTCGCAAAGCTCGGTCGGGATCGACATGTAGAATTGCCGCATCAGGAAAACGCCGAAGGCGGTGAAGGCCTGAAGGCAGATCAGCGCCAGATGCGTGTTGTTGAGGCCGAATTCACGCATCAGCAGGAATTGCGGCACCATATAGACCTGCCAGGGCATGGCGATGGTGGCGATATAGCCGAGGAACAGCGTGTTCTTGTAGGGGAAATTCAGCTTGGCGAAGGCGTAGGCGGCAAAGCTCGACGTCAGAAGCTGCAGCAGCGTGACGATGATCGTCAGCTTCGACGTGTTGTAGATGAAAAGCGCGAGCGGGATCTTGGTCCAGATGTCGACGTAGTTCTGCCACTGCGGCTGCGACGGTATCCACTCGATCGGGAAGGCGAAGACGTCACGGCTGAGCTTCAGGGACGCCGAGAGCATCCAGGCGAAGGGCATCAGCATCACCACAGTCACCGTGATGACGATCGCATAGAGGAGGACGGTTTTGACGGTGATCTTGCGTCCGGCGATCCTCATGCTTCGTCCTCCCTCTGGCGGTGGAACTGGAAGACCGTGACCGCGAGCACCAGGAAGAACAGTACAAGCGAAATCATGCTGGAATAGCCGAGATCCCAGGAAATGAAGGCCTCGTTATAGATGTGGTAGACGAGCACGAGCGTCGATGTGCCGGGGCCGCCCTGGGTGATCATGAAGATCTGGTCGAACACCTTGAAGGACTGGATCGTCAGCATGACGGTGACGAAAAAGGTCGTCGGCCCGAGCTGCGGCACGGTGACATGAATGAACTTCTGCCAGGAATTGGCGCCGTCGAGATCGGCAGCTTCATAGAGCTCGGCATTGATCCCCTGCAGGCCGGCCAGATAGATGACCATGTAATAGCCCATGTTCTTCCAGATGCCGAAGAGGATCACCGTCACCATCGCCCAGTGGCGGTCGGCCGCCCATCCAGGCATGTTCTTCGGGTCGAGGCCGAGCGTGTAGAGGATCATGTTCACCGGTCCCATCTCGGGATTGAAGATCATGTTCCAGACGACGGCGACGGCGACCAGCGAGGCGACATAGGGAAAGAACATCGCCGTGCGGAAGAAATTACGCCCCGCGATCTTCTGGTTGAGGAGGACGGCGAGGCCGAGTGCGCAGAGCAGCGTCGCCGGCACCGAGGCGACCGTATAGATGATCGTGTTCCAAAAGGCCGCGACGAAGGCCTTGTCGTCGAACAGCCGCCAGAAATTGTCGAGCCCCGCGAATGTGATCGCATTCGAGCCGTCCCAGTGCATGAAGGCGAGCGCGAAGGCGAAGAGGATCGGACCGAGCGTGAAGACGGCGAAACCGATGAAATTCGGCGCGATGAAGGAATAGGCGACGAGCGCGCTGCGAATCTTGCGCTGGCGCTTGGACAGGGCCGCGACCTTCCGGCGTGGAGTTGCCGGGGCGCCATCCCTGGCGATGACCGAATTCGATATGGACACCGATGCTTCCTCCTGGTCGGGCATTCCGCTGGCGGCTTCCGGGCTTTTCTAGCCTCAATCCAGAGCCGTTCGGGCGGACGGGTGCCGCCTGTTCTTCCTCCTGCCAAGGACATAGCACATCTCCGGTATTGGTCAAACAAGTTCTGAATAGATCATACAAATTTTATGGCGAGCGCCAAAAACATATGATAGGTGGAAATGGAGGCAGAGGCCCATCGATGCTTTTTCCGGTGCGGGGAGCGACATGTTCAGCGAGATTTCAGGCGCGTTGCCGCACGTCCTCGGCGATTTCATGCCAGGAGCCGTCTACTCCGACCGCAAGAAATGGAGCGCGGTGCCGCAGGCGGTGCGGGACGTGGTCGTGCGCGACGCCGAAGCCACGCTTGCGCGAACATGGCCTTTGATCACGGCCGCGGATTACCGGGAATATACGGCGACCGGCAATCGCTCGCGATTCGAGGAACTTTATTTCACACGGCGGCGGATGCTCAACGATCTGGTGCTGGGCGAACTCGTCGAAGGGAGCGGCCGGTTCCTGCCCGGCATCGTCGACGGCATCTTCCTGATCGCCGAGGAGAGCGGCTGGCAGCTTCCGGCACATAATGCCTATGGGCGCGGCGGCCCGCGTCTGCCGCTTCCCGACAGTTCGCAGCCGGTCGTCGATCTCTTCGCCGCCGAAACGGCAGCCCTTCTGGCAACGATCGTCGCCTTGCTCGGCGATGCGCTCGACAGCATCAGCCCGGAGATCGCGGCGCGTGTGAAGCGCGAGATCGAGGCCCGCATCCTGACGCCCTATCTCGGCCGGCATTTCTGGTGGATGGGCAACGGCGCGGAGCGGATGAACAACTGGACGGCCTGGATCACCCAGAACGTTCTGCTGACCGCCTTTTCGCTGAAGACCGATCAGCCGGCGCGCCGCGCCGTCACCGAAAAGGCGCTCGGCAGCCTCGATGCCTTTCTGAAGGACTACGCCGAGGACGGCGCCTGCGAGGAAGGCGTGGTCTATTACCGCCATGCCGCACTCTGCCTGCACGGCGCGCTGACCGTGCTCGACAGCGTTGCGCCCAGCCTGTTCGACAGGATCTGGCGGCAGCCGAAGATCCGCAACATGGCCGAATATATCGCCCACATGCATGTGGCCGGCCGCCATTATATCAACTTCGCGGATTCCTCCGCGGTGGTCGAACCCTGCAGCGCGCGCGAATATCTGTTCGGCAAGGCTGTTGGTTCCGAGATGCTGGCCGCCTTCGCCGCAGCCGACCGGGCGGAAGCCGAGAGCCCGCACCTGCCGGGAGAATGGAACCTCTGGTATCGCGTGCAGGAACTGCTGACCGGGCCGGCAATTCCAAAGACCGAGCCGAATCCGGTGTCCGGGCGGGATATCTTCTATCCCGGCATCGGCCTGTTCGTCACCCGCGACGGGCAGTTTTCGCTCGCGGTCAAGGGCGGCAATAATGGCGAGGGCCACAATCACAACGATGTCGGCAGCGTGACGCTCTATAAGAACGGACGCCCGTTCCTGATCGATGTCGGCGTCGAGACCTACACCGCCAAGACCTTCTCGCCGCGGCGCTACGAGATCTGGACGATGCAGTCGGCCTATCACAACCTGCCGACCTTCTCCAGCGTCATGCAGTCCGCCGGCGAAGCCTTCGGCGCCAGGGATGTCGAGGTCGAATTCGGCGAGGAAAGCGCGCGCATATCCCTCGAAATATCAGGCGCCTATCCCGAGGAAGCGCAACTGCGCAGCTATCGGCGCACGGTCTCCCTGCAACGTGGCCGCCATATCGAGATCGTCGATACCCATGACGGCGACCGGCCGGCGGTCCTGTCGCTGATGACGAGCCTCGCGCCTGTTATCACCGAGAACAGGATCGATCTCGCCGATCTCGGCAGCATTTCTGTCGATGGCGCTGGCGAAATCGAAATCGACGAGATCGAGGTGAACGACGCCAGGCTGAGATCGGCCTGGCCCGAGAAGCTCTACCGGCTGCGCCTGCCGTTCGCCGGCAAGTGCCTGAGATTGCAGATAAATTGAAAAGTTAGAGCATGATGTTGTCCGAAAACCGCTTACAGTTTTCGGCATCATGCTCCGAGGAGGCCGAACATGGAATTGACGCTGAAGATCGTGGATGCCGATGGGTTCGTGCTGGCAAGCGCCACCGGGCGGGACGAGACTTTTCTCGTCTATCGCCAGAACTATCGCGACGGCGACTGCGTCGTCGTCGAGGCTTCCGAGCCCGGCCATGTCTTCCTCGCGCTCGATAGCGCGATCCATCCCGCTTTGGTCTATCTCAGGGAAAGCGCCTATTCGCTTGCCGTGCCTTTCGGCGACAAGCGCAAGTCCTATTCCCCGAACGCCTTCAAGGGCGATATCCACCGGCTTTCGGCGCGAAGCGCGCGGCCCGACGAGCGCGCCCATCGGCGCAATCTCGCTTTAAACCCCTGGGACGACCACGCCAACCGGGCGCTCTTTCCGCATGCGCGCGCCAATGTCGAAACCCGCGGCGAAGCGGTCTTTGCCGCGCGCAACGCCATCGACGGCGAAAAAGCCAACGACAACCACGGATTCTGGCCCTACACCAGCTGGGGCATCAATCGCGATCCCAAGGCCGCGCTGACGGTGGAATTCGGCCGGCCCGTTCGGATCGACGAGATCGTCTTCTACATCAGGGCTGATTTCCCGCATGATTCCTGGTGGGAGCAGGCAAGCGTCACTTTCTCGAACGGCAGAACCTCCGCTTTTCCGCTGGTGAAATCCGGCGCGGCGCAGCGCTTTCCGATAGAGCCCTGCACCGTCGAATGGGTTGAACTGCACGGGCTTATCAAGGCCGAGGACAGCTCGCCTTTTCCGGCGCTGACGCAGATCGAAATCTGGGGGACGGAGGCGCTCGGCGCTGCGGCCGTCGCCGCCGAAGATCAGGCCGGTCACGCCGCTCTTTCTCTTCCTCTATGAACCCAAGGCCGGCCTCGGCCGCGCCGCGCTCGGCGGGCTCTCATGCAGCCGGTTCCACGCGCGGCGCAGCTGCCGGGCAGAGCCGAAGCCGGCGCGCATTGCCACGGCCTCCATATCCAGCCGCGAGCCGGCGAGCATCTCGCGGGCGAGCGCCACGCGCATGCGGTTGACGAAATCCGTGACGCTCATGCCGGTCTGCTCGTTGAACAGCCGCGAGAGGTTCCGCGGGCTGGCGCCGCTGAGGCGCGCCAGCGAGGCGACCGACCAGTCGCGAGTGGGGTCGGCGGCCACCGCATCCTGTGCACGATGAATGACCGGGTGGATATGGTTGCGGCCTTCGAGCCAGGGCGAAAGCTGCGGGTCCGAGCCGCCGCGCCTGAGATAGACGACGAGATATCGCGCCACCGCAAGCGCGCAGGCATGCCCCGCCGCTTCGGCGACGATATGCAGCATGAGATCAATGCCGGCGGTGATGCCGGCGCTCGTCAGACGCTCGCCGTCCTCGACGTAGAGCCGGTTTTCCCGGATGCGGGCGGTGGGCGCGAGCCTCGCGAGATCCTCCATGCAGCCGTGATGCGTGGTGCATTCGCGGCCGTCGAGCATCCCGGCCTCGGCGGCGAGCAGGGCGCCGGAGCAGATCGAGACCAATCGAATCCCCGGACGGATGGCGCGTTTCAGCCACGCGACGATCGCGGCCTGCGCGGCCCGCTCCTCCTCGTCCCAGGGACGGTTGTTTTCCATCGGGGCGTCGGCGCTGCCGGCGATGACGACGAGCGCCCGATCGGGCAGGTGCTCCGGCAGGGCGGCAACGCCGGTGACGGCAAGGCCGATCGAGCTGCCGACCGTTGCCGACGGGCCGATATAGGTGACGCTGAAGCGCACCGCCCGCTGTTCGAGATTCGCCTTGCGCAGCACTTCGATCGGGCCGGCGACGTCGAGCAGCAGCACGCGCGGCGGCACGACGACGAAGACGGAGATATCGAAGGGCTGCGCGGTATCCGTCATGCGGCGAGCGGCTTTCCGCGCTCCGCCAGCGCCTGCTCGACGGTGGCGATCCTGGCGAAACGGCCCGACAGGACCAGTTCCGTGCGGCCGCGGATTTCCCCGGCGCTCCAGGTGCGTCCCGCCGCGTCGGTCATCGGAAAGGTCAGCGTCGCTTCGCCGACATAATCGACCTGGTAGCCGAGATCCGATGCGTGGCGGGTCGTGGTCTCGCAGCATTGTTCGGTGCGGATGCCTGAGACGATGATGCGACGCACGCCATTCTCGGTCAGCCAGACGTCGAGTCCGGAGCCGACGAGGGCGCTGTGACGGCTCTTCCTGAAAGTCGCGCCGGGGGCGATCCTGAGCGGGGCGAGCGTCTTGACGAAGCCCGAGCCTTCCGAAAACGGTCCGCTTCCATCGACGTGGAAGATCTGAATGACGGGTATCCTGCTTGCCACCGCGCCATCGATCAGAGCCTGCTGGCGATCGATATAGGCGGATGCGAGGCTTTCATCCCAATAATCGCGCTGACGGAAGGACTCTTGAGCGTCGATGACGAGAAGGACGGTATCATGGCCGGACATTTCTTGCTCCGTGGATGTTGATCATGAACACCATATTCGGCGATCCCTGGACAGAGGAAAATGCATGCGCCGGACAAATAGCGGACACTTCGCGCCATTCATGGCGGAGAGCGGTCCGATGCCGCGAGCGGCGGGCGATAGCGAATGTTGTCAGCCATCCATGCGCACGCTTCCGCGAGCCCCTCCGCACGTGCTAAGGGGATCGGATGCGACTGCTTGTGGTGGAGGACAACAAGGATCTGGCGGCTTGGCTGGGCAAGGCCCTGCGGCAGGCGCAATATACGATCGACATTGCCTATGACGGCGAAGACGCCGAGCATCTGCTCAAGGTGGCGGAATATTCGGCGATGATCCTCGACCTTTCGCTGCCGAAGCTTGACGGATTGACGCTTCTGAAGCGGCTGAGGCAATCAGGCAACAAGCTCCCGATCATCATCCTGACCGCCAATGCGAGCCTGGACGGCCGCGTGGCGGGGCTCGACAGCGGCGCCGACGACTATCTCGCCAAACCCTTCGAAATCGCCGAACTCGAAGCGAGGATCCGCGCTGTGGTGCGCCGCGGGCAGGACCGGGCCTCGTCGGAGATCACCGTCGGGAACCTGCGTTTTTCCGGCGGCACGCGGCAGTTCCTCGTCGAAGGCGAGCCGCTGCAATTGACGCCGCGCGAATATGCCGTTCTCGAGCAGCTGGTCATGAAGGCGGGCAACACGGTCTCGAAGGCCGCCCTTTCCGAAAGCGTCTTCGGTTTCGACGACGAGGCGGATCCGAGCGCCATCGAAATCTATGTCCACAGGCTTCGAAAGAAGCTCGAGGCCAGCTCCGTGCAGATCGCGACGTTGCGCGGCCTCGGCTATCTCCTCAGACATGTTCAGTAGCGCCTTCAGCAAGAGCGTCGCCGCCATCGGCCGGCTCAGCCAGAGCCTCAGGGTGCAGTTGCTTTCCCTGGTGCTGCTGACGCTGTTCGGCGCGATCGCCTTCAATCTCTACGACAGTTTCTGGTCGGCCGATGCGACGGCGAAATTGGTGACGGACCGCACGCTTCTGGCCTCGGCCCGGGTGATTGCCGAGGCGGTGCGCGTCGACGAGGGTGGCAATGTCCAGGTCGATGTGCCGCCCGCCGCACTCGAGATGTTCGATACGGGGTTCGGCGACCGCGTCTTTTACCAGGTGATCACCGTGTGGGGCAATCTGGTGAGCGGCTTTCCCGACCTGCCGCTGCCAACAGCCCAGCGCGTCGGCGAGGATCGCGCTTTTCACGGTGCGGATGTGCGCGTCCTGATGCTCGACCATCCCGTCGTCGGGCTTCCCGATGACGGCACGATCTCCGTAACCGTCGCGGTGACGCATAACAGCCAATATGCGATGCGAAGGCAGCTGTGGCTTTCGGATTTTGCAAAGCAGTTCGTGCTGGTCTTCCTTGCAAGCCTGGTGACCATTCTCGGGCTGCAGCGCGGCCTTGCGCCGGCTCTGAGGCTGCGGGACGCCGTGCGGGAACGTGGCCGCAACCGTCTCGATCCGCTGCCGCCGGAGATGGTGCAGAGCGAGTTGCGCCCGCTCGTCCACGCGCTGAACGACCATATGGAGCGCGTGCAGAGCCAGATGGCCGCACAGCGGCGGTTCGTATCCAATGCGGCGCATCAGCTCAGAACGCCGCTCGCACTGATTTCGACGCAGGCGAGCGTGGCGGCCCGCGAAGGCGATGCGGCGCGCCGCGACGAGGCGCTTGCCGCGCTTCGCACCAGCACCAGGCAGATTTCGCGCCTCGCCGGCCAGCTCCTGACCTTGTCGCGGGCCGAGCCCGGGAGCCGGCGCCCGCGCAGCGACGTAACCGATCTCAGCAAGGCCGCCCGCGAAATATTGGAAGCGCATGCCGAAGAGGCGCTGAAACGCAACATCGATGTCGGCCTGGAAGCGGACGGCCCCGTCACCGTCGAGGGCGACGGCACCATGCTGCGCGAAATGCTGGTCAACCTCATCGACAACGCCATCCGCTACAGCGGTGCGGATGGACGGGTGACTGTCTCTATCAGGCAGGCGGACGGAAGCGCGGTCGTGACCGTGGAGGACAGCGGTCCGGGCATTCCCGAAGGCGAGCGCGAACAGGTTTTTGAACGCTTCTACCGGATCATGGGGACCGAAAGCGAAGGGAGCGGCCTCGGGCTCGCGATCGTCCGCGAGGTCGTCGAAGGGGCCGGAGGTTCGGTATCACTCGGCGATGCGAAGGGCGGCGGGCTCATCGTGACGGTGCGGCTGCCGCTTGCTTAGAGGCGAGGCGCCTCCATAAAAAGCGCTGGATCTGACGCCCAGGAACTGGCTTGATGGCACTCCTCACTCTACCCGGCGTCATCCTCGGCCTTGTGCCGAGGATCTGCTGCCCTATCGAACGGAGGCAGATGCTCGGGACAAGCCCGAGCATGACGAAAGGGAAGTTCGCTGACCTTGCGATCAAAAGAAAAGGCCGGGCTTCGCGCCCGGCCTTCGCCTCGATCTGCCTTGGGAGGAAGCAGATCCGATTATTGCGTGTCGATGTTCTGCTGCGGGCGCCATTTCGCCAGGCGGTTCTCGATCAGCGTCATGATGTATTCGGCAACGAGCGTCACGACCATGACGAGGAGGATTGCGGCGAACATGCCGGCGGCGTCGAAGGTGCCCTTGGCGATCGAGATCAGCTGGCCGATGCCGAAGCGGGCGCCGACGAATTCGCCGACGATGGCGCCGATGATCGCGAAGCCGAAGGAGACGTGCAGGCTGGCGAAGATCCAGCTCATCGCCGAGGGAATGACGACCGTGCGGGTTACCTGCCAGTCCGAGGCTCCGAGGATGCGGGCATTGGCGATCATGTTGCGGTCGGCTTCGCGCACGCCCTGGAAGGCGTTGGCAAAGACGACGAAGAACACCATGATGAAGGCGAGCGCCACCTTGGACGGCAGGCCGAGGCCCATGATCATGATGAAGATCGGCGCAAGCACCACGCGGGGGATCGAGTTGATTGCCTTGATGTAGACGGAGAAGATATCCGACAGGAAGCGGTTGCGGCCGAGGCCGATGCCGACGAAGACGCCGGTGATCGAGCCGGCGAAGAAGCCGATCAGCGCCTCTTCCATCGTCACCCAGAGATTATACCAGAGCGACCCTTCGGTGGTGCCCTCGGTTGCCCATTCGTAGAGGCGTTCAAGGACGCCGCTCGGGCTCGAATAGAAGAACGGATCGATCCAGTTCATGTTGGATGAGAGTTCCCACATGCCGATCACGAAGACCAGGATGGCGATCTGCCAGAAGCGCACCAGCATGTTGCGCCGGCGTATCGCCTTCATTGCGGAGGCTTCGATCTCGGCATCCGACGTGCCCGGGCGAAACAGGGTGGCCGAACCGGCCTCGAAAGTCGTGTTTGCCATGATATCCTCCCCCTCAGGCCGCTTCGCTTGCGCGGCGGTAGCTGGTCTCGACCTCTTCGCGCAGGTCCTCCCAGATGGTCTTGCAATAGTCGATGAAGCTCTGCTCGTAACGGATCTCCGACACCACGCGCGGGCGCGGAAGATCGATCGGATAGACCGACTTGACCGTGGCCGGGCCGGCGGTCAGCACATAGACCTTGTCGGCAAGCGCCACGGCCTCTTCGAGGTCGTGGGTGACGAACACCACCGAAGCCTTGCGCTCTGCCCAGAGCTTCAGCAGTTCCTCGTGCATGACGGTGCGGGTCTGCACGTCGAGTGCCGAGAAGGGCTCGTCCATCAGCAGGATCTCAGGCTCGTTGATGAAGGTCTGGGCCAGCGAGACGCGTTTGCGCATGCCGCCGGAGAGCTGATGCGGATAGTGATGCAGAAACTTCGACAGGCCGACGCGGGCCAGCCAGTCGCGGGCGCTCTGTTCCGCCTCGGCGCGCGACTTGCCGCGAAACAGCGGCCCGGCCATGACGTTTTCGATGACGTTCTTCCAGGGAAAGAGCGCATCAGTCTGGAAGGCGAAGCCGACACGCGGATCGATGCCGGTGATCGGCCCGCCCATCAGGCGGACTTCTCCGGCGGAGGGGCGTGCAAGGCCCGTCACGAGGTTGAGCGTCGTCGACTTGCCGCATCCTGTGGGGCCGACGACGGCGACGAACTCGCCGCGGGCAACCGTCATGTTGAAATCGCGCAGCGCAGTGAGCGACTTGCCTGTGGGCGAGACGAAGCGGCGGCTGACATTGATCAGCTCGATCGCCGGGACCTGTTTGTTGTCCTGTTGCATGGTGATACCTGAGGCGTGCTTGAGGGCGCGCACGCAATGCCCATGATCGAACGGAGGCCGCTCCCGCTTGGGAGCCGGGAGCGGCGCGGCTGACTTACTGGACGTTCTTGACGAATTCCGTCGTGTAGGTCTTGGAAAGGTCGATCTGCTTGCCCTTAACGTTCTTGGAGAACTCCGAGAGCACGGCAAGCACGGTCTTCGGGCCGTCTTCCGGCATGACGCCATCGGCCGTGAACATGCCCTTGCCCTCTTCGAGAGCCTTGACGTAGCCGTCCTTGTCGCCGACGTAGAAATCCTTCGGCATCTTGTCGGCGATTTCGGCCGCCGAATGGGTGTCGATGTATTTCAGCGTCTTGACGAAGGCGTTGGCGAGTTTCTGCGCCTCTTCCTTGTGCTCATCGACCCAGGAGGCTTCCATGTAGAGCGAGGCGGCCGGATAGGTGCCGCCGAGCGCCTGACGGGTTGCTTCGACGGTGCGCATGTCGACGAGAACGCTCGCTTCGCCTGTTTTGATCATGCGCGAGATCGTCGGCTCCGTCGTCATGCCGGCCTGAATCTGATCCTGCTGCATGGCGGCGATGAAAGTGCCGCCGGCGCCGACCGGAATGGTGACGACGTCGCCGGGCTTGAGGCCGGCCTTGGAGGCCATGAAGAGGGTGAGGAAGTTGGTGGAGGAGCCGAGGCCGGTGACGCCGAGGCTCTTGCCCTTGAAGTCGGCCGGCGACTTGATCTCGGGATGCTTGCTCGACACCATCTCGACCTCGCCCGGCGCCTGGCTGAACTGGACGATGGATTCGACGAACTTGCCCTTGGCCTGGAGATCCACACAGTGGTCGTAGAAGCCGACGACACCCTGGACAGCGCCTGCCAGCAACTGGTTTTCGGCATCGACGCCGGCGGCTTCGTTCAGAAGCTCGACATCGAGACCCTCGTCCTTGAAGTAGCCGAGGGATTCGGCGAGCTTGGCGGGCAGATAGATCTGCTTTTCATAGCCGCCGACCATGATGGTGATCTTGTCGGCTGCATGGGCGGCTGTCGTAGCAAAGGATGCTGCGGTCAACAGGGCGGAAAAAGCGACGGTGTGAAAAAGGCTGCGTGAAGAACGCATGGAAAACTCCTCCTAGTGGTTTACCCGCATCGTCGTCTCGCCACCTTTGACCCGTGTCTCCTCCACGATGCTGCCCTTTCCTATGACGCCGAAGCTTTCAACTAGCTTTCAGCCGCAGACGGGTAAACTATCCGTCCATGCCGCATGCGGATAGCGGCCGCGCAGCAGCCCTAGAATAGACGTGATGACGCAATCGGCCAGCAGATTTGCTTGCTGCGGCCGGATGGGCTTGCGGCGCTTCCCGCCGGCCTCAGCTTGTAAAGCTGCGCAGATCCTTCAGCAGATTGCGATATCGCGCCTGGCTGCCGACCAGATGCTCACGCATGGCGTTGCGCGCCGCCTGATCGTCCCTGTCGGAGATCGCGACAATGATCGCTTCATGTTCGCGATGGATGAGCTTGCGATAGGCGGTCTGCTCGGCGGTTCTGGTTTCCGGGACGAGCCTCGATTGCGGGATGATCGCCGAGCCCTGGGATTCCAGGAAGTGCTTGAACAGCGGATTGTTCGTCGCCTCGGCGATGGCGACATGCAGTTCCAGATCCGCCTCGCGGATGGATTGGTCTGTCTCGATGCAATGGAGGATTTTCCGGTGGCATTCGAAGATCGCCTCCTCCTGCGCCGGGGAACGGCGGAGCGCGGCAAGTCCCGCCGCCTCGATTTCAACGGGCGTGCGGATTTCGAGCACTTCGAGATCGGAAGCGACGCGGGCCTTGTCGACCTTCCGGCCCGACAGCGCCGGGTCGGGGCTGATCACGAAAATTCCGGCACCCTGGCGCACCTCGACCAGCCCGTCGGAGCGCAGCGCGGCGACCGCCTCGCGCACCACGGTTCGGCTGACGCTGTGCGTTTCGGTCAGTTCATGCTCGCTCGGAAGCTTGTCGCCGGCCGCATACTGCCCGCTCAAAATGGCTTGCCGAAGGCTTTCGCCGACCCGTGAGACCAGCGACCCCGAGCCCCTACCGCGATCCTTCCCCTGCATAGCCACGCCTTCACCCCGCATCGGCCTTCATCCGGATGCCGGCGGCACTCCGAAATTTACGATTCATCACACATGTATGACAAATTCTCGGATCTTTCAATGGTGAGCGGAAAGTCCTTACAGCCGCCTAGTCGACTCCCCGCGCACGAATCTTGGGGTCAGAATGAAATCCCGCGGCGGCTCGGCGGCGGCTTCCGGGCTTGAGATTCTTGCCAACAGACGCTGCGCCGCCAGTTCGCCGAGCTTATGGGCATCCTGCACTACCATGGTGATGCGCGGTGTGATGACGTTGCTCCAGGGCACGTCGTCGACCATCGCCAGCGATACGTCCTCAGGGCAGCGGAAACCCATTTCCTGCATCACCTGCAGCGTCGCGAGCCCCATCATGTTGTTGGCGCCGATGATGGCGGTCGGCCGGTCGCGGCGGGTGAGCAGGCGCATCGCCTGCGTATGGCCGCCCGTCCTGGTATAGCCGCCTTCGGTGACCAGCGAAGGATCGACATCGACGCCGGCGGCCGCCATCGTATCCATGAAGCCCTTCAGGCGCTCGTCGGCGGTGTGCAGGCCGCTCGGGCCGGAGATGAAGGCGATGCGCCGGTGGCCGAGTTGCAGCAGGTGCTCGGTCAGGATGGTCGTCGTCAGCGGATTGTCGGAGCCGACGAAATCGCGCTCGGCACCCTCCACCTTCTGGTCGAACATCACGATCGGCGTCTTGAAGTCACGCAGAAAGGCCGCGTATTCCTCGCCGTGGCCGTTGGTCGCCAGCGCGATGCCGGCGATCTTCTGGGCTTCCATTCGCTCCAACAGCGCCCGTTCGAGATCGGCCCTGCCGGAGGAGTCGGCGATCAGGACGAAATAGCCGTGGTCGAGCGCCTGGTGCTCGATCTCGCGGCGGATGTCGCCGAAGAACATGTTGCCGAGATTGGCGGACACGAAACCGATGAGCGAGCTGCGCCCGCGCGCCAGCGTCTGGGCCACCGGATCGATGCGGTAGCCGGTCGATTTGATCGCCTGCTGGATGCGGTTCAGCGTCTCGGCGCCGACCCGCTTCGGGCTGTTGAGCGCAAGCGAGACGGTCGAGATCGAAACCCCCGCCAGGCGCGCGACATCTCGTATGGTCGTCATATCTATCGAACCGGTTCTAAAGCTTTCCTTTTGTCAGATTTCTTTCATCTGCGCAACTTATCCTCCATGATTAGCCGGAATGTGTGCCAATACAACGGGTTTCACGATTTCCGAATTTCAGCTTGACAGGCACGGTATCAAGCAAGATGATCAGTCACCGAACCGGTTCGATATGATGTCGAGCCGGAAAACAGGGAGGAGAAACCTGTGACGAGTTCGGAAAGCCAGCCGGAAAATCCTGTATCGGGAGGGGCGGGCAAGCACGCCTGGTTCAGCCATGATCGCCTTGGCATGTTCATCCATTGGGGCCTTTATGCTCTGGGGGCGCGGCATGAGTGGCTGAAGAACCGCGAAGAGCTGAACGACGACCACTATCAGCGCTATTTCGAGAATTTCGATCCCGATCTCTACGATCCTAAGGCCTGGGCGCGCCGCGCCCGGCTTGCCGGCATGAAATATGTCGTGGTGACGACCAAGCATCACGAAGGCTTCTGCCTGTGGGACAGCAAGGTCACCGGTTACAAGGCGCCGAACACGCCCTGCGGCAAGGATCTGCTGACGCCGCTGGTCGAGGCCTTTCGCGCCGAAGGGCTGAAGATCGGCTTCTACTATTCGCTGCTCGACTGGCACCATCCCGACTTTCCGATCGACGTCCACCATCCCCTGCGCAACCATCCCGACGCCGAGGCGCTGAATTCAGGGCGCAACATCGCCAATTACGCCGCCTATATGCGCGAACAGGTGCGCGAGCTTCTGACCGGCTTCGGCCGCATCGACATCATCTGGTTCGATTTCAGCTATCCCGGCCGCGAATATCGCGGCCTGCCCGGCAAGGGGCGGGCGGACTGGGAGAGCGAACGGCTGCTGGAACTCGTGCGTGAGTTGCAGCCCGAAATCATCGTCAACAACCGCCTCGACCTGCCGCAGGGCAAGCTACCCGATGTGACGACGCCGGAGCAGTATACGCCGCGCGTGGCGCCTGCCATCGCCAGCCAAGGTGTGCTCTGGGAAGCCTGCCACACCTTCAGCGGCTCCTGGGGGTATCACCGCGACGAGGACAGCTGGAAGAGCCCGGAGCAGATCATCCAGCTGCTGATCGATTCCGTGGCGCTCGGCGGCAACCTCCTGATGAATGTCGGCCCGACCGGCCGCGGCACTTTCGACGCCCGCGCCATTTCCGCGCTCGAGGTCTACCAGAACTGGATGGAGGTCAATGGACGCTCGATCTACGGCGCCGGTCCCTCGGAATTTCCGGTGCCGGCCGGCTGCCGCTACACGCAGCGCGGCAACCGCCTCTATCTGCATGTCTACAACTGGCCCTACCGCCACATTCATATCGAGGGCCTCGCCGACAGGATCGCCTATGCGCAGTTCCTGCACGACGCCAGCGAAGTGCGCTGGCTCAGCCAGACGAAAGACGTGGATTCCAATATCGGCGTGATGGTGCCGGAGGGCATGATCACGCTCGAACTGCCGGTCCGGCGACCTGACGTTACCGTCCCGGTGATCGAGATCGTCCTCAAGACGTGAACTCGGTCGCACTCGCGTGTTCATTGCGTCATGGAGGGAGGAGAAACCCATGAAGGTTCTGAAGAAAACGCTTTTGCTTGCCGCAATCGGCAGCAGCCTCTTTGCCACAACAGCATCGGCCGAGCAGATCAACCTGACCTGGCAGATGTGGACCGGTTCCGATGCCGACACCAAGGGCTGGCAGCACCTGGCCGACATGGTGACCGCCAAATATCCCGACATCAAGGTGACGCTGACGACGACCGGCTGGGTCGATTACTGGACCCGGCTGCCGGTGCTGGCGGCCTCGGGCCAGCTCGCCGACATCGTTTCGATGCAGTCGCTGCGCATGCCGAATTTCTATTCGCTGCTCGAGCCCTTGAACGACCGGATCGCGGCCGACAAGTTCGATCTCGGCGCCTTCACGCCCTCGATTATCGGCGGCATGTCCGTCGACAAGCAGCTCTACGGCCTGCCCTATGATGTCGGTCCGTGGGTCATCTACTATAACCAGGATGCGCTCGAAGCCGCCGGCGTTCCACTGCCGAAACCGGGCTGGACGCTTGCCGAATTCACCGATGCCGCCAAGAAGCTCACTAAGGACGGCAAATACGGTTTTGGCATCACGCCGCAGAACTATTCGGTTCTGGCCTCTGCCTGGGGCGATAAGTATCTCAATGACTCCGGGGAGCTTGACCTTACCAACCCGAGCGCGATGGCCGCCGCCGACAGGGTGATCGGCTTTGCCGCCAAGGACAAGGTCGCGCCGCTGGTGCCGTCGAGCGCCGATGCCGGCACGGTGATCCAGGGCCGGTTCTATTCGGGCAATGTGGCCATGTACGTCGACGGCCCGTGGTCGATCATCGGCATGAAGGACAAGGTTAAGTTCAAGGTTGGTTCTGCCACCCTCCCGCGCGCGGACGGCGAGCTTACAGCCGTCACGGCGGGCTCAGGTTTCGGCATCGCCACGACCAGCAAGAACAAGGATGCGGCCTGGAAGGCGATCCAGGTGCTGACCAGTCCGGAGGCATTGCAATATCTCGCCGAACAGGGCCGCGCGCTGCCGGCACGAACGGCCTCGCAATCCTCCTGGTATAAGGTGGCCGCCAAGGACATCACCAATGGCGGCGAGGCGCTCGATTATTCGCTGGCACATTCCGTCCCCTATGTGATCACCAACAACTGGGCGGCGGTGGAAAACCTGTTCAACCAGTATTTCCCGCCGGCCTTCGCCGGCAGCGCCGACGCCAAACAGACGATGGAGACCATCCAGAGCCTCGCGCAGCAATAGAGCCCGCGCGTCCTGGAGATGCGCAGGCGCCCGCCGCGGCAGGAATTGCCGCGCATGGAGGAAGATATGTCGGAAAGCGCCGTTGCCGAAATCAGCCTGCAGTCCGGTCAGCCACGGCGCTTCCTGAAGCCCGAGACACAGACGGCCATGCTGTTCCTGTTGCCGAGCTTCCTCGGCTTCATGATCTTCATGGCCCTGCCGATCCTGGCGTCGCTGGCGCTCTCCTTCACCAACTGGCAGCTGATTTCGACGCCGTCTTTCGTCGGCTTCCAGAATTACATCAAGCTCTTCACCGTCGATCCCGCCTTCTACACCATATTGAGAAACACGCTGTTTTTCGCCGTCGAATATCTGGCGGTGAACATCATTGTCTCGCTGGTGCTGGCGGTGTGGATATCGAGCCTCAAGCGCGGCAAGGCGATCTTCCGGGTGATCTTCTTCCTGCCCACCTTCACCCCGACGATCGCAGCTTCCGTCGTGTGGCTGCTGATCTTCACGCCGGACGGGCTCGCCGATAGCATCATTCGGTCGCTCGGCCTCGGCCTGCCGAATTTCCTGCTGAGCTCCAGCTGGGCGATGCAGGCGGTGGTGCTCGTCACGCTCTGGGCCAATGTCGGCTACAACGTCGTGATGTTCAACGCCGCGCTCGACCTGGTGCCGAAGCACTATCTCGAAGCGGCGATGATCGACGGGGCAGGGCCCTGGCGGCGCTTCTGGCGCATCCGCCTGCCGCTCATCTCGCCGACGGTCTTCTTCGCCACCGTCATGACGGCCATCACCTCGCTGCAGGTCTTCGACGAGATCTTCGCCATGACGCGCGGCGGCCCGGGCTCGGCGACGGCCACCCTCGGCTTCGCCATCTACCAGAAGGGCTTCACCAATTTCCAGATGGGCTATGCCTCGGCGCTCGCCTGGGTGATGTTCGTCATGATCATGGGCCTCACCATCCTGCAGTTCCACATGCAGCGCAAATGGGTGCATTATGACGATTGACGCGACCTCCCGGCATCCGCATTCCGTGTCCCAAAACCGGCACCGCATCCTGCGGCGGATCGGCACCTTCATCAGCTATGCGGGCCTTTCGCTGATTGCGCTGCTCTTCCTCTTTCCCTTCTTCTGGATGGTGTCGAACGCGGTGCGCTCCAATACCGAAGTGCTGGCCGTGCCGGTGCGTATCCTGCCTGAGGAATATCAGTGGGGCAATTTCGTCGAGGCGCTGGTTTCGCTGCCCTTCGGTACCTTCCTGATGAATTCCTTCATCGTCGCCTGCGGCGTGACCGCGATCGTACTCGTGGTCTCCTGCCTCTCGGCCTATGCTTTTGCCCGCCTGCGGTTTCCCGGAAGGGAAGGGCTGCTGCTCACCTATCTGAGCACGCTGATGATCCCGCAGGTGATGCTGGTCATCCCGCTCTTCCTCGTCGTCAGCAAGCTCGGCTGGATCAACACCTATCACGGCATGATCCTGCCGGTCGCCTTCTCGTCTTTCGGCACCTTCCTGCTGCGGCAGTTCATCCTCGGCATTCCCAAGGATCTCGACGAGGCGGCGATGATGGACGGGGCGTCGCGCCTGCGCATCCTGGTCACCGTCATCGTGCCGCTCGCCATGCCGGCCATCGGCCTCTTGTCGCTCTTCACGTTCATCGCCCAGTGGAAGAGTTTCCTCTGGCCGCTGATCGCCACCAGCGGCCTCGACAAAGCCACGCTGCCGCTGGGGCTCACTCTGTTCCAGACCCAGCAGGGCACCTCCTGGAACTACATCATGGCCGGCGCGACAATATCCATGGTGCCGGGCGTCATTCTCGCGATCGTGCTGCAGCGGGTGATCTACAAGGGCATCACCGTCGGCTCCGGCTTTGGCGGACGCTGATATTTAAAAACAAAGACCTGCTGCCGTCACTTCAAATCCGGCTCCACCTGTTTCAAGCCAGCGGCGTGCCGCCGCAAGATTCCGATTCCCCGCGTTACTTCTCTCTTCGGCGCGCAAAGTAAAATTTAACCATGATTTGAAATAACGCAGTTCCATCCGAATTGCGCAGGGGAATTCATGAAAACGGCCACGCTTGCATCCATCGCCTTGGCGATGTCGGTCACTGTCGCGAATGCGCAGACGATCGGCGTCTCGATGTCCGATCTCGATAAATTCAGGACCGCGCTGCTGAACGGCGTCGTCAACCACGGCCAGACGATCTCCGGCCTCAAGCTCGTCACCGAAAACGCCAAGGGCGACAACGAGCTGCAGAAGAAGCAGGTCCAGAAGCTGATTGCCGACAAGGTCGATGCGATTATCCTGGCCGTTTCCGATGGCGATCTCGGGCCGCAGATGACCAAGATGGCGGCGGATGCCGGCATTCCGCTTGTGTACATCAACAACGTTCCCTCCAACCTGCTCGATCTTCCCGAAAACCAGGTGGTGGTCGCCTCCAACGAAAAGGAATCCGGCACGCTGGAGACCAAGCAGGTCTGCGCTCTGCTCAAGGGCAAGGGCCGTGTCGTCGTGTTGATGGGCGAACCCTTCCACGCGGCCGCCCGCGCCCGCACCCAGGATATTTCAGACGTCATCGCCACGCCCGAGTGCAAGGGGCTTGAGATCGTCGAGCGACAGGCGGCCTATTGGTCGCGCGATTATGCCGATGAGCAGATGCAGGAATGGCTTTCGGCCGGCGTCAAGTTCGACGCCGTCATCGCCAACAATGACGAGATGGCGCTCGGCGCGATCCGCGCCATGAAGAAGGCCGGCATGCCGATGAAGGACGTCGTCGTCGCCGGCGTCGACGCAACCGACGATGCGCTGGCTGCGATGGTCGCCGGCGATCTCGACGTGACCATTCTGCAGAGCGCCGTCGGGCAAGGTGCCGCCGCCGTCGAGGCTGCCGTCAAGCTTGTCAAGAAGGAGAAGGTGCCGCGGGAAAACAACGTTCCCTTCGAGCTCGTGACCCCTGAAAACATTGCCCAATACCTGCCGAAGAGCCAGTGAGCATAAGAGGCCTATGATGTTGCATTTCTGGAATAAATTCGGCATTCGCGCGCAGATCACCGCAGGCTTCGTGCCGCTGATCCTGCTGATGAGCCTGCTGACCGTCAGCGCGATCTCGGGCATGAACGGGCTCGCTTCGATCTTCGCTTCCTACCGCGCCACGGCCGGCCAGAGCCTCGCCATCTCGGACTACAGCGACCAGCTGCACGAGATCCAGATGTCGGCCGAAGCCTTCCGCACCACGCCGACGCAGGCGGTGGTCGACAGCTTCCGCGCCGGCGTCAAAGCTTTCGAAGCGGACGATCCGCGTTTTGCCGGCAACAAGGACCTTCAATCGGGCCTGGCGACGATCCGCCAGGATATCGCCGCCTATGGCAAGGCTTTCGAACAGATCGTCTCGCTCCAGGCCCGCCGCGACCTGCTGATCTCCAAGGTCACCGAATTCGGCCCCTGGACCAGCATCGCGCTCAACGACGTCATGCGCAGCGCCTGGCGCCAGAGCGACGTCGCCCTGCTGCACATGACAGCGGAGACGCTGGAGGCCCTGAACCGCAGCCTTTATTTCTCCGAACGCTTCGTGCATTCCGACGATTTCGCCGCCTATGATACGGCGCAGGCGGCACTCGCCGAAGCGGTGGCGCTCAACGATGCCGCCGCCAAGGCTGCGAAGAACGAATTGCAGAAGAAGCGCCTGATGGGCGCCGGCCAGCTGATGCAGAACTACACCGCCCGTCTCGGTGACATGAAGGATGTGCTGCAGGCCTCGGGCAATATCCGGCAGACTGAGCTCAACGTGCTCGCGCCGAAGATCGCCGGCGAGTTCAGGGATCTGCAGGCGACAGTGACCGGCGCGCAGAAGACGCTCGACGGTTCGGTGGAAGCAACGGTCGCTTCCGCGACCAGCACGACGCTCGTCATCAGCGGCCTGCTGATCGTCATCGGCCTTGTGCTCTCTTATTTCGTCGGCCGGCTGATTTCCTCCGCAGTTCGCGGCATGGCGCAGTCCATGGAGCGGCTTGCCCGCGGCGAGGAGTCGATCGTAATCACCGGCGTCGACCACCGTCATGAACTCGGCGCCATGGCGCGTTCGCTGAAGGTCTTCCAGGAAACCGGACGCGCCAAGCTGATCGCCGAAGCCAACGCCGAGCGCGCGCGCCTCGCCGCCGAGGAAGAGCGGCTGCGCCAGGAGGCCGAGCGGCTTTCCGACGCGCAGGTGATGGAGCACGCCTTCCGCCAGATTTCGCTGGGTCTCGATGCGCTTTCGAAGGGTGATCTCTCCGTGCGCGTCGGCGAAGTCGACCACCGCTATGTCAGGATCCGCGATCACTTCAACAGCTCCGTCGCGAGCCTCGAAGAAGCGGTCGACTCCGTCATCCGCGCGGTCACGACCATCCGCTCCGGCCTTGCGGAAATCTCCACCGCCTCCAATGATCTCGCCCGCCGCACCGAGCAGCAGGCGGCTTCGCTGGAGGAAACCGTCGCCGCACTCGGCGACGTCACCCGCGGCGTCAATGGAACGGCGGAGGGCGCGAGCCGCGCCCAGGCCGTGGTGGCGACGGCCCGCACCAATGCGGAAAAGGGCGGCGAAATCGTCTCCCGCGCCATCGCCGCAATGACGGAGATCCAGAATTCCTCGTCGAAGATCGGCAACATCATCAGCGTCATCGATGAGATCGCCTTCCAGACCAACCTCTTGGCTCTGAATGCTGGCGTCGAAGCCGCGCGTGCCGGTGAAGCCGGCAAGGGCTTCGCCGTCGTTGCCCAGGAAGTGCGCGAGCTCGCTCAGCGTTCGGCCAACGCGGCAAGGGAAATCAAGGAGCTGATCTCCACTTCCTCGATGCAGGTCAAGACAGGGGTCGAGCTGGTCGGCGAATCCGGTGTCTCGCTCGAACAGATCGTCGAGCAGGTCACCGCGATGAATGCGACCGTCGCCGAAATCGCGGTCGCCGCCCGCGAGCAGGCGACAAGTCTGCGCGAAGTCTCCGCCGCCGGCGATCAGATGGACAAGGTCACGCAGCAGAACGCCGCGATGGTGGAAGAGACCACCGCCGCCGCCCAGAGCCTGACGCAGGAAACCGAAAGCCTCGCCGAACTGCTGCGCCGCTTCAAGACGGGCAGCCGCCGGGGATCGGAGCCGCGTTACTACGCCATGGCGTCCTGACCGCCGGAACTGGCGGTCATCCTCCCCGCCGGGCAAGGTCCGGCGGGGCGGCGTCATCATCAAAGCCCGACGGCTCGATGCGATATTTTCCGGAGGCGGTTTCACGTCTCCGGAGATCAGTTCAAAGCGTTCCGAACTGGACCTGCAGCTTCCCCGACCGGCCGGTGCGGTAAAGACCGGCCGCGATGTCGCTGTCTAGGAGCAGCGGTTTCCGGCCCGGGCCTGCCTGTCAATACGGCGCCTGTACCGGTCCCATGCCGACGTAGACCGTCTTCAGCTCGGAATAGTACTCCAGCGCCGCCAGCGAATTCTCGCGGCCGAAGCCGGATTGTTTCGAGCCGCCGAAGGGGATTTCCACCGGAGCGAGGTTGTAGCTGTTGATCCACAGCGTGCCGGCCTCCAGCCGGTCGACGACGCGGTGAGCGCGGGTGAGGTCGGCGGTGAAGACGCCGCCGGAGAGGCCGAATTCGCTGGCATTGGCGCGGGTGATGACCTCGTCCTCATCGTCGAAATCGAGCACCGACATCACAGGCCCGAAGATCTCTTCCCGGGCGATGGTCATGTCGTCGGTGACGTCGGCAAAGACCGTCGGCTGCACGTAGTAGCCTTCGCCGGAGACGTTGTTCGGAATGCCGCCGCCGGCAATCAGCGTCGCCCCTTCGGCCTTGCCCTTCTCGATATAGGCAATCACCTTCTCGCGCTGCGCCCAGGAGACCATCGGGCCGATCTGCGTCGCCTCGTCCATCGGGTCGCCGATCAGCATCGCCTCGGTGCGCGCCTTCAGCCGCTTCAGGAATTCGGCCTTGATCCCCTTCTGCACGAAGACGCGGGTGCCGTTCGAGCAGACTTGGCCGGTCGAATAGAAATTGCCGAGCATGGCGCCGCCGACCGCCGAATCGAGATCGGCATCGTCGAAAACGATGAGCGGCGACTTGCCGCCGAGTTCCATCGTCACATGCTTGAGGCTGCCGGCGGCGGCCGCCGCGACGCGGCGCCCGGTCGGCACCGAGCCGGTCAGCGACACCTTGGCGACGTCGGGATGGTTGACGAGCAGCGGCCCGGTGTCGCGGTCGCCCTGGATGACGTTGAAGAGCCCCTTCGGCAGCCCCGCCTCATGCAGGATCTCGGCGATCTTCAAGGCGCCGAGCGGCGTGTTTTCCGAGGGCTTGAACACCATGGCATTGCCTGCGATCAGCGCCGGCGCGCCCTTCCAGCAGGCGATCTGCTGCGGATAGTTCCAGGCACCGATGCCGACGCAGACGCCGAGCGGCACGCGCTTGGTATAGGCGAAATCCTGGCCGAGCGGGATATGGGCGCCGTTGAGGCCGGCCGGCGCGACACCGCCGAAGAATTCGAAGGCGTCGGCGCCGGAGGTCGGATCGGCGACGATCGTCTCCTGGATCGGCTTGCCGGTGTCGAGCGTTTCCAGTTCGGAGAGCTCGCGGTTTCGCTCGCGCATGATCTCGGCCGCGCGTTTCAAGATGCGGCCGCGCGCCATCGGGCTCATCGCCGCCCATTCTGGCTGGGCGCGTTTGGCCGCCGCGATCGCCTTCTCGATGATGGCAGGCGTTGCCGCATGCAGCCGGGCGATCACCTCGCCGGTGGCGGGATAGAGGCTCTCGATGACGGTGCCGTCGGTATCCTCGACATATTCGCCGTCGATGAAGTGCGAGGCTGTCGGCTGGGCTTTGAGCTCCAATTTGTCACTCCTTTTCGATGTTCAGAGGCCGGCGCGACTCTTGGAAGAGTGGATAAAAGAGCCTGCCCTTGCGGGCAGGCAAGTGCCGCTCTTGGGAACGAAATGAGCGGGAGAGGTTTCAACGAGAGGACGCGTGAATTACGCCGGCGATCCGGTGTCATGGTACATGTAGAGGTTGGTGATCGGCTCCAGCACGGTCCAGACACCTTTGATGTCAGGCTTGATCGTCACGAAATCGTCTTTCTGGACGGCGAGCCTCGTGCCGTCTGTGAAGGCAATTTCCGCCCGTCCCTCCATGACACAGAACGACACCGCGCGGTCATAGTGGATCTCGAAGGGCTCCCTCGCATCCGCCTCCCATACCGTCCAGGATTCGACCTTCTTCTTAATGTCTGGCGTCGCGCGATCTCGCTGGACCCGATCCGTTTGAAAACTACGATCCGACTGCATGGTCACGATGTCCTTCCGTTGGGGCTGTGTAGTAGGCGACCTCATTTGCCGGCAGCGGCGTTCGGCCCCGAATGAGGTCTGATGCCTTTTCCGCGATCATGAAGGTCGTGGCATTGATGTTTGCGCTTGGGATCGAAGGAATGATCGAGGCGTCGACGATACGCAGACCCTCCGCTCCGATGAGACGAAGTTCGAGATCGACGACCGAGCGGGAATCGCCTGTCCGGCCCATCCGGGCGGTTCCGCAAGGATGGAACGAGCTCGTTACATCCTGCCGGATAAACGCCTCCAGTTCCGCATCGCTCCTGCATTGTTCGCCCGGAGCGTCCTCGCGCCTTCTGTAGGATGCGAATGCCGGCTGGGCCAGGATCTCCCTGCCGAGCTTCAGGCCCTGGAGGGTTTCCTTCCTGTCCCGTTCGGTCGCCAGATAGTTCGGATCGATCAGAGGCGGCTGTGCCGGGTCCGGTGATCGAAGGCGCAGCGAACCGCGGCTTTCCGGCCGCATCGGACCGACGCCGAGGCGATAGCCGCCGACGCGGGGGTCGGGGATCCAGTTCGGTCCGAAGAAGACAGGGAAAAAATGGATCTGCAGGTTCGGATGCGTCACGCTGCAGTCGCTGCGCATGAAAGCGCCGACGTGACACTGGTTGACGGCCGCAACGCCACCCTTGAACGCGAACCACTGGATGCCGGCCAGGACCATTTTGTCGAACCGGAGATACTGGTTAAGGCTGTACTTGAGATCGCATTCGACCTGGATGTGGGTTTCGAAATGATCCTGAAGATTCTGTCCCAGCATCGGAACGTCGATCAGGGGCTTGATCCCGAGTCTCTTCAGATCGTCCGCCGGTCCGACTCCCGACAGCATCAGGATCTGAGGGCTGCCGAAAGCTCCGGAACTCATGATGATCTCTTGGGCGGCGAAGACATCGACGGTCTCCGATCCACGGCGGACCCGGACGCCAATCGCCCGATTGCCCTTGAACAGGACTTTCAGAACCTGGCAGCCGGTGTGGATATGCAGGTTTCGCCGGGCCGGCTGCGCATGAAGGTAGGAGGTGGAGGAACTTGAGCGAATGCCCTGCCCAACGCTCATCTCGAAGCGGCCGACGCCCTCCTGGCGATAGCCGTTGAAGTCCGCGACTTCTTCGTGGCCGGCCTGCTTGCTCGCATCGAGAAAGGCCTGGTTCAAGGCGCCGAGATGCTCCTGACGCTTGACTTTCACCTTGCCCTCGGAAGAGCGGAAAGGGCCTTGTGCGCCTTCCAGACGCTCGAACCGTTTGAAGTAGGGAAGGCAATCGGCGAACGACCAGCCTTCGCAGCCGTCCCTGTCACGCCAGTCGTCAAAGTCGCGGGGATTGCCGCGCAGGAACGTCATGCCATTGATCGATGACGAGCCGCCAAGGACGCGGCCGCGCGGCTGGTCGATCTCGCGATTGTCGAGATAGCGCTGCGGGGTCGTCTTGAACCAGTAATTATAGGTGCTGGTCGGCTTGAAAGCCGAACGAAGGCCGGCGGGCATTCGCAAGATCCAGCTGCGGTCCGAAGGGCCGGCCTCCAGGAGGAGAACCGAGGCGCTCTCGTCCTCGCTGAGCCGGCTGGCAAGCGTGCAGCCGGCCGTCCCTGCACCGACAATGATGTAGTCGTATCCTTCAGCGCGAAATGTCGGCACAGAAGATCTCCTGGCAGCAAAGGTTGGTATTGAGGGGCGGCAAAGCCGCCCCTTCCCGGGCTCTCATCAGAGGGAGGCTTTGATCTTTTCCGCGGCCTCTGGCGAAACCCACTTCGTCCAGATTTCCGGGTGCTCGGAGAGGAAATGGCGGGCGCCATCTTCGCCGGTCGCCTGGTTCTCCGTCATCCACGCCATCAGCGCGTTCACGGTCTTGTTGTTCCAGCTGCGCGCCTTCAGGTAATCGACGGCGGCCGGATCGGTGCGCTCGATGAAGGACTTCGAAGCGAGCGTCAGGACATTGTCCTTCGGGAAGGTGTTCGGCTTGGGGTCCGCACATGTATCGACGGAGGTGCAGCGCTTCCATTCGGCCGCATCATGCTGCACGCCGAAGTCCACCGGCACCATATCGTACATGCCGAGAAGTGAGGTCGGCTCCCAATAGAAGCCGAGCCAGGGCTCCTTGCGCTCATAGGCCTTGGCCATGGAGCTGTCGAGGGCAGCCGCAGAGCCGGTGTCGATGACCTCGAAACCCTTGCCCTTGACGTCGAAGGCTTTGGAAAGCTGGTTCGTGGCGATCGTGCCGCCCCAACCGGTCGGGCCATTGAAGATCGCCCCCTTGGAATGATCCTCCTGCGACGGGAAGGCTTCGGGATGAGCAAGTATCTCGGCAATTTTGTTGATGTTCGGGTTCTTGTCGAGCATGTAGCGCGGAATGAACCACCCGGCCTGGCCACCGTCGGTCAGCGAGGGTACGAGAGCGACGACGCGGCCCTCTGCCAGCGGCGCCTTGACCAGCTCGGGGAACAGATCGACCCAGGCCTCCGGGATGATGTCGGGCTTGCCCTTCTCCACCTGAGAGGTGATGCCGGATGCCGCGTCGACCACGATGATATCGGCGCTGCAGCCATAACCGTCGTTGAGAATGATCTTGTCGACGTTCGAAAGCACTTCCGCGCTCTGCCAGTTCATGCTGGCGATGGATACCTCACCGCAATCCGCCATGGCGGCGGGAGCAAATGCGACGAGCGGAAGTGCGATGGCCGCACCAAGAGCGATAGTTTTCATGTTCCTTACTCCGTTGGTTTTTATGGTTCCCGGTGGGGAGGAGCAGCCATCGGATGTCGCCACCCGACAATTTCCTGCATGGTCGGACAGCGATGGCTGCCTTCTTGTCTGCTGCCATGACCATGGATCGGCCGCGCCAAGCGGCGGCTATTCGGCGGCCTGGTGCGTGACCAGCCACGGCGCCACCCAATCGCCGTTGACGCGAAGCTCGATACCGGCGTCGTCCTCGACGACCTTGCACACCGTCATCTCGCCGGCATCAGGTCCGTAGCGTTCGGCCGCTTCGCGGAAACGCGCATGGCAGGCGTCGAGGAGGTCGGATCGCGTGCCGGTGTCGTCAATCAGTTCCTTGATCAGCCCAAGGTCCTTGAGGCAGAGTTTGAGCGGGAATGAAGGATCGTAATGGCCGGCAAAGATCGACGGGACATCGTGCTGCATCACGAAGCTGTCGGCCGCACCGCCCTTCATCACGTTCCACCAGACATCCGGTTCGAGGCCCGCCTGCTTGGCGCAAACCATCGCCTCGCCGATCGCCGCGGCGTGAACCTTCCACAGCTGGTTGTTCACCAGCTTGGCGACGTAGCCGTTGCCGTACTGCCCGACTTTTCTCAACTCGCCCATGGCTTCGATCACAGGACGGGCGGCCTCGACGTCCGCATCCGCGCCGCCGACGAACATCGGCATGTCGCCGCGGATCGCTGCGTCGACCGACCCCGTGACGGGCGCATCGACGGGCCGGCCGCCGGCATCGACGAAGGGCTTTACCAGTTCGCGCATGAAGCGCGGCGACGACGTCGTCATGTCGATCCAGATCCTCCCCCGGCAATCGCCGCGGAGCAGCCCTTCCGGTCCGTTGAGAACGGCATCCAGATGCGGCGGGCCGAAGACCATCGAGACGACGCAGTCGACGAGGCTGATCATCTCGCCCGGGCTGCCGACCCAGGTGGCGCCCATCGCAACGTGGTCGGCGGCCGCTTCGCGCCTGAGATCGAAGACGCAAGTCTCGAACCCCGCGCGAATGATGTTCTTCGCGGCGTTGCTGCCCATGGTTCCCAGCCCGATAAAGCCGACTTTCATCTTAATCCTCCCGGATGCATGTCCTCGGAAAAGACTAGACCGCAGCTTTGCTATTGGTAAAATGAGAAGTACCTATAGGTATGATTGGGTATCTTAATAATGATCGATCTCGATATGAGACTGCTGCGGTCGTTCGTATCGGTGGCGACCGAGCGGAACTTTTCCCGCGCCGCCGAGCGGCTTGCGTGCTCGCAGGCCACCGTGTCGCTGCGCATCAAGAGCCTGGAGGAGATTCTCGGGCGGAAGCTCTTTAACCGGAGCTATCATCTCGTTGAACTGAGCATTGCTGGCAAGGAACTCCTGCCGCATGCGCAGATCATCCTCGATCACCATGATGCTCTCTTTGACAAGATGAGGAGCGGGAAAGTGGCGGGAAGCGTTAGCCTTGGCATCGCCGAGGATTACGGTGAGCCGTTCCTGTCGCGTCTCATGCGGGTTATCGACAGTTCGTTCCCTGGTATCGAACTGAACGTGACATGCGCGATGAGCGTCAGGCTTCAGAAATTGCTGGAGTCGCGGAAACTGGACCTGGCGATCGTCACATTGCCAAATCAGAAGGAGCGCTCGACGCTGCTGAGCCGTCCGAAGCTGGTCTGGGTTTCCTCGAGGGATTACGTCGTCGACAGAAGAAAGCCGTGGCCGATGGCGTTCTATTCCGAAGGCTGCGCATTTCGCGCAGCCGCGGAAGCGGCGCTGAAACGGGAAGGCCACGCCTATCGCGAGGTGCTGACCACGGGAAGCGGCGAGGCAATCAAGAGTGCGGTCAGCTCCGGTACTGCGATAACGGTCATGGCCGAGGGAATCGTGCCCTATGGCTTCTCCGTCCTGCAGAAGGAGGCCGGTCTTCCCGAGCTTCCCGAGAGCTGCATCCAACTGGTCGAACGGGAGGATGGCCTGTCCAAGGCAGCGCAGCAGGTGAAGGTTTCGATCATGAAGCTGCTCGGCGTATCCGCGGATCATCCGGCCGCTTATCAGGCCTGAGTTTCCGCTGCCGATCGAAGTGGCGGGTCGGCCGCCCGGATAAGGGCCAAAAAAACGATCAGCCACGGCCTGTTGCGAGGTCGTGGCTGATGCAGCGCGCAATCTGTGGGAGACAGGCGCGGCCGGTTACTTGTTGGCGGCAAGCGCCACGTTGACCTTTTCGACGTCGGCGCTCATTGCCTTGAAGGTGTCTTCGAGGGAAAGCTCGCCGACGATCAGCTGGCTCATCCGCTGGACGATGAGCTGATAGATGGCGGACGAGCCCTTGAGGCGTTCGAGGTCGCGGGCTGCCTTCGGCGCGCTGTTGCGGGCCGAAAGGAAGACGGACATGGCCTCCTTGGCGTTCTTGCTCTCGAGCTTGTACTGCGGATCCTTGATGTCGGCGCCGGTCAGGATGACGTAGTTTTCGGCGATTTCACGCTGGATCTTTTCCGAGCCGAGGAACTCGATGAAGGCGGCGACAGCTTCAGGATGCTTGGTGCGCTTGAAGCCGACGATCGCTGTACCGCCCGGCATCGCGTAGCAGCCGGCATCGCCGCAGGGCGCGCTGATCGCCGTCCAGTCGAAGGCGTCGGCGATCTTCTTCTGGAACGGATTGACCATCCAGTTGCCGGCGAGATAGGTCACGACATTGCCGTTGACGAATTCGTCACCCATGTTCTTGTACTGGGTTCCGCCGGCAGCACCCCACATTTCCTTCGGGAAGGAGCCATCCTTCGTCCAGTTGTAGAGATCGGTGATGTAGCGCTTGGCGGCATCGTCGGGGAAGGAGAACTTGCCGTCCTTGACGTAGTTCGAGCCGTAGGAGAAGGCCGCGCCGGAGAAGCGGTGGCCCGAGCGGTCCATCGTGAAGGGGATCTGGGCGCCGGTCGCCTTGGCGACGCGCGCGGAGGCTTCGACGATCTCCTTCAGCGTGGCGGTCGGCTTCGGAAGCGGTTCATTCGCCTGTTCGAAGAGCGTCTTGTTGACGAAGGGCAGATTGAAGGTCTGTGACGCGACATAGCCGTTGATCGAGTTCGGATCGTTGACGCCGGGGAAACGAAGCGTGTTCAGGCTGTCGCCGTGCAGCTTGGCGAAGCCGTCCGGGTCTTTCATCAGCGGGCGCATGTCGAGGTAATAGGGCGCGAGCTGCCAGTCGGTGATCTTGGCGATATCAGGACCTTCGCCGATGGCAAGCTGTACCGGCAGCTGCTTGGCGACGGCATCATAACCCGAGGAGACGAAGTTCACCTTGATGTCGGGATGCGCGGTTTCGAATTCCTTGCTCAGCGCTTCCATCCGCTCGACATAAGCCTGGTCGTCGTCGGTGAAGAGAAAGGTGATCGTCTGGGTTTCGGCCATGGCCACGCTGGACCAGGCGAAAGAAACGGTGGCCAGCGCCAGTGCGAAAGCCCCTGAGAGATAGATTTTCATTTTCATCCTCCCATGAAAACATTTTCATCAATCGCGGCCTCAGCCATCGATAAGTGAATTTCATATACTTGACATTCGTTCCGTCAAGCTATTTTCTAAGCGAATAGCGATGTTTTTGAGCATTTTTCAAAAATAACGCACCCAAATCACCTAATGAAAATATTTTCATTGGATTGCGGAGGAGGCGATCTGTGAAAACGGAAAGCATCAAGCGGCCGGACGACACGGCGCCAGCCTACAGCGTGGCCGAGGGGCAGACGATCACGGCATGGGCCGTTTCCGCCCTTATCGAGCGCTATTTTCCCGGCGAGCCGGCTCCGGCCGAAGATCGCGTCAACTATCGTTTCATCAACGGTTTCGTCGATGTCGGCGACCTGCCGTGCCGCAAGGCTTTCTGGTCCACCATGGTCGGCCGCGATCTCGCTCCCGACACCTCCTGGCCGACCGAAAGCCTCTATCTTCCCGGCTCGAACCGCCGTGTCGAATTCACCAGCTTCTGGCATGTGCCGACACATGTCAGCCGGTGGCTGAAGGGTACGTTCAGGACGGAAGCGCCGCGCAGGCTCAATCTCGCGCTCAAGACCTGCGGCGGCGTTCGCATATGGGTCAATGGGCAGGAGGCGGTGCGTTTCGAGCCGTTCAAGCGCAACACCGAGAGCGCAACCGAGATCGCGCTGTCGCTCGACGCCGGCGACAACGAGATCCTCGTCCATACCGAAGATCTCGCCGAACGCGATACGACCTGGTTCTTCGAGCTCGAAATGCTGGACAGGGAGCCGCTCTCGGTTCTGCTGCCGGTCGCGCTCGATCAGGACGAGGTGCGCGAACTGGAGGCGCTTTCGCGCGGCGTGCGCCCGGCGCGCGACGTCTTCGTCAACCAGCCGCTGGAAATCGTCTTCGATACCGCGCCCGAGCGCGACCTTCCGGTGGAGATCAAGGTCGTCGGCCATGGCCATGAGCGGCCGGTTCTCGCCCATGCGAAACTGACCCTTCACGCCCATCAGAGCCTGCTAATCGCTGAGGATGTCTGCGGCATTGCCGACGGTTATCACGGCATCCACATGACGATCGGCTCCGGGCCAGGCTCCGTCACCCGCGTCATCGATGCCGCCTTCATGAGCAGCATCGCGCCATTGCCGGAAGAGGCATCGCTTGCCGCCCGCAAGCGGCAGGCGCTGGAATACAGCGCCCGCTTCGGCGCCAACCGGGCCGGACGTCTCATCGCGATGATGGAAACCGGCCATCACGACCCGGAAAGCTTCGACCGCATCGTCGATGCGACGCTCGCCTCCATCGATGCGCGCGAGGATTGCTCCGATTTCATCATGGTGCCGCTCCTGTGGCTGCTCGGCGCCTATGGCTCCCGGATGCCGGAGGCGACGGTCGAACGCATCCGCCATTCCGTCCTCTCGTACCGCTACTGGGTCGACGAGCCGGGAAATGACGCGATGTGGTTCTGGAGCGAGAACCATGTGCTCTGCTTCCATACGAGCCAGCTGCTGGCCGGGCTTCTGCTGCCCGACGCGGTGTTTTCGGCCTCCGGGCGGACGGGGCGGCAGCAGGCGGAACTCGCCGCCGAGCGGCTCGGGCGCTGGTTCGACAGCGTCGAGGCCCATGGCCTGGCGGAATGGAATTCGGCCGCTTACTACCCGATCGATTTCATCGGCCTGCTGGCGCTGGAGCGCTGGGCGGAAAGCGGGATCGCCGATCGCGCCCGCGGCCAGATCGACCTCATCTTCCGCATGATCGCGCTCCACACGCTCGCGGGCGTTCCTGCCGGCTCCCAGGGCCGCGCCTACGACAAGGAGCTGCGCGCCGGCCCGCTGACCGAGCTTGCGCCCTTCGCCCAGGTCGCCTTCGGCACCGGCTGGCTGAACAACGGCGTTGCGGCGCTGACCATGTTCTGCGCCGGTGATTATGAGCCGCCGGCCGATCTCGCCGAGCTGGCTTCGCTGTCGCGGGGAAGAAGCGTCGAGGCGCGTTACAGCCAGGGGCTGGAGAGCGGAAAGCTCGTGCTCTTCAAGAACGAGGCGGCGCAGCTTTCGACGGTTGTCGACCACAAGACCGGCCGGAAGGGGCACCAGCAGCACGTTCTGGATATCCGGCTCGCCGGCCATCCGATGGCGAGGCTGTGGGTCAACCATCCCGGCGAAGACGATCCGTGGGGCAATCAGAGACCGTCCTATTGGGCCGGAAACGGCATCCTGCCGCGTGTCGCCCAACATCGCGATGTCGCCCTGCTGATCGAGGACACGGGCGACGCACGGCACGCCTGGACGCATGCCTATATCGGCCGCGACGGTCTCGACGATCTGATCGTCGAAGACAAGTGGCTGATTGCCCGGTCGGGCAGGGGATTTGCCGCCCTCTGGGCGTCGAACGGCCTGGAGTTGGTCACCGACGGCCCGACGGCCGGCCGCGAGGCGCGCTCCTACGGACCACTCTGCGGCTGGGCGGCCATCGCGGCATGCGGCAATGGCGATGAGTTCAGGGCCTTCCTCGAGCGCCTGTCCCAGACGGCGGTTTCCTTCGATCCCGCGCTTCGGCGTCTTTCCCTGACGCCGCTGGGCGGCCCGGCGATCTCCCTCTCTTATGCCGATGGTCTTTCGATCGCCGGCAAGCCACGGCCGTTCACGCATGACCAGCCGCACCCGATCCTCACCCACGACAGCGCGGCTGCCACCGCTGCCGCTGACGGGCCGTTTTACTCCTGAGAATATAGGATTTCAGCATGAACACAGCATCTGTCGACAACGCCGCTCTCCTGACGACGATCGATCGCGTGGCGACGGCTTTCAGCCGGCTCAGGGGCATCAAGGAAGGTCTCGTGACCGACAATGCCGCCTCGGGAATCCAGTTCGACGAATGGGACTGGGAAGTCGGCGTCGGCCTTTACGGCTTCCTGCGCCGTGCGATTTCCGCCAACGACCAGAAGGCGCTGCAGGAACTCGTCGCCTGGTACGGCGCCCAGATCGACCGCGGCCTGCCGCCGCGCCAGATTAACAGCACGGCGCCGATGCTGCCGCTCGCGATCCTCGTCGAGCATGTCGACCGCCCGGATTTCCGCGCCCTCGTCGAGGACTGGGCCGAATGGCTCGTCAAGGAACTGCCGAAGACCGAGGACGGCGGTTTCCAGCACGTCGTCAAGGAACGTCTCAACGACGGCGAATTGTGGGACGACACGCTGTTCATGGCCTGCCTGTTCCTCGCCCGCGCCGGCGTGCTGTGCAAGCGCAACGACTGGATCGACGAGGCCGTCTATCAGTTCGTCATCCACACCCGCTATCTCTCCGATCCGGTGAGCGGCCTCTGGTATCACGGCTGGACCTTCAACGGCCGGCACAATTTCGCCAATGCCTTCTGGGCCCGCGGCAATGCCTGGATCACCGTCGCCATTCCTGAACTCTTCGATCTCGTGCCGACGCTCGGCGAAAAGGACCGGCGTTTCCTGTCGAACGTCCTCGTCAGCCAGGTACGTTCCCTGAAAGCATATCAGCGGCCGGACGGCATGTTCACGACGCTGCTCGACGATCCCTCTTCGCCGCTGGAAACCTCGGCCACCGCAGGCATCGCCTATGGCATCCTGCGCGCCATCGACGCCGGCATTCTCGGCGAGAGCGACAAGGTCCATGCGGAGCGCGCGCTGAAGGCCGTGCTGGCGCAGATCGACGAGGAGGGCGTCGTCCACGGCGTTTCGGACGGCACGCCGATGGGCCATGACCTCGATTTCTACCGGCGCATCCCGAACCTGCCGACGCCCTACGGCCAGGCGCTGACCATGCTGCTGCTGACGGAAGTCTTCATCGAGAGCGGCCGACGCCAATGAGTGGCACCTCCCGCGTCGTGATCGAGGCGTTTGACGGCGATAATACCGATCGCCTGCAGACGGCGATCGACACTCTTTCGGCTTCCGGCGGCGGACGCCTGGAACTCCTGGCGGGCATCCACCTTTGCCAGGGGCTCCGGCTGCGCTCCGGCGTCGATCTGCACCTGGCCGCCGGCGCGATCCTGCGTCCCATCCCCGACTATGCGGCCTATGCGCATACGACGGTTTCGGTGATCGCCGAAAAATCCGATCGCGGCATGATCGTCGCCAAGGGCGCGCGGCGGATCGGGCTGACGGGGGAGGGGCGCATCGAAGCCGGCTGCGAGAGCTTCATCATCGGGGACGACGAGAGCGTCGGCACCTTCATCCCGGCCGAATTCCGTCCGCGCGTCGTCGTCTTCGAAGGCTGCGACGAGGTCGAGATCAGTGCCATCACGATCAGCCAGTCGCCGATGTGGACGCTGCACTTCGTCGGCTGCACCGATCTTTCGGTCCGCAACGTCACGATCGAAAACGACCGCCGCCTTCCCAATACCGATGGCATCGTGCTCGACGCCTGCCGCGGCGCCGTCATCGAGGATTGCAGCATATCGACGGCCGACGACGGCATCTGCCTGAAGACGAGCATCGGTCCTGACGGCGTGGCCATCGGACGATGCGAAAACATTCTCGTGCGCCGCTGCACTGTTCAGAGCCTCAGCTGCGCGCTGAAGATCGGCACGGAAACGCATGGCGATGTCAGCAATGTCGTGTTCGAGGATTGCCGCGTTTCCTCTTCCAACAGGGCGCTCGGCATCTTCTCCCGCGACGGCGGCCGGATATCGAATGTCAGGTTTTCCCGGATTGCCGTGGAGTGCCGGGAAACGCCGGATGGTTTCTGGGGTTCGGGCGAGGCGTTGACCGTCAACGTCGTCGACCGTATCTCCGAGCGGCCCGCGGGCGCCGTCGAAAATCTTGTCGTCGAAGACGTGACCGGCCGCATGGAAGGGGCGATCACCATCATCGCGGCCGCGCCGGCGGGCATCCGCAACGTGTCGCTCGCCCGGCTCGCCATCGATCAGCAGCCCGGGCAGCTCGGCACCGGGCGGACCTACGACCTGCGCCCGACCAATGCCGATCTCGCGCCGAAGGCCGATGGCGGCGGCCGCGCCAATGCCTGGACCCGCGGCGCGGACGGCCGGGTGATCGGCCTGCAGGACTATCCCGGCGGAATGCCGGCCGCCTATGTGGCGGGCGTCGCCGGGATCACGATGAACGAGGTGCGGATTACGAGACCGGCACCGTTGCCGCAAGGCTGGAACGAAAACGACGTCGTCATGGAAACGGCGGCACCTGATGGGAGTGGGGCATGGCAGAACTGAAACTTTCCACCGTCAACAAGGCGTATGGCACGGTCAAAGTCCTGCATGACGTCGAACTCGATATCAAGGACGGCGAATTCGTCGTCTTCGTCGGCCCGTCCGGTTGCGGCAAGTCGACCCTCTTGCGCGTCATCGCCGGCCTCGAAGAGGTCACGGCGGGCACGATCGCGATCGGCGGACGCGACGTCAGCGCGCTCTCGCCGGCCGAGCGCAAGATCGCCATGGTCTTTCAGTCCTATGCGCTCTATCCGCATATGAGTGTGCGCAAGAACCTCGCTTTCGGCCTTGAGAACCTGAAGTTCAAGCGTGCCGAGATCGAGGCGCGCATCGCCGAAGCCGCCAGGATGCTGGCAATCGAACCCTATCTCGACCGGCGGCCGAAGCAGCTTTCGGGCGGCCAGCGCCAGCGCGTGGCGATCGGCCGGGCGATCGTGCGCGAGCCTGACATCTTCCTCTTCGACGAGCCGCTGTCCAACCTCGATGCGGCGCTGCGCGTCCAGACCCGCGCCGAGATCACCAAGCTGCATCGCGAGATCAAGACGACGATGATCTATGTCACCCACGACCAGGTCGAGGCGATGACCATGGCCGACAAGATCGTCGTGCTGCGCGCAGGCCGCGTCGAGCAGGTCGGGGCGCCGCTGGAGCTGTTCGACAATCCGCGCAACCTCTTCGTCGCCGGCTTCCTCGGCTCGCCGCGCATGAACATCATCAAGGGCAAGGTCGCCGCCGTCACCGAAGGCGGAATCGCCATCGATGTCGCCAGCGGCGGCAGGATCGTCAGCGATGTCGAGCCCAAGGGCATTTCGGTGGGGCAGGAGGTTCTCGCCGGCATAAGGCCGGCGCATTTCTCCCGTTCCGGCGAAAACGGCCTGCCGTTCATCGTCCAGTATCACGAAGGCCTCGGTACCGAGACCTATGTCTACGGCAATCTTGCCGGGCAGGACGAACAGATCATCATCCATGAAGCCGGTCATTTCGCGCCCGTTCAGGGCGACCGGATCATGATCGATGCCGATCCGGCCCGCGTTCATCTGTTCGATCCCGAAAGCGGCCTGGCTTTCGCCCGCCGCTCCGGGCAGGGGAGGCGCTGACCATGGCTGCTGCTGCATTGCTCTCCCAGGCGGGCGACACGGCGATGAAGGTGGTCGAGGCGCCGATGAATGCGTTCGAGCGGCTCTTCGGCCGCAAGCGCATGCCCTGGCTATTCCTCGCGCCGAACCTCGTTCTCTTCGCCATCTTTACTTTCCTTCCGATCGCGATCGCGGTCGGTTACGCCTTCACCGGCGGCACCAATCTCTTCGTCTCGGAGCGGCCCTTCGTCGGCTTCGACAACTTCCGCGCCCTGCTTTCCTGCGGCAATTACCTGCAGCCGGGAACCTGCCAGGAATCGCTGTTCTGGACGGCGGTGTGGAACACGCTCTGGTTCGTCGCATTGAACGTCACCGCCACTTTGCTGGTGGCGCTGATCACGGCGCTGATCCTCAACCGGGCGATCTTTGCGCGCGGCTTCTTCCGGGCGATGTTCTTCTATCCCGTTCTGCTGTCGCCCGTCGTCATCGGTCTGATCTGGAAATGGTTCCTCGATCGCAACGGACTGCTGAACGCCTTTTTCCAGATGATCGGCGTGCCGCCTGAGATTTTCCTGCTCGATGTCGGCTGGTCGCGCTTCTTCGTCGTGGTGGTCTCGGTCTGGTTCCACATGGGTTTCTACACCCTCATCCTGCTTGCCGGCCTCCAGGCGATCCCGAAGGAACTCTACGAGGCCGCCTCCATCGACGCCGCTTCGCCGCGCCGCACGCTGTTCAGGATCACGCTGCCGCTGCTTGCGCCGAACCTGCTCGTCGTATTCATCCTGCTGATGATCAAGTCCGTGCAGATCTTTGACGAGGCTTGGGTTCTGACGAATGGCGGCGGTCCGGGCACGGCCAACAGCTTCATCGTCCAATATATCTATCAGATGGCCTTCAGCAGCGATCTTCGCCTCTTCGGCCTTGCCTCGGCCGCATCGGTGCTGATGGGGCTGGTGCTTCTGGTTCTCACCCTCATACAGCTGCGCCTCGGCAAGCGAATGGAGTCCTGAGATGAACAGATCTTTGAATCCGATCCGCTTCATGACGCGCACGCGCCGGGCCGGACGCATCGACATCACCGACATTCTGTCATGGGTCTGGCTGATCGGCGGCACGCTCGCCGTGCTCGTTCCCGTCCTCTGGGCCGGCCTCTCCTCACTAAAGCCGGCGGCCGAAATCACCCGCTTTCCGCCGACGCTGCTGCCGCGCGCCGCGGTCGAGCAAACCGTGCCCGGCTTCGACAAGCCGCTCAGCCTCTGGCAGCTCACGATCGACGGCCAACAGCGTGAAATGGCGATGGTCCGGCGCATCGGCCTCAAGGCGCAGATGGTCGATCCGGCCAATCCGGGACAGCCGGTCAGCGTCGACGTGAAGGGGATCACGCCGGTGCAGCACATGACGGTCGCCACCGAAAACTACACCGATCCGCTGACGCGCTTCAACTTCTTGACCTTCCTCAAGAATTCGGTGTTCGTCACCGTCGTTGCGACGCTTTTGACGCTGATCGTCAACGCCATGGCGGCCTTTGCCCTGTCGAAATACAAATTTCGCGGCGACACGACGGTTTTCGTCATTATCATCTCGACGCTGATGATCCCGCTCGCCGTCGTCATGGTGCCGGCCTATCTCGTCATCGTCGGCGTCGGGCTTGCCGACAATCTCTGGGGCGTCATCCTACCGACCATCGCTTCTCCCACAGCCGTCTTCCTGCTGCGGCAATATATGCTGACCATTCCGGACGAGCTGATCGAGGCGGCGCGCGTCGATGCGGCGAGCGAATTCTGCATCTTCTGGCGCATCATCCTGCCGCTGACGGCGCCGGCTCTCGCGGTTCTCGCGATCTTCTCTGTGCTCTGGCGCTGGAACGACTTCCTCTGGCCGCTGATCGTCCTCAACAGCCGCGAGAATTTCACGCTGCAGGTGGGCCTCAACGCATTCCAGGGCGAGTTCTCGGTGCAGTGGCACTATATCCTGGCCATGACCTTCCTCAGCCTGCTGCCTGTCACCGTCGTCTTCCTGTTCCTGCAGAAATACATCACGACGGGCATTGCCGGAACGGGGATGAAATAAACCAACCTGGCGCATGACCCCGGGAGATCGGGGTCGAGACGTCGAAAGCCCTCCCGGCGTTGCAAACAGCGTCCACGTCTACTGCGCCGGCAGAGCGCGCCGCATCGGAGCCGATCCGTGCGGCGCGCTTCGGCTGCATGGCTTGCAGGATCGGTGCCTGTTTTCTGGGCGGAATCGTCGGCCCTTCTGTACAATTTCGACATGACTATCCGAATTGCGCAGAATTGCGCGCGCCCGCGGCAGCGTGATTGTATCGTTTACACCATCTTAATTTCCGCGTGCAATTTCTTGCATGAGGCGGAAACAACAATAATCCGGCCATGACAGGTCGAAACAATTCCGTCATTTTCCCGAAGTCGTAGGTATAGATTCTCGGATTGCTGAGGGCGGCATGCGTTTTGCATGGCAAGGCCCGAGATTTGACGTTCTGATATTTCAAGAATTTGCCGGTGTATTATTTGGCGCGCCAATGCGCATTTCCGAATGGCTGTCCGAAGCGTCAGAACGAGAAGAAGATACGATTCCGGATTTCATTTCAAATTCGAAAGCACATTAGGCTGGAACAATACATGATCTCTCTGAAGTCTCTCAAAATAGGCCCGAAACTGCTGGGATTGACGGTTTTCACCGTCGTCGTCGGGGTCAGCGTCAGCGTCTATGTCTCCACGAAGCTGCGCTCGATCGACGATACCTACAGCGCGCTGCTGGAAATGGATGCGAGCGGGACGAACAAGCTTGCGGAAATTACCGGCAATTCCGACTCGATCGGCCGCGTTCTCTTTCGCCTCATCGCCGAGCCGGACGTGGACAGCGTGAAGAAATCGGAAACCGAGCTGGCGCAGGTGTTTGATGAAACTGAGGGCTTCATCGATGATGCGGCAAGCCGCTACCCCGGTGAAAAGACACGATTCGATCAGCTCAAATCAGATCTGCGCGCCTTGCAGGCGACGACGCCGCCCATCGTGAAGGCATCCATGGCGAGTGACAATGTCACGGCTCTGCATCTGGCAAGCGACAGCTTTAAGACCGCCAGAATGAAGTTCGATGGCGACGCAACTGAACTTTACAGCTGGGCAAAAGCGGAGCTGCAGCGAAAGAACGATGCTGCGAGCGCCGTGACCAATGCGACGATCTCCACCAGCTATATCGTGCTCGTGATCGCCGCGCTCGGCTCCCTGGCGATCGCGGCCGCTGTCAGCCTCGGGCAAATCGTCCGGCCGATCCGCCGGCTGACCGAAACCATGGGCGCCATCGCCGGCGGCAACCTCGCCCTCGATATTCCCGGAGCCGACCGCCACGATGAAATCGGCGAAATGTCGGCCGCCGTCGAAGTCTTCCGTGTCAATGCGCTCGCCAACAAGCGGCTGGAGGAAGAGGCCGCCGCCAACCGCAACATGACCGAAGAAGAGCGCCGCCAGAAAGCGGAGGCCGAGAGGCTGCGCGCCGAGCAGATGGCGCAGGCGACGTCAGGCCTTGCCGATGGCCTGAAGCATCTCGCCGGCGGCGATCTCGGCTACCAGCTGACCCAGTCCTTCGCGCCGGATTTCGAAAGCCTGAGGGGTGACTTCAACGCGGCCGTCAATCAGCTTCAGCAGACGCTGAGAGCCGTCGCGCAATCGACCGGCCAGATCGACAGCGGCACGCGCGAGATCAGCATGAGCGCCCAGGATCTCGCCAAGCGGACCGAGCAGCAGGCTGCGTCTCTCGAGGAGACCGCAGCCGCCCTCGACCAGATTACCGCCAATGTCTCGAATTCCTCGAAGCGCGCCGATGAGGCCCGCGCCGTCGCCGTCCAGGCCAATGCCAGCGCGGTTCAATCCGGCAAGGTGGTCGCCGATGCGGTCCATGCCATGCAGAAGATCGAGCAGTCCTCGAACCAGGTGTCCAACATCATCGGGGTTATTGACGAGATCGCCTTCCAGACCAACCTCCTGGCGCTCAACGCCGGCGTGGAAGCCGCACGCGCCGGCGATGCCGGCAAGGGCTTTGCCGTCGTCGCGCAGGAAGTGCGCGAACTCGCCCAGCGCTCGGCGCAGGCCGCCAAGGAGATCAAGGACCTCATCCGCAACTCCTCCGTCGAGGTGGAGAGCGGCGTCCGGCTCGTCAGCGAAACCGGCGAGGCGCTGAAGACGATCGAGAACTATATCGTCACGGTCAACCAGCACATGGATGCGATCGCCACCTCCGCCAAGGAGCAGTCCCTCGGCCTCTCGGAGGTCAACACCGCCGTCAACCAGATGGACCAGGTGACCCAGCAGAACGCGGCGATGGTCGAGGAAAGCAACGCCGCAAGCGCCACGCTCGCCGGCGAGGCCGGCCGCCTTCGCGACCTGATCAACCGCTTCCAGCTCGGCGACAACAACGCCTCCCAGGCCGCCGCCCTGCGCAAGACCGCGACGGCCATGGCAGCGCCCTCGCGCAGCACCGGCGCCAGCCGTCCCGCCGCCCGCGGCAATCTGGCTGTGAAGCAGGACGAGTGGTCCGAGTTCTGATCTCGGTATGCAGAGCGGAGGGGTTGGCCTTCCTGCTTTGAGAAGAAGCGGTTCAGGCTTGATCGCTTGAACCGCTTTTCGTTTATGAGGGACGGGACGTCTAGCGCGGCGGCGCGATGCTGCCCCGCAGCACCATGTGGCAGCCGAGTTCGAGGCGGTGGGCGGGGCGCTGCGGGTCGTTGGCGATCAGGCGTTGTTCGATGAGCGCGAGTGCGGCGGCGCCGAGTTTGTCGGTTGGGACGCTGACCGTCGAAAGCGGCGGGCGGCTGAATTCGCCGGGGACGATGTCGTCGAAGCCGAGGACGGAGATTGCATCAGGCACGCGGATATCGCGGTCGGCGAGCGCCTTGAGGCAGCCGAGCGCCAGATTGTCGGCGGCGCAGAAGACAGCGGTGGCGCCTTTCAGCGTCGGGTCGCGGTCGAGCAGCGCGTTGATGGCGGCCTCGCCATGTCTCGGCTCATATCCCTCGGCCGCGATGATCATGTCTTTGGGCACGGGAAGCCGGGCGGCGAGATAGGCATCGGAGAAACCGTCATATCGCCGCTGGATCGTCGTGCGGCCCTTCCAGGTCAGGTGCAGGATGCGGCGATGACCGAGCGCCAGCAGGTGCTCGATGCCGAGGCGTGCGCCGAAACGGTTTTCGGGCGTCACCGTATCGACCAGCATGGCCGGATCCTCGCCATTGACGATGACGACGGGCATGTCTGAGGAGGCGAGGCTGCGGATGAGTTCCGGCTGATCGTCGTTCAACACCACGATGCCGTCGGCGCGCTCGGAGATCGCGATCTGGCGGACCTCGGCGCCGTCGATGCGCCGGCCGGTGCTGACGTAAGGCACGATGCGGATGCCGCGGCGCTCGCATTCCCGGCGCAGGCCGTTGAGGATCGTCCAGCTCACCAGGTTGAGGTCGCTCTCCGGCGCGGCGTCGTCGGGAATGGCGAGAAGCAGCACGCGCAGTGCCGCGATCGTCGCCTTCTTGCGGCGGCGGTCGAGGTAGCCGAGCCGTTTGGCCGAATCGAGAACCCTTTCGCGCACCTCGATCGTCAGCGGTGCGGTTCCGTTCAGCGCGTGCGAAGCCGTGCTCAGCGACACATCCGCATCGCGCGCGACATCCTTGAGATTGACTTTGCGTTCCACTTTAATCCGTCACGAGTTGAGGCCGTGCCTTCGAAGGTTCAGCTAACTCGATGTTTTCACATAAAGACTTCAGAAAATCCATGTGCGGTCGCGGTATTTTTCGTCATTCCGCCGAAACAGCGCCCTGCCGAGCGGCAAGCGGCGAAAAACACCATCGGATTTCCATGGCAGAGCCCGCATCGGCTCTGCCAAAATGATCGGCAAAATTTCTGAAAAATCGGGTCCTTAAAAACCTCTTCGTCACTGAATCCATATGAATTCAATATGTTAAGAGTGACAAAGGGGTTTTTAAGAGAGGTCAACATTTTAAAAAATGGATGGCGCGGCCGATGTTTGCGCATTTTTAAAAATGTTGGGCCTCCTTAAAAACGTCCTTCCAAACCTCCATGGCGGAAAATCGGCCGTGCGAAGCCTTCTGTGATCAGTGAGGTTTGGCGAGCAGGCCATTGATCAGCAAGTCGAAATAGGCCTTGAGGAAGGCCTCCTTGTTGGGCGGAGGCTCGCGGCGATCGTCGAATATCAGCCGCAGGACCGTCCTCGTCAGGATGGGTGCGACGACGAGGTCGGAGAATTCCACCGGAATTTTCCGAAACTCTCCCGACTCGACGCCTTCCAGAATGAGTGCGTCGATCTTGGCGATGATCGGCGCGATGAACTCGTCATGGTGGCGATCGATCAGGTCGGGGAAACGCTGTCCCTCGGCAATGACGAGACGAATCAGTTCGCGGGTCGTGCGATCCTCGGCGATCTGTTCATAGAGCAGGCTCAGAAGGGAAGGCAGCCTGTCGGCGGCCTTGCCGCTCAGCCCACCGGCCACCTCCAGCAGTTCGTGGAACGGCACGGAGAAGTGGTTGATCATGGCTTCGAAAAGCTTTTCCTTGGTTTCGAAGTAGACGTAGACCGTGCCCTTGGTGACGCCGACCCTGTCGGCGATGTCTTCGACGCGCGTGCCCGCGAAGCCGCATCTGACGAATTCCTCGAAGGCGGCATCCAGGATCTGGATGGGGCGCAGCGCTTTCTGTTCCGCGCGTGTAAGCTTCTTCGTTGCTGCCATTTTTTCCTCGCCTCCCTGTCGTGCCGGTCCTCGTTCCCCGCGGCACAAAGTTTCATTGACTAATGCGTCAGTCAATTATATAGCAGCTGCCGTTGAGAGCAAGAGGTCAACTATGAGAACCATTCTGATCGCCACGGCGATCGTATGCGCCATCGGTCTGGGATCATGCAGCGATTCGAGCGGGCCGACAGAGCCGACCCCGCGGCAGGTCGGCGTCGTCGTGGCTAAGTCTGAGCCGCTGGCCGAGGGCGGGGCGCTGACAGGAGAAGTCCGCGCCCGCATCCAGACCGACCTGTCCTTCCGTGTCAGCGGCAAGATCATCGAACGGCTGGCCGAGGTCGGCCAGTCCGTCAAGGCGGGGCAGGTCCTGGCGCGCATCGACCCGGAAGAGCAGAGGGCCGATCTGGATGTGGCGGCCGCCAATCTTCAGTCGGCTGAAGCGCAGCAGACCCAGGCGCAGCTTGCATTCGACCGCCAGCAGAGCCTGTTTCGAACGCAGGTGACGACGCGTGCCGCCCTCGACCAGGCGCAGGAGGGGCTTCTGACTGCGCAAGCATCGACGAAGTCGGCGCAGGCGCTGCTGGAGACTGCCCAGGATACGCTGTCCTATACGGAGTTGAAGGCGGATGCCGATGGCGTGATCACCGCCCGCAACGCCGAAGTGGGGCAGGTGGCGCAGGCGGCCCAGGTGGTCTTCACCCTTGCCCATGACGGCGACCGCGACGCCGTCTTCGACGTGGTCGAAAGCGCCTTCCTGCGCCCGGTCGACGGCGACGGCACCGTGACCTTGCTGTCGGACCCCACGCAGAAGATCACGGCGAAGGTTCGCGAGATTTCGCCGACGATCGATTCCTCCACCGGCACCATCAAGGTGAAGCTCGCAATATCGAGCGACGCGCCCATTCCGCTCGGCGCTCCCGTCGTCGGGCGATTCACCTACGTCCCGCAGGACGTCATCCAGCTGCCCTGGTCGGCAATGACATCCAAGGACGGCAAGCCGGCCGTCTGGATCGTCGATCCCGCCACATCCGCGGTTTCGGTCAGGGCGGTCGAGATCGCCGGTTACGAGACCGGCAGCTTCATCGTCAAATCGGGTGTGACGACAGGAGAGGTCGTCGTGACCGACGGGACCAAGTTCCTCAGGCCCGGTGAAATCGTGTCTTATGTCAAGGAAGCTTCCAAGTGAGTATTCGTCTCAAGATAGCCGCACTGATGCTGGGCACCGCCCTGGTCTCCTCCTGCTCGCCGAAGGCAGAAGAGAGCGGGGAGGAAGCGCCCCGCCCGGTGCTGTCGATGACGGTCAAGCAGACGCCCGCTTCGAGCCTCAGCCTGACCGGCACCATCGAGCCGACGATCGAGACCGATCTCGGCTTCCGGATTCTCGGGCGGATGATCGCCCGCAACGTCAATGTCGGCGATATCGTCAAGAAGGGTGACGTGGTCGCCGCCATCGATCCCGTGGCGCTGGAGCTTGCCGTGCGCAACGCGCAGTCCGACGTGGAAAACAGCGACGCCCAGCTCAGAAACGCGGTGACCACGGAGCAGCGTCAGCGGGCGCTGGTGGAGTCGCGTTCGGGCACCGAGGCCTCGCTTGAAGAGGCCGAGCAGGCCAAACGCACGGCTGCCGCCGCCGTCGCCAAGGCGCAGGCCAATCTCGACAAGGCCAGGGAGCAGCTCGGCTACGCCCAGCTTCGGGCGGAATTCGACGGCGTGGTGACAGCGACCTCGGCCGAGGTCGGGCAGGTCGTATCGGCAGGCCAGACGGTGGTGACCATCGCGCGGCCGGACAAGCGCGATGCCGTGGTCGACATTCCACAGGCCGCTGCCCAGAAGCTGAAGATCGGCGCGCCCTTCGAAGTGACGCTGCAGCTCGATCCGACGATCCGCACATCTGGCGTCGTGCGTGAGATCGCCCCCGAGGCCGAGACGGCCACCCGCACGAGCCGGACCAAGATCGCGCTGAGCGATCCGCCCGAAGCCTTCAGGCTCGGCGCCGTCATCACGGCCGCGGCAACCATCGCCGCCGATCCCGAGATCCTGCTGCCGTCCTCGGCAATCCTCGCCGGCACCGACGAGACGAGCGTCTGGATCGTCGACGTGCACGGCAAGAAAGTCTCGTTCCGCCGCGTGAAGATCGACGGCGACGCCGTCGACGGCGGCACTGTCCGCGTCACCGAAGGGCTTGCCCCCGGAGACAGGGTGGTCGTGGCCGGCGTGCATAAACTTCAGGATGGCCAGGCCATCAGGATCGACCAGGAGATCAGCCAGTGAAGTCCTTCAATCTTTCCGACTGGGCGCTCGAACACCGTTCGCTCGTCTGGTACTTCATGATCGTCTTCATTCTCGCAGGCGCCTTCTCCTACCTGAATCTCGGCCGCGAGGAAGACCCGAACTTCACGATCAAGACGATGGTGATCACCGCCCAGTGGCCCGGCGCTTCTGCTGAGGAAGTGACGCGGCAGGTGACCGACCGCATCGAGAAGAAGCTCCAGGAGCTGGAATCTCTCGACTACACCAAGAGCCAGACCGTTGCCGGCCAGACGACCGTCTTCGTCGAACTGCTGCCGACGACCAAAGCAAAAGATGTCGCGCCGACCTGGCTGCGCATCCGCAACATGATCGCCGACATCAAGGGCGATTTCCCGAGCGGCGTCGTCGGTCCCTTCTACAACGATCGCTTCGGCGACGTGTTCGGCAACATCTATGCCTTCACCAGCGACGGGCTGACCCAGCGCCAGCTTCGCGATCTCGTCGAAAACGCCCGCTCCGAAGTTCTGACCGTGCCCGATGTCGGCAAGGTCGACGTGATCGGCGCCCAGGACGAGGCGATCTATCTCGAATTTTCCACGCGCCAGATCGCGGCGCTCGGCATCGACCAGCAGTCTGTCATCCAGACCCTGCAGGCCCAGAATGCCGTGACGCAGTCCGGCTTCGTCGATGCCGGGCCGGAACGCATCGCGCTGCGGGTAAGCGGGCAGTTCACCTCCGAGGAAAGCCTGCGGTCGATCAACCTTCGCATCAACGACCGCTTCTTCCCGCTGACCGACGTCGCCACCATCAAGCGCGGCTATGTCGATCCGCCCTCGGCGCTGTTCCGCTTCGATGGCCAGCCGGCGATCGGGCTTGCGATCGGCATGAAGCAGGGCGCCAACCTGCTGCACTTCGGCGAAGCGCTCGACGCGCAGATGAAACGCGTTGTCGCCGATCTTCCGATCGGTGTGGATGTCCACCGCGTATCCGACCAGCCGCATGTCGTCGACGAGGCCGTCTCGGGCTTTACTCGCGCGCTCTTCGAAGCGATCGTCATCGTGCTCGTCATCAGCTTCATCAGCCTCGGCCTTCGCGCCGGCATGGTGGTGGCGATCTCCATTCCTCTCGTGCTCGCCATCACCTTCGTGGTGATGGAATATTCCGGCATCTCGCTGCAGCGCATTTCGCTCGGCGCGCTGATCATCGCGCTCGGGCTGCTCGTCGACGACGCCATGATCGCCGTCGAGATGATGGTCGCGCGCCTGGAGGCGGGCGACGATCTGAAGAAGGCCGCGACATATGTCTACACGTCGACGGCCTTCCCGATGCTGACGGGAACGCTCGTCACCGTCGCGGGCTTCATTCCCGTTGGTCTCAACAGCAGCGCGGCCGGCGAATTCACCTTCACGCTTTTCGTGGTCATCGCGGTGTCGCTTCTCGTGTCCTGGATCGTGGCGGTGCTGTTCACGCCGCTTCTCGGCGTCACCATCCTGCCGAAGATCATGAAGTCGCATCACGAGAAGAAGGGGCGCTTCGCCTCCATCTTCTCCTGGCTTCTGGGGCTGGCGATGCGCTGGCGCTGGATCACCATCGTTCTGACCGTCGGCGTCTTCGGCCTTTCGGTCGGCGGCATGGGGCTGGTGCAGCAGCAGTTCTTCCCCAATTCGGACAGAACCGAGCTCATCATCGATTGGAACCTGCCGCACAACAGTTCGATCGCCGAGACCAACAGGCAGATGGCCAAGTTCGAAAGGGAGATGCTGGCCGGCAACAAGGATATCGATCACTGGACGACCTATGTCGGCCAGGGCGCGCCGCGCTTCATCCTTTCCTTCGACGTGCAGACGCCCGATGTCTCGTTCGGACAGACGGTGATCGTCACCAAGGGGCTGGAGGTGCGCGACAAGGTGCGGGCGGACCTGCAGACCTATCTGACGAAGACCTTCCCCGGCACCGACGCCTTCGTGAAGCTTCTCGATATCGGTCCGCCGGTGGGCAAGCCGGTCCAGTACCGGATCAGCGGCCCCGACATCCAGAAGGTGCGCGACATCTCCCAGCAGTTTGCCGGCATCGTCGGCGCGCATCCGCTGCTGTCGAACATGGTGCTGGACTGGAACGAGCCCTCGCGCGTGGTCAAGGTCGATGTGCTGCAGGACAAGGCACGCCAGCTCGGCATCTCCTCGGAGGATATCGCCACCGCCCTCAACGGCATCGTCGAAGGTTCGACGGCGACACAGATCCGTGACGACATCTACCTGGTCAACGTCATCGGCCGCGCCAAGGCGTCGGAGCGCGATTCCATCCAGACGCTCGAGAATCTGCAGCTCTCCAGCTCCAGCGGCAAGGTCATGCCGCTCTCGGCTGTGGCGAATTTCCGCTACGAGCTCGAGCAGCCGACGATCTGGCGGCGCGACCGGCAGCCGACCATCACGCTGAAGGCCGCCGTCATCGGCTCGACGCAGCCGGCGACGATCGTCGACCAGCTAAAGCCGAAGGTCGAGGAATTCCAGAAGACCCTGCCTGTGGGATACAAGGTGGAAGTGGGCGGCGCCGTCGAATCCAGCGCCGACGCCCAGGGGCCGATCGCCGCCGTCGCTCCGCTGATGCTGTTCACGATGGCGACGATCCTGATGATCCAGCTGCAGAGCTTCAGCCGCCTTTTCCTGGTCTTCGCGGTGGCCCCGACGGCGCTGATCGGCGTGGTCACGGCGCTCTTGCTGAGCAACGCGCCGATGGGCTTCGTCGCCATCCTCGGCGTGCTGGCGCTGATCGGCATCCTGATCCGAAACTCCGTCATCCTGGTCGTGCAGATCGAGCATCTGCGCGCCGAAGGTGTCGCGCCCTGGCAGGCCGTCATCGAGGCGACCGAGCATCGCATGCGGCCGATCATGCTGACGGCGGCGGCGGCAACCCTCGCGCTGATCCCGATCTCGCGTGAGATCTTCTGGGGGCCGATGGCCTACGCCATGATGGGCGGCATCGTCGTCGGAACCGCGCTCACCCTGCTGTTCCTGCCGGCGCTCTACGTCGCATGGTTCAGGATTCCGAGGGATGAAGGCGTTCGGGCCGAGGCCACGGCAGAGGCGTGAGGACAGCCTTCGGCGGCCATCGCCTACGGCCGCCGCGGCGGCCGCTGCAACACGGGCCGCGACGAAATGGGTGGGATGGCGCAGGCGATGCCATCCCACAGCACGCGTATTATTGAGGGAAAAAGACTGATGGCTGAACGATATTCCCGAGGCCTGCCGAAGGCTGCTGCCCGGCGCCTGCCAAAGCCGGCCACTGCAATCCTCGTCTTGGTCGGCCTGGCGATGCTTGCCGGCTGCACCACGAGGCCGTCGCCCGAGGTCTTGACGCCCGTCCGTCTGAGCGAGGCGGTCCATTCCGAAGCGAGCCCGGATAGGGTGAGCGTGCTCGCTGCGACCAACAGAACCCCCGATAGCGTGCGGGGCGGCTTCGGCAGTGCGTGGGCCGAGAAGCTCACCTACGAGCAATATACGTTTTCGGTCCCTCCCGGCAGGAAGGATACAGCCATCACCTATCCCACGGCAAAGCCCGATCCGGAGCGGCAATTTGCCGTCGTCGAACGCAAGCAGCTGCCGAAGGACGCTTTCGTGCAGCAGGCGCTCGCCTCGGTCCAGCCCGACGGCACTGTCGGCATTTTCGTCCACGGCTATAATTACAGCTATCAGGAGGCGCTTTATCGCACCGCCCAGATCGCCGCCGACGCCAAAATTCCCGGCGCGCCGATCCTGTTCTCCTGGCCTTCGGCCGCTTCCGTCGCCGGATATGTCGCCGACCGCGATGCCGCGCTCTCCTCACGCAGCGAGCTCGATGGCCTCGTCACGTCGCTCTCGGCATCGGGCAGGGTGAAGCGCATCATCCTCTTCGGGCACAGCATGGGCGGGTTCCTGGTGATGGAAACGGTGCGGGAACTCAAGCTGCAGCATCGCGACGCCGTCATCGGCAAGCTGACGGTGGTGCTCGCCGCCCCCGATATCGATGTGGATGTCTTCCGGTCTCAGCTGAAGGATATCGGGCCAATGCCGATGCCGATCTCGCTCCTGGTTTCCAAGGACGACCGGGCGCTGGTGGCCTCCAGTTTCATCGCCGGAGAGCGGCCGCGCGTCGGGCGGCTCGATATCGACGATCCCGTCATCGAGGAGGCTGCCCTGAAGGCGAGGCTCCGGGTCATCGACATCACGTCGATCAAGACATCCGACGGGCTGGGTCACGACCGCTATGCATCGCTCGCCAAGTTCGGCGCCCAGCTTGCCTCCTTCGAAAGCGGCAGGCGCTCGAGCGCCGGCGATGTCGGCGCCTTCGTCTTCGATGCCGCCGGCGCTGCGGTCGCAAGCCCGTTTCGCCTGGCCGGGCGTGTCGTTCGCTCGCAATAGGCGGAGTCTGTACAGCCGGGCATTCAAGATTGTGTACAATATGACTATTAAATTGTCATATGCCTAAATGAAGAGCACACTTCCATCCGTGGCCGAGTCGGCCACTGGGAATATGGGAGGGCATTCATGAGCATACGAAATCCGTCTCCCTCGTTATATAACGAGGATCTTGCACCCGCCGAAGAACGCAAATGGGGTGCATTCAGCATCTTCAACGTCTGGACGTCGGACGTTCACAGCCTATGGGGCTATTATCTGGCGGCGAGCCTGTTCCTGCTCTGCGGCAGCTTCGTGAATTTCGTCATCGCCATCGGCATCGGCTCCCTCGTCATCTTCGTCCTGATGAGCCTGGTCGGCAATGCCGGCGTGCGCACGGGCGTCCCCTTTCCGGTGCTGGCACGCGCCTCCTTCGGCACCTTCGGCGCCAACGTTCCGGCCCTGGTCCGGGCCGTGGTCGCCTGCTTCTGGTACGGCGCGCAGACCGCCGCCGCATCCGGCGCCATCGTCGCCCTGCTGATCCGCAACGAGAGCCTGCTCGCCTTTCACCAGAACAGCCACATGCTCGGCCATTCGACGCTGGAGCTGATCTGCTACGTCATCGTCTGGGCGCTGCAGCTGCTGATCATCCAGCGCGGCATGGAAACGGTCCGCAAGTTCCAGGATTGGGCGGGGCCGGCCGTCTGGATCATGATGCTGATCCTCGCAGTCTACCTGGTCGTTAAATCAGGCACTTTCTCTTTCGGTTCGGAAATCCCGCGTGACGTCCTGATCGAAAAAACCAAGGATGCCGGCGTACCGGGCGAACCCGGCTCGATCGCAGCGCTTGCCGCCGTTGCCGCCACCTGGATCACCTATTTCGCCGCGCTCTACCTGAACTTCTGCGATTTCTCTCGTTACGCGACGAGCGAAAAGGCGCTGCGCAAGGGCAATCTCTGGGGCCTGCCGATCAACCTCCTGGCCTTCTGCCTCGTTGCAGGTGTCACGACCACGGCTGCCTTCACCGTTTACGGCGAGGTGCTGCTGCATCCGGAAATGATCTCGGCGAAATTCGATAGCTGGTTCCTGGCGCTGCTCGCTGCGCTGACATTCGCGGTCGCAACGCTCGGCATCAACGTCGTGGCGAACTTCGTCTCGCCCGCCTTCGACTTCGCCAACGTCTTCCCGCGCCAGATCAACTTCAAACGCGGCGGATATATCGCCGCGCTGATCGCTCTCGTGCTCTATCCGTTTGCGCCCTGGGAAACGGGTGCGGCGCATTTCGTCAACTTCATCGGTTCGACGATGGGGCCGATCTTCGGCATCATGATGGTGGACTATTACCTCATCAGGAAGAGCCAGCTGAACGTCGAGGCGCTCTATCACGAGAATGGCGAGTTCCGCTTCCAGAACGGATGGCACGGCAATGCCTTCATCGCATTCGCGGTGGGCGCGCTCTTCTCCTCGATCCTGCCGACCTTCACCTCGATCCTGCCGGACTGGTGGGGCACCTACGGCTGGTTCTTCGGCGTCGCCATCGGCGGAGCGATCTATTTCGTGCTGAGAATGGGAGCCCGGCGCAATCCGGCCTTCGCGTCCTGACAAACGAAAAGCGTCCGGCATGACCGGCGACTGCCCCTCCCCACTTGTAACCTTGGTGGGGAGGGGTCTTGGGCTCGGTCCGAGCCCGTCGAAGGGTCTTACCCCTGTGCCGGCCCGTAGAGGCCGAGCTGGTCGAGAAGCGCGCGCTGCCGGTCGGCATTTTCGACCAGCAGGCTGGTATAACGCTCGACGATCCGCTCGCGGTGATCCTGGTCGGAAACGGCCGAGAGCGCACCGGTGATCGCGGCGATCTTTTCTGAAGCCTGGCGCAGTTCTTCCAGAAGCTCCGATTTGCGGCCGGCCTCCGCGACAACCTGCTTCGTCACCTTGCCGATGCCGGCCGGCGTGCGGCTGCCGCCGGAGACGTAGCCTTCCGGCAGGTCGCCCTTGAGATTGACGACCGACTTGAAGCGGATGACGTCGAAGATCTGGTCGACCGCCTGCCTGGCGCCGGTCACCCGCGAGGGGTGGTCGGTGTCGGCTGCGGCATGTGGCAAGAGTTCCAGTTTGCCCTTGTGGCGTTCTTCGAGCTGCAGGTAAGGCAGCATCGGCCCGCTGAGCGCACCGGTCGCGGCATCCCTGAAGAGATCGGCGTCGATCGCGGCATGGGCGATCTTGCCGGAGGCAAGCGCTGCGTCGAGCGCGTCGGCGGCGACGACTTCGCCGCGGTCGTAATTGACCAGCACCGCGCCGTCCTTCATGGCGCCGAGCACCTTCGCATCGACGGTGCCGGCATTGGAATAGGTGCCGGTGGCGGCATCCAGGCGGCCGAGGCCGATATGGACGGAGAGAACGTCGGCGCCGCTTGCCGCTTCGACCGGGCTGGCGGCATAGTCGAAGCCTTCAGCTTCGATCCAGCGCTTGTGATGCTCGCGGGCATAGATCGCCACCTTCATGCCGAAGGCCTTGGCGAGCTTGGCGACTTCACGGCCGATATTGCCGTAGCCGAGAACGGCAAGCTTGCGGCCCTCGAGTTTCGCCGTCGGGAAATCCTTGAGCTGACGGCCGGTATCGAAATCGCCGCCGGCGACCATCCGGTGCAGCCGGTCGACCGGCAGGTCGGGCACGACCTTCAGGATCGCCTTCACGGCCATCTGGGCGGTCGCGCGGCTGTTGATGCCGGGCGTGTTCATCAGCGCGGCACTGCCGCCCTCGCCATTGCCGCCGCCCCAGGAGGCCGACCCCATATTGCCGGTGCCGGCGCCGATGCGCACGCCGCCGAGCGGGAAGACCGAGGCCTTCGGGATGAAGGTCGCCGCCGCAATCAGCGCGTCATACTGGCCCTTGTCGGTTTGCGGCAGGATCTCCGCCTCGGTGCTGAGGTTCGGCTGATAGAAGAAATGGATGCGGCCCTTTTCGAGGCTGGCGCGATCACCGAGTGGGCCGAGATGGAAGCTGCCGCCTTTCTCCTCGATATAGGCCTTGACCTCGCTATAGTCGGGCTCGCCGTCGGCGCCGAAGCGCAGGCCCACCAGATCGGCGATCAGCACCGTATAGGCGCGGTTCGGATCGTCCTTGCGCACAGCGCCATCGGCCTTGGCGGGCGCCTCGAAGGTGACGCCCTGTTTTGCGAGCTCCTCTTCGAGCACGACGATCTTGGCGCGGAGATAGGCATATTGCAGGTTTTCCAGCAGGGCGACGACATCGTCGGGCTCGCGGATGCCGCCGACCCAGGCGCGGTAATCGCCGGGGGTGCCGGGGAAGGCGTTGACGTAGCGGGCCGCATCGAGGCCGGGCTCATATTCGCCGTTCGGATGGGTGATGCCCTCATAACCGAGCAACTGCTTGGAACGGGCGATGATCCGGGCGTGGATGCCGGCATCGGTGATGTCGTCTTCGACCTTCAGCAGCGTCACGGCCGCACCGCGGCGCTCGGCATCGGTGACGGTCAGCGACAGCAGCGGGTGCGACTTGACCCATTCGTCGATCACCGCGCGGTTGGCGGCCGAGCGGCGGTTGAGCTCGACGATGGTGCCGACCCGGGCTTCCGACTGCAGCAGGCCGAAGGTGGTCTCGGCAAAGGCGAGCGCGCTGTAGGTGTTGATGACGCCGCCGAGCATGCGGTCTTCGCCGGCATCGTAGAACGGACCGGCATCGACCGAGCGCTTGGCCGAAAACGGCTGCCGCGGATCGATCGGCGGGGCGATCTTCAGCTGGCGCGGGATCGCCCAGGCCGGATCCTGCTGGTTCTTCTCGATCAGCGCCAAGGCATGCGGCGTGAAGGAGGCGACGAAATAGCCTGAAATGCCGCCGATCGCCTTCTGGAACGGCATGAACAGGCAGCACTTCGCCATCACGGCGCTGACCAGTTCAGGTTCCCACGGCATGGCGCCGAGCATCGAGGTGGCGTCGAACACGGCATGGCGGTTTGCCGGATCGCCGTCGAGCCAGTTCAGGAGTTCGTGGATCTCGGCGCTGGTATAGGCATTGGCCCCCGTCGTCTCGTGGCCGACGCCGACGAAGATCGACACGCCAAGGCTGGACAGTTCGGCCGCCGTCGGAATCACGCCCTCGGAGGCGGCGAAATGGATGCGGCTCTCGCAGCCCTTTTCGGCGAAGCGTTGCATCTCGATCAGCTGGGTCGCCCAGGACTGGCGGAAGAAGCCGGCGGCCTTGGACGGATCGCTCTCCGGCCGCGGCGTATCGACATAGAGGCGCTGGCCGGCGTCATTGGCATTCATCAGGTGCTGGATGCAGACGGTGAAACCGCTATGGCCGCCGCCGAGCCCCACCGCCATGCGGTTCTCCTTCGGGAAGCCGAAATAGCGATGGATCGCCCGCATCATGTCGGTCAGGATCTTATCGGCCGGATAGCCGCGATGCATGCTGCGGGAAATCTCGGCCGTGGTGAAGCCGCCGATATCGTTGCCCCGGTCGTCGAACTTGCGATAGGTCTTCTCGATCCAGGCGTCGAAGGCGATGCGCCGCAGGCGGCTATCCACTTCGTCGGTCGTCGCATCGGTGATCGGCCCGACGCCGAAGAACGGATTGGACGGCAGTTTCGGCGCACCCGACGCGGTCTGTCGAAGGGCGTTCAATCGCTGTTCCTGCATCTGCGCGATATCTGTCATAGCCTGCCTGTCTGTTTGCGGAGCTGAAATCGCTTTTATGGTGAAGCGACTGCTCCGGCGAGACAACCTCATATGCGCCGAACGACAGGCGAAACGCGCCATCGGTGTTCGTGATGGCGCGATTGGCAACGGCCGGACGCGTCCTATCGTCCGGCAGAATGTGCGACGAGCTTGTCCCGGGGGGGCCGGGGGAGGTGTCCCTTAGCCGCGTGCGGCAACCGCATGGATGGCGGCGCGAGCCGCAGGCTGCGTCATCGATCGCGCCGTCGCGCGAAGCGCCGTCGATTGGCCGGAAGCCGCATCGTCGAGGCGGAACTGGCTGACGAGTTCGCGAAGCTTCTGGGCTTCCTGGGCCAGCGAGTCCGATGCCGCCGTCGATTGCTGCACCATGTGCGCGTTCTGCTGGGTGGTCTGGTCCATCCGGTTGACCGCGCCGTTGACTTCGCTGAGGCCGATCGACTGTTCCTTCGCCGAGGTTGCGATCGAATCCATGTGCTGATTGATCTCGGTGATGAAGCCGCCGATGGTCTTCAGCGCCTGGCCGGTATCGCGCACCAGCTTGACGCCGCCTTCCACTTCTTTCGAAGAATTCTGGATCAGGCTCTTGATTTCCTTGGCAGCGCTTGCCGAGCGCTGGGCAAGTTCGCGCACTTCCTGGGCGACCACCGCAAAGCCCTTGCCCGCCTCGCCGGCCCTGGCCGCTTCCACGCCGGCATTGAGCGCGAGAAGGTTGGTCTGGAACGCGATCTCATCGATGACGCTGATGATGTTGGAAATCTGCTGCGACGAGGTCTCGATGCGCTCCATCGCCTCTTCGGCGTGCGAAACGACGTCCACGGAGCTGACCGCGCTGCGGTTTGCCTCGGTGGCGACCTTGCGCGTCTCCTCGGTCCGTTTGGTGGAGTTGGATACGTTGGCGGTGATCTCTTCCAGAGCGGCCGCCGTTTCCTCCAGCGAAGCGGCCTGCTGCTCGGTGCGTTTGGAAAGATCGCTCGCACCCGAGGAGATTTCCCGCGTGCCCTCGTCGATCGTGCCGATGCTGTCGGAAATCGCTCTCAGCGTCGCGCCGAGCTGGGTGACGGACTGGTTGAAGTCATGGCGCAATGCCTCGAAATCGGGGGCGAAGGCCTCGTTGAGCTGGAAGGCGAGGTCGCCCGCGGCGAGCCGCTTCAAGCCGCCGGCAAGGCCTGAGGTGGCGATGCGCAGCCGCTCCGAGGCTTCGGCTTCCGCTTGTGCCTGGGCGGCAAGGCGATCGGCCTCCGCCCGGTTGCGATTTTCCTCTGCTTCCATCGCCATGCGCTTGTTGGTGATCGCGGCCTGGCGGAAGATCTCCACCGCTCCCGCCATCGAGCCGATTTCGTCTGCACGGTCGGAGAAGGGAATTTCCGCGCCGGTGTCTCCCTCGGCGAGCCGCCGCATTGCCGCGGTGATGCCGGTAATCGGATTGGCGATGCCCTTCAGCACGAAGATGACGGCGCCGAGAACCAGCAGTCCGGCAAAGCCGATTGCGGCAAGCAGATAGAATTCGATCGAGGCGAAGGTCGTCTTGCTGATCTCCGCGGCCTCCCTGCTGCCCTCTATGTCAAGTGCGACAAGGGCTGTGGTCGCTTCTTTGAGCTTGTCCGAATAGGAGCGCATATCCGCGCCCAGATATTGCCCAGCTTCCTCGGTCTTGTTGGCGCGGGACAGAGCGAGCAGCTGCGAGCTGCTGGCGATGTAGCCGCCGACGCTCTCTTTTATCGATTTGATCAAATCACGCTCGTGGTCGGACGTGGCGCGCGAAAGATAGCTATCCACCGATTTGCGGACCTTGTCTTCGGCGGCTGTAATGGCCTCTTCCCGGGTTTTCTTTTCCGCCTCCGACTGCGCGATGATGTGATCGCGATAGGCGAGGCGCAAATTGGTCATATCGAGGTTGATCGCCTGCGATGCCTGCACGCTCGGCAGCCAGTGGTTTGCGATTTCTTCCGTCGAGCCGTTCGTCTTTCGGAGCCCGTCGACCGCGAGATAGGCGACGAGGCCGAAGAGAATGGCGATGCCGCTGAAAATCAGCAGCAAACTGGACTTGATGTTTGGACGGTGCATGAAAAAGCCCTCAATCGAGCGCCGGCGGCAGACCGGGCTGGCCAAGGTATTTTGTAGCGAAAAAAATTTAACGATTTGTTCCGGGGGTAAAAGCGCGTTTACCAATCTTTCCGAAAGCGGTCCTTATTTTCGGGCCCACAATCCCGCTGATACGGAAAAATGCCTATTGGTCGCGTTGCCGCGACGACAGGAGCCGGACATGATGAAGCGCATTTTCTCCACTCTTCTCGCACTGATCATTCCGGTGCAGGCCGCCGTTTCTCAACCCGCCGATGAGGCGCAGGCGCGCAAAGCCCGGTCTGTCGCCCTCCTTCAATCGGAAGGCGTTCCGACCATCGATCACCTGCCGGCGATCGAGCCCGAGCGCGCGAGTACGCGTCGAAATACCAAGGCGGTGGTTCAGCGCGCCATCGCGCTGGCGATCGTCGCCGTGAAAGGCGAGACCGGCGACCATGCGATGGGCCAGGCCCTCATCCGGCAGTTCGACGCCGGGAGTTTCTTCACTCCGGACGAGCGCGCCTTCATGGACGATCCCGATCCTTCCGATCAGGACCGGACGAATTTCGCCTGGCGTTACGAAGGCGCATACGTCATGCTGTGGGCGCTCGGCGTCGCGCCGAAGCTCGAACGTCCCGACCATATCTGCGACGTGCCGTTCATCGCGAACACTCTGCGCGAACTGGGTACGGACGGCTTGATGCGCCGCGCCAAGCTGCGCCCGCAGGCCGAACTGCTCGACGCCGCCGACCTGATCTACCGCTACGATTGGGCCGCCGTGAACGCCAGGCTGAAGGGCGAAGAGCCGCCCGCCGGACTGGACAAGGGCGTGGTCTATGAACGCCACTACGCCCTCAACTGGCTGATCGGCTACATGGATCAGGACTGGGACGATATTTCCACGGATACGTGATGGCGGGTGCCGCGATGGGAATAGATATGTCGATATTCCTGCGGCTCTTCGCAAGCGACTTCATCACATGTAATGTTCTCACATTCGATGAGGAACCCATGGCCGATACAGAGCTTATGCGGCGTGCCGCAATGGATGAGTCGCAAACGGCGATCCTGAATGAAAGCGTCATTCGCCTGCATCCCGATGATTTCGAGAGCTTCGTCGTTAGGATAGAGGCCGCCCCTTCGGAGCCGCCGCCGAAGGCGGCAGAACGCCTGCGACGCAAAGCGCCGTGGGAAAAATGATCGATGGCTCCCCAGCCGGCACTGCACCGAGACGGATGCATGTTTTACGAAATGGCATTATGATCGGCGCAACGCCTAGCCGGCGTTGGGTGCGGATGCGTGATCCGCGGGAGCGGGAGGACGGCAGGATTGGAACGGCTGAAGGATCTGGAGAGTGTATCCGCACCCGCCGGCAGCGGTTCGGCATCGCAGCCGCATGAGCGGCGAGGTGTCGTCGCCGCCGCCGTCTACCAGAATGGGCAGCGCATTCGCGACATCAGGATCGAGGAGGCGGGCGAATGGCGAAACCGCGAGAATGCCATCGTCTGGATCGGCCTGCACGAGCCGGATGAAGTGCTGCTGCATCAGATCCAGGCAGAGTTCAACCTTCATCCGCTGGCGATCGAGGATGCGGCGCAGCCGCACCAGCGTCCGAAGCTGGAGATCTATGGGGAGGCGATGTTCATCGTCGCCCGCACCGCCCATATGAAGGATGGCGAGATCATCTTCGGCGAAACGCATCTGTTCGTCGGCCGCGGTTATGTCGTCTCCGTTCGCCACGGAGAATCCTCTTCCTACCTGGCGGTCAGGCAGCGCTGCGAGGCGACGCCCGCCGCTCTTGCCCATGGCGAGAACTACATCCTCTATTCGATCCTCGATTTCATCGTCGACAACTACATGCCAGTCATCGAGGTGGTGCAGGAAGAGGTCGAGAAGCTCGAGGATCTGGTGCTGCGCGAACAGCTGGGCAAGTCCGATATCGAGCGGCTTTATTTGCTGCGCCGCAAGCTCTTGCGGCTGCGCAATGCCGTGGTGCCGCTCGTCGACGTCTGCCGGCGATACGAACATATCGATCTTCCCGGCATGGACCCGACGCTGCAATCGCTGTTTCGCGATGTAACCGATCACGTGCGCCGCGTTCAGGAAGATATCGACGCGCTGCGCGAAGTGCTCGCTTTCGCCTTCGAGGCGAGTGTCATGATCGGCCAGACGGAGCAGACGGCAATCGCCCGCAAGCTTGCCGCCTGGGCAGCTATCCTCGCCGTTCCCACCGCCATTGCCGGCATCTACGGCATGAATTTCGACGATATGCCGGAGCTGAAATTCCAGTACGGTTATTTCGTCGTGCTCGGCATCATCGGCGTCCTTTGCCTCGGCCTGTTCACCTTCTTCCGCCGGCGGAAGTGGCTTTAGTCAGGAGAGCGCCTTCAGCAGCCGATCTCGATTTGTGGCGATACATTGGATGTCGTTCAGATAGAGGCGTGCGTCTCCCGCCGAGACATCCTCGACGAAGGTCTCGTCTCCGGCTGCTGCACTTGCCAGAATGAAGTCGACGAGGGGCTTGAAGCCGCCTGCAGATGATCTCGGGAAGCTGGCGCCGTTCTTCGGCCGTCGCTCCATACGCGGTGCAGAAGATTTCCGCCCGCCGCAGCTGCTCGTCGAGATCGAAGGTGACAGCCGGATTGGCGGGATCGGAGAGGGGCGCCCAGCGATAAACCGCATAGGCGAGATCCCACAGGCGCGGCGCGGGATGAGCGGTGTCGAAGTCGATGATCCCGACAGCCTCGTGATCTACCGTGGCGACGTTATAGGGCGCAAAGTCGGCATGGCAGACGATCTCTTGCGGCTCCCACGGCGGCAGCATCCATGTCTTCATCTCACCATCCGCTTCCAGAAAGCCTTCCGAGGCCGAGTGAAAATCGCGCAGAAGTCTCGCTGCCGAGATCAGCATGCGATCCGATCCGACGAAGGGATCGCCGAGGTCTTCGCAGACGCGCCCGGCGACGTAGCCGACGACCTCCTGTCCTTCGGCCGATATTGCGATGGGCTCCGGTGCGGCGCGGAAGCCTCTACCACGAAGATGCTGCAAAAAGCGATGCACCGTCGGCGTCCAAGCGCCCGATGGTCTGATCACGCTGTTGCCGTCGCGCCAGATCTGCCCGGTTCGCCCGCCCTCCAACTGTTTCACGTCATGCCTCCCCAGTGCGACAGCTCTATGCGGATTTCAGCTTTTCGCCATGCGCCTCAACCGTGGCGCCCAGATTTGTCTCATGGCAGTTCCGGTAGAACGCCAATGTATCCGAAGGCATGTCTTCGGGAATGGCAACGAAGTCTTCGAGCCTGAACCCGCTTGCACTGCCGAGGTGCGGGTCCGCAAGCCGGCTCTCGCTCAAATGACCGACGCGATCGGCCAGAGCTTCGAAATAGGCGAGGTTTTCAGCGACCGTCGAAGGAGAGCCCGTCCTGCCATGTGCAGGGATGACCAGCTTCGCATCAAGGTCGCGGATACGGTCCAGCGAGGAGCGGATCAGGCGAAGATCATCCGCACTTCTGCTCCAGACCTCAGGAACGGGATATTCGACGGCGTCGACGGCGAGGCAGATGCGCAGTTCGGGAATCCAGACGGAGAGATGGTCGGGCGTGTGCCCCGGCGTATGAATGAGTTCGAGCGTCAGATCGCCGCCGTTCAGAACCATCGAGCCGGAGAAGGTGATGTCGGGGCCGATGAGCTCGACATCGCGAAACCGCGCTTCCTCACCCGCCTTGTCCCGCAGGATCTGCCGTGTCGTGGGATCGCGCAGGCGGTCGAGAGCTGCGGCATGTGCAATGAACGGAGCACGCCCTGCAATGGCGGCATTTCCCCAGAAATGATCCCAATCCATATGAGAATTCACAACGATCAGCGGGCGAGCCTCTGCCTTTTCCTCCAGCAGATCCAAGGCCGTCCGGCATAGCTCGGGTGTGCCGAGCGTATCGATCAGCACGTTGAACCTTTCGGTCCTGACAAACACGGCATCCACTTCGTCTCCCGCCCTGACGATCACGATCCGGTCGTCGAGTCCGGGGTGGGAGCACAATTCTATCGATGGATTCACGTCCGGTGGCCTTTGCATAATTGCGAGAATTTCATCAATATCTCAAATTTCAGTCTGCTTCCTCTACGGACGGGCAGGTTTCCGCTTCACCGGTACATGCACATTCCACCGCCTCATCACGCCGTTCGGCACGGCGGCTGCGCATATCACCGTTACACTGGCTTTCGAGCGGCCGAGGCTTTTCGGCGTCCATTGAGCCAGAAGCGGCACCGCGCAGCGAGGAACCAGCACCTTCGCGTTGGGTTCCAGCACGTCCCATTGCCCGCGTCCTTTGGCGTTTTCCTGCGCGATGAAGCGCCTGGCCTCCTCGCGGATTTCGAAGAAGCCGTGCTTGCCAGCGGTGGAGTGATCGGTTTCGACGCTCCAGGAGGTGAGGCACGCGACGCAGACCGGCAGGGTCGTTATGAAGAATATCGATCGAAGCATTGCCGGCTCTCCAGCGCTCGAAAATTTCCGGATCGGAAGAGTCAGAGGATCTTTTATGTATGACGAGAATATCGCTAGCGGCAAATCAGGCGGCATCAATGCGGTTGAGCAGGCTCGCGCTAGATGCTGCCCGCAATGTCCCATGCAGCCGTGAATTGACGGGTTGAGTGGAACAACCTCCGCCAAAGGAAGTTTGCCTGAAAAGCAAACTCGAGGCGGCGGCCGATGTTATTATCTGCGAAGCAGGGTGCGGTGAGCACCCCACCCAGGATCTATTATGTCAATCCGCTGCTTCTCCAGGGCATCGATGCATGGCGCGAGGTATTCGACCATGCCGCCGATACCGGTTTCGACCATGTGCTGACGGCGCCCCTGTTCGACCGGGGTAGGGAATGCAGCATCTTTTCCTCTCAAGACTTCGATCGCCTCGATCCTGAACTGCAGCTCGGAAGCCCAGTTGCGGATGGCGTGTCGCGCCTGGCGGAGGCTGCCGGCAAGAGCGGTGTCGGCTTGATGGTGGATTTGATGGTCGACGGGAAAGCGCGGGACCCACAAGCGGGCTATCGTCCCGTCGATCCCCGGCGTTCGCCGCTCGACCCGCCGGAGCCGACGACAGCGGTGGGGGCGGAACAGCAGTCGCAGCTGCTGGCGGAATGGGCCGAACGGCTGCAGCGTCTTTCCGAGGCCGGCCTCTCCGGATACCGTGTGCTCGGGATCGACCGGACGGCACCGGGTTTTTTCAAATCGCTGATCGCGGGTGTACGTGAAAAGGCGGAAGCGCAATTCTTCGCCTGGACGCCCGGCACCGATTTTGCGGTGAGAAGCGCGATCGCCGATGCAGGTTTCACCGGATGTTTTTCATCAATGGCCTGGTGGGATCTCGACGAGAGATGGTTCGTCGAGGAGCATCGCGTTCAGGAGCCGCTCGGCTGGCAGGTCGCGTTCCCTGAGCCGCCATTTGCCAGGCGCATCGCGCATGGCACCGAGAGCCGCGAAATCCTCGAGCGCCGCGCCGTCAGGGCGCTGCACCTTGCCGCCTCGCTCGGCGGTGGCCTGATGGTTCCCATGGGCTTCGAATATGGCGCGGCGACACCGCTTGATCCGACCCATGGCGATGGCTCGGGCTTGCGCAAGCTTCGTCATGATCTCACCTTCGATATCTCCTCCGAAATCCGCCTCGCCAATACAGAGATCGGCAAGGCCGGCCATGCGCGCGCGCCGTCGCTTCGCCTGATCCGCAACGCCAGCGGGCCGGTTTCGGCGCTTGTGCAATCCGAGGTGCGGGATCTTCGCAGCGCCTCCGATGTGCGCTTCATCCTGCTGAACAGAGACCTCAGGCGAAGCGCGCCGGCACCGGTAACGGCGCTTCGCGAAGCGGCCTCCGGTTTTCTTCCCATCGCCGATGGCGCGGCCCTGCGTCTGCGGGCAGGGGAGACGCGGGTGATCGAAGCCAAGGCGCCGGAGCCGATCATCTCAAGACCCGCCCTCGACATCGAGCAGGCGACGGCATCGCCGCGGCTTGCCATCGAAAACATCACGCCGCGGGTCGATGACGGGCGCTTTCCCGTCAAGCGCGTGGCCGGGGAAACCGTCACTGTCGAGGCGGATATATTTGCCGACGGTCACGATCCGCTCGCAGCCGTCCTGCTCTGGCGGCCGCATAATGCCATGGCGGAGTGGAACGAGACGCCGATGCAACTGGTCGAGAATGACCGCTGGCGTGCGGAATTCCTGCTGGAGCGCATAGGGCGCTACGAATTCGCCGTCGAGGCATGGAAAAGCCCGTTCGCGATCTTCCGTTACGAACTGACCAAGAAGAACGATGCGAGGCTGGACCTGAAGCTGGAGCTTCAGGAGGGATTGAACCTCGTTCGCGCCGCCAAAGCCGAAGCGCCGGCGGCGCTCAGCGCCGGTCTGCAGGCTCTGATCGACAACCTCGAAAAAGCTTCCGATCCCGAGCGCACCGCGATCCTGCTCGATCCCGAAACATCGGAGCTGATGAACAGGGCTGACAGGCGGCCGTTTCGGCTTCGCTCGACGACAAGCGCCGTCGATGCCGAACGCAAGGAAGCGGCCTTCGCGAGCTGGTATCAGATCTTCCCGCGCTCGCAGAGCGGCGATCCGAACCGCCACGGCACTTTCGACGACGTCATTCCGAGGCTGGCCGATATTCGCGGCATGGGCTTCGACGTGCTCTATTTCCCGCCCATTCATCCGATTGGCTCGACCAATCGCAAGGGGCGCAACAACAGCCTGAAGGCCGCTCCCGGCGATCCCGGAAGCCCCTATGCCATTGGCTCGGAAGATGGCGGCCATGATGCCATCCATCCCGAGCTCGGCGATTTCGAGGATTTCGGCCGGCTGGTCGAGGAGGCGGCCCGGCATGGGCTGGAGATTGCGCTGGACCTTGCCATCCAGGCCTCGCCGGATCATCCCTGGCTGAAAGAGCACCCCGGCTGGTTCGACTGGCGGCCCGACGGCACGATCAAATATGCCGAGAACCCGCCGAAGAAATACGAGGACATCGTCAACGTCGATTTCTACACGAAGGACGCCGTGCCTTCCCTATGGGTGGAGCTGAGGGATATCGTCCAGCTCTGGGTCGACCAGGGCGTGAAGCTGTTCCGCGTCGACAATCCGCACACCAAGCCCTTCCCGTTCTGGGAATGGCTGATCGGCGATATTAGGGCGCGCCATCCCGACGTCGTCTTCCTCTCGGAAGCCTTCACCAAGCCGAAGGTCATGTACCGGCTGGCAAAGATCGGTTTCTCCCAATCCTACACCTACTTCACCTGGCGCAACGCCAAGTGGGAGCTCGAGCAATATATGCGGGAGCTGACCGAAACGGCGCCGAAGGAGTTCTTCCGTCCGCATTTCTTCGTCAACACCCACGACATCAATCCGGATTTTCTGCAGAACGCGCCGCGCCCGGCCTTCCTCATCCGTGCAGCATTGGCTGCCACGCTTTCGGGCCTGTGGGGTGTCTATAACGGTTTCGAACTGTGCGAGGGACGTCCCGACGCCAAGCGCAAGGAATATGCCGACAGCGAAAAATACGAGATCCGCGCCTGGGACTACGACCGGCCGGGCAACATCATTGCCGAAATCACGATGCTCAACCGCATCCGCAACGAAAACACCGCGTTGCATTCGCATCTCGGGCTGACGCTGCTTCCCGCCTGGAATGACAACATCCTGTTCTTCGAGAAGGCGAGCAAAGCCCGCGACAACGTCCTGCTGATCGCGATCAGCCTCGACCCCTATAATTTTCAGCAAAGCGATGTCGAGCTGCCGCTCTGGAAATGGTCGCTCGGGGATGGCGGCGCCCTCGACGCCGAGGATCTGGTCGGCGGGCATCGTTTCAAATGGACCGGCAAAAGGCAGACCGTCGCGCTCAATCCGCAGGTCCTGCCCTTTGCGATCTGGCGCGTTCGCGCAGCGGAGGCATGAATGGACACGATGAACCCCGGTAATACCGAACCGCTGCTCTGGTACAAGGATGCGATCATCTACCAGCTGCACATCAAGTCGTTCTACGACGCCAATGGCGATGGGGTCGGGGATTTCGCCGGGCTGCACCAGAAGCTCGATCATATCGCGGCCCTCGGCGTCAACGCCATCTGGCTGCTGCCGTTCTTTCCCTCGCCGCGCCGCGACGACGGCTACGACATTGCCGATTACGGCAGTGTCAGCTCTGATTATGGGACGGTGGAGGATTTCCGCGCCTTCGTCGAGGCCGCTCACCAGCGCAATATCCGCGTCATTATCGAGCTCGTCATCAATCATACTTCCGACCAGCATCCCTGGTTCCAGCGCGCCCGCCAGGCGACAGCGGGATCGCCGGAGCGCGACTTCTATGTCTGGTCGGATACCGATCAGAAATTCCCGGAAACGCGCATCATCTTCCTCGATACGGAGAAATCCAACTGGACATGGGATGCGGTGGCCGGCGCCTATTACTGGCACCGCTTTTACTCCCACCAGCCGGACCTCAACTTCGACAGCCCGCTCGTCATGGAAGAATTGCTGAAGGTGATGCGCTTCTGGCTGGAGACCGGCATCGACGGTTTCCGTCTCGACGCGATCCCCTATCTCGTCGAGCGCGAGGGAACGATCAACGAAAACCTCTCCGAGACCCATGCGATCCTCAAGCGCATCCGCGCCGCCCTCGACGCCACCCATCCTGGCGTCATGCTGCTGGCCGAGGCCAATCAATGGCCGGAGGATACGCGCGAGTATTTCGGCGACGGCGACGAATGCCATATGGCGTTCCACTTCCCGCTGATGCCGCGCATGTACATGGCGATCGCCAAGGAAGACCGGTTCCCGATCACCGACATCCTGCGCCAGACGCCCGAAATTCCGGAGAACTGCCAGTGGGCGATCTTCCTGCGCAACCACGACGAGCTGACGCTCGAAATGGTCACCGACGCCGAGCGCGACTATCTCTGGGAGACCTATGCCTCCGACAAACGCGCCCGCATCAACCTCGGCATCCGGCGGCGGCTGGCGCCGCTGATGGAGCGCGACCGCCGGCGCATCGAGCTGATGAACGCGCTTCTTCTGTCGATGCCGGGGACGCCTGTCATTTATTACGGCGACGAGATCGGCATGGGCGACAATATCTATCTCGGCGACCGGGACGGGGTGCGCACACCGATGCAGTGGTCGCCCGACCGCAACGGCGGCTTCTCCAGGACCGACCCCGCGCGTCTCGTCCTGCCGCTGATCGCCGATCCGCTCTACGGTTTCGAGGCGGTCAATGTCGAAGCGCAGAGCACGGATGCGCATTCGCTGCTCAACTGGACGCGCAAGATGCTGGCGCTGCGCGGCCGGCATCCGGCCTTCGGTCGCGGCTCTCTGCGTTTCCTCTCGCCCGAGAACCGCAAGATCCTCGCCTATCTCAGGGAATATGAAGGCGAGACGCTGATGTGCGTCGCCAACCTTTCACGGCTGCCCCAGGCGGTCGAACTCGATCTCTCCGCCTTCGAGGGCCGCGTGCCGATCGAGCTGACCGGCATGTCGCCCTTTCCGCCGATCGGGCAGCTGACCTATCTCCTGACCTTGCCGCCCTACGGTTTCTTCTGGTTCCAGCTGGAGGCCGATGCCGATCCGCCGGCATGGCGCACGGCGCCGCCCGAACAGCTGCCCGACCTCATGACGATGGTCATTCGCCGCGGCCTGCTCGATCTCGTCGATGAGCCCGCACATGCGCGCGTCCTGAGCAACGAAATCCTGCCCGCCTATCTCGCCAGACGGCGGTGGTTCGGGGCGAAGGACCAGCCGCTGCAGGCGGCGCGGCTGATCTCGGCAACGCCGATCCCCTTTGTCGATGGCGTTGTTCTCGGCGAATTGGAGGTGGTGCTGCCTGATCATACCGAATCCTATCAGTTGCCGTTGACGGTCGCCTGGGACGATGCCCAGCCCTCGGCGTTGACCCAGCAGCTCGCGCTCGGGCGGGTTCGCCAGGGCAGGCGGGTCGGTTTCCTGACCGATGGATTTGCCGTGGAGCCGATGGCGCGCGGCATCCTGCGCGGGCTTGCCGACCGCTCGCGCATCACGGGGCGCACCGGCACGCTGGAATTTCTCGGCACCGAAAGGCTCGACCGGCTTGATGTCACCGACCATATGCCGGTCCACTGGCTCTCGGCGGAGCAATCCAACAGTTCGCTGATCGTCGGCGATGTCGCCATGATCAAGCTGATCCGGCACATCTTTCCCGGCATCCACCCGGAGGTGGAGATGACGCGGTTCTTGACTCGCGCCGGCTATGACCACACCGCGCCGCTGCTCGGCGAAGTTGCACACACCGATTCCAGCGGTCGCCGCTCGACCCTGATCATCGTCCAGGGCGCGATCCGCAACCAGGGCGACGCCTGGAACTGGATGCTGAACAATCTGCGCCGCGCCGCCGATGAACTGGTGCTGGCCGATCCGGCGGTCGAACCCGGGGACGATGTCTTCCGGTCGCTGATCAGCTTCGTCGCCATGGTCGGCATGCGATTGGGAGAATTGCATGTGGTGCTCGCCGGAGAGAACGCCGATGCGGCTTTCAGTCCTGTTGTCGCCGGCGACGACGAGGTGGAGGTGATCAAGAAGGCCGTGGCGGGCGAGGTCGCCTTTGCCATGTCGAAGCTTGCCGAACGCGAGGAGCATGCCGATCCCGCGGTCGATCTGCTCGCCGCCCCGCTTGTCGAGCGCCGCTCCGAACTCGTCGAGCTTGGCGCGAGCCTGGCCGAGAGCGCCCGCGGCACGCTGATGACGCGCACGCATGGCGATTTCCATCTCGGCCAGATCCTGGTCAGCGAGGGCGATGCCGTCATCATCGACTTCGAAGGCGAGCCCGCGAAAAACCTCGCCGAACGCCGCGCCAAGACCGTTCCGCTGCGCGATGTCGCCGGGCTGCTGCGCTCGCTCAGCTATCTCGTCGCCACCGCCCAGCTCGATAATGACGCGGTGACGGAATATGAGAACGAGGTCCGCCGCGATGCCATTGCCCGGTTCGGACGCAATGCCGAGGCGGCCTTCCTCGATGCCTATTGGCAGGCCGTCTCCGCCTCCAAGGCGCTTGCCATGCCGGCCGAACAACGCAGGCGGGTGCTCGATGCCTTTCTTCTGGAGAAGGCCGCCTATGAAGTCGCCTATGAAGCCCGCAACAGACCGAAGTGGCTGCCGATCCCGCTCGCCGGCCTTACCGAAATCGTATCGCGCTTAGCGGGGGTCAATGCATGAATGTCGAACGCTCGGAACTTCTCGCCGGCATCGGCCACGATGCACTCTGGGCCTTGATCGAAGGGCGCCATGGCGATCCCTTCTCGATCCTCGGTCCGCATGAGAGCGGCGGCATGACGGTCGTGCGCGCCTATCTGCCCGGAGCAGAGGCGGTCGATCTCGTCGACGCATCGAGCGGCCGGGTGGTGACGCCTTTCAGCATCGCTCACCCCTCCGGCCTGTTTGCGGCGGCGACGGCTTCGAGAATGGGATACAGGCTGCGGATCCAATGGCCGGATGGCGAACAACTCACCGAAGATCCCTATAGCTTCGGTCTCTTGCTCGGAGAACTCGATCTTCATCTGATATCCGAAGGCACCCACTACAGCCTGAGCCGAACGCTCGGCGCGGTGGCGATGTCGATTGACGGCATCGCGGGCGTTCGTTTCGCCGTCTGGGCGCCGAATGCGCGCCGCGTTTCGGTCGTCGGCGATTTCAATGCCTGGGACGGGCGACGAAACCCGATGCGGCTGAGGCCATCGGCAGGCGTCTGGGAGCTGTTCGTTCCCCGGCTGGCGCCCGGCGAAAGATACAAGTTCGAGATCGTCGACGCGCATGGCAATTGCCTGCCGCAGAAGGCCGATCCGGTGGCCCGCGCCAGCGAGGCCGCCCCGTCGACCGCCTCGATCGTCGCGTCTTCGACGCCGTTTCGATGGACCGACGATACCTGGATGAGAGGCCGGTCCCGGCAGGAAAGGCTGGAGAGCGCGATCTCAGTCTACGAGGTCCATGCCGGCTCCTGGCTGCGCGATCAGAAGGACGGCAACCGGTCGCTCGATTGGGTGGAACTCAGCCAGCGGCTCGTTCCCTATGCGCGCGAAATGGGATTCACCCATATCGAGTTGCTGCCGATCATGGAGCATCCGTTCGGCGGCTCCTGGGGCTACCAGCCGCTCGGCCTGTTCGCCCCGACCGGGCGCTACGGAACGCCAGAGGATTTCGCCTATTTCGTCGACCGCTGCCACGGCGCCGGCATCGGCGTCATTCTCGATTGGGTGCCGGCGCATTTCCCGACCGACGTCTGGGGTCTTGCCCGCTTCGACGGCAGCGCGCTCTACGAACACGAGGATCCGCGCGAAGGCTTTCACCGCGACTGGAACACGCTGATCTACAATCTCGGCCGCAACGAGGTGAAGGGCTTCCTGATCGCCAGCGCGCTCGAATGGCTCGAGCGCTACCATGTCGACGGGCTGCGCGTCGATGCCGTCGCCTCGATGCTCTACCGCGACTACAGCCGCAATGAGGGCGAATGGATTCCCAATCGGTATGGCGGGCGCGAGAACCTGGAGGCGGTGGAGTTCTTCAAGCACCTCAACAGTATCGTTCACGAGCGTTGCCCGCACGCCATGACCATCGCCGAGGAATCGACGGCCTGGCCCGGTGTGACCAAGCCGCCCAAGGAGGGCGGGCTCGGCTTTGATATCAAATGGAACATGGGCTGGATGCATGACAGCCTGAGTTATATCGAGAAAGATCCCGTCTACCGGAGCTATCACCACGGCACGATGACCTTCGGCATGATCTATGCCTATTCCGAGCGTTTCATGCTGCCGATTTCCCACGATGAGGTGGTCTATGGCAAAGGCTCGCTGCTGACGAAAATGCCGGGCGACGAGTGGCAGAAATTCGCCAATCTGCGCAGCTATCTCGCCTTCATGTGGGGCCATCCCGGCAAGAAGCTGCTGTTCATGGGAAGCGAGATCGCCCAGCCCGGCGAATGGAACCATGATGCTTCGGTGAGCTGGGACGTGCTGGACCGGCCGGCGCATATCGGCATCCAGCGCCTGGTGAAGGATCTGAACAGCCTCTACGGCGACGAATCGGCACTGCAGTTCGGCGATTTTCATCCCGAGGGCTTCGAATGGGCGGCTGCCGACGACAGCGTCAACTCCGTTCTCGGCATGCTGCGTTACGCCCCAGACCGTTCCTCCTCGGTCCTCGTCGTCTCGAATTTCACGCCGGTACCACGTTACGGCTATAGAATGGGCGTGCCCGATGATGGCGTGTGGATCGAGCGGATAACGACCGATGCCCGCGAATATGGCGGCTCCGGGCTCGTCAACGGCGCAGTATCGAGCGAACCCATCCCCGCCCACGGCAGGCCCGTCTCCCTGTCGCTGACGCTGCCGCCGCTGGCGACGGTCCTTCTCAAAGGACCATCGCCCTGAGGGGCTTCAGTCGGCGTGCGGTGCCGGATGAATGAAAGGCCAGGGGCTTGCCTCGGATCCTTTTTCGATCGGAACCTCGATGAGCACGGGCTCATTGAGCGAGAGCGCTTTCTGCAATACCTCCCTCAATTCGCCGGGGCTCGTCGCCTTGAAGGATTTGACACCGAAGCTCTCGCCGAGAGCCACGAAATCAGGATTGGTCAGTTCCGAACCGAGATAGCGGCCTTTATAGACCTGCTTCTGGTCGCGCAGCACGTTGCCATAGGCTGAATTGTTGAAGACGATGGCGACGACGGCGATCTTGTGCTGGACGGCGGTGGCAAGCTCCTGAACGCCGAACATGAAGCCGCCATCGCCGGAAACGGAGATAACTGATTTATCGGGGTTGGCGACCTTTACGCCGAGCGCCGTGTTGAAGCCGAAACCGAGATTGTCCTGATAGCCGCATGTCACATATTGGCGCGGGCCATAGACCGGGAAGGCAAAGCGGGCGGTGAAGCCCATCTGGCTGATTTCCTCGACGAAGAAGCCGTCTCTCGGTAGGGCCTCGCGAATGACCTCGAGATAGGCGAGCTGCGGCTGCACCGCCTGAAAACGAGATCTCGCCTCTTCATTCAGCTCGGCGAATTCGCGCGTCCGATTCTCGCAGCGGGTGCCTGCCAGCGCAGCGGCCAGTGCTCGCGTGCCATCTCCCGCATCGGAGACGATGCCGACGTCGGGCTTGAGGCGGACCATCTCTGTGGGGTCGATGTCGATGCGGATGATCTTGAGGCCTTTGGGCCGCCATTTCCACCGCATGAACTGCAATTCGAGCCGGCTACCGATGCCGATCAGCACGTCGACCTTCTTCCAATACTCATAGGCGGCGACGAAATTCAGATAGTTCGGATGGTCGTCGGCGACGATGCCCTTGCCGGAGCGATGGGAGGTGACCGGCGCCTGCAAGAGCTCCGCAAGTGCTGCGATGTCAGCGCCGGCATCCGCGGCGCCGCCGCCGACCATGATCATCGGATTCCGAGCGCCTGAAATCAGCGCCGCTGCGGCGGCGATCTGGTCGGGATTGATGGCCGGATGAGGGGCTCTCGTGCCGAGTGGCAGGTCGGCTTCCGGACCGAATTGTCCGAACACATCCCAAGGAGCTTCGACCGCTCCCGGACCCTGGCGGCCGGAAAGCATTTTGCCGACGACCTCCGATATGACGGGGCCGGTTTCGGACTGATGGTTGATGCGTTCCGCCGTCTTGGTGATCCCGCGCATGGTCGCGAGCTGGTCCGGCAGTTCGTGCAGCTGTCCTCTGCCTTGCCCGATCAGATGGGACATGATGTTGCCGGTGACGCAGAGCACCGGCGCATTGGCGCCGTAAGCGGTGCAGAGAGCCGCGCCGGAATTGAGCACGCCGGGGCCGGGCACAACGGTATAGGCGCCGACCCGGCCGGTGGACTTGGCATAGCCATAAGCCATGTAGGCGGCGCCCTGTTCGTGCCTTGTGTGGATGAAGCGGATCTTATCTGCGGCGCCGTAGAGGGCATCGTTGAAGTCATACATGTGGGCGCCCGGAATGCCGAAGACCGTGTCGATTCCATGGGCGACAAGCGAACGGGCGATCGCCTGGCCGGTCGTTTCGTTCTTGCTCATTTCAGGCAGCCTTCGGCTTGGAGTGCGGTGACGATGGCGCCGGCGTCGGCCGGCTGCATGCCGGCGAGGTTCATTCGCCCGGAATCGGCCATGTAGATGCCGTGGCTGGCGCGAAGCGCCGCCGCCGTTTCCCTTGATATGGAGAGATTGGAAAACAGGCCGCGCTGGCGGCTGATGAAGGCGAGGTCGGGTGCAGCAGCGGCGAGCGCGGCACGATTGCCATTGACGCGCTCGCACATTTCTTCGAGCTCGGCACGCCACATTGCCGACATTTCGGCGCTTTCGAGAATGGTCCGGACGATTGCCGCGCCATGATCCGGCGGCATGGACCAGTTGACGCGGGCGAGCGCGGCCATGTTGCTTTCCGCTTTCCCTATGTCGCCGGCATTGCGAGTCATGACATAGAGCGCGCCGACGCGCTCCCGATAGAGGCCGAAATTCTTGTCGCAGGAATAGGCGATCAGTGCCTCGTCGACCGCTTCGAGGATCATGCGCGTCGGCGCGGCATCCTGTTCGAGACCGTCGCCGAGCCCCTGATAGGCAAGATCGATGAAGGGCACGAGCTTGTGGGCGACGAGGAGTTCGGCAATTCGGCGCCACTCTTCCATGGTGAAATCGATGCCGGTCGGGTTGTGACAGCAGCCGTGAAGAAGCACGACATCGCCTGCGTTGGCGGAGGACAGGGCCGCGACCACGCTTTCGAATTTCACCTGCTGCGAGGCGAGATCGACGAAGGGATATTCCTTTACGGTGAGGCGCGCCGAACCGAAGATCGGCGCATGGTTGGGCCAGCTCGGCGTGCCCAGCAAAACCTTCGCCGATGGCTTTGCCGTCTGGATGAGTTCCGCGCCGAGACGCAGCGCGCCGCTGCCGCCCGGCGTCTGGATGCCGACAAGACGCTCACCGAAGGCCGGCGATTGCCCGAAAATGATCGGCTGCAGCAAGCGGACGAATTGCAGATCGCCTTCCGGACCGAGATATTTCTTGCTGTCCTGCGTCTCCAGAAGAAACTGTTCCGCCGCCTTCACGGCCCGCATGACCGGCGTGCGGCCCATGGCGTCACGATAGACGCCGACGCCCAGGTCGATCTTTCCGGCGCGTTTGTCTGCCTGGAAGGCTTTGATGAGGGCAAGCAGGCTGTCGGCCGGCCGGTTATTCAGTTCTTCAAACACAGGTCCACCTCCGTTTTATCCAGTTGTTTGGAGATTAACTGAAGTTTCGCGGCGAATTTCTGCGATTGTCTGCCTGTTTCACCGCATCGATGCAGACATTCTGCGTTAGAGGGCTATACTATGCCGAAATTCCCCTTATCTCGGGTGTTTCATGCTTGATCAGTTCGATATCAAATTGCTCGCGGCGCTTCAGCAGAACAGCGAGATGACGCAGGGCGAGCTGTCGCAGAAGGTCAATCTCTCCGCCACCCAATGCGCGCGCCGTTTGGAACGGCTGCGCAAGGAGCAATATATCCAGAGCGTCGTCGCCATCCTTAATCCCGCGAAACTGGGTTTCAGCGTCGTCGCCCATACGCTCGTCAGTCTGCGCGCGCATACGGAAGGCGGAAACGAGCGGCTCCATCGCTTCATCGAGACCGCGCCGGAGATCCTGGAATGTTATTCGCAGACCGGTGACGCCGATTTTCTGATGAAGGTGATGACGCGCGATCTCGACCATCTCAGCCAGTTTCTCGAACGAATGATCCGGGTCACCGACAATCTGGCCTCGGTCAAATCGAGCATCGTGCTCAAGACGCTCAAGAAGACGACCGCTCTGCCACTGCAAATCGTGACGTGAGCGTGTCAGCGCATGGAAGTTGCCGCGCAGGCAGAGCGACACGCATACCGAACTTGCCAAAACCTACCAAGACCCGATAGCCAAGACGTCATGATCTCTGCGTATTGATACCGGGAGAACTCTTAAATGGCATACAAGCGGCGGCTTTTTGGGCTCGCTCTGATCGTGGCTGTGCTTTCCTGGCCGGCCTGGATCGCTTGGCAGTGGCACGCCGAGCATCAGATCTACGCCGATCCGGAAGACCCCGCGCTGACCATCACACCTCAGCACATCGAGGCATTGCGGAAACTGCAGTTTGCGTGGAATACTTCGATCGAAAGCGGGGGGCCTGTCGTCAATCCGCTCGCTCCATATGGCAGCGACGATATGGCCGCTGACCTCGGCCCGATCATCGGCACGAGTGATCGAATTGCTATCGCCCGATTTCACCGCGAGGTCTCGACGCTGCTGACTTGGGCTCTTGCGAATTGCAGGCTAGCGGACGGACAATATCACCTCGACCATCTCGATAATGCGACGATGCAGCGCCGGCTTCGGAACGATCTCGCTGGATTGCCGGGCGCACGGATTAGTTCATATCTGGCAGAAATGCCACGCCTTGAGCCGGATGGTTATTTTCAATTCACCCGCCAGCATCTCCAACTCCTGCACCACCTGAGATTCGAGTGGCCGGACAGCCAGATCATCGCGATCGTCGCCGGTGAAGGCTATCCTGCGCCCGTGGTCGATTTCAAGCGCCCGTTCGGCGACATGAGCGCGTTTGAAATCGATATGGCCGCGATTCTGGGCCAGCCTCGCCCCGTTCTCGACCATGCTGATCCAGTGCTGAATCGTTACTATTGGGAAATGTGGCCGGCGCTGCAGGTATTCGTGCAGAACGTTCGCCTGGACGCGGCAAGGTCGGCCTGCGTGGACTAGAGCATGATGCCGAAAAGTGTGAGCGGTTTTCGGACGACATCATGCTCTAACTCTTTAATTTAGAATAGGATTCAGATTTAGGCCAATCGGCCTAAAATCATCCTGTTCTAGTCGCTCTCACTTGAGATAGTGGATGTGCGGGCGGGAATGATAGGGCGAGGCTTCGACGCGCGCCTCGATGGAAAAGACCTCGCGCAGGAGCTTTTCGCTCAGCACGTCCTCAGGCGTGCCGGAAGCGACGATCCTGCCCTGCTGCATGATAACAAGCGCATCGCAGAACATGGCGGCGTGATTGAGATCGTGCAGGGCGACGATGCTGGTGATCGGCAGGCCGGAGACGAGCCGCATCAGGCCGATCTGGTGCTGGATATCGAGATGGTTCGTGGGTTCGTCGAGGATCAGCTCCTGCGGCGACTGGGCGAGCGCCCTGGCGATGTGGGTGCGCTGCTTTTCGCCGCCTGACAGGCTCTGCCAGCGGTCGTCGCGCTTCTCCGCCATGCCAGCGCGGACGAGTGCCGCTTCGACGGCCTCTTCGTCAACCTTGGTCCAGCCTGAGAACATGGAGCGGTGCGGAAACCTTCCGAGCTTGACGACGTCGACGACCTTCAGATTGGCATTGGTCGTGGCGTGCTGCTCGACGAAGGCGATACGCCGGGCGATCGAGCGGCGGCTGATCTTGCCGATATCGCTGCGGTCGAGCGTGACGCGGCCGGAATGCGGGCGCTTCAGACCGGCGAGAAGCCTGAGCAGCGAGGTCTTGCCGGAGCCGTTCGGTCCGAGCAGGCCGAGCATCCGGCCGGGCTGCGCTTCCATGGAAACGCCGTCCAGGATGGTCTTCCTGCCAATTTTCCAGGTGAGGTTGTCAGCCTTGATGCTCATGACGCGCGCTGGAACCGGTAGAGGATGATCGAGAAGAAGGGAACGCCGACCAGCGCCGTGACGACGCCGATCGGCAGGATCTGGCCGGGAATGAGGGCGCGCGCGGCGATATCGGCGAACACCATGAAGATGGCGCCTGCGATGGCGCAGGCCGGCAGGAGGCGGATATGGAGCGGCCCGACGACAAAGCGGGCGACATGCGGCACGACAAGGCCGACGAAGCCGATCGAGCCGACCATGCTGACGATCGTCGCCGTCATCATCGCGGTCAGCGCGAACAACGCCATGCGGGCACGGCCGACATTGACGCCGAGAGAGGACGCCGCCTCGTCGCCGAACGCGAAGGCGTCGAGCACCCGGGCGTAAAGCATACAGGCGGCGAGACCGAAGCCGACGACGACCGAGACCAGCGCGAATTCCGGCCAGCGCACGCCGCCGAAACTGCCGAGCAGCCAGAACATGACGTCGCGGGCCTGCTGCGCATTGGCCGAGGTGGTGACAATATAGGAGGTCGATGCGTTGAAGAGCTGCGATGCGGCGACACCGGCAAGGATGGTGCGGTCCGCGCCGCCGCGCGTGCCGTTCGACAGCAGCGCCACGAAGAAGAAGGCTGCGAAGGCGCCGGCAAAGGCGCCTGCCGACAGCGACACCGCGCCGGCGCCGAGGCCCAGGATGACGATCGCGACGGCGCCGGTGGAGGCCCCGGCGGAGATGCCGAGCACATAGGGTTCGGCGAGGGGATTGCGCAGCAGCGACTGCATGACGGCGCCCGACAGCGCCAGCCCCGCGCCGCAGAAGGCGGCGACGAGCGCCCGGCTCAGGCGATAATCCCAGATGACAGTCTCATGGATGCGGTTGAGCTCGACCGAGGTCCAGCCCAGCCGGTTGGTGACGGCCGAAAACGTGGTCGCGAGCGGGATCGGCAGATCGCCGATCCCGACGCTGACGCCGATGGCGACAGCGATGAGGCAGAGGGAAGCCAGAAGCAATGCGGTGAGCGCTCCCAGCTGCCGGAAGAGACGGCCCGCCTCGGTCACTTCAGCAGACCGAGGGCCTTCAGCTGCTCGGCCACCTGTTCGGCGCCGTAGATCGTGCGGATGGTCGGGTTCATCGCCTGGCCGTCCATGACGACGAGCGCCTTGTTCTTGACGGCAGGGATCTGGCTGACGGCGGGATCGGTGTTCAGGAAGTTGATCTTGGCCTCGGGCTTGTCGAGTTCCCAACGGTTGCGGTCGAGGTTGGCGACGACGATGACGTCGGGATTGGCGGCGATGATGCCTTCCCAGCCGACGGTCGGCCATTCCGCTGCCGCGTCGATCGCATTGCGTCCCCCGAGCAGATCGGCGATGAAGCCGGAGGCGCTGTTCTTGCCGCCGACATAGGCATCGGCCGACGGGCTGGGGCTGGAGAACCAGAAGACGTAGGAGAGTTTCTGGCCGTCCTTGGCAACGCTTCCGCGCAGCTTGGCTTCACGGGCCTTGAAATCGGCGATCAGCGCCTGGCCGCGGTCGGCCACGTCGAAAATCTGCGAGAGTTCGTCGATCTCCTTGTAGAGAAGATCCATATTCCACAGCTCGCCGCGGCTGCCATACTGATCCTTGACATCCTTGGTGCTGAGGCAGGTGCTGGGCGACAGATAGGTTGAAACGCCGACCTTGTCGAAATCCTCGCGTTTGGCGACCTTGCTGTTCGGCCCGACGAGGCTCGGCAAAGCGACCGCCACGAAGTCGGGATTCTCGGCGAGCATGGATTCGAAAGTCGGCATCTCGACCGTGAGAAGCTTGACCTTGGCATTGGCCTCGGCGAGCTGCGGCAACACCTTGCTCGGCCAGAAGGCGGTGCCGACCATCTTGTCTTGAAGGCCGAGCAGCAGCAGGATTTCCGCGCTGTTCTGGCCGAGGCCGATCGCCCGCTCGGGCGCCTTCTTGAAGATCACCTCAGCGCCGCAGTTTTCCAGCGTCAGCGGATAGGCCGTCGAGCCGGCGAACGACGGCGTTGCGGCAAGACCGATCAGGGCGGAGAGGCCGCAGGCGGCCAGAAGCGATTTGTAGCTGGTCACGTAAAAATCCCGGTGCGTGAGTGTCTGCGGCCCTATAGCCACAGGAACCGCCGGGAAACAAGACAAAATTGATCAACTTATCGCAAAATCGACAACTTTGGACACCTCAGGCGGATGGCCTGCTACCGCAAGGCGTCTGAACCCTTGCCCTATCCGTTTTCGAGAAACCCCCGGATGGCCTGCGAGAGCGCTTCCGGATTCTCCTCGGCAATATGGTGGCCGCTGTCTATGCCGAAGCCGCGCACGTCATTTGCCCAGTTCCGCCAGATGGCGGCCGGGTCGCCATAGATCTGTTCCATGTCGTCGCGGAGCGACCAGAGGCAGAGCATGGGGCAGGTCACTTTGCGGCCGGCGTCGCGGTCCTCACGGTCGTGGAAATGGTCGATGCTGAGGCCGGCGCGGTAGTCCTCGATCATCCCATGGACGACACGAGGGTCGTGGATGACGTCGATGAGGTCGTCATAGGCCGGCTTGCCCATCAGCGCCGGCGAGAGTTTGTCGTACCACGCCAGGGGATCGGCCGAGATCGCCCGCTCCGGTTTTTCTTTCTGGGCGAAGAAGAACCAGTGATACCAGTCTCTCGCAAACTTCCAGTCTGCACGTTCGAGATGTTCGATGACGGGGATGCCGTCGGCGATGACGAGCTTCCTCACGCGATCGGGATGGTCCATCGCCATGCGGAAGGCGGTCAGGCTTCCGCGGTCGTGACCGACCACCGCGAAGTGGTCGTGACCCAGTCGCCGCATCAATTCGACCAGGGCTTCGGCCTTGGCGCGCTTGGAGGAATTTCGGCTGTCAGGAGCATCGGCCGGCTGATAGGAACGGCCGAAACCGGGCAGGTCGGGACAGACGATGGTGTAATCGGGTGAAAGCAGATCCGCTACCTTGCCCCAGGTCATATGTGTCCTGGGATGGCCGTGGAGCAGAAGAACGGCGGGTCCCGAGCCGCCGATGCGGACGCGAAGCGGACCCGGCCCGACATCGACAGCCTCAAGAGAAAAGCCTTCGAACATGCTCAGCCGAGCTTTCCTACGAGCTTGGCATAGTCAGAAAACGTCGCTCCTTCGCCCTTCCGGCCCGCATCGCCGGCCAGCTTCAGGACACGGATCGGAAACAGGATCGCCGCAAGGTTGGCGCCCGACAGCTCGTGGTCGTCATCCTCCTCGATCGCCTTTTGAGCTTTCGACAGTGCGGTATCGATTTCCTCGCGGGTGAGCAATTCCTTCTCGGCGATCGCGTCGCAAATCGAGGCCATCGCCATGATCAGGCCCTTGAGCTGCAGATTGGCAGTATTCATTGAGAACCCCCAGGTAAAGAAGAAGCCTAGTCCGGCTGGACCGGCCGGATCGTGTCGACAGATATCGTACCGTCGAGGACGCCGCGCTTGATATCGCGCCTGTTCCGGTCGATCTCGATCACAGTATAAAGCTTGTCGTCTCGAAATGCGCTGGCATTTGTCGTCGTGACATCCTCGGCGGGTGCGGCGTCCACTTCCATGAAATCGAGTTCGCGTGCGGCGGCGACGATCCTGGCATCGCCGGGTGTGCGGGCGGCCACGACGATGGTGCCATGGTTCGGGGCGTTGTCCCATCTCGGATCGTCGGGCTTGGCGATCGGCTCCAGCCGGTAGATGTTGAGCATTTCGCCGCCGGCTTCCGGCGCCGCTTCCGCAGCGGCATCCTGCATCTGCGCCTGGCTCTCGACCGAGCGCCCGAAGGTGGTTGCGCTGGTCGCGTTGTTGATCTCGTCCTTGCCTGTCCTTGAGACGTTCGACATGTCGCTCTCCTTGTCAGGACGGAAACGACGGCCGGCCGGAAACTGTTCCCGCGCAGGCCAAGTTTGGCCGTTGACGTTGGATTAGGCCTATCGCTGCAACCCTGCGGCACACCCATACCCTTTTTCCAGTCGAGCACTAATTATCTTCTTTCGAACAGGGGGGATTCCGTGAGCACGCAAACCAGTGAGATTTCGCGCGACGAGGCTGCGGCCGAGAGCCTCAACGGGCACGACCACAAAACCATGGCCTTTGATGATGCCAGCGCCCTTCTGGAGGTGCTGGTAGCCGTCAGGCGCGGCGACTTTTCCGTGCGCATGCGCTCCGACCTCACCGGCGTCACCGGCAAGGTCGCCGATGCGCTGAACGACATCATCGCCGCCAATCAGCGCATGGCCCAGCAGCTCGAACATGTCGGCCAAGTGGTCGGCCGGGATGGGCGCACGAGCACCCGCGTGCGCTTCGGCCTCTCCGACGGTTCCTGGTCGGAGATGGAAGGGTCGATCAACGGCCTGATCGACGACCTCCTCTGGCCGACGACGGCAGTCACCCGCACGATCACGGCCGTCGCCAAGGGCGACTTGTTGCAGACCGTGCCGCTCGATGTCGATGGGCGGGCGCTCAAGGGCGAATTCCTGCGCTCGGCCGATATCGTCAACACGATGATCAAGCAGCTGAGCGTCTTTACCTCCGAAGTGACCCGCGTCGCCCGCGAAGTCGGCACCGACGGCAAGCTCGGCGGCCAGGCGCAGGTGCCCGAGGTGACGGGCGTCTGGAAGGACCTGACCGAAAGCGTCAACTCGATGGCGTCGAACCTGACGGCGCAGGTGCGCAACATCGCCGAAGTGACGATCGCAGTCGCCAATGGCGACCTTTCCAAGAAGATCACCGTCGACGTGCGCGGCGAAATCCTGCAGCTGAAGGAAGCGATCAACACCATGGTCGACCAGTTGCGTTCGTTCGCTTCGGAAGTGACGCGCGTGGCGCGCGAAGTCGGCACCGAAGGCAAGCTAGGCGGGCAGGCGCTGGTGCCGGGTGTGGCCGGCACCTGGAAGGACCTGACCGACAGCGTCAACGCCATGTGCGGCAACCTCACCGCCCAGGTGCGCAACATCGCCCAGGTGACGACGGCGGTGGCGCGCGGCGACCTCTCGCGCAAGATCACCGTCGACGTTTCCGGCGAAATTCTTGAACTGAAGGAGACCATCAACACGATGGTCGACCAGCTGAACGGCTTTGCCGGCGAAGTGACGCGCGTGGCGCGCGAGGTCGGCACGGAAGGCCGGCTCGGCGGCCAGGCGCAGGTGCCCGGCGTTGCCGGCACCTGGAAGGACCTGACCGACAACGTCAATTCCATGGCCTCCAACCTGACGGCACAGGTGCGCAACATCGCCGAGGTCTCGACCGCGATCGCCAATGGCGACCTGTCGAAGAAGATCACCGTGACGGTGTCGGGCGAAATCCTGGAACTGAAGGAAACCATCAATACGATGGTCGACCAGTTGAACGCCTTCGCCTCCGAAGTGACGCGTGTTGCCCGCGAAGTGGGAACGGAAGGCCGGCTCGGCGGCCAGGCCAACGTGCGCGGCGTGGCCGGCACCTGGAAGGACTTGACCGAAAACGTCAACTCCATGGGCGGCAACCTGACGGCGCAGGTGCGCAACATCGCCGAAGTCTCGACCGCCATCGCCAATGGCGACCTGTCGAAGAAGATCACCGTCGACGTGAAGGGCGAAATCCTTGAACTGAAGGAAACCATCAACACGATGGTCGACCAGTTGAACGCCTTCGCCTCGGAAGTGACACGCGTCGCCCGCGAAGTCGGTACGGAAGGCCGGCTCGGCGGCCAGGCCAATGTCCGCGGCGTGGCCGGCACCTGGAAGGATCTGACCGATAGCGTCAACTCCATGGCCTCCAACCTGACCGGCCAGGTGCGCAACATCGCCGAAGTCGCGACCGCGGTCGCCCAGGGAGACCTGTCCAAGAAAATCACCGTCACCGTCTCGGGGGAAATCCTGGAGCTGAAGGAAACCATCAATACGATGGTCGATCAGCTGAACGGCTTTGCCGGCGAGGTGACGCGCGTGGCGCGCGAGGTCGGCACGGAAGGCCGGCTCGGCGGCCAGGCGAACGTGCTCGGTGTCGCCGGCACCTGGAAGGACCTGACCGACAGCGTCAATTCCATGGCCGGCAACCTGACGGCGCAGGTGCGCAACATCGCCGAAGTCTCGACCGCCATCGCCAATGGCGACTTGTCGAAGAAGATCACCGTCTCGGTCTCGGGCGAAATCCTGGAGCTCAAGGAAACGCTGAACACCATGGTGGACCAGCTGAACCGCTTCGCCTCGGAAGTGACGCGCGTGGCGCGCGAAGTCGGCACCGAAGGCAAGCTCGGCGGCCAGGCGCAGGTGCCAGGCGTCGCCGGCACCTGGAAGGACCTGACCGAAAACGTCAACTCCATGGCCTCCAACCTCACCGGCCAGGTGCGCAACATCGCCGAAGTCACGACCGCCGTGGCGCGCGGCGACCTGTCGCGCAAGATCACCGTCGACGTGAAGGGCGAAATCCTCGAACTGAAGAACACCATCAACACCATGGTGGATCAGCTCAACGCCTTTGCCGGCGAAGTGACGCGCGTTGCCCGCGAAGTCGGCACCGAAGGCAAGCTCGGCGGTCAGGCGCAGGTCTCGGGCGTTGCCGGCACCTGGAAGGACCTGACCGACAGCGTCAATTCCATGGCCGGCAACCTGACGGCGCAGGTGCGCAACATCGCCGAAGTGGCGACCGCGATCGCCAATGGCGACTTGTCGCGCAAGATCACCGTCGACGTGCGAGGCGAAATCCTGCTGCTGAAGGACACCTTGAACACCATGGTCGATCAGCTCCGTTCCTTCGCCGGCGAAGTGACGCGCGTGGCGCGCGAAGTCGGCACCGACGGCAGGCTCGGCGGCCAGGCCGTCGTTCCCGGCGTCGCCGGCACCTGGAAGGACCTGACCGACAACGTCAACCTGCTTGCCGCCAATCTGACGACCCAGGTGCGCAACATCGCCGAAGTGACCACCGCCGTGGCGCGCGGCGACCTGTCGCGCAAGATCACCGTCGACGTGAAGGGCGAGATTCTCGAACTGAAGAACACCATCAACACGATGGTGGATCAGCTCAATGCCTTCGCCGGCGAAGTGACGCGTGTGGCCCGCGAAGTCGGCACCGAGGGCAAGCTCGGCGGTCAGGCGCAGGTGCCGGGTGTTGCCGGTACCTGGAAGGATCTGACCGATACCGTCAACGTCATGGCCGCCAACCTGACCGAGCAGGTCCGCGGCATCGTCAAGGTGGTGACGGCGGTGGCGAACGGCGACCTCAAGCAGAACCTCACCGTCGCCTCCAAGGGCGAGGTGGCGGCCCTTGCCGAAACCATCAACAACATGACCAACACGCTCGCGACCTTCGCCGATCAGGTGACGACGGTGGCCCGCGAGGTGGGCGTCGAAGGCCGGCTCGGCGGCCAGGCGAATGTTCCCGGCACCGCGGGAACGTGGAAGGACCTGACCGGCAACGTCAACCTGCTGGCGGCGAACCTGACGACACAGGTGCGCGCCATCGCCGAGGTGGCGACCGCCGTCACCAAGGGCGACCTGACGCGCTCGATCAAGGTCGATGCGCGCGGCGAAGTGGCCGAGCTCAAGGACAACATCAACACGATGATCGACAATTTGCGCCTGACGACGGAGCGCAACACCGAGCAGGACTGGCTGAAGACGAACCTCGCGCGCTTCACCAACATGCTGCAGGGCCAGCGCGACCTGACGCTGGTCGGCAAGATGATGCTGTCGGAACTGGCGCCGCTGGTCGGCGCCCATCAGGGCGTCATCTACCAGGTCGATGCCGACGAGAGCCAGCCGTTCCTGTCGCTGCTGTCGGTCTATGCGCAAGGCGTCGAGGCGGCACACCCGCTCCGGCTCGACTTCGGCCAGGGCCTCGTCGGCCAATGCGCGAGCGACGCCCGCCGCATCCTCGTCACCGACCTTCCCGACAACGTCGTCCCGATCAGCTCCGGCGTGTTTACGACGCTGCCCAGAAGTGCGATCGTGCTGCCGGTGCATTTCGAGGGCCAGGTGAAGGCGGTGATCGAGCTCGCCTCGGCCGGCGAATTCACCGAGCTGCAGCTCTCCTTCCTCGATCAGTTGACCACATCGATCGGCATCGTGTTGAACTCGATCGAAGCGACCATGCAGACCGAAGGCCTGCTCAAGCAGTCGCAACAGCTCGCCGCCGAGCTGCAGACGCAGCAGCGCGAGCTGCAGCAGACCAACGAACAGCTCGGCCAGAAGGCGCAGCAGCTGGAAGAGCGCAACGTCGAAGTCGAAGCGAAGAACCAGGAGATCGAGCAGGCGCGGCGCGCGCTCGAGGAAAAGGCGACCGAGCTTGCGCTGACCTCGAAATACAAATCGGAATTCCTCGCCAACATGTCGCACGAGCTGCGCACGCCGCTGAATTCCATCCTCATCCTCGGTCAGCAGCTCGGGGAAAACCCGGACGGCAATCTGTCGGTCAAGCAGGTCGAGTTCGCAAAGACGATCCACGGCGCCGGCACCGATCTGCTCAACCTCATCAGCGACATCCTCGACCTGTCCAAGATCGAGTCCGGCACGGTCTCGGTCGATGCCGAGGAGATCTTTGTCAGCAACCTGCTCGAAGTCATGGCGCGGCCGTTCCGCCACGAGGCCGAAAACCGCAATCTCTCCTTTGCGGTCGAGGTCGGCGCCGATGTGACGAAGAGCATCATTACGGATTCCAAGCGGTTGCAGCAGATTCTTAAGAACCTGCTGTCGAACGCTTTCAAGTTCACCGCGCAGGGCGGCGTCACGCTGCGCGTCGCATCGGTGACGAGCGGCTGGTCGCCGGATCATCTTTCGCTCAGGCACGCGCCCTCGGTGATCGCCTTCGAAGTCGTCGATACCGGCATCGGCATACCGCCCGAGAAGCAGCGCATCATCTTCGAGGCGTTCCAGCAGGCGGATGCCTCGACCAGCCGCAAATATGGCGGCACCGGCCTCGGTCTGGCGATCAGCCGCGAACTGGCGAACCTGCTTGGAGGCGAGATCCAGCTGCGCAGCACGCCGGGTGTCGGCAGCACCTTCGTGCTCTACCTGCCGCTCACCTATGTCGGCGCCGGCGCCGTGGTGCCGAAGTCCGCTCAACCAGCCGCAAACGTCGTCGAATTCGCCGAAGCGGCTGCCCGCCGGGTCGAAAAACCCGCCGAACACGTCGCGGATGACCGTCACCGGATAGAGGCGGGCGACTCCATCCTGCTCGTCGTCGAGGACGACGCCCATTACGCCCGCGTGCTGGTCGATCTCGCCCGCGACAACGGCTTCAAGGTGCTGGTCGCGATGCGCGGCAGCGATGCATTGGCGCTGGCGCAGGATTACAAGCCGTCGGCGATCTCGCTCGATATTTTCCTGCCCGACATGCTCGGCTGGACGGTGCTGAGCCAGCTGAAGCAAAACCCGCAGACGCGGCACATTCCCGTCCAGATCATCAGCCTCGACGAGGACCGCCAGCATGGCCTGACCCGCGGCGCCTTCGCCTTCATGAGCAAGCCGACGACGCCGGAAGGGCTCGGCAAGGCGCTGTCACGGCTGAAGGCCTATGCCGAGCCGCGCCGCAAGCAGCTGCTGCTGGTGGAGGATAACGAGGCCGAGCGCATGAGCGTCACCGCCCTTCTCGGGCACGACGATATCGACATCACGAGCGTCGGATCCGGATCGGAGGCGCTTGCCGCACTCCGCCAGGGCTCCGCCGATTGCGTCGTGCTCGACCTCACGCTGCCTGACATGTCCGGCTTCGAAGTGCTGGAGCAGATCCGCGACGACGATGAGATCGCCGAGGTGCCGGTGGTCGTCTTCACCGGCCGCGAGCTTTCCCCCGAGGAAGACGCGACGCTACACAGCATGGCGCGCAGCGTCGTGGTGAAGGGCGTGGAATCGCCCGAACGTCTGCTCGATGAGACGGCGCTCTTCCTGCACAGGGTCGTCGCGGACCTGCCGCCGGCCAAGCAGGCGACGCTGCAGGAGCTGCACAGCTCGGACGAGGATCTCGTCGGCGAGACCGTGCTGCTCGTCGATGACGATGCCCGCAACATCTTTGCTCTCAGCAGCGTTCTCGAACGCCGCGGCATGAAGGTGCTTACCGCCACCACCGGCAGCGAGGCCATCGAGGTCATCAACAACGAGCCCTCCGTCGCCATCGTGCTGATGGACATCATGATGCCCGGCATGGACGGCTATGAGACGATGCAGGTCATCCGCTCGGAGCCGCGTTTCCGGCGGCTGCCGATCCTGGCGCTGACGGCCAAGGCGATGAAGGGGGACCGCGAGAAATGCCTGGAGGCGGGCGCGTCGGATTACCTGGCGAAGCCCGTCAATACCGAGCAGCTCCTGTCAGCGCTTCGAATGTGGCTGCATCGCTGAGGGCCCGGCCATGAACCCCGTCAACATCCTTCTCGTCGACGACCAGCCGGCTAAGCTTCTAAGCTATGAGGTCATTCTCGAAGAACTCGAGGAAAACCTCATCAAGGCGCAGTCGGCCCGCGAAGCCTTCGAGCACCTGCTGCGCACCGAAATCGCCGTCATCCTGGTCGATGTCTGCATGCCCGAACAGGATGGTTTCGAGCTTGTCAGCATGATCCGGCAGCACCCGCGCTACCAGAACACGCCGATCATCTTCGTTTCCGCCGTGATGCTGGCCGAACCAGACCGGCTACGCGGCTATGCGGTCGGCGCGGTCGATTACGTCTCCGTTCCGATCGTGCCCGAGGTGCTGCGCGCCAAGGTCAGGGTCTTTGCCGATCTCTACCGGAAGACGCGCGAGCTCGAGCGCCTGAATGCCGATCTGGAGGCGAGGGTGCTCCAGCGCACGGCCGAGCTCGAATCCTCGGCGGCGCAACTGCGTCAGCTCAACGAGGAGCTGGAGCACCGCATCGACCAGCGGACGCGCGAGCGCGAGGAGGCGCTGGCCCAGCTCTTCGAGGCGCAGAAGCTCGATACGATCGGCCACCTCACGGGCGGCGTCGCGCACGACTTCAACAATCTGCTGATGGCGGTTCTCGGCAGTCTCAGCTTGCTGAAGAAGCGGCTTCCTGCCGACGAGCGCAGCGAACGGCTGGTGACGAATGCGATCCAGGCGGCCGAGCGCGGCACGGCGCTGACCCAGCGCCTGCTTGCCTTCGCGCGCCGCCAGGAACTCAAGCCGCAGGCGGTCGATTTCCTCCGGCTGTTCGAAAATATCGAGGATCTTCTCGCCAAGGCGGTGGGCCCGCGCATCGAGATCTGCAAGCGCATCCCCTCGGATCTGCCGCCGTTGCTGATCGACAGCAACCAGCTGGAACTGGCGCTGCTCAATCTCTTCGTCAATGCGCGGGATGCGCTGGAAAACGGCGGCGCCGTCACCGTAGCCGCCGCCGAGGCGGAAGAGCCGTCCTTGCCCGGCCTGACGGTCGGCAATTACATCAGGATATCGGTGTCAGATAACGGTGAAGGCATGGACGAGGCGACCGTCTCGCGCGCCGCCGAACCATTCTTCACCACCAAGGGTGTCGGCAAAGGCACCGGTCTCGGCCTGTCGATGGTGCACGGGCTGGCGGCCCAATCCGGCGGTTCGCTCCAGATAACGAGCACCCCGGGAAAGGGCACGACCGTTTCCCTGTGGCTGCCCGCCGCCGAGGCCTTCGCTAAGGCGCAGCCTGTCGGCGAACCGTCGGCAGAAGAACCGCTGAAACCGGTATCGAGAACCCTTTCCATTCTGGTCGTCGACGACGACGCCCTCGTCCGGACGGGAACAGTCGCCATGCTGGAGGATCTCGGCCATCTGCCGCTGGAAGCCTCTTCCGCGTCCGAGGCGCTGGAATTCCTGGCCGACGGCAAGGATTGCGATCTCGTCATCACCGACCACGCCATGCCGGGCATGACCGGCGCCGAACTTGCCCGCCACCTTCGCTCGTCCTCTCCCGGCCTGCCCGTCATCCTCGCCTCGGGTTATGCCGAGCTTTCCGAGGACAATGGGCTCGGCCGGATGCTCAGGATGACGAAGCCCTTCACCCAGGAACAGCTTCAGGCGGCGATGGATCAGGCGCTTTCGGGCAAGGTCGCGGCGGCTTGAAGATCGAATTGCCACGATCGCAGGTTCGGTTCCTGCTGGATGCGGTTGCCGGCGGTTTTATTTGTTGCGCTTAGCAAAAGCTGATAACATCTGCTTGATGAAAGGTGTTGCCATGCCGTCCAGCTATAATATCGGCCCTCGGTACGAAGGCTTTGTCCGCGAGCTTGTTGAAAGCGGGCGCTACGCCAGTGCCAGCGAGGTCATGCGCGACAGTCTCCGCCTGTTGGAGCAGCGCGAACAATTCCGAGCGCTTGAGCTGGAAAATCTGAAGCGGGAATATGCCGAGGGCAAAGCCAGCGGCGAACCCCAAGAAGTCGATCCGGCAGAGTTCCTGCAAAAGCTGAAAGCAGAACGCGCAGCTCGTGGCTAAATACAAGTTATCTCCGCGTGCCCAGCGCCAGATGCGCGATATCTGGCTTAATATTGCCGTCCACAATGAGCCTGCAGCAGACAGGCTGCTGCAAAAGCTTTTCGATAAGTTCGATCTGGTTGCCGCCCACCCGGAAATCGGGCCTCCTCGTCCGGAAATCAGCCCCGCCGCCCGCCTGATTATCGAGGGGCGCTACATCGCCGTCTATGAGCCCGCCAATTACGGCGTGGAAATCATCCTCGTCATCCATGGGATGCGTGAGCCATCGACTTGGCTCGATTGATGTAATTTCTTGTGAGGCGGTGAGTAGACCATCCAGCGATGGCGACGTTCGCAACGAGAGTGCGGACGAAACTTTTTGCTCCCGCGAAAGTTACCCAAATCCCATCCCGTTTCATCAAAGGCTTTCCCTTGACTCAAACGACGTTCGGACCTGACTTCACCGAAGAGGGCATTCTGTTTCGCCTTTGGGCGCCGTTGCATGAAAGCGTGTCGTTGAAGATAGAAGGTGCTGACCCGCGCCCGATGTATGCGGAAGAGGACGGCTGGCATCGCTGCACGGTTTCGGACGCCCATGCCGGTACGCGTTACCGCTTCGTCTTGCCGGACGGGCTCGAAATTCCCGATCCCGCTTCGCGGTTCCAGCCTGAGGACGTGCATGGGCCGAGCGAAGTGGTCGATCTCTCCGCCTATCGCTGGAAGACGAACGGCTGGACGGGCCGGCCCTGGGAAGAGATGGTTCTCTATGAGCTGCATATCGGCTGCTTTACGCCGGAGGGCACTTTCAGGGATGCGATCGAGCGGCTCGACCATCTCCGGGAACTCGGCGTCACGGCTTTGCAGATCATGCCGCTCAGCGATTTTCCCGGTCGTTACAGCTGGGGCTATGACGGCGTGCTGCCCTACGCCCCCGACAGCAGCTATGGGCGGCCGGAAGATCTCATGGCGCTGGTGGATGCGGCGCATGAGCGCGGCATCAGTGTTTTCCTCGACGTGGTCTACAATCACTTCGGGCCTGACGGGAATTACATCCCTTCATACGCGCCGCTCTTTACCGATCAGCACAAGACACCTTGGGGCAACGGCATCAATTACGACGGCGACGGATCCGAGATGATCCGCGAATTCGTCATCGAGAACGCCCTCTACTGGCTCACCGAATTCAGGCTCGACGGATTCCGCTTCGACGCCGTCCACGCCATCAAGGATGACAGCGACGAGCATCTTCTCCACGCGCTTACGCGGCGCGTCAGGGCCGCGGCCGGCGGCCGGCATGTGCACCTGATCGTCGAAAACGAAGAGAACGACAGCGACCTCCTGACGCGTGACGACAAAGGCGAAGCGCGGCTTTTCACCGCGCAGTGGAACGACGACGTGCATCATGTGCTCCACATCGCCGCCACCGGCGAGACCTTCGGCTATTATGCTGACTACGCCGGTGACGGGGAGAAGCTCGGCCGGGCGCTGGCGGAAGGCTTCGTGTTTCAGGGTGAACATATGCCCTATCGCGGCGGAAGCCGGGGCAGGCCGAGCGGCCATCTGCCGCCAACCGCCTTCGTGTCCTTCATCCAGAATCACGATCAGATCGGCAACCGCGCGCTTGGCGACCGCATCATGGCTTCCAGCCCGGTCGATGCCGTCAAGGCGGTCACTTCAATCTATCTGTTGTCGCCCGAGATACCGATGCTGTTCATGGGCGAGGAGTGGGGTGCGCGTGAGCCTTTTCCATATTTCTGCGATTTCGACGAGGACCTGAATGAGAAGGTCAGGAAAGGTCGGCGTGAAGAACTGTCGCGCCTGCCGGGCTTCGATGCCGCGGACCTTCTCGATCCGACGGCGCCCTCGACCTTCGCCGCCGGCAAGCTCGACTGGTCGAAACGCGCTTCCTCCGAGGTTCTCGATTTCTACCGGAAGCTTCTCGATCTGCGCCGCCACAGGATCATCCCCTTGCTGAAAGGCGCCGGCGATGCGGTCTACCGCTCGGCGGGCACCGCCGTGGCGGTGGATTGGACGCTCGCCGGCAACAGCCGCCTTCATCTGCGCGCCAACCTCGGCAATGAGGCGGCATCACCTGGTAGCAAGCGTGAAGACGGCGAGACGATCTTCCGTCTCGGCCGCAGCGACGACGGCGAACTCGCGCCTTGGACGGTGATCTGGAGCATCAGCGAGGCATGAGACTGGCATGAGGTGATGGAAGCATGAGATCCGCAGAGCTCGATAGGCTTGCACGCCGGCATGGCATCAGCCCGACCAGGCCGAGCCCCGACAATCGCGAAGTGGCCATCTCCAACGAGGCCAAGCGCAAGATACTGTCCGCCTTGAAGGTCGATCTGTCCGAAGCCGCCCGGGCAGAAGACGGCGCTTTGCCGCCGGAGGCGGATAAGAAGATCCCAACGTCTTTTCTGCCGGATTTCCTTGCCGGCACGCGGGTTTGGGGGATTGCCCTGCAGCTCTATGAACTTCGTTCTGACCGCAACTGGGGGATCGGAGATTTCGAGGATCTTGCCGCCATGGCGGATCTCGCGGGATCGCTCGGGGCGGATTTCATCGGCCTCAACCCGCTTCATGCGCCGCTGCTCGCCGATCCCGAACGCTGCAGCCCCTACGAGCCTTCGAACCGTCAGCACCTGAACACGCTCTATATCGCAGTAGACCGGGTGCCGGGTTTTGCCGGCAATGCCGAGCTCGAAGCTCAACTGAAGAGGCTTCGCCGGACGGATCTTGTCGACTACGCCGGGGTCGCAAGAACGAAGCTTCGAGCCCTGCGTTCGCTCTGGCCGGTCTGGCAGGTGCAAGCCAAGCCGGACAAGGACTATCGTCCCGCTGATTTCGCAGCCTTCGTGCAACAAGGCGGCGAGAGCCTGCGGCGGCACGCGCTTTTCGACTGCCTGTCGCTGTCCATGGTCGAGCGCGGCGCAGGGGCCGGCTGGCAGGCATGGCCGGCCGATTTCCAGCGTTTCGACAGTGCCGCCGTCATCGCCTTCGAGCGCCGACACGCTGACGATGTCCGCTTCCACATGTGGCTGCAGTGGCTCGCGCACCGGCAGTTGCTGCAGGCGGCAGAGCGGGCGGAGAAGGCTGGCCTGCGGCTCGGCCTCTATCTCGATCTTGCCGTCGGCGAGGCTATCGACGGTTCGGCGACATGGAGCGAGCCCGACGTCTATCTATCCGAGGCCACTATCGGCAGTCCACCCGACCCCTTTGCCGTAGAAGGACAGGACTGGCACCTTGCCGGCTTCCTGCCTTCCACCATCGCTGCGGGAGACGCGTCGCCCTACCGGCGCATGGTGAGTGCTGCCATGCGTTATGCCGGTGCGATCCGTATCGATCATGCGCCGGCAATCCGGCGTCTCTTCCTGGTGCCGCTCGGCAGCCGGCCGGAAGACGGCGCCTATGTCAGCTATCCCCAGCATCGGCTGCTAGAGATCCTCTCCGAGGCCTCAACCGAGCATCGCTGCCTCGTCATCGGCGAAGCGCTCGGAATGATCCCGGCTGACTTGCCGGATGATCTGGAGGCGGCTCACATTCTTTCCTATCGTATCCTCTCCTATGAACAGGATGAAAAGGGCTTCAAGCCTGTAGACGCCTATCCCCCTCTCGCTTTGGCCTGTATCTCGACGCATGACCACCAGACGCTCGCCGGCTGGTGGCGTGCTGCCGACATCGATGACCGGCGCGACCATGGTATCGTGCCACCGGATCTCACCGCAAAACATCTCGAAAATCGCAGGCGCGAGCGCAGACACCTGAAGGCCGCACTGAAGGCGGCCGGTCTCGACGTGCCGGCGGGGCTCACCGCAAGGGCAAGCCGGGAGACGCTGCGGAAACTCACCGTCAGCGCCTATCGCTTCATTGCCAGAACCCCTTCGCTGCTCGTGGCCGTCCGCCTTGCCGATCTCACCGACGAGAAGAAGCCGACCAATATTCCGGGCACCAGCGACAGTTACCCGAACTGGAAGCCGAAGCTGTCGGTTTCGATGGAGGAGATGGGATCGAGCCCGCTCATGGAGCGCGTCACGGAGGCGATGCTGGAAGAAAGGCCGCAACATCGAGCGGGGAGGGAACGAATGGACGGCCGGCGGATTCTGAATAGGTAAGGATAAGGATCGCCGAGATGAAATCGAAGAAAAAGCTGGTCGAAGTTGCCGTGGATACGGAGGAGGGACGGGTGCCGCTGGGCATCATGAACGCCAAGCAGGCGCTTGCGCTTCCCGACGATCTCGATCTGGAAGTGTCGCACCCCGATCATGAGCCGGGCAACACCGATCATTTCATCCAGAAGAAAGAGTTGCGCCGGCACCTGGAGAAATCCCGGGAGCGCTCAGGCTAGCCTCCGCTGTGGCGGATTTGCCGTCGGGGCGGAACCTCCGTTGATCTGGATTGTTTGACTCGACAAACCGAAGGAGAAAATCATGGCACATGCCGACCGGAAACATATGGGCGCTGGCGCGAAGGGGAAAGGCGACGGCAGCGGGGCGATGACCAACCTCGACGACGAAAAACTTCCCGAGAATATGGTCCTTTCGAACCGGGCCAAGACGCAGCATTCCAAGGAGCGCGGCCTCGACGGCAAGACGGTCCAGACCGAGCAATATTCCGATCACAGCTCCAATCGAAATCCCAAATGAAGAGGCAAACGAGGAGCCCAATAAGGAGAAGGTGATGAGCAGCAGATTACCCCCGGTTCCCGCCGACAATGTCAGCCAAAAGGGTACAGGCAAGCCGGCAAAGACGAAGGCAGAAGATACCGCCATGGCAGGCGGCAGTGAAAGCCCCGACAAGAAGGGCCAGCAGGGAAACACGAAGATCAACACCACTCACCAGGGTTACCAGCAGGACAGGTAGGAGGTATCGATGTCCACCTCGAAAAAGAGCCCGTCGACCATCCGCCAGGGCGGCCCGGGCGCATCGCATGAAAACGCCGAGGCTCCGCTCGAAATACCAAAGCCGCCGGCCGAGCCGGATCGGCGCACGCGAAGCAAGGTCTCCGGCGGCGGCGGCGAGCATGATCGCCATCACACCCACGATGCACGAGAAAAGTGAGGGACAGAAAAGGCGGCGGAACCTGATCGGCAGAAGATGTCAGGTCCGTCGCCTTACGTCACCAACATGATGGAACACAGACCATGACGACCGCATTCATTGTCCTTGCACTCGCTCTTATCCTGATCTTCGCCGGCCCGACCCTGCTCTACATCTGCGTCGGCTATGCCGACTATATGCTGGAGCGGCGCAGGCATTTGCTAGCAGTCAAACACGCCGTAAGGCGTCGCAGCGACGAGCATTAGCTCCCGCGAGCGGACGGATAGATCGCACCATGCATGGGATGCCGACGCCCTCGGCTGACACAGCCGTTTTCGTTGGTGCAGCAGATCTGAGAGACTACGATGCCGGTTAGTGGATCGACTGCGAGGTCGGTGCGTTGATCTTGAGAAGATCCGGCGCGGGAAACATCTCGAGCAGCCCTGCCGTCAGAGCCTCGACATCCGTCGTGCCGTCGTTGAAAAGCTGAATGGCGGCGCTACAGAGGATCTGGCTGTCATGTTCGCCCACCTTGATGCCGAAATGGCGATACCAACTCATGACAGCCAGCGAAAGGCAGCGGAAGTCCCGGGGCTGTATCGGCTTTTCGAAAATCGTCATCACGCCACCACCATGCCTGTAAACCTGATAGGCTCTTCTTCATCTTCCACGATAGCTGACGCTTTGAAGGGCGCCAGACCGCTGGTGGGTTTAGTGCGTTTGCGCACAAACGAATCAAGCGAGCACGCCGGCGGCGATGGCGGCCTGGATGAAACGCTGGCGGGCCAATTCCGCGCTTCCGCGTCTGCGAAGCGCATCGACGCAACGCCGCTTCGCTTCCACATAGCCGCCGCCCCGCACGGTTGCCCAGCTGTTGTTCAGGGCATCGAGCGCAGCGTCGGGGCCTTCTATACGCTGACGCTGGCTCTGGCCGGTGCGGATGAACACCGGGTATCGCCACACCAGGTGGAAATCGACCTCGATAATGTCAGCCATGGCGCGATCCGCGGCGATCTCGATCGGCATGCTCCCGGTTTCGGAAACTGCGCTGCCGGGCCGGCCGGCTTCCTCCGAAGAGCAGCCAGCGGCGCGATGCTTGGTGGTTCATGTGGCTTCTCCTTTGCCGCCGAACTACGCCCTGGCCCGGTTGTTCCGGCCAGGAAGCCGGGTCTTACTTGTTCACAGTCGAATTCCGGAACAAATATCCCTCGCTGCCTGTTACTTTAGCCAGGAACGGCCGACGCCGAAGCAGCTGGAGGGTTCGATGAAGCGGAGCATGGGACTGGTCCTCGCCGTTGCGCTGGCAGGCTGCACGGCCAGCACGGGCAGCTATTCGTCCGCGGGTCTGGAACCGATCCCGGGCAGCATCACTTATAATGGCCAGCCGCGCACGAAATTGACCAAATCGCCGGTGGGGTCCTCCTTTCCGCATAGCTTCACCGACCAATGGGGACGGCAGGTCGAGGAGATCTATATCATCCGGCCCGACCGCACCTTGCTGATTGCCGAGCGCCATTACCGGCCGGTCTTCTCGCTCGACGATGATTAAAGCGCGTCGCGATCTTTCTGGATTCGCTCGTTGCGCTTTAGGCCTTTGTTTACGCATGTCGTTATCGCAAAACCGCTGAACACTTTTGCGCGACATGCTCTAAGCCCGCCTTACAGAAAGGAGAGACGATCATGCCGCGCCGCAAAAACACCGAAACGACGACCCTCGACACCAGTGGAGCCAGGATTGGCGAACCGGTGCCGAAAGCCATCATCGACACGAACACTGCCTCCGTCGGCGTTCCCAGGCAGCCTGATTATGATCCGCAGGAAGATTTGAGCGCCTTGCGAAAGCAGATCGACGCGCTTCAGCAGCAGGTCCTCGATATCGCCCGCTCGGCCAAGGGCGGCGCCGGAAAAGCCGTGCGTCAGACCGAAGCGGCGGTGAAGCTTTATCCGGTCACGACGGTCCTGCTCGTCGCGGCGGCCGCCAGCGCCCTCGTCCTTGCCGGCCGCAGCGCCTACGCGCCGCGTCATCGCTACTATTCCCCGCTGGACGAACTCCGGGATCTCTACCACGCGCTTCGCGAGCGCGTCTGACAAGATTTCAGGATTGTCATCCCCTCGATTATATCGGACGCTTCGTCATCCAAGCGGGGGGAAGCCATGCACGACATCATCATACGAAGCGGCCTTGATATCGTTGGACGCACGGAGCGCATGATCGAGATGGCCAAGCAGCTCTTGTCCAACGGCAGCCTCGACGAGGTCGAGCTCTGCGAACTCGACTACGAGATCGAACGGCTGAAGGCCGTGGTCTTCGCCGCGGACGAAGCCATTCGCTCGCTCGCGCGTACGGCCGAATGCCGGCCGCAGGCTGGCTGGTTCCACGGGCCGCACGGTACGTTGCATTAAGGGTCTGGCCGCCTTCGCAGCCGGTGCTTCACGAGCCAGGTCCGCGCGGGGCTTTCACGCTCCGATCTGCATGTCACGCTGATGTCACGCGACCATAGCAACAATATGTGCTTCATAGGCACGATAGGCTGAGGCCGGGGGGCTTTCGGCCCGATTGCGGGAGCGCGCCGTTCCTGCAGTTGATCGGTCAATTGGTCGAAGACGGTCGAGTGGGGCACGCTGCGGGTATGTGCTGTTTTCGACGCCGGGTCATTGTTTCGCTGGGGCATCGCGATGAGCAGGAAGACATCAGGGCAGGAATCTCAGCCCAACGAATTCATCTTTCCCGTTCACACCCGGACGATCGCGCAGATTCGCTACGATGTTCACAGCCAGCTGATGACGGTGATCTATCACGATGGCCGCTCACGCACGACAGCCGGCATACAAGGCCCGGCGATGCTGAGGCTTCTCGCCCAGCAGCCGCTGGAACGCTCTCCTTTCCTGCTGCAGACGGTTATTTGACGCGTCAGGATCGGCCTTTCGAATATTAAAATAGTCAGAGACGGTGCATCCATTTCGGGCGCGCCGCGTTCATCCATGACAGTCAGATCCATGGAGGGAACGCCGATGACTTTTCCATCGCCGAAAGCCGAAGCGCCGGCGCAACGCTTCCAAGAGGCGATCGCTGCTGCGCGAAACGCATTGGAACAACTGATCGCAGAAGCCAATGAAGCCGGATGGGGAACCGAGGAAATATCGGTGGCGCTCCTCGAGGCGGCGCGGGTTCTGAACGAGGCCAACAGAAAAGATCCCGATCCAGCCGACGATCCAGCCATCAGCGATACGCCCGCGAAGGAGCAGATCGGACATGGCGAGCTCTACGATTAGAGTGGGATGAGATTGCGCATGCGGCTGAAGCCGGCAGCCTCTGCCTTAAACACCTCGTCCGGGGTAAACCACGCTTCCGCGCTGCTGACTTGCAGCGTCCGATTCATGCGACTCCGTCGAAATGTACATAATAGTCGGTAAAACAATCATCATCGAATAGTTTAATGACACATATGTACATTTTGCTTGTCCGGCGGACAGGGTTTCGCTATAAGGTCTCTACCGAAAGATTGGGGTGACCCACAGACGATCGCATTCGCTACCCGTCTCATCTGCTCGCTTACGAGCTTAGCGGGAGGGGCCGGGTTGGTGCGCGCGGCGAAACGAGGTCCCTCCATTCAATGAGCGCCCGTGAAGAGGCGAGTTTTTAGGCAGGACTCTGCGGCACCCTGTCTTTTTCACGGCCGCAAAACAGAGGGAACGAGAATGAAGAAATTGCTTGCGTCAACATGTCTTCTGGTCGGCTTCGCGGGATTGTACGCGCCTGCGTCCGCCGCCGAATGCGGCACGGTCGTCCTGACGGTGCACAACGTTCAGAGCGCCGAAGTGCTGACCTATGTCGACAAGTTCATCCTGGAAAACGGATATGGCTGCACGGTCGAGACCGTTCCCGGCGATACCGTGCCGACGACGACATCGATGGTGGAAAAGGGCGAACCCGACGTTTCCTCGGAGACCTGGGTGGATCTCCTGCCTGAGATCGTTCCACGCGGCCTGAAGGAAGGTAAGATCGTATTCGGCGCGCCGGCGCTGCCGGATGGCGGCGTGCAGGGCTGGTGGATTCCGAAATATCTGGCCGACGCCCATCCCGATATCAAGACGGTCGACGATGCGCTGAAGCATCCCGAACTCTTTCCCGATCCTGAAGATTCCAGCAAGGGCGTCATCTTCAACGGCGCACAGGGCTGGGGCGCGACCGTCGTGACGGCGCAGCTCTACAAGGCATACAAGGCCGCCGACAAGGGCTTCAACCTGCTCGACCCCGGCTCGGCCGCCGGCCTCGACGGCGCGATCGCCAAAGCCTATGAGCGCAAGGAAGGCTTCATCACCTATTACTGGGCGCCGACCGCATTGCTCGGCAAGTACCAGATGGTGATGCTGCAGAGCAGCGCTCCGCACGACGCGGCCGAATGGAAGCGCTGCATTACCAACCTGGATTGCCCGGATCCGAAGGTCTCCGCCTGGCCCGTCGATAAGGTCTATACGGTGCTGACGAAGGAGTTCGCCGATCGCGCCACGCCTGAGGTGCTCGCCTATTTCAATACGCGCGGCTGGAGCAACGACACGGTCGGCAAGCTGATGGCGTGGCAGACCGAGAACCAGGCCGACGGCGAGGTTGGCGCCAAGCACTTCCTGCAGGAAAACAAGGATCTCTGGACGAAGTGGGTTCCGGCCGACATCGCCCAGAAAGTCGAAGCTGCCTTCTGATGGAGGAGGCCTGTGCCGCCTTGCGGCGCATGCCGGCTTGACAGGATGACCGGACAGGCCGGGCGCGAGATCGCCCGGCCTGTCTGGTCACATGCTTTTGACGGGAATGGAAACGCGCCTTTTCCAGAAGTCGGGCATGCGCGGAATGAGCCACATCGCAAAAGACGTCGCTGCGCGAGCCGCCCGGGGCGGCACCGTCATCGGCCGATCGTCGCGACGGAGCCGCGTATCACCAGGCGCGTAGCGACCTGCAGACGCTCGACGGCAAGCGGGGCTCGCTCGATGCGGGCGACCAGGCGCTCGCCGGCGAGCTTGCCCATCTCGTAGACGCGCTGGTCGACGATGGTGATCGGCGGAACGGTGACGCTGGTCCAATCGGCATCCAGGAAAGAAATCATCGAGACGTCGTTCGGGATCGAAAGCCCAAGCGACTGCAGCGACTTGAAGATCCTGAGTCCGACTAGGCTGTCCGATGCCAGCAGCGCCGTCGGCGGTGACGCGTCCTGAAGCAGGCTTTTGATCACGCCGTCCGTCTGCCGCTGGTCCGTAGCGCCGAGCCTGACATAATGAAGCGGGTTCGGCAGGTCCGCCTCAGTCAAAACGCTGACAAAACCCTTGACGCGTTCGCGTACCGCCGAATTCGAGATCCGTCCGATATCGGTCAGCCCGCCATCCTTCGCTGCCATGGCCGAGACATAGGCGAGCCGGCGATGGCCCTGTTCGATCAGGTATCGGGTTGCGGCGGTCGCGGCGTCGCGATCGTCGCCGGTCACGGCGTCGGCGTCGAGTTCCGGGATGCTGCGGTCGAACAGAACCAGGGGCACGCCGGCGCGGCGGACCTGTTGCAGATGCTCCATGCTGTCGCAGCGCGCCGGTGTGACGATCAGCCCGTCGACGCGTTTGCCGATCAGCAGGTCGACCGCCGATTTTTCCGCTCCGAGTTCTTCGCCGGAATTGGCGATGATGACGTTGAAGCCGGCAAGGCGGGCCGCATCGGTGATGCCGCGCACGGCGAGGCTGAAGAAGGCATTCTCGATATCCCCGACCACGACCCCGATGATGCCGGACCGTCCGGTGCTCATGCTGCGGGCGAGCTCGTTCGGGCGGTATTCGAGGGCGGCGGCAGCCGCCATCACCTCGTCCCTGATCTTGTCGCTGACGACGCCATAGCCGCCGAGCACGCGGGCGGCCGTCGCCTTTGAGACGCCTGCCGCCTTCGCGACGTCGGCGACCGTGACTGAACGTTTCGGAGCAGCGGAATCTTCCATGAGGCAGCACTACAAGAGTTGTTGACGGCCGGTCAATTGACAGATATCAAATATGTCGTGAGACCGGTCTCTTTATGAAGGAGACCGGTATCTTGTCCGGATACTTTGCCGGAATAGGCAAGGCAGGGCAAATCCGAATGCCGATAAGAGCATCCCTTTGGAGCGGAGAACGACCATGAAGCCTTTTCCATCTTTCGCAGCGATCGCGGCACCCGTGCGGGCCGGCTTTCTGACATGCCTCCTGGCAATGGGAGCCGGATCCGTGGCCGCGGCCGAAAATCCCTATAATCTCATCGAGCCCGGCACGATCAGCGTCGGCACGATGGGCGATGCCAAGCCCTATACCTTCGCGACGGCGGACGGGCAGTTCACCGGTTTCGACATCGAGTTCTTCCTCAATGTCGTCTCCCGTATCGGCTTCCCCAAGGACAAGGTGACGTTTACCGGCCAGGAATTTTCAGCCCTGCTGCCATCCGTCGCAAACGAACGGTTCGACGTGGCCGTCGCGGCGATCGGAACCACCGAAGCCCGCAAGAAGACCGTCGATTTTTCCGACGGTTATCTCGCCGGCTACCTCTCCGTGCTGACGCCGGATGCGGCGATCAAGGATGCGGGCGGGCTGAAGGGCAAGCGCCTCGGCGTCGTGCAGGGAACGCTGCAGGAAGTCTACGCAGCCAAGAATTTCGGCGAGACCGATCTGGTGAAATTCCCCGACAACAATTCCGCCGTCGCCGCGCTCAACAACGGCACGATCGACGCGCATTTCCTCGATTACGAGGCCGCCAAGCAATATGGCGAGCGCTATCCCGCGCTGAAGGTCGCCGTCAATATCCCGTCCTTCGATGCGCCGGCGGGCTTCGTGATCCGCAAGGGCAATGACGCCTTCCGCACGGCCCTGAACGGCGCGCTTCACGAGGCGATGCAGGACGGCACCTGGAAGACGCTTTACGAGAAATGGTTCCCGGGCTCGCCGATGCCGGACCAGTATCTTCCCAAGAAGTGAGGCCGCTCGCCGTCCGCTGACGACGGCTGACCCTTGCCGGCTGCGTGTCCGGCAAGGGCTTCGATGGGGATTGCAATGAACTGGCTTGAAAATCTGCGCCGCAGCTTCCTCGATTGGGAAGCAATGGCCGAAGTATTGCCGAGCATGATCAGCGTCGGCCTGAAGAACACGCTGATCCTGGCGGCCGCCTCGACCGTGCTCGGCGTCGTCATCGGCATGGTGCTGGCGGTCATGGGCATCTCCCAATCCCGCTGGCTGCGGCTGCCGGCGCGCATCTATACAGATATCTTCCGCGGGCTGCCGGCGATCGTCACCATCCTGATCATCGGCCAGGGCTTTGCCCGGATCGGACGGGACATTTTCGGCCCGTCGCCGTTCCCGCTCGGCATCCTGGCACTCAGCCTGATCGCCGGCGCCTATATCGGCGAAATCTTCCGCTCGGGCATCCAGAGCGTCGAGCGCGGCCAGATGGAGGCCTGCCGGGCGCTCAGCATGAGTTACGGGCAGGGCATGCGCCTGATCGTCATCCCGCAAGGCATCCGCCGCGTTCTGCCGGCGCTGGTCAATCAGTTCATAGGCAACGTCAAGGATTCGAGCCTCGTCTATTTCCTGGGCCTGCTCGCCTCCGAGCGGGAGATCTTTCGCGTCGGGCAGGATCAGGCCGTCGTCACCGGCAATCTTTCGCCGCTGCTGCTGGCGGGCGTCTTCTACCTCGTCATCACCGTGCCGCTGACCCACTTGGTCAATTTCATCGATGCGCGGCTGCGGCTGGGAAAACAGGGGCACGGCTCTGGGGCTGCGAGCGGATTGGTCGAGGTGAGCGAGCTGCAGGCGGCTGCCAGCCCCGCCGCCGGCGACAGGCCGCGCTTTAGGGGCGGGGCGCTCGGCATCCGCGATCTCCGCATGGCCTACGGCGAACTCGAGGTGCTCAAGGGCATCGATCTCGACATCGCGCCGGGCAGCGTCACCTGCATCATCGGGCCTTCCGGCTCGGGCAAGTCGACGCTGCTGCGCTGCCTGAACAGGCTGGTCGAGCCGAAGGGCGGCGACATCCTGCTCGATGGCGACAGCATCCTTGCCATGAAGCCCGAGCGGCTGCGCCGGTGCGTCGGCATGGTGTTCCAGCACTTCAACCTCTTTCCCGATCACACGGCGCTTGAAAACGTCATGCTGTCGCTGACCAAGATCAAGAAGATGTCGAGGCAGGAGGCGCGGCGCATCGCCGAGGCGCGTCTCGCCGAGGTTGGGCTTGCCGCACGCAGGGATCATCGTCCGTCAGGCCTGTCGGGCGGGCAGCAGCAGCGCGTCGCTATCGCCCGCGCGCTCGCCATGGATCCCGAGATCATCCTCTTCGACGAAGTGACGAGCGCGCTCGATCCCGAGCTGGTGAAGGGTGTTCTCGATCTGATGGCGGCGCTCGGCCGCCAGGGCATGACCATGGTCGTGGTGACCCATGAGATGGGATTTGCCCGCCGCGTGGCCGACCAGGTGGTGTTCATGGACGAGGGCCGGATCGTCGAGGCGGGCTCTCCGCAGGAGATTTTCGACAATCCGAGAAGCGAGCGGCTGCAGCGCTTCCTCGCGGAAGTCCTGTGAGACGCCTGATTTCGTTCCAGTGAAGCAAGAGCAGGAAACAAGGTTATCGACATGAATGCTTCCCCTAAACCTTCGAAGGTCGTCGTCATCGGCGGCGGCATATTCGGCGTCTCGACAGCGGTCCATCTCGCCCGGCTGGGGATCGCCACCGTGCTCGTCAATGACGGGCCGCTTGCCAACGGTGCTTCCGGCCGCTCGCTCGCCTGGCTCAATTCGGCGCGCAAACGCTCCGATGCCTATCACCGGCTGCGTCTTGCCGGCATCGACCGCTATCGCACGCTCGCCGCCCGATATCCCGATGCGCCCTGGCTGCGCTTCGAAGGCGGCCTGACCTGGGATGCGGATGACGCCAGCAACGAGATCGCCGAGATCGTCGATTATGAGCATGCGCTCGGCTACCACGCGCAATGGCTCTCCCCTGATGAGATCGCCGGAACCACACCGGGCGTCGACGCGCGCGTCGTGACGCCGCAAGGCGCGATCTTCAACCCGGGGGAGGGCTGGGTCGATCTTCCCTCGCTGATCGGCATTCTCGCGGAGGAGTTTCGTTCGCTCGGCGGCGAGATCGTCACGGATGCCGGACGCGCGACGGTCGATATCGAAGGCGCGCGCGTCTGCGGCGTGACCGCTGCGGACGGCCGGCGCTGGGAGGCTGAGTCCGTCTTGCTTGCTGCGGGCGGCGCCGTTCCCCAGATCGTGGCCGGTGTCGGCGAGACGATCGATGACGCGACGCCGGTCGCCCTTCTCGTCAGGACCAAGCCGCTCCGCCACCCGCTGAAAGCTGTGCTCAACACGCCCCGCGTCGCCATCCGGCCGACACCCAATGGCGGTTTCGCGCTCGATTCCGCCTGGTCGGAGGAAGAGGTCGGCATCAAGGCGGACGGCAGCTATGACGTCAGGCAATCGACGCTGGACGGGTTGCTGCTCGAGGCTTCGAAGGTTCTCGAAGGCAACCCCGCGCTCGAAATCGAGGATTACGGCGTCGGCCCCAAGCCTATTCCCGGCGATGGCGAGCCTGTTTTCGGCGAACTGCCGTCGATCTGGGGTTATTTCGTCGCCTTCAGCCATAGCGGCGCGACGCTCGGCCTGATTGCCGGCGAATTGCTGGCTGACGAGATCGCCACCGGACGCCGTCACCCGCTGCTGGCGGATTTCCGGCCGGAACGTTTCAGCCCGCAGGAGTGATGAAATCGTCTTCTGCCGGCGGAAGGGATCAATTTCGGCCATCGGGCGTTCTGCCGTGAGGAAACATGGGAGACGCATCATGTTCAAGAACGAACCCGCCGGTCCGAACGACAGGCTCGATGACGCCGGTATCCCGCTGGCCGATAGGGGAGAGGCCGACATCAATCCTGACCTCGTCAGGCGCGAGGGTTTTGCGAGCGAGGCCGAATACCATGCCTATCTCGCGACGCTCGGCCAGGATGTCCCGTTCGAAGCCTATGTCGTGGAAACCGGCGAAATCTCCGAAGGGCATGCTCTGGACGGGCGTTTGCGAGAGCTGCGGGAGGAGCTCGAAAATCTTCGGGCCAGGCTCCATGTGATCAGGGAGCAGACCACAACCGTCGTTGCGGAAAACGTCCGATGGGCCGATGCCAGCGCGCATGCGCAGCTCGGCGACCGGCCATGGCTCAAGCTGGCGGGTGCGATGGCGGCGGCATTCGTCGCCACGCGCGGCATCAGACGGATGCCTCTGGGCGCCGTGGCGACCACGGCCCTGCCGCTCGTCGTTGCCGCCTTGAACCGAAAGCTCGCGAAGGCGTAACGCCGGGACGTGGGATCGATGCTCAGGCAAGAGCTTCGTTCTCTCCCTTGATTGCGCGGCCATTCGCATTTAAGGCGGTCGGGCCTAAAATCTGGGGATCCCCGCCGGAATCTATTAGGCTAGGATGACGTTTCAAAACGCAGCGGCCGCACCATATCCTTGGTCTGGGTCAGCAGCCGAGGATGCCTGATGAGTGCAACAGCCCACGAAGCCAGCAGCCACCATGGTTCGCGACAGTTCGCGGGGCTGCTGATCGGTGCGATCGGGGTCGTCTATGGCGACATCGGTACCAGCCCGCTGTATGCCTTCCGCGAAGCGCTTCGGCCCTTCGCCCATGATGGCGCGGCTCCGCATGAGGTGATCGGGCTGATCTCGCTGATGATCTGGACGCTGACGAGCATCGTCACCTTCAAATACGTGCTCTTCCTCCTCAGGGCCGACAATGACGGCGAGGGCGGCACGCTGTCGCTGCTCGCGCTTCTGATGAAGAAGACGAAAAGGCACGCGACGATCTTCTTCTTCGCGGGCATCATCGGCGCTGCCCTTTTCATCGGTGACGCCATGATCACGCCGGCGCTCTCGGTGCTTTCGGCGCTCGAAGGCCTGAAGCTGGTGACGCCTGTTTTCACGCCCTATGTGCTGCCGATCGCCGTGGCGATCATGCTCATGGTCTTCCTGGTGCAATCGGTCGGAACCGCCGCCGTTTCCAAGCTGTTCGGGCCGATCACGCTCGTCTGGTTCGTGGTCATGGGCATCGCCGGCCTGCTTCATATCGCCGACGACACGGCGATTTTCGCCGCACTCAACCCGTTCTACGCCTTCGACTTCATCACCCATGCGGGCTTCGTCGGCCTCGTCATCCTCGGTGCGGTATTCCTGACCGTGACGGGCGCGGAAGCGCTCTATGCCGATCTCGGGCACTTCGGACGCAAGCCGATCCAGGTCGCCTGGTTCGCGGTGGTCTTCCCGTCGCTCGCCCTCAACTACCTCGGCCAGGGCGCCCTCGTCCTCAAGAACCCGGCTGCCGCATCCGATCCATTCTTCCTGCTGTTCCCGGAATGGGCGATGCTGCCCGCCGTACTCCTGGCGACAGCCGCGACGATCATCGCCAGCCAGGCGGTCATAACCGGCGCCTTCTCGCTCGCCCGCCAGGCCATCCACCTCGGCTTCCTGCCGCGTCTCGAAATATGTTTCACGTCAGCGTCGAACACCGGCCAGATCTATGTGCCCGCGGTCAACATGGTGCTGCTGATCGGCGTGCTCGCCCTGATCTTCTCGTTCGGCAGCTCGGAATCGCTGGCAACGGCCTACGGGATCTCGGTCACGGGCGCGATGGTGGTCACGACCATCCTGTCGTTCCAGTTCCTTCGCGCCGTCTGGGGCTGGACTGTGCTCGCCGCCCTTGCCGTCCTGCTTCCGCTCTTCATATTGGAGAGCGTCTTCCTCAGCGCCAATCTGCTGAAGATTCACGACGGCGGCTATGTCCCCGTGCTGATCGCCGCGGTGCTGATCGCGATGATGTGGACTTGGAAGAAGGGAACCCTGCTCGTGCGGGATAAGGCCGCGCGCAACGACATCCCGCTCGCCCAGTTCGTCAGGTCGATCGAGCGCAAGTCGGAACACAGCCCGGTCGATGTCCCGGGAACGGCGATCTTTCTCTCGAGCGTTCCCGACATGGCGCCCAGCGTGCTGCTGCACAACATCAAGCACAACAGGGTCCTTCACGAGCAGAACGTCATCCTGAACGTCAGGACGGCGTCGCGGCCCTATGTGCCGGAATCCCAGCGGGTGACGATCGAGCGGATCTCGCCCCGCTTTAGCAAGATCCAGCTGAATTTCGGCTTCATGGAGGATCAGAACGTCTCGGCGGCCATGCCGCTCTGCCGGCAGGCCGGATTCCAGTTCGAGATCATGTCGACCTCCTTCTATGTCGGGCGGCGCAAGCTGGTTGGCGATCCCAATACCGGTCTTCCCCGCTGGCAGGACCGCCTGTTCATCGCCATGGCCGGTTTCGCCATCGATCCCTCCGATTACTTCCAGCTGCCGAGCAACCGCGTCGTCGAGCTCGGCGAGCAGATGGTGATCTGACCGGCCGCCATCTTGTTGCCGAAGTGTGCGTGAAATCTTGCTTTTCCTAGAAGGAGGCAGGCATGGCTGGATATGACGACCGCTACGTCGAGATCACGACGCGCCTTCGCTCGGTGCAATCGTTCTGCGACTTCCTCTCGCAGGGCGCAACCGTGCGCGTCGCCTTGTCGGAGGGTGCGCCCTACAGGGACGTGACGTCGGCTCTCCTGGAACGGAACCGCAGGGAGGCGGAAGCGCTAGCCCGCACCCGCCGGCAGCTCTATCCCGAGCTTGCCGACGAAGACGTGATGCCGCCGCTCTATAGCCGTCACTGACGCGCCGCCGACGGCGCGCCGTGTTCCTTTTTGAAATTGGCTGAATTAGCCTTCAGATCATGGCGGTGTAGCAGGCTTCGCTATACGCCGAAGGCTCCATGTCTGCCTTTGAGCTCAGCCGAGAGCATGGTCGATACGATCGACGTGATGTTGAGGCACTTTGTTGCCCGGCTCTTCGGCTGCGGCAATTTCGTCAATTGTCAGTCCGGTCGCGATTGCGAGGTCTTCCAGACTATAACCCTTTGCAAGCCGCGCCTGCTGAAGGCGCCGCGCGAGCATCGTATTGCTGCTGGCAAATTGATCCATATTCGTCTCCGATTAAATTGCGACAATGAACTCGCGGGAAGGGCAATCTGTTCCTTGCGAGCCTTCGCTTAAGGAAGCGTACCAGGCTGCCGGAGAGGCAGGCTAGGAGTTTTTCCAAGCATGCGCCCAGCTGAGCTGGCCGCAGCCGCTTCTATATGGATCAGATGACGAAGCTAATCAACCTCTTGAGGCGGCCCGTTTCCTTATCCCTAGGGGCAGGGTGCCTTCTGCGAACCATTCAGGCGCTCCGAGCCTGTTGCGAGTGTCGGCTTCCGCGAATTCCTCAACGATTTTGCGCAGAATGCGGGGAGTCGCCGGGCTTGCGGCTGGTGACCAGGCCTTTGCCGGTAACGACTTCCTTGTCCACCCATGTCGCTCCGGCGTTCTCGAACGCATCTTTCGGACATTTCGCGCGTTTGCAGCTTACGAACAACAAATTGCAGGCGTCGCGATGAAGGCATTGGCAGCCGGTTTGAACCCCGTATTTGGCGATCTCGCTCCTCCGGAACGGCAGGCGATGCTGGAGAAGCTGGCCGTGACGCTCGAGCGGAATGCCAGGTGGGCTACGCAGGAAGGTGATGACGCGCTTGGGACTGCGATGCTCTCGGTTGGAGCGGCGATCCTGTCCGTCGCCGGAGATCTGGCCACGACTGATGCCGTTCTGGCCGAGGATGTTGCGACACGCGCACTCGGGCTTATTACCACGTTTCACTGCAGACATCCGCAATATCCGCTGGGGCCGATGCTGCATTGATGCAATCCGCGCGGCCGGAATAGGAAACTGAGGTAGGGCAGGCTTTGGCCCAACGCCTGGCGATCAGGCGAAACCAATTTCCGCCAGCAGCGGCAGATGGTCCGAAGCGACCCTCGTCAGCCGGGTTTCCAGAACTTTCGCCTGTTTGACGACGAGATCGCCGGTCACGAAGATATGGTCGAGGCGCATCAGCGGATAGCGGGAGGGGAAGGTGGCTTTCGGCGCGCCTGGGCCGGCGAGCTGCGCGTCCTTCAGTGAGCGGGCGACGAGCCGATAGGTCGCGGAAGAAGGAATGGCGTTAAAATCGCCGCAGAGGACGGCCGGCATCGGCGTTTCCGCCGTTCCGTGGAGCCAGCCGGAATTGAGGAGCGTCGTCATCTGGCGGATACGCTCGCCGCCGCGAAGGCCGAGATGGGTGTTGACGACCAGCAGTTTCCTGTCGCCGACCATGATTTCGACCGAAAGCGCGCCCCTGGCCTCACCGATGGAGGGCAGCGGGCCGGCCTTGACCGCGCCGGTCGGCAGCGCGGTGATAACGGCATCGCCATATTGTTCTTCGGCGACCGAGAGCGCTGGATGGAAATGCGCCTGCATCTTCAGAAGCGAGGCGATCACGTGCGCCTGGTCGATGCCGCCGGTCCTGCGCCTGCCGACGTCGACCTCCTGGAGCGCGATGACATCGGCCTCCGTCTCGGCAATGACGGACGCGATGCGGCCGGGATCGAGCTTCCGGTCGCTGCCGATGCAGCTGTGCACGTTATAGGTCAGGAGTTTGATCGATTTGTCCGGCATGGCCCACTGAAAGCTTGTTTCCCCGAGGGGACACAGAACTCGTCCTCCCCTGGGGAACACAGAACTCGTTTGATCGTTCCAGAAGACAAGCCCCGCCGCCCGCACTTCGGAATGGATGATCGATGAACCTGAAAAGCATAATCTTGAATGGACTGCTCGTTGCCGGGCTTTGTCTTGCGGTCTTTCTTCTTTACCGGATATTCCAGCAATATAGCCTCGATCAGATCGTCCAGTCGGTCCGCAGCATTCCTCTTCCGACCTTCTGCACGGCGCTTCTCTTTGCGGCTGCTTCCTACCTCTGCCTCAGCTGCTTCGATTTCCTGGCGATCCGTTCGCTCGGCAAATCCTTGCCCTATCGCAAGATCGTGCTCGCCTCCTTCATCAGCCTTTCGCTCGGCCACAATATCGGCTTTGCGGGGCTGAGCAGCGGCGCCTTCCGCTATCGTTTCTATTCGCGCTGGGGGTTGACGACGGAGGATGTGGCGAAGATCATCCTGTTTTGCGGCGTCACCGTGGGGCTCGGGCTCGTCACGCTCGGTGGCCTGGCGTTGACCATCAATCCTGATGACGCGGCACGCCTGCTGCGCGCTGACGCGGCGAGCACCCGCATCTTCGGGCTGCTGGCTCTGATCGTGCCCGTCCTCTATGCGGGCCTGGCCTTCTTCGTTCGCGGCCGGCTCAGGCTGTGGCGCTGGTCGTTTCAGCTGCCGCGCTTTTCGATTGCCGTCGCGCAGGTGGGTGTCGGCACCGTTAATTTCATGCTGGTCTCCGCCTGCCTGCACCAGATGCTCTCGACCTTCGGCGACGTCGCTTTCTTCCGGTCGGTCACGGCCTACGTGCTCGCCAATTCGGCGATCCTCGCAACGCATGTGCCGGGCGGTCTCGGCGTGCTGGAGGCGACCGTTTCCTATGTCGTGCCGCAGCAGGCGTCGATCGGCGCGCTGATCGCGTTCCGCTGCGCCTATTTCTTCATCCCGCTGATGCTCGGCACGATGCTTCTTCTCGTCAGCGAAGTCGTCTTCCGGCGGTCAGGCGGTGGTGCGGAAGAAGAAGCGGAGGAGCGCGCCGAGGCCCAGTCTGTGTAGGAGCAGAAAAGGCCGGCCCGGGTCGAAGATCGCTGTCCCTGCGACAGGCGAAACCCTGCCGGACAGCTCGACGTCAAATTCCCTGAGGCCCGGAGGACCATTGTTCAGAGCCTCGATCGCCTCGATCACCGAACCGCTTTGTGCATAAGCCGCGGCAAGGGTCTCGGGGGCCTTTCCGAGATATTCCGCGAGCAGGCGATTGCGCAGATCGGCGATTGCTCGCCGGTGTTCGCCGTTGCTCGCCTCAAGTAGAAGATCACATTCCGAATCAAGGCCTTCCGAGCGGTTGTTAAGATTAGAGGAGCCGATGCGAAGCAGCTCGTCGTCGGCGATCATCAGTTTCGAATGAATGAGCACCTCGACCTCGCCATCCTTACCCGGCGCAGGTCCCGGTACGACAGGATAGTAGACGCGCAGCCGGTTTGCGCGATCGGCGCGTTTGAGGCGGCGGATGACACGGTCGCGATTGCTGCCCATGACGAGCTTTTCGATCAACCCGTGAGAGCTTCGTGTGCAAATCACCACCACCTCCGGCCCATTCTCCTCCTGCAATCGCGCAGCTATGGCATTGGCGACACGGAACGAGGCGAGATATTGCGCTTCGATGTAAAGCTGATGCCGGGCGCGCGAGATGATGTCCAAAGTCGATGCAATGCCGTCGTTGATGCCGACGCGGCGCGAGGTCGTCGGCTCTGTCAAGGCGAAGCTGGCGGGGACCTCATGAAGCGCAATGGGGAGATCGTCCGGCCAGGCGAAAGACACGCTTTCGGCGAGCGGCGAATGCTTCTCTCCGGTGGCGATTTCCCAGCGCCGTCTGGCAATATCGCCGATCAGCCTGGCGGCATCGCCCGTGACCATTGCCTGCACGTCATGCAGGGGATCGTAGGAAACGCCGTGCGGGTCGCGCCGCAGCCGGTTCCTCGCGCGATGGCGCCTTGTATCCCACCGTCGCGCCGTCAGATCCATGCCGCCAATGAAGGAAACGGCGTCGTCGATGCAGACAAGTTTCTGGTGGTGGCAGCCACGGACGGCAGCGGGAAGATCGAAGCGCAGGTCGATCCGGATATTTCTGGGGAAGTTCTTCTTGCGAAGGAGCTTTATCGACTTGTCGGAATAGATCGGCCCGAGCGCCCAAACCAGAATGCGTATCTCGAGGTCCGGATTTGTCGCCGCCACAGAATGCAGCAGATCGGCCAAGGTTTCGTCGGATTTTTCGGGCTCCAGGCGGATGTCCGGGTGGAAATCCCACCCGATAATCCACACTGTGCGTTGCGCCTGTCGCAATGAACGGGCCAGTTCGGCGAAATAGCGGTTGCCGTTGATGAGGAAAGCGGCTTTTTCTGCGCGCCCTTGCAGGCGCAATGCCGCGCTAGCCTGTTTTTCGCCCTCCGGATGTTGCGCTTTTGTTCGGGTCAGGTAGGGTTGGGCGGACATCGTCTCGAATGCAGTCATGTTTGCCTCGGCCGTTTAACTGAAAACAAACGCACGGAATTTTCCCGGGTTCCCGATGGCAGGTGAGGCGGCTGGCATCTGCGGCTGCCGGCGAAGCGAAATGCAAGGAAATAAAATGTCACAGCGAGCAGGCAGCGCCGATCTTCCCCTTCATGGGGGACGCGTGCCGCATTGGCTCGGCGACCGGATGACGCGGCTCGGCGCCCTGATCACCGAGGCGATCGTCCAGCATTACGGCCGTGACGAATTTCTGCGCAGGCTCGCCCATCCCTTCTGGTTCCAGTCCTTCGGCGCGGTCATGGGCATGGACTGGCATTCCTCCGGCATCACGACCAGCGTTCTCGGCGCGCTGAAGCGGGGGCTGAAGCCCCGCGCCGGCGAGCTCGGCCTGCATGTCTGCGGCGGCCGCGGCACGCATTCGCGCAAGACCCCGCAGGAGCTCGTTTCGATCGGCGAGCGCGTCGGTCTCGACGGGGAGGGGCTGGCGACGACGAGCCGTCTCATTGCCAAGGTCGACAGCGCCGCCCTGCAGGACGGCTTCGATCTCTACCTCCATGGCTTCATCGTCGCCGATGACGGCCATTGGGTGGTCGTGCAGCAGGGCATGAATGGCGACAGGCGGCAGGCCAGGCGCTACCACTGGCTCTCCGAAGGGCTCGAAAGTTTCGTCGACTCCCCGCATGCGGCAATCGAGGGACGCAGCCAGGGCGAGATCGTCAATCTTGCCGATAAGCGCGCGGAACGCTCGCGGCGCGGGCAGCTCGACCTTCTGGCGACGCTCGGCCCCGACCGGATCGTCCGCGAGGCCGCCGCACTCCTGCGCGCCGAAGAACCTGAGCCCGAGCCCGCCGAACAGCCGATGCTGCCGCATCTCATCATGCCTGCCCATCACGACGTGCGCGAAAGCGACGTCAACATGCGCCGCCTGCACGGAAATCTGGCTGCCGCGGCCGATCGTGGGCCGGCGGATTTCCAGCAACTGCTGCTCGTTCCCGGTGTCGGCGCGCGCACCGTAAAGGCGCTGGCGATGGTGGCGGAAGTCGTGCACGGCGCACCCTGCCGTTTCTCAGACCCGGCGCGCTTCTCAATCGCCCACGGCGGCAAGGACCGCCACCCCTTTCCGGTGCCGCTCAAGGTCTATGACGAGACGATCGGCGTAATGAAATCGGCGGTGGCGAAGGGCAGGCTCGGACGCGAGGAGGAGCTGCAGGCGCTGAAGCGCCTCGACGAGCAATCCCGCCGGATGGAACGCTATGTCACCGGCCCCGACCTCAAGGAAATCATCGCCGGCGAATTCCGTCAATCCGCCGATTTCGGCGGCCGCAGCGTCTTCGGCTGGGAGCCGCCGGCGGCTGCGGACGATTGATGTCAGTGGCCGTCGGGCGGGACGGCTTCGGCCGGAACCGTCTCCTTCAAATTCTTCCGGTGGAAGATGAAGAGCCCGGCGAAGACGATGATGGCGGCGCCGATGACGATCTGCATGTCGGGGATGTCGTTGAAGAAGATGTAGCCGAGCACGATCGCCCAGAGCAGCAGCGTATATTGCAGCGGCGCCAGCAGCGACGCCGGCGCGAGCTTCAGCGAGCGCGTGATGAGCAGATGCGCGCAGGTCGCGACGATGCCGAGCAGCAGCATGCCGGACCAGTCGACCAGCGTCGCCGGCTGCCAGTTGCCGATGCTCAAGCCGATGCCGGTGACGAGGGCGGCGACCGTCTGCCATGTCACCAGCGTCGTGTCGCTCGTCGAGCGCAGATAACGGCTCATGACAAGCGACAGCGCAAAGGAGAAACTGCCGGCAAGACCGAAGAAGGAGGGAAGCGACAGCATCGCCGTGGACGGGCGAAGCGCGATGACGACGCCTGCGAAGCCGACGAGAACGGCGAGCCAGCGCCGCCAGCCGATCTTTTCTCCGAGAAAGAAGTGCGAGAGCGCGGCGATGTAGATCGGCCCGGCCATGTAGAAGGTCATGACGTCAGCGAGCGGCAGATAGGCAACGGCGGCATAGAACAGGGCGACATCGCCGGTCGCCATGACGACCCGCATGAACTGCAGGCCCTTCTGCTCGACGCGGAACAGGGCCATCGGCCCCTGCCGCAGGATCATCGGGCCGAGCAGGATGAAGGCCCCGACCGAGCGGATCACCAGCACCTGGCCGACGGCAAAGCTCGCCATCAGCCACTTGCCCATCGCATCGTTCAGCGCAAAGAGCAGATCGCCGAGCAGCATCAGCACGACGCCCGTCATGATCAGGTTTCCGGCACCGGCGACGGCCGTCTTGGTCTTCATTCCTCGAATCCTCGCAAAAACGGCCGCGCATGCACGGCCAAATGCGGCTTCGGCCTTAACGCCGCCAATGTCAACCGTCCGTTTGAGAGCCGGCATAATGCGATGCGACGCTGAGGGGCTGGGAGCGGTATTGGCGGCTGGTCGAAGGAGGAGCTCTTCGCAGCGGCAGCCCCGCGGTCCGAGGGTTCTGCTGTTCGCGTTCCGGCAAGAGCCGCACCGTTCTTCCTCATCGAGAGTTGCTCGCATCCGCCCCGCCGGAGATCAGCGCGAGTTTGCCATCGGAGCCGTTGGCGCTGCTGCTTGACGGTTGATATATTCGACATGACACTCGTGGTGTCTAAGGCGAGTCGACTGTACCGCTTCACATCGTTGCTCGCCTCAGAAGGACGCGCTGCATGGGCTGATTGGCTGCGCGCCGGCCGACGCCGCCGGTCGCAAGGCTTGCGAGGTGACGCCGTGGTTAAAGTGTTATCAGCAGGCGGCCCCCCGCGCGACAATCCACCTCGGCATTGGAAATTTCCATGGTTGGGCAGCCGCCGTCGGCGAGTTTGTGCAGGGCTTTTGATCGCCGTTTTGCTTCTTGCGGGCATTGCGGTTTTTTACCGCGAGATCCGCCAGCCCGAAGCCCCGGTTGAGCGGTTTGATCATCTGGCTCTCGACAAGGCTGGCCGATCGTCAGACGCAGCCGCCAGCTCCCACGCGGCGGCTCCTTCCGCTCTCCCGCCGATCTCCATATCGCGGCATCTGATCGCGTTCCCGAGGCTCGACCTCGCAAGTCAGTTTCTGCGGAGGTGGCTGGTCTCAGGCGAGAACCTTTGCGGCGCCCTTCGAGAGGCCGGCATCGAGGTGAGCGAATGGAAAGCCGCATCCATGCGCAACCGCAATTATGAATGTTATTTTCAGCGCATCGACGAACGCGACGAAGTGCGACCGCTCAGTTCGACTTTCCTCAGGGTTCGTGGGAATGAGATCGGCGACATACTCGAAGTCCGCGCCAAGATCGTTGGGCCGAAGACGGATGCTGAGGGGCGTCTCGCCTCCGCTGCCCTGCGCATTTTCGAGATTATCGTGAAGCAGGCGTGCTGGCGTGATTTTGAGGATACGCTCGTGTCGATCCAAAGGCTTCGCGACGTCGAAGACGAACGATTCGGCGCCTATCTCAGCTTCACGCGCGAGGCCGGCAGCGAAAACAGCTTCAATTTTGCTCTTGGTCTCAGGGCCGCTTCAGATCCGCAAGTCAGGACCAAGACGTATTTTTCGACAGACCGCTGGCTGACTTCGACAAATCCCGTGAGCGACCGCATCGACACGTCCACATCAGCCAATTGCGCCCATCGCGCCGCCGCTCCATAGCGGCCGATTTCATGCGCTCAGATGCGTGACTGAGACGCGCGCGAGGGCACCGCATCGAATTTCAAACCAAATATTGTAAATCAACCCGAGGTAGCTATGTTGCCTCGGGATAGTAACAATAATTTCAGGCCTATCGAATGTTGCGCAGCGTCATTTCAATCCTCTCGATTCTTGGACTATTCACCCAGGTCGTTCCCATTGACCTGGCACTGGCCAATGACAATGTTCAGTGGATCAAGTCCGACGATCCGGCCATGGCCAAAGCCCATGAGAAGTCCAAAAGCGAATTGGACGGCTTCCTCGAAAAATTGCGAAATCCACAGCCGGGAACCGAAAACTACAGCATCAAGCTTGGTTTCACGGACGAGGGCGAGGGCGTGGCACTGGTCACTGACCAGACGGCTTCGGATGCGGAGGTGGAATATATGTGGGTCTATCAGATCGAGGCATCGGGCGACCATTTCACCGCTCTTCTCGGCGATACGCCGGAATATCTCCACAACATCAAGCAGGAAGATCGCGTCGAGTTCGAGAAATCGGATATTTTCGACTGGATGTATATCGAGAATGGAAAAGTGAAGGGAAACTACACCGCTTGCCCGTTGCTGCTGGCCGGCCCGAAAGAGCAGTTGGAACAATATCGCGAACTCTACGGCATCGTCTGCGATTGACCGCAGGGCCCTCCATCCTCGCCGTTCACTTGGGCGAAGACAATGCAGCCGGTCGGCCGATCACGTCAGGAGCAGGCCGGCAGCGCCGGCAACAGCCGCGATGGCGCTGACGAGACCCAGCCGAACTGCATAGCCGATGCTGCCTGCGCTTGCCGCAAGGCCGGCTTTCGCAAGAAGATTGGCGAAGGCCGCGACCGCTATCGCCAGTGCGGCCGCATCCGCAGGCAGGGACTGCGGCGAGAGCTTCGCGATGGAGAGCGTAATCGCATCGAGATCGCCCAGTCCGGTGATAAAGGCGACCGCGATGAGCGACTGCGTTCCGAAGACCGTCAAAGTCGCCCGCGTCACGATGGTCACGAGGCCGAGCAGCAGCGCAAAGCGGAAGACGACCATCACTTCCAGCGGATTGCGCGGCAAGAAATCGGATCCGTCTTCGGAGTGCCGCGACAATCCGGCGAGGCCGCCGCCCACGGCGAGAATTGCGGCAGCCGGCCCGAGCGCTGCTGCCAGTTCCGCCAGCACCGCAGGCGCAATGACGCCGCAGATCAGAAGCACGCGGCTCAAGGACACCGCTCCCGCCAGCATCGCGCCGGCCGAAAGCAATGGCGAGAGGGCAGGCGTCTGGGTCGACTGACGGGCAAAGGAAAGCGTCAGCGCCGTGGAGGAAACGATACCGCCGCAGGCCCCGGTCAGCAATAATCCCGCCCTGGCGTCGCTGAGCCTGATCATGACGTAGCCGGCAAACGAAACGCCTCCCACCAGGATGGTCATCATCCAGAGTTCGAACGGATTGATCGTCTGCCAGGGGTCGATCGTCTCGTTGGGAAGAATGGGAAGAATGATGACGGTCATCGTCAGCAGGATCAGTGCCGCCCGCAATTCGAGCCAGGTCAGCTTCCGGAGAAATCCATGCAGCGGTTCCCGCGCCGCCAGAAGCACCGTTATCGCGACGGCACTTGCAGCTGTCGTCGCCATGTCCGCAACGACAGCGCCGAAGCCGAGCGCGAAGACCGTGATCGCGGCGATGGCGCCGGTCGCGCTGTAATCCTCCTCGCGTGCCGCCTGCATGCGGCTGAAAGCGAGGATGGTGATGCAGAAGAATGCGAAAATGGCCGTCGGCAGAACCGGCCCCGTGAGCGGCTGCAGAAAACCGCAGAAACCGCCGAGGAAACTCGAGAGGCCGTAGGTGCGAATGCCCGCCACTCTCTTGCCCGGCGCAGCCTCACGCTCGCGCCACCCGCGTTCTATCCCGACGAGAATGCCGATCGCGAGCGCGAGGCTGAGACGCTGAAACGCTTCCGTCATCATCAAGGATGTCATCATCCGATAGGCCAGGCATCGTCAGCCTGCTCACAACCGCGCGCGCACATTATGACACGACGACCGTGCATTTCGATCTCTTGTTTGCTGGATTCAATCACGGCCACGCCATCCGTTCATTGAGACCGATCAACATCGCCCGCGGTCATCCCTGCTTTAGGCGACAAATGCGCTCATTGGGGCATGTCAATGCACGATCCTGGGCGCGTGCGAGTGTGGGGATATCAGGTCCCGGCTCTAAATGGATGAAACGGCGCATCCTTCTTCCGCTCCTCACTCAAAGCAAGGCCTTCGATGTGCGGGCCGGCCACCCAGGCCGTGCTGACCAGCATCAACCTGCCTGTCCTGCTGTCGCATTGAGGACCGCATCTAAGGCAGTGCCGCGCAACTGAAAGAACTCCGCCACCCGAAAATTGCGGTCCGGGCCAGCAGCGATCCTATTGTTGCTCGGGAACCATCGCGGACAAATGCGAGTAGGCCCATTCAAAGGCTTCGTCGATGGCGGCAAATTTGACGGCTTGCCAATGGCGATAGTCGCGGATCAGCCCTGCCGAGAGCCAGAAATCGCCACCCATGCCGGAGAACTCCCAGCCGCAGATTTCAAGCAGTTGGGCACGCTCGAAAAGGCGCCGCGCGTGGGTTCGGGAAATCGCATAGCGCTTGAAGAATTCGGTGATGCGCAAAGGGCCGATGGACATCTGCGCCTCCAGCTCCTTTTCCGGAGGCAGGCGAGACATCAGGTCGTGCAGGATGTTGCTGCCGGACGCGGTGCGAACGAAACTATCCACCGTTGCCGGAGGGCTGGCCCAATCAGGATCGTGGAAGAGGCGCTCGGACATCCTCGGCTGCGCATGCCACAGCAATCGCCGATCGGCCGACGATCGCAAGAGGCGCGTGCCCTGATCGAGTATGTCGAGTGATTTCAGATGTTCGTCGAACCATTCGCGGATCAAGGATTCGGCGGTCTCGGAGATTTTGAGCGGACGAGAGCGCCCGTCGCTACGTTCATGGGTATCGACCAGGAGACCGTAATTGCGCATCTCCGCGAGATGCGCGAACGCGGTGTTCCTGGAGACAACGTTGCTGTCGGCGATGAAGGCGTTCAGATTGGCCGCCGTAAGCCTCGGATGAGACGGCGACGTGACATGCCGAAAATGAAAGGCCAGAATTGACTGCGTCAGCAGCCACCGCTTCATATCTGCGGTGTAGCGGACGATGCGAGGCGCGGCATCGTGCATGGCAATCAGCTTCAGCGCGGCGTCCTTCAAGGCCTGCGCGTAAAGACGACTATCCACGATGGCTTCGATTGTCAGAACCTTGGGCGCATTCTCGGCGGAGCGCATTGCGGCGGATATGAACGTCAACTTATATCTCCGGCAAGGTTGGGCAATACGGCCCAAGCGATATGTTGTTGGCCTCGCTGCATCGAATATGCCGCTGACGCGCTCGCAGTTTTCCGTGTTCACATGCAGTTCGCAGGACCTATCCGATATCACCAACTGTCAGCAGCCAGCACTCGCTTATCTCTGCTGCACCACCTGCCTTAATATAGAATTACGAAATATAGCTTGCGATACTGTTGACGCTGATTTTTCAGCGGGAGGGATCCGAAACGCCGCGGCAGCCCGAAAGACATAGGCCGTTCTCGCCGGCACCAAACGAGCGCTACCGCCATTTCTCGATGAGAAATCCCGATGTCCCTTGAACGGGATCGGTCTGGGGCAGGGATACGGATGAGATTTTCGACAGCATTTCGCTTGAAGCGGCTGCAGTTTGGATGTCGGCGTGCTGGCCTTCGGGATAGGCGCCGATCACCTGAAAATCGCCCGTGCAGCCGAGGTTTTGGTGCCCTGTCCCCGCGGGCAGCACCAGGCAATCTCCCGCCGCGACCTCCAGTGCTCGGCCGCCGGGGCCGCCGATCAGCAAGGTGGCGCTGCCACGGGCAATTCCCAGCACTTCGTGAGCGCCGGAATGGTAGTGCTGATAATCGAACACACCGTTGGTCCAGATATCAGTCCAACAGTTCGCCGCGAAGCGGGTTTTGAAATCAATCTGTTCGCCGTCCGTGAAAACACCGCTGTAAAGCAGCACAGGAAGACGCGGATTGTTCGGGACCCAGTCGCTCGGCTCGAAACTTATCGTCTCCAGGCGCATGTCGAATTCCCACCGTTGGCTTTACCAGAGCGTCGTCAAAAAGCTAAACTTTGACGGTCGCCAGCGGTTCCTTGATACTTCCTTCCTCATCCTGATCGGGAGGCGCGCCCTGTGAGCCTGCGCCGCTGTCGCGCAGAATCTTCCCCCGGTAATGTAAAGATCGGCGTCGATCCCGGACGCTAATCCAGCCTGACGGTGAAGACATAGCCGACGCCGACTTTTTCGGGTCGGTCTCGATCTTGCGGCGCAGCCGGACGATCTGGGCGTCGATCGCAAAGAGCGGACGGAAGCGGCCTGAGCCAGCTCCACTAGACATTCAGCCGCAGGCTCCCGGGAAGCGCCCGCCGCTCGACGCGTCGAAACAGGCTTTTCAACTCCGGCTCGTTCACCAGTGACGCAGCCTCGAGAGGCGGCATCCAGGCGAGCTTGCGCTCCCGACGCTCCGGGAAATTGGCCTTGGTGCGGCGAACGATCAAGATGTGAACTGTCACGAATGACGGCGCCTGCCTGCCATCCTGGAGCGTTTTGAGATAGGAGAAACAGCCGAAAGCGCGTTTCTTCGCCCGTCCCTTCACGCCTGCCTCTTCCCAGGCCTCACGTTCGACCACCTCATGCGGCGCGAGCCCCTTGATCGGCCAGCCCTTGGGGATGGTCCACCGGCCGGTTTCGCGCGTCGTAATGAGCAGAACCTCGAAGCCGCCACCTGATGTTTCCCGCAGGCAAAGCGCACCGAATTGCTCCAGGGCCTTGCCGAGGAGGATCGTCTCGGCATGGTCGGCAAGCTGGGACAGGAGCGTCTGTGCCTTGTTCATTCACGGAAGATGTGTCGGTTGTCTCTTCTTGGCAAGTAGACGCCCCGGTTGAACTAGTGAAGGTCGTCATTCCTTCAGGCTGCCTTCGGAATGCGCCGAATGGAAATTGTCGTGGTTCCCATTATGCGGGATGGCGCAAGCCCGCCCGCCCGCACCGGCCGATAATTATTGGGTTATCTGCGCGAGGTCGGCATCGAGCCGCTTGCGCACCATGTTCGGCACTTTCGCTGTATTGATCGCTTCAAGATTGGCCGGGCTGTCGCCGACCTGGATCAGGGCAACCATACCTATGCCGACATGTGGCGTGCAGTTCAGGACATAGGCGCCCGGAGCGTCGAATTTCGCCTGATACTGCTCGTTTGGCTTGGATTTGAATTCGGCGACGCCATCCCGTCCAGCCGAAGGAAGGCGCCGTGGGGCCATCCGATGTGGACTATCTGCGCAATAGAGCGACAAGCGAAATCGGCATTTCGACTGCGAAAAAATCCATTGCCAGACTGATAATCATCACCCACACGACTACCAGGAAAATTAGCGCCGCAAACCTGATTTCTACAGGTCCCATCATTCGCCCCGTCCCAGCATATGCGTCCCCCCCGAGACAAACCTTGTTATCCCTCGTGCAAATTCCCTATGCGCGAAGGATGATGCGCAGCTGTGGAGAGCGTGGCCGCATGCGGCGGCGAAGTCTTGGCTTTCTCAAAACTGATGTCGCTTGGGCCGATCAAGTCACTGGACGGAGCGCTGTCGCTGCGTTCGAGATGGTGGCCGTCAAGGAAGGAACGGTAGGCATCTGCGATGCCCTCCTTCAGGCCTATCTTGGGAGACCAGCCCAGCGTGCGAAGCTTGTCGACGCTCAGGAGTTTACGTGGCGTGCCATCCGGCTTGGTGAGGTCGCGCGTGATCTTGCCTTCGAAACCAACGATCCTGGAGACGAGGTGTGCCAATTCGAGGATGGTAATGTCTTCGCCGCAGCCGACGTTCACGTGACCTTCGGCGGAATAAGTCTTCATGAGATGGAGGCAGGCGTCGGCGCAATCGTCGACATGCAGGAATTCGCGCCGCGGCGTGCCGGTCCCCCAGATGCATATCTCTTGTTGCCGGTTGACCTTGGCCTCGTGTGTCTTGCGTATGAGCGCCGGCATGACATGGCTTGACCCGAGGTCAAAATTGTCGCCTGGACCATAAAGATTGGTAGGCATGGCCGAGATGAAATCGCTACCGTGCTGTTTGCGATAGGCTTGGCAGAGCTTTAATCCGGCAATTTTGGCGATCGCATACCATTCATTCGTGGGCTCGAGCGATCCAGCCAGAAGTGAGTCCTCAACGATCGGCTGATCGGCGAATTTCGGATAGATGCAGGACGAGCCCAGGAACAGCAGTTTTTCGACTTGAGCCTTATGGGCTGCGTGAATGACGTTCGCTTGGAGAACTAAATTGTCGTACAGGAAGTCGGCCGGATAGGTCGCGTTCGCGAGAATGCCGCCGACCCTTGCAGCAGCCAGGAAGACAGCGTCGGGGCGATGATTGCTCATCCAGGCCTCCACCTGCTCCTGCCGTCTGAGATCGACCTCGGCGCGGGTGGCCGTCAAAATCTCGCAACCCTCGGAAGCGAGACGCCGCATGATCGCAGAGCCCACCATGCCGCGGTGGCCCGCGACATAGACCCTTTTTCCGGCAAGGCTGTAGATCACCTCAGGCATAGGCGAAACCTTTGGTTACGCCGACTGACGGAACATTTCGGGCCAGGACTTTCAAATCTTCCCGAACCATCTCCGCAACCAGTTGATCAAGACTGGTCTCATGTTTCCAGCCAAGCTTCGTATGTGCCTTCGTCGGATCGCCGATCAGAAGATCGACTTCAGTCGGACGGAAGTAAGCCGGATCGATCTCCACCACACACTTGCCGGATGTCTTATCGTATCCCTTTTCCTCAACCCCGTTCCCACGCCAATCGATCGGCATGCCTACCTTGGCAAAGGCCTTGTCGACAAAGGAGCGAACGGAGTGCGTTTCGCCGGTCGCAAGGACATAGTCTGCCGGTTCATCCTGCTGCAGCATCAGCCACATGCCGCGGACATATTCCTTTGCATGACCCCAGTCGCGTTTGGCGTCGAGATTGCCGAGATAAAGCCGATCCTGCAGGCCAAGATGGATGGCGGCTGCCGCCCGGGTGATCTTGCGCGTCACGAATGTTTCGCCGCGGATCGGGCTCTCGTGATTGAACAAAATGCCGTTCGAGGCGTGCATGCCATATGCCTCGCGATAATTGACCACGATCCAATAGGCATAGAGTTTGGCAGCCGCGTAGGGTGAGCGGGGATAGAAGGGCGTCGTTTCACTCTGCGGGACTTCCTGAACCTTGCCGTAGAGCTCGGAGGTCGATGCCTGATAAAAGCGGGTTTTCTTGGTCAGCCCCAGAAGGCGAATTGCTTCAAGGAGGCGAAGCGTGCCGGTTCCATCGGCGTTAGCCGTATATTCCGGCGTCTCGAAAGAGACTTGAACGTGGCTCTGTGCGGCGAGATTATAGATCTCGTCGGGCTGCGTTTCCTGAACGACCCGGATGAGGTTCGTTGAATCGGTCATGTCCCCGAAATGCAAGATAAAGCGAGGATTTTCGATATGGGGATCTTCATAGAGATGCTCGATGCGGCTGGTGTTGAAGGACGATGAACGTCGCTTGAGGCCGTGAACAACGTAGCCCTTTTCAAGGAGCAATTCGGCCAAATAAGCACCGTCCTGACCTGTTATGCCTGTAATCAGCGCAACTTTATTGTTACTTGTCACTACGGTCTCCCCAGTGCGAGCGTTGCTCGAGTTCATGCTTGAAAATCGTGGTATTTCATCAATGAGTTTGCGAATAACTCCGAGTCACTGAAGTTGTATTTCGCATGTTGTTTTGGATTGACATTATTTATGGTGACGAAGAGTTCTGACTTCTGCGAGCTTTTCAGCTGTTGCAAGCAAAATTCCAGGGCGCGGCGGCTCGTTCCTCCCCATTTTGCCACCACGAGCGTTCGTTCTGCCACCGCTGTCAGGTGCATCGTTTCGAGCGAAGCGAGCACAGGCGCGGTGTCGAAGATGACGATTTTTCCTCTTGCACGGGCCATCTCGACAATGTCAGCCGCATCCCGCGAATGAGCGTGCCGATGGAGGCTGGGATTGCCCGCCGGAATGAAGTCGATACCGCTTGGGTGATGATGGATGATGTCCTGTAATCCAGCCAGTCCGCTCAGGAATTCATTCAACCCATGATCAAGCTCCGATTTGAAAATCGAATTCAGATTTCCGCGTCGAAGGTCGCCATCAACGAGCAGCACGGGACTTCCACTTGCGGCGAGTTCGATTGCCAACGATCTGGCGACGAGCGACTTGCCTTCGCCGCTGTGAGCCGAGGTTACAACGATACTGTTGGGCAGCTTTCCGCCATTGGATTGTTTGAGGGAAATCAAGACGTTGCGAATCGCTTCCTCAAACATCCCGTCTTGCGTGCCCGCGAAGAGTATCGACGGATTTTCCCTGTCTTTCCTTTTCAGATGCGGGATGAATCCGGCGGGTATTATACGCGACATTCCGGCCACCTGGTCGAAGCTGCGGACCGACTTGTCCATCATCTCGACCACAAATGCGGCGCTCACTGCGATCGAAATCGAAGCCAGGAGGGCGCCGGCCAAATAGAAAAGCCGTCCGCGTCCCTGCGGCGCAAGCGGCACTGCGGCTGGTGACAAAACCTCCAGTTCCGCCCCCGGCAGCATGGCTTGCCCAGCCAAGCCCCGGCGCTGCTCCTCAAGCCTGTCGAGTGCCGTTTGCTCTTTGTCAGTCATGCGCTGAAGTCGCGCCAACTCGGTCTGCGCCAGGGCGACGCGAGAACGCTTCTCGTGAGCGACCGCCAATGCCGCTCGGACAGCGTCATCCTCATGATCGAGCGTCGCAAGCTTGGCGCGTATTGATTGGAGATATCGATCGACAGCAAGGTTGAGATCGGTGCGGGATTTAACGATCCTCGCGCGCGCATCGACCACTGCTTCGGCAGTGTTGCCATATGTTTCAAGAAGGCGTTCGAGATCTTGCTCCTGTACACGAAGCTCACGTTGCATTGCGGCAATGCTGTCGGGAATGGTTATATTCTGCAGGGCAAGCGAGGCGTCGTCGCCCGCTTCCATTGCAGATATCGTCGCTCTCGCTTCAGCGCGACTTTGTTCGATTTTTGCTCGCCGCTCGCCCAACTCCATTGTCGATTTGATCGCTTCAACCTCAGCGTCGTCATTTGAGGCTAGCTCCATCGTTTTCTGATATTGGTCGGCGGCGTAGCGTGCTGCCTTCACGCGAATCTGCTGTTCGGCGATACGCTGCAGAATCCAATCTTCCGCTGCGTCCAGGCGGCTACGGAGACCTTCCTTGCGCTCTTCAAGGTAGATGCTGATGAGTCGGTTCGGGACTGCGGCTGCCAGTCGGGGGTCGCTCGCATCAAAGCCGATCTGAATAACGTCCCCCTGGCCATCGCGCCACACGCGCAGCGCCTTGTAATACCGAGGGATTATGGGCTCGATGCCGTTTTGTGCCGACGAGGACGGTCTTTCTTGGTCGACTAATCCGCGCAATATTCCCCGGATCTCGTCGATAAGCGAGGCTTTCTGCAGCGCTGGATTGAATTCCGGCCACTCGTCGAGCCGCAGGTCGCGAATGACCCGCTCTGCGATGCTTCTGGAAAGAAGCCGCTCGGTTTCCGATGTGGCGTTCAGCGGATCGTTGCGGCCGGAATCGTCCGCACCCAGCGTGGTTGCCAGAGGCGTGTGGATAATCAGCCGGGATTCGGCATGAAAGGTCGGCTTCAATCCCGAAATCGCGGCTGCGGCAGCCACCATAAGCAGCGCGACTATCGCCGCTATCATGACCGCCCGTCGCCGAATAAGGCGCAAGCCTGATGTCAGGTCAAAGTCGTCCGATCTGGTCTCTACCTGAAACCGAGGATCGTATCGCATCGACGAGAGCGAGCTGTTGCGGTCTGGCGGGACAGTTGAAATCGTCATCGTTCACCAACCATTGTTTGAGGTTGCGCGGAGACAGCTTCGTAGAGTTCTTCCAGCGATCGCATGTAAGCCTTCATACTGAAGTGGGCGAGGTAATGAGCGCGGCCCTTGGCCGAGAGATGGTTGCGGATACCCGGATCCGTGACCAATTTCGCCAGCGCCGCAGCCAGCGCATCCTTGTCTCCGACAGGGACGAAGACGCCGGTTTCACCGTCGGAAATGACTTCGTCATGCGCTCCGACGCGCGTGGTGACGACCGCAAGCCCGTGGGCAAGCCCTTCGACGACAGCCATCGCCAGGCCCTCGGCATGCGAAGGCAAGACCAGGATATCTGCCCGCGCACACAAGGCTTGCGCCTCGTCGGCGCCAAGCCAGCCCGGCATTTTCACCAGATCTGAAAGTCCCAGGTCAGCAGCCTGGCGTCGGTAGTCTTCTACAGGTCCGTCGCCTGCCAGCACGGCGCGCCACCGGAGCTCTTTCATGATCGGATGACCCAAGGCAAGCAGAAGCTCCGGCACGCCTTTGCGTTCGCTCAGCCGACCGAGAAATACGATCAACGGCACCTCGCCGATATGGACAATGCGTGCCCCGGGGTCGGGAACGCAATTGCGGATGACGGCGATGCGGCGCTCGTCCACGCCCAAAAGCGTCTTGAGCGTCATGCGGTCGCGCTGGCCCAGTGCCACGACCTGGTCGGCATGTTGAAACATCCGGCGTATGAGCGTTTGCCGGCGCGGAGAGCGTGCAGCAAAGTCGCTCGCATAGTCGTAGTCGTGCAGGTGCAATATGTAAGAGCACCCGAGGAGATGGGCAGCCTCTGTCAGGATCAGTTTTCTTGTGGTGCTGCCGCGACCGGCGACATGAATATGGTGAATGCGGGCCGGTGCCATTATCCGGTCCTTCGCCATCATCAAGACGGCGCCGAGCAAGCGCACGGGTGACGTCGCCACGGACCATCGAGGTCCTCTGGTGTCGGTGACCAGGTGTGTTTCGCCGGCCGCCTTCGCCGTGTTCGAGATATAGCCGACCAGCCTGCCAATTCCGCCACCGGTTTCGCAGCCACCCGGGACGTAGTGGCGGACGGTTGCCGCTGCGTTGCGTGTCGTCAGCCTGTTCCCATCCGTGAGCGCATCCATTAGCATGTCCCCACCACCTCACGATAAACGGCCGCAGCCTGTGCTCCAACGCGCTCAGGCGAATTCGGACCTGTGGCCCAAGCGAGCGCGCTGGTCCCGAAACTGCTTCTGAGCTCGTTATCTCTAGCCAATGTCCAGATGGCTCTCGCGAGCTGTTCCACATCTCCCGGTGGAACCACCATTCCCAATCGGTTCGGCACAACGGTGGCTCGCAATTCGCCGACATCTGTCACGATAACCGGTTTGCCGAATGCCGCGGCAAGATTGAGAACACCGCTTTGAGAGGCTTCCGTATAGGGAAGGACGACGATATCGGCATCCAGAAAGAGCTGGGCGACCTCCATATCCTCGATAAAGCGGTTGCGAATATCATAGCGGCCGGCTTCCCCCATAAGCGGCTGGAAGATCCACGGATCATCGCCGCGGCCGGCAACCGTAACGCGTAGATTGGGTAGCAGGTCCTTGAGCATCGCCTCGGCACGGATCAGATGCTCCAATCCCTTGTAAGCAAAAATCCGCCCGAAAAGCAGGACACGCAAAGTTCCATCTTCGCCGCGCCGCGCCATCTCGTAACGCCGAGCGAGATCCGCGTAGCGATGAATGGCGGGATGCGACAGGACATGGACACAATCAGGCGATTTTGAATATCGTTCGAGGACCATTTGTTTCAGCCCTTCGCCATGGACGACGACATGACCCGATTGCCGCACCATCAATTGGGGAGCCCAGGCCGGCAGTGTGCGGGTGTCGGAATCGCCGGGATGCACTTCCACGTCATGGACGGTGGTCACGATCGGGATCGGGCGCCAAAACGGCGCGGCGAAGTTCAACCAGAGCGTCGAGTTGCTCAAAAGGTGAATGACGTCTGGCCGCTCCCGCCGGATAAGACGTGTGAGCTGATGCAGGAACCAGGGGTTGGAGAGCGAGCGATGCCTTGGCCAGTCCATCAGGTGCAGATCGACAGCCGGATCGATCCATGAAGCAAGGTGTGCGTAGCGCCGGCGCGGAACCGCCAGGATGACGTGCGCATGTCGCGCAACGCCGCTGGCGAAGGAGATGGTGTAGTCTTCCAATTCGGAAACCAGCAGCAATGCCTTCATCCCGCCGACTCCGACAATCCAACATCCTGACCAAGTCGAGGCAGGTCGCGGGCCGTGCGCAATGCATCGCGCGTCCGCCTCAACAAGTTTGGCTCTCCGGCGAAAAAGAGCCCTTCCAGGGCAAGTCTGAACCGGGTGCGTATATCCGCGCCCTCCAGCCTGGCTGAGGCGACCCGGTACGGGTAGTGATCGGTCAGATGCAGCCTTCCCGCGAGATCGTGCGCAGAAAGAAACCGGTTCGTCGCTTCAACGGTCGCCTGCCAATGGGCCATCCGCTTTCGCAGCATGACGGCATCATCGACGGGCCGATACCAGTTATTGCTGTGAATCCGGTAGAACCCGAGTGGATCCGACAAGGCGACAACGCCCCCCAGAAATGGATAGATGCCTGTGAGCCAGGCGTCGGCGGACAGGCGGAACTGCGCGGGAATATCACCCGCTGCATCCCACGCGCTGCGTCTTACGGCGATGGCCGATGTCATCGGGAAGGGCCACCAGCCAGCCGATCTGGCGAGCCGCGTCGATAAATCTCCTGAACACAGGGTCCGAGGGATCGGCCTGAAGGCTGGTAAGCCATCGCTCTGCGTTGGCTGAAGTCGGTGATAAACAAGCGACGCCTGAGGATTCGATCGGAAAGCAGCGGCGGTTGCCGACAGCTTGCCCGGCGCCCACCAGTCATCGGCATCGAGAAAACAGAGGATGTCGCCACTGCTTAACCTCACAGCGGCATTCATGGCGGCGGCTTGCCCCTGGTTCTCCTGGAAGAGCACCTTCACTTGGCTGCCATAGCCCTCGAGAACAGAGCGTGACTGGTCGCTCGACCCGTCGTCGACGACGATTATCTCGACATTGGATGTCTGCTGGCTCAAGGCGCTGTCGATTGCCTGGGCAACGAAGCGACCGTAATTGTAGTTATTGATAAGGACGCTGATTGTAGGCCGCTCCATGACACCCCTCAAGCGCGTCGCTGCGCGACACGTCGGTGCGCCAGAGTTGCGAACCCTCGCGCGTTGGGCAGCGCAGATTGATGCAAGGAGTTCTGCTCGACCAGGACTTCGCCTTGAGCCGGTAGGGTCACCGTCGACAACGCCGCAACGCCTGACGCTCCGCTTATATAAAGTAACAATCCAGGACCATGACGCAGAACCATAGCAATCCCAACCCTTCTAAGCGTCACCTGCCAACGGCCGGCTGCGCCAGAATTATTGCCTCACTTCACCGGAAACGGCTTCGCGATATGCTTTCATCGTCAAGCTACCGGTGATTGGTCACGGGTGACATCTCCTCTTATGGGCAAGGCCATGGGGTCCAGCACCAACTTTTGGGGGAGGGGTAGACCGTAAACTTAAACCAGACACCGCCCTTGGGTGGTGGGGATGCGCGTTAGGCTTAGCCCTGCCTTCGTTTGCGTTGGTTGACTGGGGAGGTGGCGGGATGATTGTTGATTGGCAGGCAGCGCCGCTATGAAAGGGAACCCATGTCTTTCCAAATTGCCGCGATCAACAGCCTCTCATCCGTCTAAGCAAGTTGGGAGCGGTAATGAGAGCCTATACGCTTGGAGCAGCCAATGGGCCGGCCCTCAGTTGGCGAGCGATAGAGTGCTGGGGCGCCGGCGTGTGCCTTTTTCTTCAAACAGGCGCGCTTTTTCCGCTCCTGTTGGCGGATGCGGACGGAGCCCTTAGCGATCATGCCAGGTCTATATTGCGTCTGCTTTGCCTACCCGTATACGGGTTTACATTGTTGATGCTGGTACGAAATCTTCCGCAATTTCTCACCGCGCTCAAGCGAAATTGGCTTGTCCCCGTGATGGTCGCCATACCGTTTGTGTCTGTCTTCTGGTCGGTAGGCCCATCAACGACATTCAGGCGCGCCATCGGCCTGCTCTTTACGGTACTTCTGGCCTATGTGCTGGCGATACGCTTCACACCGAGGCAGTTGCTTCTCCTTGCATTTGCGACCTTCGGAACATGTATCATCCTCAGCCTGTTGATTTTCGTAGCGTCGCCGGGTCTCGCCCGCATGCCGCTGGACGGCTCGCTGCGGGGCGTCTTCATTCACAAGAACAGTCTCGGTTGGTATGCCGGCATGATGATACTGGTGGCGACCGCCGTTTTAATGGACGCCGACCGGGGCTTACGGCGGGCGGCTTTGCTGTTGCTGATTGCGGGTGGGATTTGTCTGGTAGGCTCCGGATCGATGACCGCGATCATTGCGACGGTATCAGCCTATTGTTTGATCGGCTTCTACTCCGTCTTGCAGCGGCTCCGTGGCATCAGTCGCATCGTCTTCATCCTGTTTTTCGTACAACTGGCTGTCGGGCTCCTCCTTTGGCTTCACGAATTCCTGGTCCCATTCCTTGAAGCGCTCGGCAAGGATGCGACTTTGACGGGTCGAGTGCCCTTGTGGGAGCTGGTCGATGGTCAGATAGCCGATCATCTGCTGCTCGGCTTCGGCTACCAGGCGTTTTGGACGGAGGCGAACCCGGAAGCCTGGATTATCTGGTCAAAGATCCAGTGGATGGCTCCCCACGCCCATAATGGATTCCGCGATACGATGCTGAGCTTCGGAATAAGCGGAATGGCTTTGTTCGCTCTGATGGTTTTGCAGGCGCTACGCCAAGGGGCCGTCCTCCAGTGCCGGGATCAGCATTACGGCTGGCTCTGGATGAATGTCTTCACGGTCGTGATTTTGGTGATGAACCTGACCGAGTCCATCTTCCTGATCCAGAATGACGCGATATTCATTCTGTTCATAACGGGCATCATCATGTTCTCGCTGTACGCGCCTGTGGTTTCGACGGCCCCTGGCCGGCGACTGCGGGCACCGGCACGGAGCGGAGCGGCGGAGCTGCAAGTCTCATGAGGCTGCGTTTCGCACCGATCTTCGGCGTTTTGCTTGCGATGCTCTTTCCGCAGCCAAGCAACCTGGCATCGGTGAACCAGGACGCAGATGCGCCCGACAGGCTGCGGACAGCCGTCAGGGAAGCGACTTGCGCGGAAGCTTCGCCGGCGACCCTTTCGGACAAGCTGAAGGGGACTTCGCTGAGCGATGTATTGACCGGCACATCCGCGGTCCGGACAGTGTTCTATGTTTCTCCCAATGGCAAAGACAACTGGAGCGGACGTCTTGCCAAACCAAATCCTCAGGGTACCGACGGTCCCTTTGCCAGCATTGAAAAAGCTCGGGATGCTGCGCGCCAGAACGGCGGCCAAAACACAATCGCAATGGGCAATGGAGACTACTATCTCGTTCAACCGATAGTCTTCGATGCTCGCGATGCGGGCCTGGTCATCGCGGCGAGATGTAACGAAATGCCGATTTTGCACGGTGGCCCGCTTGTGCGCAACTGGGCGCCTCAGGCCGATGGTCGCTGGACGGCACCGCTGAGGTTGCCGCCCGATGAGGCGGTGGGCGATCTCTTCGTCGATGGGATCCTGCAAACTCGGGCCCGCTTTCCCAACGCTCCCCTTGGCGGAGATCCGCGTAAGGGATGGTTGTTTGCAGCCAAGTGCGAGCCGGACAGCGATATTTGGCAAGGTAATACGCGCTTTTGCTTCCGTGCCGGTGATCTTCCGGCGTTGGAAGATCCAACCGGGCTTGTCGTCCACATCGTTGGCGGCTACCAGCCGGGAAGCCAATGGGGCAGTGACACGCTCCCGGTTGTTTCAATCGACGCGGCAACCCGGACTGTTGATACCAAAGGCACCGGCTATTTTTTCACCGCAGAAGGCAGCCGCTATTTCTTGACGGGGGCAGCGGCCTTGCTCGATGTTCCTGGGGAATGGCGGTATGACGTCGCTGCAGGACAGCTCACCTATATCCCTACCGATAGACTATTCCCGAGCTCCGCGGTTGTCGCCGGCGTCCTGCCGACATTCTTCAGGCTGGAGGGGGCCGATGGCATGGTTGTCTCGGGCCTCGAGTTTCGTGACGGAGGTCCGCAGGGCAGCGGCAAATTCTATACCGACACCAGAGGGTTTGGCGCCATACGGCTCGAGCATGCAGACCGCGTCAGGCTGCTCGGCAACGTCATGAAAAATGTCGGCGTCGGCATTCACGTGAGTGAAAGCGAGGATGTTCTGATTGCCGGCAACGTGATCGGAGATGTGGCTGGCAACGGGATTTACATCGGCACGACCTATGGCAGCTTCGGCAAATCGAACGGCGCCAGAATCCTGTCGAACCATATCCATGACGTCGGAAGGGTCTACTTTGAAACGGCGGGAATATGGTTCCAGGCCGCCGACAACATCAGGATCGCCCATAACCTGGTCGAAAATACCGCGCAGTTCGGTATCGCCGGCGGCTCGCTGTGGGGTGCGCAAGACGCAGTCTACGACGCAGTCATCGAATATAACGAGGTTCGCAATGCCAATCAGCAAACGGCAGATGGCGGTGCCATCAAGCTGATGGGCGAGCAGGCGGACCTCATGAACAGCAGCATCCGCTACAATCTGGTCACCGGGACAGGCCAGCTTATGAACAGAGCCGATGGGACGTTCTGGCCTACCGGATATGAAAATATCAATGAGTGGCCGACTCCTATCAGCTGGGCAATCTACACCGATGGCAAGGCCAGTGGTGTGCGCATCGAAGGAAATACGCTTTCGGACAATATATCGGCGATCGGCATCAACGGCGGCTGGAGCAACCTGGTGACGGGAAACGTCATCACGCACGGATCGGGCGCGGCTTTTCGCGTTGATGACAGTACGGGCAGGGGTTGGCATCCGCCATGGGCGCGTCCTAATCGTATCGAGAACAATATCGTGTCGATCGACAGTAGCAACGGGCTGGCAGCCTATGTCTACGCTCCTGACCATGGGTCTGGATATGTGCAGTTCGCACATAACCGCTACACCGGCAATTTGAACGACAAGAGCTTCCGAATACATCCGAAGATCACGCCTCGGGGAGAATTTGGCAGTTTACGAGATATTCAGAAGGCTGGGGCGGACACCGACAGCGTAGTCGCAACGCCCGAGTAATAGGGGAGAATGTCCGGGCTGACTCAACTCAGGTTCAACACTGACTTTTGGAAGTCCGTGATGGATGCGACGCGCGTCGAGATGATCAAGGGGAGCGTGTCAGGGGCTCTGTGCCGGGTGAGACCAAAGGCAAACGCGGGTTCCCGGGCGATAGACGATCCAGCGCAAAGGTTCCTTCTTTGCGGAACGCGTGGCGTCAACGGAAAAGGGGGCCGGGATTGTCGTACCGAGAGGAAGGGACACGACTGCCCGTGACGTGTGGGCCCGCCGCCTGAAAGGCGACGGGCCGACCCGGTTATTAGACAAGCACGAAGTCTTTGAAGTGAAGTGCTGCGGAATTGTCGAGATCCGCGACATGAACGGCCGCGCCCGCTGCGCTTCCATCCGCGTCATAGGACAGAATGCCGCTCTTCTGATCGTAGATCAGCTTGTCATCCGCCTCCAGCGCTTTTGTTCCGAGAACGAAATTCTCGTCCGAAAAATGGGAGAGGCTGAGCGCGGTGAACACCGAATGATCAAGCATCAGCTTGTCGCCCGCCGCAGAGGAAAAATCGCGGATCTTGTCCATGCTGATATTGTCGGGCTTCACGTCGAAGACGAAGGTATCGCCGCCGCCGCCGCCGGTCAGAACATCTGCGCCGGCTTTTCCGATCAGCTTGTCGTTGCCGAGTCCGCCGTTCAGCTTGTCCGCGCCGGACCCGCCATCGAGAACGTTGCTGCCGCTATTTCCGGTCAGCACGTCGTTGTAGCTGGAGCCAGTCACGTTTTCGATGCTGATGAACTTGTCACCGGCGGCATGGCCGCCCGATGCGGCACCAGTCGCCAAGTTGACGTTCACCCCGCCGGAGCCCGCATAGCCGGCCGTGTCGCTGCCGGTCCCGCCATTGAGAACGTCCCCGCCGGCGCCGCCGCTGAGCTTGTCCGCGCCAGCCCCGCCATTGAGAACGTTGCTGCCGCCATTGCCGCCGGTCAGCACGTCGTTGTAGCTGGAGCCAGTCAAGTTTTCGATGCTGGCGATCTTGTCACCGGCAGCTTGCCCGCCCGATGCGGCCTTCGTCGCCAGGTTGACGTTGACCGCGGTGGAGCCTGCATAGCTGGCCGTGTCGTTGCCGCTGCCACCGTCGAGCACATCCGCGCCGGCGCCGCCCTTCAACACGTCACTACCGCCGAGACCCTTGTAGGTTTCGTTGCCGGCGTTGGACTGACCGGTGTGTGGCAGGATATCGTTGCCGTCAGTGCCGGTGATTACCTTCGTCGGCGAGGTCGGCGAGGTCGGCGAGGTCGGGGTTGTCGGCGTAGTTGGTGTGGTTGGCGTAGTCGGTTGCGTTGGCGTGGTCGGTGTGGTCGGCGTGGTCGGTGTCGAGCTGGAGCCCGATTCATAGGCGCCCATATCGACAGTTCCAACGACGCGAGCGTGGCCGTCCAGATCGACGGAGGCGACGCCGTATTTGCTGGTTCCGCCGTCGATCGCCGACGAGCCCGAGCCGAGATGGAAGTTGTCGCTCGCTGCCCCCGCGAATTTCGGATCGACGCCGAGCTTGTTGCCGTCCGCCGCGCTCGGCATCGCGTTGCCGCCGTCGGTCTTGACCGAGGCCTGGCCGGCCGTGCCGTTATAGGTGATGTTGTTGGCCCAGACGACGTTGCTGTTCTTGTAGCTGTCGGTCGACGTATTATCGATCGCGGTGTTGTTCTTGTTGATCGACGGGTCCGCGACGGCGATGTTGTTGACCCAGGTGTTGTTGCTCGACGCCGAGTTGCTGAGCTCGCCGCGCCAGGTGCCGCTGTTCTGCGGGTCCTGATTGTTGTGGTATGCGGTGTTGTTTTTCACCGTGACGGAGTCGCTCCAGGTAACCTGGATGCCTTTGCCGCCGTTCTGGTAGACGAGGTTGTTTTCGACCAGGGTCTTGAACGTGTAGTTCGGATGACCGCTCGTCTGGGTGCTCTGGAAGTCATCGATGATGATGCCGTTGCCATCGGTGTGTGCGCCCGACTTCGTCACGTTGTCGTGCGAGATGTTGTTCCGCACGATCGTCCGGTAGCCGTCCGTCGAGGTGTCGCCGGTGATGTTCCGGTTCTGGTAGATCGAGATGCCTGAGAACCAGCCCGTCGATGCGTTATTGTAGGTCTCGTTGCCTTCGATGCGGATGAAGTCCGACTGGTTGAACTGGATGCCCGACTCCCCGCTGCCGTGGACCTTGTTATCGAGGATCTGGATGTGGTGGACATTGTTCGCTTCGATGCCGTCGCCGTTGGCGCCGCCAATGTCAAAGCCCTTAACGACAACGTAGTTGGCGTTGACACTGATCGCGTTCCACGAGCCCTCGGGCGGCCGGATCAGCGCCCCGCCGGGAACTTCCGAGCGCAGCGTGATGTTGCCTGCTGCCGAGCCGTCCTTGTCGATGTTGATGGCCTCGTTGTAGGTCCCCGCCTTTACCACGACCTCGTCGCCGGGCCTAAGGTTCGATGCCATTGCCTCGCTGATCGTGCGAAAAGGAGACGAGGCACTGCCGTTGCCGCCGCTGCTGCCGGTCGTTGCTACGTAGTATGTCGTCATTGTCTTGTCCTCAACCTTAGCGTTGTTCTTTACCAATTGCTAATTTTAGCTAATCACTCGTTGCGGCGCGGTTTATAGGCCGACGTTTTCGAGGGCGCAACAGCAACGCGACAGTAAGTGCTTGAGATGAATGAGCCTTATTGCTGCCACAATGTCCAAATCACTCCAAAGTTACATTTTGAAATATTTGCGGAATTTCGAGTCGCTGAAATTGGGGCAGTATAAAGGTCCCGTTTGCCGCGAATTATTCTTTCTGCAACTACAGTGACATAGCCCTATTGAAAACATTAGGGAAACCCGATGGCGTGAGTGGATTTTTCCTCCGAAACGAAAAAACGGCATTTTTTTTCTCAATTTAACAATTTTTGGCATCTTTTGCGTAATAAATGGCCGCCGTGCAGGGGCACCGGGGCCTGCCCGCCGCTTTATAAGGCAGCATATCGACGGCCAGCGACTCACTAGCCATCCACAAAAGCGCGTCCAAAAGTGTTCGATTATCGGTGCGAGGACCGCGTCTCCCTCTAGTCTCACACGGCACAAAGCTCCTGCGCCGATCATTTCGATGTGCGTCGCAAATCCATCACCGTCTCCAGAAGTCAGGTGTTGAATCTGCGTTGCTCCAGCCCGGGAATCCCCGCCTTCGGATCGTCACCTGGCGGAGTGAGGCAGGCGTCCCGATAGTGGGCGGGGCTATATTATGACAGCAAGCTGTCTCAGCACTTCTGCACTGAAGGTTCCCCGGAACTTCAGGATGGTGGGTAGCCTTCCTCGGCATAGGCGAGGTCCACGCATCCGACGGACGAAGGTCATGAAAACTGCGACGCGGCGGGAGGCCTGCCGATCCATCGAATGAGCGATCACGTCAAGGTGAAAGCATTCTGAGCGTCGAGGCGAAGCCGCGGCCAGATCCGTTCGAAGATCCTGCGTAAACTATATTGATCGGTGCTCAAGTCTTTCTGCAGGTGGTTGGTGCTGCCGGGAAGCTCTGGAGGCTCGCCAGCCGGCGCCGTCATCGCGCATTTTAGGTTCAGCATGTCTCCCTGCCGGCTTTATTCGCGCTCGAACTCCCATTCATGCGCGAAGCGACTATCTTCTGCGGCTTTGCGAGGCTTGACTGCTCTTTCGGGGCCGCGCTCATCAAAAAGAGCAAACCTGGCAAGCCGAGGGGTACGTCACCTTACTTCGAATATGTAACCTATCTCAGCCTAAGACGTAGAAACACGAGGTCTCTTCTACGTCCAACAGTTGGAGGGGCAAGTATGGAGGCAATCGTCCTGGCAGCATATTCTGATGACAGTTTAGATCGCGAAAGCGTAGGTCATGAGAAAGCAACCAGTAGACGGCAGCCAAGATTCAGTTCTCAATCAAACGAGTTCTTTGGAATGGATTAATGTCCTTGGTGTTCGCATTTCGGCAGTTAATCTCAAAAGCGCGACTGGTTTTATTCAAAAAGCGATCGAGGACGGTAGGAAGGGATATGTGTGCGTACGCGACGCACACGGCGTCGTCCGATGTCAAGATGATCCCGAGCTCCGGTCGATACATAACCGGGCTTTCCTCGTAACTCCTGACGGCATGCCGTTGGTATGGGCATTGAAGCGTGCGGGCCATGCCGAAAGCGACAGGGTCTATGGACCGGATCTCATGTTGTCCGTTTTCGATTCCGGCAGCTCCAACGGCTTGCGCCACTTCCTTTATGGCGCAACGGCCGAAACGCTCGAACAACTGCAGGCGCGCCTTCTCGAGAAATTTCCGAAAGCACAGATCGTCGGCTCCTATGCGCCACCTTTTCGCAGCCTGTCGACGCCGGAGGAAACGGAAATTGCTGACCGGCTCAATCGATCGGGCGCCGATATCATCTGGGTCGGGCTGAGCAGTCCCAAGCAGGAACTCTGGATGGCGCGCATGCGTGATCGTCTGGACGCATCGATGCTCATCGGTGTCGGAGCCGCATTCGATTTCCACGCCGGCCTGAAGCGGCAGGCTCCGAGATTCATTCAAAGAAGCGGCTTCGAATGGATGTTTCGTCTTCTGTGCGAGCCGCGGCGGCTGTGGCGGCGCTACGCGCTCGTCGTGCCGACCTTCATCTCACTGTCAGCATTCCAGAGACTGGGGCTTCGGAAGTTTCCGATCGAAGACGCTATTTCTGGATCGGGCGCGTCAGGACAAATGCAGTAGAGGGGTAAAGCGTCATGTCCTTATTTGCATCGACAGAAGTAAGACCGCGTCCGTCGAAGGCAGCGACATCAAGTGATATGACGGCGCGGGTGATCCCGGCAGGTTCCGTGCCGCCCATAGCAGCCAAGACCGCCGATGCCTTTGACTGGGCAGGGCCGAATATGCCCGAACTACGGCGTCGGCTTCCTCGGCTTGCAACCTCGTCCTTCCTGGTCGCCGGCGACATTGCGGGCTATTTGATTGCCTATTTTGTTCTCGTGTCCCTTCTCCCCGGTGGTTTGGAGGGCTCGCTGGTCGAGCGTACGTTCGCGATCGCAGCACTCGCCGCGATCATTCTTTACGCATCGGCCGGCCTCTATCCTGGATACCGGCTGCATGACCACGAACATCTGCGGCGGCGCACTTTAGCTGCCGTCAAGGTGGCTGTCTTGGCGGCGTTCGGAGCAGTTATCCTGCCGGAGGGGGAGCGACTGCTGCTTGCCACTATCGGGTTCCTCGCTCTCGGGCTGATAGTGCAGCCATTTGTGCATTGGCTTGCACGGGGCCTTTGCCGGAAGCTCGGAGTCTGGGGGGAGCGCGCGGTTGTCATCGGGGCAGGCAACCTTGCTCCCGCTCTCGTGGCCCATTTCAAGGACCACTGGCAGTATGGTATCATGCCGGAGCCTTTTTTCGCCGATACTTTGGAGGCATTGCCCGATGGCGGGTCCTCCATTGCCGTGGTTGCGGGCGACCCGGGCTCGCTGATACCCGATTTGGCGGTGATGCGCCGGAAGTTCGCCGAAGTCGTTCTGCTGTCCGACACGCCGAGCCTCAAGGTAAGCGGACTGCGACCCGCGGATGTCGGCGGAGAGATCGGTATTCGCCTCGCCACTTGTGAGAAGTCAGTGAACTCGGATCTGGTTCGACGGATCCTCGATCTCGCAATCGCCGTCCCTGCAATGATCGTGGTCGCGCCGTTCATCGCGTTCGCCGCGGCCGCAATCTATGCCATTGATCCAGGCCCCGTCTTCTTCCGGCATACCAGGGAGGGGCGGTCCGGCAAGCCGGTGCACGTTCTGAAATTGCGGACGATGTATCAGAATGCTGAACAGCGCCTTGAAGCACTGTTCCGAGACAACCCCGCTATGCGCGCGGAGTGGTTGAGCCATTTCAAGCTCAAGGAGGATCCGCGCGTCCTTCCGGTTATAGGACACATGCTGCGCTCTTCGAGCATCGATGAGCTTCCGCAATTGGTGAACATCATTGCGGGCGAGATGGCCATCGTCGGACCGCGTCCGTTCCCCGAATATCACCTCCTGGCCATGAACAGCGAATTTCGAGCCAAGCGCCGTTCCGTCACGCCGGGGCTCACGGGCCTTTGGCAAATATCCGAACGAAGCAATGCGGATATCGAGCTGCAGCAGCAACTTGACGAGTTCTACATCGACAATCGGTCCCTGTGGTTCGACTGCCAAATTCTTTTCAGCACAATCCCTGCGCTCTTCAAGCGCAGGGGAGCCTACTGACGATCCTCGCTTCGCGAAGCAACCATCAACAGGGAGCACACCAATGCACGGACAAAAACGAGTTATGGTAACCGGCGGCACCGGATTTCTGGGATCATTCCTGTGCGAAAGGCTTTTGCGAGAGGGCAATGACGTCCTCTGCGTGGACAATTACTACACCGGTTCGCGTGACAACGTGCTGCATCTTCTTGACGATCCTCGTTTCGAGGTGCTCCGCCACGACATTACCTTCCCGCTCTATGTGGAGGTCGACGAGATCTACAACCTCGCCTGCCCGGCATCTCCGGTCCACTATCAATTCGATCCGGTGCAGACCGTGAAGACCAACGTGCACGGCGCCATCAACATGCTCGGCCTGGCAAAACGCACCAAGGCGAAAATCTTCCAGGCCTCCACGAGCGAAGTGTACGGCGATCCGGCAGTCCATCCCCAGCCCGAGGAGTATCGCGGCAGCGTCAATCCGATCGGTCCCCGTGCCTGCTATGACGAAGGCAAGCGCTGCGCCGAAACGCTGTTCTTCGACTACCACCGTCAATATGGCGTGGAAATCCGCGTGGCGCGGATTTTCAATACCTACGGGCCGCGCATGCAGACCAATGACGGCCGCGTCGTCTCCAATTTCATCGTTCAGGCGCTTCAAAACGAGCCGATCACCATCTTCGGCAACGGCACGCAAACACGCTCCTTCTGCTATGTGGACGATCTGATCGAAGGCTTCATCCGCCTGATGGCGGCGCCGGCCGGGATGACAGGCCCGATCAATCTCGGCAATCCCGGCGAGTTCCAGGTCCGGGAACTGGCCGAAATGGTCATCGAAATGACCGGATCGAAATCAACCATCGTCTACAAGCCTCTGCCGGTCGATGACCCGACGCAGCGCAAGCCGGATATCAGCCGCGCAAAGCAGGATCTCGGCTGGCAGCCGACGGTGAACCTGCATGACGGGCTCGAGAAAACGATCGCTTATTTCGAGTGGAAGCTTTCCGGCGGCGCGCGGAACAGGCTCAACGTCAAGCCCTCGCAGGAGGCTTACCCGCATCTGGCGGCTCCGACCGTCGAACGCATTGCTCCGGAAGCCATTCGATAGGGACATGAATAGTAACGTTGATCAGCGAAAGCCGCGTCTCGTTTTCTTTCAATGGGACCATCAGCCCAATGCGAACGCGGCTGGTTACCTGCTGCTGCACATGCAGCAGCAGGTCAAATGCCTCGCAACACATTTCGATGTCGTCGTCATCAACCGCGACTGCGATTATGCGGAGATATGCGACAGGTACGAGCCGGATCTGACGCTGTTTGAAAGCGGCTATCGCTCGCATGGCTCACATCGGATAAAGATCACCAACACCAATACCCATTTCGCCGTACCGAAGCTTGGCCTTCACAATGCCGATCCATGGTGCGATCGGCGCGCGGGCTTCCTTTCCGATATGGAGCAGTGGGGCATCGAGACGTATTTCGCGATCGCAACCATGACTCCGGAATATATGCCGGCGGTGAAGGAGAATCTGTTCGTCTGGCCAAATTTCATCGATCCGGAAGTCTACCGCGACTATGGTCAGCAAAAGGTCATCCCGGTCACGCTGACAGGTCAAGCCTATGGCCTGTATCCCTGGCGACAGACGGTCTTTCCGATGATCCGGGACCGTTACCCCTGCCTGGTCTCACCGCAACACGCCTATGAGAGCAAGCTCGCTTCCCAGCTCCTGTCCGGAGAGGCTTATGCCCGCGCACTCAACGCGAGCCTCCTCGTCCCCACATGCGGCACCATGGGCGGCGAAGTCGTGCGCAAGCACTTCGAGATTCCAGGCGCGAGGGCCTGTCTCGTGACGGAACGCACGGCAGCAGTGGAAGCAGCCGGCTTTGTCGACATGGAAAACTGTGTCTTTGTTGACGGCCGCAACGTGGTCGAGCGACTGGATTACCTTTTTGCCCATCCCGACGAAATAGAGCGCATCACGGCAGCCGGTCACAGTTTGATCCATTCGCGCCATACACTGAGACACAGGCCGCAAATATATCAATGGTTTATGCTAAACAAAGACCTGCTCTTCGGCGAAAAGATCATCCAGTCCGGCCCTTTCGCGGATCTTGCAAAGGTCACGCGTATCTCCAAGCAAGAGAGCGTCCATATCGTGGGGCAAGCGAGCGATCGCGTTTTGCTGAAGCAGGGCGACTTGCTTCTCGAGGAGGGCAGGGTGGGGGAGGCCAAGCAGTGCTACGCACGCTGCCTGGACTATGTATCCTACCTGCCCGAAGCCAGATTCCGCCTTGCCATCTGTGCATTGCAGGAGGGCGACGCCGATCGCGCCCATGACCTTCTGGTGGACCTGGTTAAGGTGACCATGACCGAATATGGGGCGATAAACCCGGATCCGGTCGAGTGGGCGTACTTCCTTCTCTCTTTGATCTGCAGGGGCCAGTTTGAGCGGGCGCGGAAGCTGCAGGATTTCTACCCATCACTGTCCCACGACGAATCCAGGCGCGCGCGCCTCGTCATCTCGCAACTTAGTCGCTCAGGAGAAGGGAGCGTCTCGGGACGGTATGGCAGGGATCGAAGAAGCATTCACCAGATTCCCGAGCGGAGCGATTCCGAGTGGCTTGCATGGTTCTCCGATATTCTTGAGCGCTGTCATCAGCCAGATCTTGCAAATGTTCTTCGTGCCGCTCCTATTGGTGGAAGCGGGACTGACGAGAAACCAGCATCTCTACGCTTCAAACGTGACGCCTCCTGGCGCCTTCGACTATATTCCGGCGTCGATGGCCTCATGATCAAGCTGCGCCTGAATCGCCTGAGGCCGAATGTACCGCCTCTGCCGGAGTTCCGATATCTCTGGCATCTTGCGCGGGGTCTGGTCCCTCAGTCGCAGAGAGGCCTGTTGCGGAGGATTCGAATGGCGCTTTCCAAGCCTGTGGGCACCGGCAATTAGCTGTGGGGAATCCCACTCACCTGGAGAAGCGCGTATGAGAAACGCCCCAGGTAAAGCTGAAGGTGCTCCAACTGAGGCGTTCCGGCGTTAAATCGCGGACTCGGTGGCGTATTCGCCGCGCAGCCACCGAGGATGTTTAAAGCGAGAATGCGCTCAGCACAGGCTGTTTGCCGCAGAGCCGCCCGAAAGAAAAAGATCGTTGAGCTTGAACACGACTTCCGTTCTGTTTGTTGCTTTGACCTTTTTCATAATATTGCGAACATGCACCTTTACAGTGCTTTCTCGCAGGTTGAGCTCATAGGCGATGATCTTATTCGCCTTTCCGCGTCGGAGCGCCTCTACGACTTCCACTTGACGATCCGTGAATATGCCGGCCAGCGGACGTGCGGTCGAATTGCTCGAGTCCAGCAAGTGACGCATGGCGAACAGGGCGCTTGCAGGCACGAAAATTCCGCCCGCCACCGACAGGGCGATCAATTCCATGCAGACGCTGACGCTGACTGAAGCGGGTATGAACCCTTTGGCTCCGTACTCGAGCGCCCTGACGATCTGACCGAAATCGTCGCTGTCGGCCAATACGACGAGTGGCGTTGATACGAATTCCGATGAAAGTTTCCGGATTTGCTCCGAAACGGCCGGCTCATCGATTTTCTTGCCGCCGACGTTCAAGAGGATTGCCGAAAGCGGAGGATATTCATCGCGCTTCTGCTTCCACTCCTCAATTGATCCAAATGCCAGAATCTGCAAATCCGCTTTCTGGGCAGACATGCATTGCGCAAGGCATTGACGATCGAGCTCACGATTATCGAGAATGACAAGCGAATGCGTGTGTCTTCCCGGAACGGCAGGTGGGTTCGAATTGTTTTCCATCCTCAGCGGCAGAGCGACGTTCTCCTGCCTGAGGTCCAAATTTGGTATAAGTGCTGAATTCACAGCTTCACCCTCCCCTAACACGTTACGCTGAACTACGCCCCGAGTACCGACCCCTCTCAATACGGGGGTTTAGGAAACTCTAAAGTAGGAATCGAATACCACAGTTCGCGGAACGTTACAGTAGCTAATAAAGGCTAAGTCGCGCACAACTTCCATCATAATTCGGAAATCAAAAGATAAATCTGAAGTAGTCTTGCGTGTTACTGGATAATCTTCAGAATAAACTTATTTTTTACACCGTAGTTTTGCGGCGAGCCACTAAATGCATGGAAACAATCGCAGTCTCCGGCGTAGGATCGGCAGCGGATGCGGCCGGTGAGCCCGCCACCAACGTCGGTCGTTATATGATTAGGACGTAAGTCGTCCTAAGTAGATACGCCTTTAGGTGAATAACCTTAAACGTTTTGTTTCTTTACTCAGATGCAGAAAACAATTCTCTTTGAACTGTAGAAAAATATTAGTCCTGTCGGTGTGAAACCTCGGGTGCAATCAAGCGATTGTTTGTTTCAACTGAAAGTCTGGACCTGTTCAAGAGTAGGGGGTTTTGCAGGGATGATTGCAGCAAACGTCAAACTGGATGACGGCACCATTATCCACCATCCGGATCTTGTAAATCTTTACGGCTGCACGATCGGGGCGGGAACGCGCATCGGCACCTTCGTCGAGATTCAGAAAAACGCCGTCGTCGGAAAAGACTGCAAGATCTCCAGCCACTCCTTCCTCTGCGAAGGCGTGACGCTCGAGGACGGTGTTTTTATCGGCCATGGGGTGATGTTTACCAATGACACTTACCCGCGTGCCGTGAATGCGGACGGCAGTCTGCAGACGGAGGCCGACTGGGTCGTCATTCCCACACTGGTCAAGCGCCATGCATCGATCGGCAGCAACGCCACCATTCTGCCCGGCGTGACCATCGGAGAGGCCGCCCAGGTCGGCGCCGGCGCTGTCGTAACCAAGGATGTGCCTGACGGCGCTATTGTTGCCGGTGTCCCGGCCAGGATCACCGGTCACGTTCATGACCGGTCAGTAAACATGCAAGCGTTTGGAGGAATGCGATGATCGGCATTGCTGTTGTTGGATATGGATATTGGGGCCCGAACCTGGTTCGCAATATTTCGGAGGCGGGCGGCGCACAGCTCATTTCAGTCTGCGATCTCAATGTCGATCGGTTGGCGGCGGTGAAGAGCCGCTATCCGGCAGTGACGATCACCGATAATTTCGAGGAAGTCCTGCGTGATCCGAGAGTGGATGCGATCGCGATCGCGACGCCGGTCTCGACCCACTACAAGCTCGCAATGCAGGCAATGATGGCCGGAAAGCATGTCTTCGTCGAAAAGCCGATGGCGTCGACGACGGAGGAAGCATCCCGGATGGTCGAAGAGGCAGCGCGGCGACGCCTGGTGCTCGCCGTCGATCACACCTTCGTCCACACCGGCGCCGTCCGCAAAATGCGCGAACTGGTCGAAAGCGGCCTCGGCGACATGTATTATTATGACTCGGTTCGGGTCAATCTGGGGCTCTTCCAGCATGATGTCAGCGTCATCTGGGACCTTGCAGTGCATGATCTCTCCATCCTGGACCATGTCCTGCAGGAAAAGCCGGTGGCGGTTTCCGCGACGGGCATGAGCCATGTGCTCGGCGAGCCGGAGAACATCGCCTATCTGACGCTTTTCTTCGAGAGCAAGCTCATCGCTCATATCCACGTCAACTGGCTGGCGCCGGTCAAGGTGCGCCGCACGCTGATCGGCGGCAGCAACAAGATGATCGTCTATGACGACCTGGAGCCCAGCGAAAAGATCAAGGTTTATGACAAGGGCATCACCATGTGCCCAAATTCCGATGCCTATGGCGAGAAGGTGCACCAGATGCTGGTGGGATACCGCAGCGGCGACATGTGGGCGCCCAAGCTCGATATGACCGAGGCGTTGAAGCGCGAGCTGGATCAGTTCGTCGAGTGCATCGAGCAGAATTCGCGACCTATCACGGACGGGCAGGCCGGGTTGCGTGTCGTTCGGGTCCTTGAAGCAGCAAGCCGGTCGCTCGCTCAGCGCGGCCGTATCATCGAGCTCGAAGAGGCGAGGCTCATTGCATGATCCCGTTCCTCGATATCAAGGCACAATATCAATCGATCAAGAGCGAGATCGACGCCGCCGTGCTCGGCGTCCTCGCCTCCGGGCAATATGTCCTGGGCGAAGAGGTTCTGCGCTTCGAGCAGGAATTCGCCGACTATTGCAATGTCAAGCATGCAATAGCCGTCAATACCGGGACGAGCGCGCTGCATCTCGCTCTGCTTGCCGCAGGCATCGGCCCCGGCGATGAAGTCATCACGGTGCCCTTCACCTTCGTCGCCACCGTGTCGGCAATCTGCTACGCAGGCGCACGGCCGGTGTTCGTCGACGTCGAGCCCGTGACGCTCACCATGGATCCGGCCGGGATCGAGGCGAAGATAACCTCCCGGACCAAGGCCATCATCCCCGTCCATCTCTACGGTCAGATGGCCGATATGGACGCGATCAAGGCGATTGCCGATCGCCACGGCATCCCCGTCATCGAAGACGCCTGCCAGGCCCATGGAGCGCAATACAAGGGGCGGCGCGCCGGCAGCATCGGCGTATCGGGATGTTTCAGCTTCTATCCGGGCAAGAACCTCGGCGCCTGCGGCGAGGGAGGCCTTGTTGTCACCAATAACGACGACCACGCCAAGACGATGCGTATGCTGCGCGACTGGGGTCAGGAACAGCGCTACCACCATCTGCTGAAGGGGTTCAACTATCGCATGGACGCCATTCAAGGCGCGATCCTGCGGGTGAAGCTCCGGCATCTGGAGGACTGGACGGAGGCGCGCCGCGCTCATGCGCGCCGCTACTCGTCGCTGCTTGCTGGATTTCCACATTTGAAACTACCCGTCGAAACAGCCGACCGGCGTCACGTCTATCACGTCTATGCCGTCAGGAGCGCCGATCGCGAGGGACTCCAGCGTGTGCTCAGCGCCGAGGGTATACCCTCGGGATTGCACTACCCCATACCCGTCCATCTGCAGAAGGCCCATGCCGATCTCGGTTACCAGGCCGGCGATTTCCCCGTCTCGGAAGCCGCGGCACGCGAGGTGCTCTCCTTGCCGATCTATCCCGAGATGCCTTCACGGCATATCGACCAGGTCGCGGCCGCGCTGGAGTATGCCTATGTCAGCTAGTCATGCAAGCGGGGCCCGGATCGTGCAGGCGGTCCACGGCCGCCACGAACGGCCGGCGGATCCGGCTTATCAGGCCGGGCTCGCCGAAGAGCTCAGGCAATCATACGGGCGTGCGGGCCTGATCGAACTCTACGGTCGCTTTGCGACCGGAGACGGCCCTGTCGACACGCTGATGCGAAAAGCGATCTGGCAGGCGATCGCGCGGAGTTGCGGCACCGGATTGCAGGTTGCAGGCGGCGTTGGCTTCAAACATCCGGAAACATTCGAAATCGGCGATGGCGTGTTCATCGGCGCCCAGGCCTATATCCAGGGACGCTTCGACGGGACGTGCAAGATCGGCAACAATGTCTGGATCGGCCCGATGGCCTATTTCGACGCCCGCGATCTGGAGATCGGGGATTCTGTCGGCTGGGGCCCTGGCGCCAAGGTGCTGGGCTCGACCCACACGGCGCTGCCGGTGGACGTGCCGATCATTCGCACGGATCTTGAAATCAGGCCGGTGCGCATCGGCGCGGAGGCCGACATCGGAACGAATGCGACCATTCTTCCCGGGGTGACCATCGGGAAGGGGGCGATCATTGGAGCGGGGGCAGTCGTCGTTTCCGACGTCGAGCCGTTCTCGGTCGCCGCAGGCGTACCTGCGAAATTCATACGTTGGCGTTCGGAGAATGATCCGATGACGAACAAGTCGCGTGAGGGAAGATCATGAGAAACAAACGAGTGCTCATCACCGGCGGCGCCGGTCTGATCGGTTCGCATATCGCCGATCTTGTCGCCTTGGAAAAACCTCGCGAAATCATCGTCCTCGACAATTTCGTGCGCGGGCGCCGGGACAATCTCAGCACGGCGATATCAAGCGGGTCCGTCAACATCATCGACGGAGATATCCGCGACAGAGCGCTTCTGGCGAAAACCTTCGAAGGCGTCGACACCGTCTTCCACCAGGCGGCGATCCGCATCACGCAATGCGCCGAAGAACCGCGGCTCGCCTTCGATGTGCTGGCCGAAGGCACATTCAATGTTCTCGAAGCTGCCGTGAAGGCAGGCGTGTCGAAGGTCGTTGCTGCCTCCTCCGCCTCGGTGTTGGGCCTTGCCGAAAGCTTCCCGACCACAGAGCAGCATCACCCCTACAATAACCGGACGATCTACGGCGCGGCCAAGACCTTCAACGAGGGCTTGCTGCGCAGCTTCGCCGATATGTACGGCCTGCGCTATGTGGCGCTGCGCTATTTCAACGTCTACGGGCCGCGAATGGACGTTTACGGCGCCTACACCGAAGTTCTGATCCGCTGGATGGAACGTCTGGCGGCCGGAATGCCGCCGCTCATCTATGGAGACGGCAGCCAGACGATGGATTTCGTCGATGCACGCGATATCGCGCGGGCAAATATTCTCGCCGCCAAGAGCGACGTCACCGACGAAGTCTTCAATGTCGCCAGCGGCCAGGAAATAAGTCTTCTGGAACTCGCTCAGATGCTGAGCAGCGTCATGGGCGTTTCGCTCGAGCCGCAGCACAAGGAGGCCCGGACGGTCAATGGCGTCACCCGTCGTCTCGCCGATATCAGCAAGGCCGAACGGTTGCTCGGATTCAAGGCGGAAATCTCGATGGAACAAGGGCTTCGTGACCTCGTCGCGTGGTGGCAGCAGCAGACCGCCGCGGGGGGAGCGGCAGCATGAGCGCGCCTCAATCCGCAATTCCGGTCGCCAAACCCGTTCTCGGGGAAGAAGAGGCCGAGGCCGTGCGCCGCGTCATTCTGTCAGGATGGGTGACGCAGGGACCCGAGGTCGCCGCTTTCGAGAGCGAGTTCGCATCCTTTGTCGGCGCTCCGCACGCCTGCGCCATTTCCAACTGCACGACCGCGCTTCATCTGGCCTTGAAGGCGGCCGGCGTCGGTTCCGGCGATGAAGTCATCACCGTCAGCCATTCATTCATCGCCACCGCCAACGCTGTTCGCTACTGCGATGCGGTGCCCGTCTTTGTCGACATCGAGCCGGATGGGTACAATATCGACCCCGGCTTGATCGAAGCCGCGATCACACCCCGCACCAAGGCGATCCTGTGCGTGCATCAGCTCGGCATGCCTTGCGATCTCCGCTCGATCGTGGAGATCGGCAAGCGCCATTCGATACCCGTCATCGAGGATGCGGCCTGCGCGACGGGAAGCGAAATCCTGTGGGAAGGGCGCTGGGAAAAGATCGGCAAACCCCATGGCGATATTGCCTGCTTCTCCTTCCATCCCCGAAAGGTCGTCACCACGGGCGATGGCGGCATGCTGACGACGGCGAATCCGGACTATGACCGGAAATTCCGGCTATGGCGCCAGCATGGCATGAGCGTCACCGACGCTGTCCGCCACGGCTCCAAGCAGGTGATCTTCGAGGACTATGACGAGCTAGGCTACAACTACCGCATGACCGACCTCCAGGCGGCGGTCGGACGGGTGCAGCTGCGCCGGCTGCCGGAGCTTGTTGCGCAACGACGGCGATTCGCCTCGCAGTATTGCGAGGGCCTGTCCACCATCCCCGGTCTGTCGATTCCGGTCGAGCCCCGCTGGGCTCGCAGCAACTGGCAAAGCTTCTGCGTGAGACTGTCCGATGAAATCGACCAGCGGGCCGTCATGCAGGCGCTGCTCGATCAAGGAATATCGACGCGACGCGGTGTGATGAATATTCATCTGGAGGGAGCCTATGCCGGCCAAAACTCCCATCGCGCCGCCACCAGCCTGACGCGAAGCGTTTCGGCGCAGCAACAGACGATCATCCTGCCGCTTTACGCCCAGATGACGGAGGTCGATATCGAAAGGGTCATCGGGGCATTGCGCCAGGCCGTTGCCGACGCCGAACGCGTCGTCCGTCAGCCCGAGCAGGACGTCGTACCTGCCTGAAGCAATGCCTGCCTGCTGAGGCGTGTGGATAGAACATCAGAAAAGCCGCGCATCGTCCGATGCGCGGCTTTTCTCATGCGGATTTCGTGATCCATCCCCTGACGATTGCGGGCAGCGATTCCGGTGGAAGCAGTTCCACCAGCATGCGCAGCGAGTAAAGCCCGGTCACGACGACGGCGACGCAGCCGATCACCGTCGCCGACCATGCCGGCAGGAGTAAAAAGCCTGAGACGACCAATCCCGATGCAGGCAGGAACAGAAGCGCGTGCCTGCGATTGGCGCGCGACCAGCGAAAGCCGGTAAGCCGGCGCACGATCACGTAAATCAGAATACTATGCCAGACATAGAGGCCGAAGAACGCCATGCCGGCCCCTAGCGTGCCGAGCTTCGATACGAAGAGCCAGGCGAGCCCCACATGCACCAGCGTTGCCGCGACCTCCGTCCAGAAGAAGATCGTTTGCGCACCCTTCGCCAGCACGATGAAACCCATCGGCCAGGCGATGATCCTGAGCATCATTCCAAGGCAGATCCAGCGCAGAAGCTCCACGGCTCCATGAAACTCGGCCGAATAGAACAAGCTCATGACGAGCGGCGCCAGGGTCAGGGTGGCGATCAGGCCGGGGCCTGCCAGCAGCATGCTGATTTCCGCTTGCTCATTGACCAGCCGGTTGCACTCGGCATTGTTGTCCGTGGTTGCGGTCAAGCGCGGATAGAAGTCCGTTCCCATCGCCTGAAGAATGAAGCCGGCATACAGCCCCCCGAGCGCCCAGGCCGCCTGATACAATCCCGCCGCGACGACGCCCCCTTCATTCAGCACGATGATGCGGATGGCATAGGCCGCGCCGAAGGTCAGAAGCCCGCTTGCCATGAAGGCGACGCCGAGTCTGAACAGAGCCTTGGCTTCCCGGCCGAACTGGCGCGCCGACATCGGCGGCGGGCGGGCGGATATTTGTTTGCTGTACCACCAGGTGGGAAGAAGCGACACGGCCGCGATCGCCACGAGAGAGGGTGCGATCGCCCGCTCACCGAACAGATAGATCAACGGGATGCTGACGATCGTGCCGAAGAGGCCCGAAAGCACGTTGATGCGGGCGAGATTTGCGATGCCCCGCAAGCCCTGGATCAACGCGGCCTGCCCGGCAGACACGATCCGGAAGAATACCGCGAGCGACAGCAGCACGATGCCGCCGGCATGCTGGTAGTCGCCGAAGGTGTAATTCGACACCGGAAACGCCAGCGCCGCAAGCAAAAGCGCGCCAAGCAACCCGAGCACCAGCGAGATGCGCCGGAGCGCTGTCGCCGACCTCGCGATCTTCTCTTCGTCGCCGGCGCCCGCCGCTTCGGCGACCCGGCGCACGCCGCTGCTGCTCACGCCGAGACCCGCTATCGCTTGCGCAATATCGAGGATCGCCCCGTAAAGGCCGAGAAGCCCTATACCTTCAGGACCGAGCAGAAGAGCGAGCGCCTTGTTGCGAACGATGCTCAGGGCGACATTTACCAGCGATGACCCGCCCATCAGCATCGTCGACTTCAGGATTTGGGTATAAGTCTGACCGCTGGGTGGGATCATGCGTAACGTCATCGATCAACTCCAGCCGTAAGGCCCGGGTTGGAGCCTGTCCGCACGTCGCGGGTCACTGGACGGCTCGATCTGCGAGCGTCTGAGATTCGAAAGACGGTCCCGTGTTGGCCTGTGGCGCATTCTCCAGAATGCGCGGCTGAACGATCCTCACCACATCGCCCGGTACCAGCACCGTCGTTTCCGAGGCTTCGAACTGACTGATTTGTCCGTCGCTGCGACGGGTCACGCTGAAGGTAAGCGGGAGGTCAACGACCAGGTTCTTGACGCCGTCATTGCTCCCAAGGTCGGTGATGAGCAGCTTCTGCAGTGTTTCGCGCTTCAGCTTGAATTGATCGAGATTTGCCCGCTCGGACTGTGCTTCGATCGCCACTTCGCTCCGGCGTGTGTCGTAGAGCCCCTCGAGGTTGCGCGTCGCCTCGCTGACCGCCTGGCGGCCCCGCATGACCGCGGTTACAAGGTCGAGCTTGTCGGAGCGGTAGGTCGTCAGCAACCGTTCCAGATCCATCTGCCTTGACGACACCGTCAGGCCCTTCTGGACCAGGGATTTGACGCTGGCCAACTGGTCCTCGACAGTTTTGATAATGTCGTCTGCGCCGGTCAGTTTCTCTTCCAGCGTCGAGATCTCGGTGGTCAAAAGATCGCGCAGTTCGGTGAACGCCCTTGCCTGCCTCTCCACCGCATTGGCGCGAGCCCGAAAGATAATTCTTTCCTGATTGTATATGGCGGCGGCAAATTGCTGATCGGCGCCGGTCGCCTGATCGAAGACGATGTCCTTCGCTCCATCCATCTCCGCCTGGAGCCGCGCCAGCCGCGCGCTGCTGCGCAGGATCGAATGATCGATCTCGCGCAATTCTCCGACGATCTGGATCGAATGCGTTTCCTCCTGTTCCTTGGCGCGACGCGGACCGCCGCTCATGGCAAGCGATTGCAGGACGGTCAGTCCGGGGTGGAAACTGTATTGCCCAGGCGTGGTCACGTCTCCCACGACGTAGATCGGCGGGTATTCGAGAATTTCGATGCTGACCGCCGGTGCCTGAACCAAACCGATCTTTTCCTGCAGACGCTTGCCGATCTCGTTTGTAAGGTCGGCGTCTTTCAGATTGCCGACGGAAATAGATCCAATGAACGGTAGGGAGACCGTACCGTCCTCGGAGACGCTGTATTCGCCGCCAAGCGCATCCCAGCGTTCATACTGGCCCTTGGACTGCATCCACTGGACGATCGTCAGGCGAATTTTCGTTTGTGGCGCCAAGGACGCGCTGTCGGCGAGAGCCGGCGGCGCGGCTCCGGCCAGAAAAACGAATGCGCTGATGGCAAACGTCGCGCAAAGGAGCGAGTGAGGGGTGCGGTGCGATGAATTCATGTACATATCTCGCCTGCAAAACACCCTTAAACGGATGCCAGTCCACGCTTTGACGCTGTTCGGCCGCCAAACGACAGGTTCGGAGCCGCATCGCTAGTGTGCAATCTGGCGAAGCCTTGAGGAAGGTGGAGGCCGCTTGCTTTGCCTCATCACTATTGATGAGGTGGGAGAGGGTGCCTCAGCCTAATCGAGCAGGAGCACATATCCCGCGCGGCGCAGAGCTATCATCCCGGAAGATCAAAGGTTTGCATGGAGGAATAGGCACGCTGGCCGAGAGGGGCGGCGACCAGCTGCGGCGCCGGGCCGTGATCGGGCAAGATCGAAGATGCCGCAATTCCAAGAGCCTCTGCCGTTGCTCGAAGTCCAGTGTGCGGCTTCCTGGTGGGGCAAAACGGCCGCTTGCCCAAAGGATGCCGCCTGTAGAGCGAAAGGCGTAGGATATATTCTGCTCCTTTTCGACTATACTTGGGAGCTTCGTATTTAAGCGATCATCATAGATTCGATCCTATTAATTTCACGAGGGTTTCTCTCATGTATCGCAACGCTCGCCGGTGGACTTCGCGCTCGCTCCTGATGGATTCGTTGGTTCCCCGATGGTTGACGGTCGGCGGAAAGGAGAGGCCGCGCAAGCCTGGAAAGCACGGCGATAGCGCTCAACTCGCGGCAGCGGCGCAAACCGTGGATGGAAGCAAGCCGGGCACCCTTGTCGACGATCCCCATGAGGACGCGGCGCTCAACGAGCATGATACCAGGCAGAGCGCAGACGTGAATGGCGAGGCGGTTAGTCGGGCCGACGACAGCCCCGCAGCGCCGCCCTTGCCTGACGCTTTCACGATCAATCGCGAAATAGGAGAGCGAAGCGGTGATATGACCCGGTCTGTGCTCTCCTCTCAGGCGCCGGGTTTCGTCCATTTCGCACCGGATGCGGACAGAGTTGCGTTTGGGGCAACGCCGCGCACTTATCCTGGCATGAGCTCCCTAGGCGACGATCCTCTTGCTTCGTACCTGCCGCAAGGCTCTGCACCGACAGCGTCCGGGCAAGCTTCCGCTACGGTGGCGGCTGAGCGGTCACACTCGGGCAGCGTCGTCATTCTCGAATCGACGCCGTCAGCGCAGTCGACCGCGCAGCATGCCGGAGCGAATGCGCTGGCGTTCGGCATGCCCTTTGGTGTGTGCGGGTGCGGCTACTTTACCTCCCCGACGCGTATCCTCGATTGGGCCCATGGCGGCGCCCTGCTGCAGCAGGACGGCCAATTGCCGGGAACCAAGCTGACCGAGGGGCCGGACTATGTGGCGACGATCAAGCGGGCCATTGGCGCCTCGATCAGCGACCCGCTCCTCGATCGTGACCTGTCGCCTCTTTCGGGCTGGCGCGGAACCGCGAACTGGACAGAATCAACGGTTAACGGATCATTGCCAGGCGGCGGAGAGACAGGAAAGGGCACCACCACGAAAGGTGTCGGCGTCCTTTCCGGCTCGGTGACGACGCCACCCCAACCTTCTGCGCAGCGATCGTTGACAACGCAAAATCTGGCGGCCGCAGCAGCAAGCAACGCGATTGTATTGGAAAACCAGAAGCAGGGTAACCCGGAGAGCGAATGGGGCATCGACGGTGCCGGCAGCTCCAACATCGAGGGGTTCGCGACAGACATCAGCGTCGACAACGGCAAGACGATCAACTTCAAGATCAATACCAACTCCACCAACTACCGGATCGATATTTATCGCCTCGGCTATTATGGCGGCATGGGCGCCCGCAAGGTTCACACCATTCAGCACACCGGTTTGCAGACGCAGCCCAATGCGTTGCGCAACGCCACGACCGGAACGGTGGATGCCGGCAACTGGGCGGTCTCGGCGTCGTGGACCGTGCCGGAGGACGCCGTCTCAGGCGTCTACATCGCCAAGCTCGTCCGTCAGGATGGCACCTCCGGCGAAAATCACATCCCGTTCATCGTCCGTGACGACTCCAGCCAAAGCGATATCGTCTTTCAGACGGCAGACCAGACCTGGCAGGCTTACAACGGCTGGGGCGGCGCAAATCTCTATGGCGGCAACGGCCCGGCGACGGGGCAGGGTGCTGGTCGCGCCTATGCGGTCAGTTATAACAGACCGATTGCGACCCGCGGTGGGGTCGGCACTTTTGCCGGCCCGCAGGACTATCTGTTCGGCGCCGAATATGCGGGCATCTACTGGCTGGAACAGAACGGCTATGACGTCTCCTACCTGTCGGGTGTCGACGTTGACCGCTACGGCAGCCTGCTGCTCAATCACAAGACCTATATCGACGCCGGGCATGACGAATACTGGTCGGGGCAGCAGAGAACGAATGTCGAAGCTGCGCGCGATGCCGGCGTCAACTTGATGTTCTGGAGCGGCAACGAGGTTTATTGGCGCACCCGCTGGGGCAATGCCTATAGCGCCGACGGCACGCCTTATCGCACTTTGATCACCTACAAGGAGACATGGGCCGGATCCGGCATCGATCCTTCCAACGAATGGACGGGCACTTTCCGCGATCCACGCTTCAGCCCGCCTGCCATCGGCGGCGGAAGCCCGGAAAACTCACTGACCGGGCAGTTGTTCAAGGTCGACGACGTCGGCAGCAATCTCCAGGCGATCACTATTCCCTACGACGACGCCAATCTGCGTTTCTGGCGCAATACGAGCGTCGCCAACCTTCAGCCTGGCCAGACGGCAACGCTCACCAAGAACTATCTCGGCTACGAGTGGGACGAAGCGTCCGACAACGGCTTCGACCCGGCGGGCCTTGTCAAGCTGTCGTCGACAACGCTTCCGGTCAGCACCTACCTGCTCGATTATGGCAACACGACCGGCAATGCGACCGCCACCCATAATCTGACGCTCTATCGCGCGCCGAGCGGTGCGCTGGTGTTCGGCGCCGGCACCGTCTACTGGACTTGGGGCCTGAGCGACAATCACGATCTCACGGCGACGCCGACGGACCCACGCGTGCAGCAGGCGATGGTCAACCTGCTTGCCGATATGGGCATTCAGCCCGGGACGCTGCAATCCGGGCTCGTCGCCGGGACCGCTTCGGCGGATCAGGCTGCTCCGACCTCCGTCATCACGGTGCCCGGGACGGTGGCCGTTGGATCCAGCGTGACGATCACAGGCACCGCTGCCGACACGGGCGGCGGGGTGGTCGCCGGCGTCGAGGTTTCGACCGACAACGGCGCGAGCTGGCATCCAGCGACAGGCGATGAAAACTGGACCTATAGCTGGTCGCCGCAGGTTGCCGGCAGCTACACGATCCGGTCCCGCGCCGTAGACGACAGCATCAACCTCGAAACACCCTCGGCCGGACGCACGGTCACCGTCAGCGGACCGAGTTACACGTCCCTTTTCGGCTCGGCGACGCCGGCTATCGTCAACACAAACGATAGCTCAGCCGTCGAACTCGGGGTCCGCTTCCAGACCTCCGTGGCAGGGACGGTCAGCGGCATTCGTTTTTACAAGGGCAGCCTGGACACGGGCACGCACACAGGTTCACTCTGGTCGAGCACGGGCACGCGGATCGCCACTCTCACCTTCACCAACGAGACCGCCAGCGGCTGGCAGACCGCGTTTTTTTCCAGTCCTGTGGCATTGACGCCCGGGCAGGTCTATACGGCGTCTTACCATACCAATACCGGCCGTTACTCGACCACCGCCGACTATTTCCTCTCCAATGTGACGAGCGGCCCGCTGACGGCACCGGCGACCGGCAACGGCGTATACAGATACGGCAGCAGCAGCCTGTACCCGACGGCCACCTTTAATGAGACGAATTACTGGGTCGATGTGATGTTCAATCCCTCGACGTCAGGCAACACGACGCCGACGGCGGTTGCCGATGCGGGGGATGCGACCGAGAAGGGCGGGGTGGCCAACGGCTCGGGCGGTGTGGTCGCCAGCGGCAATGTCTTGACCAACGACACCGATCCGGATGCCGGCGACACCAAGACGGTGACGGCGGTCCGCTTCGGCACGACATCGGGCACGCTCGGCACGGCCCTCAGCGGCACCTATGGCAGTCTCGTGCTCAATGCATCGGGCGCCTACAGCTATGCCGTCAATGAGGCCAACAGCGCCGTGCAGGGACTGCGCCTGTCGACCAACACGCTGAGCGAGGTCTTCAGCTATACGATGCGCGACACGTCGGGCGCCACCGCCACGGCAAACATCACCATCACCATCCACGGCGCCAATGATGCGCCGGTGCTGGCCGTCCAGACGGCGAGTCAGAATGCCACCGTCGGCTCGGCCTTCTCCTTCGCGGTGCCGTCCACGACCTTCACCGATGTCGATAACGGCGAAACGCTGGCCTATGCGGCCACGGCCGCCGACGGCACGGCGCTGCCCTCCTGGCTCACCTTCAACGCCACGACGCGCACCTTCAGCGGCACGCCGACAGCAACCGGCACCTACGGCGTCAGGGTGACGGCAACCGATCTCGGCGGCCTTTCGGCCAACGAGACCTTCAATATCGCCGTGTCGACATCAGGCAACACGACGCCGACGGCAGTTGCCGATGCCGGGGATGCGACGGAAAAGGGCGGCGTCGCCAACGGCTCCGGCGGCGTCGCCGCCAGCGGCAATGTCTTGACCAATGATACCGATCCGGATGCCGGCGACACCAAGACGGTGACGGCGGTCAGCTTCGGGGCGACATCGGGCACGCTCGGTGCAGCGCTGAACGGCGCCTATGGCAGTCTGGTGCTCAACGCATCGGGTGCCTATAGCTATGCCGTCAATGAGGCCAACAGCGCCGTGCAGGGACTGCGCCAGTCGACCAACACGCTGAGCGAGGTCTTCAGCTATACGATGCGCGACGCTGCCGGCGCCATCGCCACGGCAAACCTGACCGTCACCATCCACGGCGCCAATGATGCGCCGGTGCTCGCCGTCCAGACGGCAAACCAGAATGCCACCGTCGGCTCGGCCTTCTCCTTCGCGGTGCCGTCCACGACCTTCACCGATGTCGACAGCGGCGAAACGCTGGCCTATGCGGCCACGGCCGCCGACGGCACGGCGCTGCCCTCCTGGCTCACCTTCAACGCTTCGACGCGGACCTTCAGCGGCACGCCGACGGCAGCCGGCACCTATGGCGTCAGGGTGACGGCGACCGATCTCGGTGGCCTCGCCGCCAACGAGACCTTCAATATCACTGCGACGGTGGCGCCTGCGACCTACAGCCTGTTCAGTGCCTCCAGCACGCCGGCCCAGACGAACCTCAACGACGGCCAGCAGCTCGAGCTCGGCGTCAAGTTCCAGTCGAACGTCGCCGGTGACGTCACCGCCATCAGGTTCTACCGCAGCGCCAACGACAACGGGCAAAACGTCGTCGACCTGTGGACCTCCACCGGCACCAGGCTCGCCACCGCCACCTTCACCAACACCACGGCGAGCGGCTGGCAGACGGTGAACTTTGCAACACCCGTCACCATCACAGCCAACACCACCTATGTCGCCTCCTATCACACAACAGGCGCATACGTGGCGACCAACAATTTTTATACGGCCGCGGTCACCAATGGTCCGTTGACGGCCCAGTCAAGTGCCGTCGCCGGCGGCAATGGCGTCTACCGTTATGGCGGATCTGCCACCACAGGCATTTTCCCGAATGCCAGCTTTAACGCATCCAATTACTTTGCCGATGTGGTCTTCCGGCCGTCGACGTCAGGCAACACGACGCCGACGGCGGTTGCCGATGCGGGGGATGCGACCGAGAAGGGCGGGGTGGCCAACGGCTCGGGCGGTGTGGTCGCCAGCGGCAATGTCTTGACCAACGACACCGATCCGGATGCCGGCGACACCAAGACGGTGACGGCGGTCCGCTTCGGCACGACATCGGGCACGCTCGGCACGGCCCTCAGCGGCACCTATGGCAGTCTCGTGCTCAATGCATCGGGCGCCTACAGCTATGCCGTCAATGAGGCCAACAGCGCCGTGCAGGGACTGCGCCTGTCGACCAACACGCTGAGCGAGGTCTTCAGCTATACGATGCGCGACACGTCGGGCGCCACCGCCACGGCAAACATCACCATCACCATCCACGGCGCCAATGATGCGCCGGTGCTGGCCGTCCAGACGGCGAGTCAGAATGCCACCGTCGGCTCGGCCTTCTCCTTCGCGGTGCCGTCCACGACCTTCACCGATGTCGATAACGGCGAAACGCTGGCCTATGCGGCCACGGCCGCCGACGGCACGGCGCTGCCCTCCTGGCTCACCTTCAACGCCACGACGCGCACCTTCAGCGGCACGCCGACAGCAACCGGCACCTACGGCGTCAGGGTGACGGCAACCGATCTCGGCGGCCTTTCGGCCAACGAGACCTTCAATATCGCCGTGTCGACATCAGGCAACACGACGCCGACGGCAGTTGCCGATGCCGGGGATGCGACGGAAAAGGGCGGCGTCGCCAACGGCTCCGGCGGCGTCGCCGCCAGCGGCAATGTCTTGACCAATGATACCGATCCGGATGCCGGCGACACCAAGACGGTGACGGCGGTCAGCTTCGGGGCGACATCGGGCACGCTCGGTGCAGCGCTGAACGGCGCCTATGGCAGTCTGGTGCTCAACGCATCGGGTGCCTATAGCTATGCCGTCAATGAGGCCAACAGCGCCGTGCAGGGACTGCGCCAGTCGACCAACACGCTGAGCGAGGTCTTCAGCTATACGATGCGCGACGCTGCCGGCGCCATCGCCACGGCAAACCTGACCGTCACCATCCACGGCGCCAATGATGCGCCGGTGCTCGCCGTCCAGACGGCAAACCAGAATGCCACCGTCGGCTCGGCCTTCTCCTTCGCGGTGCCGTCCACGACCTTCACCGATGTCGACAGCGGCGAAACGCTGGCCTATGCGGCCACGGCCGCCGACGGCACGGCGCTGCCCTCCTGGCTCACCTTCAACGCTTCGACGCGGACCTTCAGCGGCACGCCGACGGCAGCCGGCACCTATGGCGTCAGGGTGACGGCGACCGATCTCGGTGGCCTCGCCGCCAACGAGACCTTCAATATCACTGCGACGGTGGCGCCTGCGACCTACAGCCTGTTCAGTGCCTCCAGCACGCCGGCCCAGACGAACCTCAACGACGGCCAGCAGCTCGAGCTCGGCGTCAAGTTCCAGTCGAACGTCGCCGGTGACGTCACCGCCATCAGGTTCTACCGCAGCGCCAACGACAACGGGCAAAACGTCGTCGACCTGTGGACCTCCACCGGCACCAGGCTCGCCACCGCCACCTTCACCAACACCACGGCGAGCGGCTGGCAGACGGTGAACTTTGCAACACCCGTCACCATCACAGCCAACACCACCTATGTCGCCTCCTATCACACAACAGGCGCATATGTGGCGACCGATGGCTTCTTCACCAACGGCGTCAGCAACGGCCCGCTGTCGGCGCTATCCAGCGCTGCCGCCGGCGGCAATGGGGTCTATGCCTATGGCGGATCTGCCACCACGGGTCTCTTCCCCACCAATACCTACGATTCGGCAAATTATTACGCCGATGTGGTCTTCCGACCGCAGCTTGTCGCGTGATGCCTTGGATAAGATCAGGAATGGCTTTGGAATGACGTTGATGCGCGGCAAATGTTCGCCACGGCCATGAGGACGCTAATGAACGGGACGATGAACCGCATCGACCGGCTGCCGGTGACAGTGCTCTCGGGTTTTCTCGGCGCCGGCAAGACGACGCTTCTCAGCCACGTGCTGAGCAATCGCGAGGGCCTGCGGGTCGCCGTCATCGTCAACGATATGAGCGAAGTGAACATAGATGCCAGTCTCATTCGAGACGGCGGCTGTAACCTGTCGCATACGACGGAGACGTTGATCGAGCTCAGCAATGGCTGCATATGCTGCACCCTGCGCAATGATCTCCTGACGGAAGTGCGGCGACTGGCCGAAGAGGGGCGATACGACTATCTGCTGATCGAAGGGACCGGCATTGCGGAGCCATGCCCTATCGCGGCAACTTTTTCATTCCGCGACGAGAGCGGTGTTTCGCTTTCCGATTTTGCGAAACTCGATACGATGGTGACCGTCGTCGACGCCGCAAGCCTTCTGGCCGATTACAGCAGCGCCGACCTGCTTCGCGATCGCGGCCTGCAGCGGGACGGCGAAGACCGGCGGACGCTCATCGACCTGTTGGTGGACCAGATCGAGTTTGCCGATATTGTCGTGATCAACAAGATCTCGGATGCGAGCGAAGAGGTCCGCGCGGAAGTCCGCAAGACGGTGGCTGCGCTCAACCCGGATGCGCGCCAGGTGGAGACGGACTTCGGCGAGGTCGCGCTTGCAAGCATCCTCAATACGGGCCTATTCGACGAAGTAAAAGCTGCCGCCCACCCGCTGTGGCACAAGGAGCTGTACAGCCCTGGCGACCATGTTCCGGAGACGGAGGAATACGGGGTAACGAGCTTCGTCTATCGCACGAGACGTCCCTTCGACCCCGCGCGGTTTAGAGCCTTCCTGGACGAGCCCTGGCCGGGGGTCATCCGCGCCAAGGGTCATTTCTGGCTTGCCACGCGCCCGCGTCACGTGGGTCTGATGTCGGCTGCCGGGGTGCAGCGGCGCTGCGAACCCATGGGGTTCTGGTGGGCGGCCGTTCCCCGACAGGACTGGCCTAGCCATCAGCAGTTTCGTCAGCATATCGAGAGCCGGTGGCACAGCGCTTGGGGCGACCGTCGGCAGGAGCTCGTGTTCATCGGTGTCGATATGGACGAGGCAGGTGTCCGGACCGCGTTGGACAACTGTCTGGCCAGCTCGGATCCGCGAGACTGGTCGGCTCTCGAGGATCCATTTCCGGCCTGGTAGCACAGAGCGCCGCAGGACAAAGCCGGCGTTTTCCCTCGACCGGCCGGACCGGCGAAGCAAAGCCAAGCAAGCCCCCCTTTTCACCGGCGTCAGCCGCTTGAGCGGTGGCAGCAGGAGGCTTTGAGGCCTTTCGGTCGGATATGGGGTGAGGGTCATCATATCGGCGTATGCGGTACCACCCACATACCCCTGATTGCTGTCGTACGCTCCGTTTCGAAAGCTGGCAGGATGAAATCTCCAATGCTGGTCGACGGAAACGGGGACGCCGCTCTTGTTAAGATTTCATGTGAGGAATCGAGAATATTTAAGTGCTTCGGGCGGCACGCCTTGCATCAGTCACGTAACGTCAACCTGGACTGCACTGCTTGCAACTCCGATCGTGGTGTCTTCGAGCACGCAGGCTTTTTCCGGCTTTGCCAACGAGGGCAGCGCTACCGTCCAATCGTCCTTTACCGATACGGTCACATCATCACTGATGTCATCAGTTACCACGCAATCGTCCGCCGCATCGCCGACGGCGCCTGCGGGCGACGGCGGCGCGCAAGACAGCTCGATCAAGACGGCATCGGTTGCGACGGTGTTCGAGACGCCCTCCTCGACAAGGCAAGACACCGTGCTTGCCCCCGATCCATCGCAGGAGGCTGCGACACTGCCTGCCGCTCCGGCGCTTACGGGAGTCACCAGCAATGCCGAGACGGATAGCGCGAAAACGGCGGCGCCGGTCGGCTCCTCCAGCAGCCTCGGCACAACTTCGCTGCGTCTTCAGGTTTCGACGCTCTCCCTCTCGGAGGAAACGAGCCAGGACGTTTCGGCTGAAACGACCGCGGCTCCCTCAGCGCTGGCGGCACCGGCGGCGGTGGCTTCGCCTGCAGCTGTGGTGACGCCCAACAAGATCGCGCTCGAAAACCTGAAGCAGGGCAATCCGATCAGCGAATGGGGACTGGAGGGCGACGGCAACGGTACCATCCAGGGCTTCGCCACCGAAATCAGCACCAATATCGGCCAGACGGTCGATTTCAAAATCGCCACCGATTCCACCCATTACCGCATCGATATCTACCGCATGGGCTATTATGGCGGTATGGGCGCCCGCAAGGTCGACTCGATCGAGAAATCGCTGACCACGGCGCAGATCCAGCCGCACCCGATCGTTGACATGTCGCTCGGTCTCATCGATTGCGGCAACTGGTCGGTATCGGCGAGCTGGGAGATTCCCGACGATGCTGTCTCGGGCGTCTATTTCGCCAAGCTGGTGCGCGAGGATGGCACTGAGGATGCGAGTATCATCCCCTTCGTCGTACGCGACGATGCTTCTACCAGCGATATCGTCTTCCAGACATCCGACACCACCTGGCAGGCCTATAATGCCTGGGGCGGCGCCAGCCTCTATTATGGCGAAGTTCCTGTCGATCCGGCCGACATGATCGGCTACCTGCCGCCGAACTGCAGCTGCGGGCTGACCGCGATCGGCCGTGCGTCCGCCGTCAGCTACAACCGGCCGATCATCACCAATACCAGCCCGATCGGCGGCTCGCACGATTATATCTTCGGCGTCGAATCCTCCGCAATCTCGTGGCTGGAGCAGAACGGCTACGACGTGTCCTATATTTCCGGCGTCGATGCGACGCGCAACGGCGCGCTGCTGCTCAATCACGATGCCTATCTCTCTGTCGGCCACGACGAATACTGGTCTGCAGAACAGCGCGAAAATGTCGAGGCTGCCCGCGATGCCGGCGTCAACCTCGCCTTCTGGAGCGGCAACGAATGCTACTGGAAGGTCCGCTGGGAAAGCAGCATCGACGGCAGCGGCCAAGCCTACCGCACCATGGTCTGCTACAAGGAGACCTGGGGCACGAGCACCGATCCGAGCAATGTCGGCACCGGCACCTGGCGCGATCCGCGCTATGCCGATCCGGGGCAGGAGCCGGAAAATTCGCTGACCGGCACGATGTTCCAGGTGGACAGCTACCGCCAGGATACGATCTCCATTCCCTACGACTATTCGAACCTGCGCTTCTGGCGCAACACCGAGGTTTCGGAGCTGCAGGAGGGCGATACCTATAATCTGGTGCAGAACCTGCTCGGCTATGAGTGGGATTCCGATGTCGAGAACGGCTTCCGGCCTGACGGTCTCGTCAACCTGTCGCTCTCGTCGATCTCGGTGGATACATATCTGCGCGACTACGGCACGACGGTCGGTTCGGCGATCGCCACCCACAGCCTCACCATGTACCGCGCGGAAAGCGGCGCGCTGGTCTTCGGCGCCGGCACCGTCTTCTGGTCCTGGGGCCTGAGCGACAACCACCAGGGCCCGACGACATCGACCGATCGCAACGTGCAGCAGGCGATGGTCAACATGTTCGCCGACATGGGCATCCAGCCGACGACGCTGGATGCGAGCCTGATCCTGGCGACACAATCGACCGACACGCTGAAGCCGACCTCGTCGATCAGTTCGCCGATCATAGGCGCAAGCTTCCTCGAAGGCCAGCATGTGACGATCACGGGCACGGCGCAGGATTTCGGCGGCGGCATCATCGCCGGCGTCGAGGTTTCCACCGATGGCGGCCAGCACTGGTTCAAGGCCACCGGCCGCGAAAGCTGGAGCTACAACTGGGTCGTGCAGGCAAGCGGCACCTATACGATCCTGTCGCGCGCCGTCGACGACAGCGTCAATCTGGAGGCACCATCCGCCGGAAAGCAGGTCACGGTCAGCCTGCCGGGCACGCAGGGCCTGTGGACGCTGGCGGAAAAGCCTGCTGTGGAAACGGCGATCGATCGGGATCCGGTCGAGCTCGGCCTGCGCTTTCAGGCAACGACGGCAGGCGCCGTGCAGGGCATCCGCTTCTACAAGGGCTTCTACAATACCGGCGACCACGTCGTCAGCCTCTGGTCCGGCGACGGAACGCTGCTCGCAACCGGCGTGTCGGTGGGTGAATCGCTCTCCGGCTGGCAGACGGTGATGTTCTCCTCGCCGATCCAGATCGCCGCCGGCACGACCTATGTGGCCTCCTATCACAGCAACGGATTCTTCTCGGTCACCGAGAACTACTTCAGCGAGCCCTATGCCAGCGGTGCGCTGAAGGCTGTCGATGGCGGCGGGGTCTTCGCCTATAGCGGCACCAGCACGTTTCCCGGTCAGAACCCCGGTGGCTCCAACTATTGGGTGGATGTGGTCTTCGATGCCGGCCCCAACAGCCAGCCGGTGGCGACCGACGACAGCGGGCTGACCATCGGCCACAACGGAACGCTTGTCATCTCGATTGCCGCGCTCGTGGCAAATGATGTCGATGCCAATGGCGATGCGCTGACCATCACCGCCGTCGGCAATGCCGTGAATGGCACGGTCGCTCTCAATAAGCAGACCGGAACCGTCACCTTCACGCCGGCCAACAATTATTCAGGCCCGGCAAGCTTCAGCTATACGCTGTCGGATGGTCGCGGCGGCACGGATCAGGGCAATGTCAGCCTCACCGTGCAGGCAGGTCCGGCCGGCGAGACGCTGTTTACCTCAAGCGAGGGACCGACCGGCGGCAGTTTCAACGACAATACGGCGATGGAACTTGGCATGAAGTTCGTCGCTTCGTCAAACGGCACGATCTCGGGCATCCGCTATTACAAGGCTGCCGGCGATACCAGCGTGCACACCGGCTCCCTCTGGAGAGCCGACGGCACGCTCGTTGCGACGGTGACCTTCAACAACGAGTCGCTCTCCGGCTGGCAGACTGCGAACTTCTCCACGCCGCTGCAGATTACGGCGGGTGCGACCTATGTCGCCTCCTACCACACGACCGGCAGCTATGTGGCGACGGCAGGCTATTTCAACACGGCCCATACCAACGGCTCGCTGACGGCGCTGGCCGGTACGAACGGGGTCTATGCGGTCGGATCGGGCTCGACCTTCCCGACCCAGAGCTACCAGTCGTCGAATTACTGGGTTGATGTCGTCTTCAACCAGTCGACGGGCAACACGGTGCCTGTCGCCGCCAATGACAATGGCTACACGACCTATGCCAACACGGCCCTGTCGATTGCTGCAGCAAACCTGCTTGCCAACGACAGCGATGGCGACGGCGATCCGCTGAGCGTTACCGGCGCCAACGGCGCGGTCAATGGAACGGTGACCTTCAACAGCCAGACCAACACGGTGACCTTCACGCCGAATTCAGGCTATACCGGCGTTGCAAGCTTCTCCTATTCGATCTCGGACGGGCATGGCGGCACGGCTTCGGCCACCGTCAGCCTCACGGTCAATTCGCAACCCGGCGGTGGCACGACCTCGAGCCTGTTTACCGGTGCCGATACGTCGGGTGTTGGCGCCGCCAATGACGCCAACTCGGTCGAACTCGGCGTCAAGTTCATCGCTTCCGCCAATGGCCAGATCACCGGGCTCACCTACTACAAGAGCGCTCAGGATACCGGCACGCATGTCGGCTCGCTCTGGACCGCGAGCGGCCAGCTCCTTGGCCAGGCAACCTTCATCAACGAGACGGCAAGCGGCTGGCAGACGGTTTCCTTCACCCAGCCGATCAATGTCACGGCCGGCACCACCTATGTGGCGAGCTACCATTCGAACGGCTTCTATTCGGCAACGGCGAACTACTTCACGACCGACCATACGAGCGGCGCGCTGACGGCGCCGGCAAGTTCGGTCAGCGGCGGCAACGGCGTCTATGCCTATGGCACGGGCAGCCTGTTCCCGACCGCTTCCTACAATGCCAGCAACTACTGGGTTGATGTGCTCTATCAGCAGGGTGCGCAGAATGCGGTTCCGGTCGCCGCCAATGACAGCGGCTACTCGACCAATACGGGCACGCCGATTACCATCCAGGCCTCGGCGCTGCTTTCAAACGATACCGATGGCGATGGCGATCCGCTGGTGATTACCGGCGTCAGCGGCGCGGTCAACGGCTCGGTCGCCTGGAACGCCCAGGCCCAGACGGTGACCTTCACGCCGACGGCGGGCTATTCCGGAGCGGCGAGCTTCAGCTACGCGATCTCGGACGGCAAGGGCGGCACGGCCTCGGCCCAGGTGGCGCTCACCATCAACAGCCCGGCTGCAGGCCCAGAGCAGAACTTGTTTGCCGCCAATGCGACGCCCTCGGTCGTCTCGGTCAACGACAACCAGCAAGTCAATCTCGGGATGAAATTCCAGGCCGATGCCGCAGGCTGGATCACCGCCATCCGCTTCTACAAGGGCGCCGACAATACCGGCCCGCACAACGGCTATCTGTGGACCGCCTCGGGCACGCTTCTCGGCAGCGTCACCTTCAACAACGAGACGGCGAGCGGCTGGCAGACCGCACAGCTCAGCCAGCAGATCGCCATCCAGGCGGATACGAGCTACGTCGTTTCCTACAGCACCAACGGCCATTATTCGGCGACCGGCAATTACTTCGCCAGCGACGTGACGAATGGGGACCTGAAGGCATCAGGCGGCAATAACGGCGTCTATGCCTATGGATCGGGCGGGCTGTTCCCGACCGCCAGCTATAACAGCACGAACTACTACGTGGACGTGGCATTCAAACCGCAGCTCGCTGCGTAACGCCCACGCGGATGCAAGGCCAAGCATGCCGTGAAGTGTGAGAGTATCGACGATGCGTACAGATATCAGATTGCCGGTTACGGTTCTCGCCGGGTTTCTCGGCGCCGGAAAGACGACTGTGCTCAATCATGTCCTGAGCAATCGGGAAGGGCGTCGGGTTGCCGTCATCGTCAACGATATGAGCGAGGTCAACATCGATGCGGATCTCGTGCGCGAAGGGAGTGCGGACCTCCTACGCACGGACGAGACACTGGTGGAACTCACCAATGGATGCATCTGCTGCACGCTGCGTGAAGATCTCCTGAGCGAGGTCAGGCGGCTCGCGGCCGCCGGCCGTTTCGACTATCTGCTGATCGAGGGCACCGGCATTGCCGAACCGCTGCCTGTCGCGGCCACCTTCTCCTTCCGGGACGAGAGCGGGGCGGCCCTTTGCGACGTGGCGAGGCTCGACACGATGGTCTGCGTCGTCGATGCGGTCAATCTGCTTGCCGATTACCACAGCGCCGAGTTCCTTGCCGATCGCGGCGAGAGGCGTGACGGGGACGACGAGCGGAAGCTCGTGGACCTGCTCGTCGAGCAGATCGAATTTTCCGATGTCGTCATCATCAACAAGGCAGGCGACGTGTCCTGCGCCGACCTTGCCGAGGTTCGCCGGGTCGTCGCTGCACTCAATCCGGATGCCCAGGTTGTCGAGGCGGTCTTCGGCCAGGTGCCGCTCGACACGATTCTGGATACCGGCCTCTTCAGCGAGGCGAAGGCTGCCCGCCACCCGCTCTGGCACAAGGAGCTCTTCGGCTGGGGCGACCATGTGCCTGAGACCGAGGAATACGGCATTTCAAGCTTCGTCTATCGCAGCCGCCGGCCTTTCGCGCCGTTGAGGCTCAAGGATTTCCTCGACAGGAAATGGGCAGGCCTCATCCGCGCAAAGGGTCATTTCTGGCTGGCGACGAGGCCTGATGAGATCGGCCTGCTGTCGATCGCCGGCACCCAATGCCGCATCGAAACCAGGGGATACTGGTGGGCCTCCGTGCCGAAGGTGCAATGGCCTCGCTTTCCGCAATTCCGCCAGCTCATCGACCGGCATTGGGACGAAGTCTGGGGCGACCGCCGCCAGGAACTCGTCTTCATCGGCTCGCACTTCGACAAGGCGGCGATCCGGGCCGCGCTCGACGATTGCCTGACCGGGGAGGAGACAGGCTTCGATCCGCAAACTGCCGTCGGCCTTCGCGATCCGTTTCCGGCATGGCGGCATGACACGCACGCATCGGGGCGAAAAGCGTGAAGCGGATTCGGACAATCCGATGCGCCGCAAAATGACAGTTTTCACATCAACCAGAGGAGAGAACAATGAGCAGCGAACTTTATGCAGATGGCATCGGTGAAATCACCATCACGGGAACGATCGTGCGCATCGACGTGATGTCGCTCTCGGCCACCGAGCGAGACGCCAACAACAATCCGAAGCCGGTGTTCCGCCAGCGCATCATCATGCCGGTGGATGCCTTCGCCAATGCGGTCGATCTCATGCAGAAGGCGCTTGGCGGGCTGGTCGAGGCGGGTGCGGTTCGCCGCATCGGCGACATGTCGGGGGCGGCGGCTGCCGACATTCAATCGACGCAGGGCGGTGCGTCGAACGCCTCGCCGAACTTCAACTGATGAACAGAGGTGTGGAGCGCTGCGCGTCGATCCGGACGCGCAGGAGACGTCTCCAACTTTTAAATCCAAGTCTCGGTCTTGTAGCGTTTCGGGTGGGCCATGAGTGGTTTTCTGCATACCAACCTGCACTGTCTTGCGCTCGTTGCGCGTCATCACGGCGTCGATCTTTCGCCTGAGCGACTGCAGCACGATTATGCCGTCGGCAACGATCCGGTGGCCGTGCGGCAGATGCTTCGGATGGCCAAGGATGCCGGCCTCAGGGCGAGGCATCTGACCCTCGACTGGCGAAGCCTGTTCCACCTCGGCGAGGCCTTCCCGGCTCTTGCCGAACTTTCGAACGGCAACTGGGTGGTCATCGCCGGCGCCATCGGGGAGGGCGAGGACGAGAGGATCCGCGTTCTCGACCCGCTTGCCGCCCGCCAAGAAGTCATGTTGCTGAGCGAGGAGCAATTCTCCAAGGCCTGGTTCGGATCGGTGGTTCTGTTGAAGCGCAACTATCGCATGTCCGATGAGGACCGGCCCTTCGGCTTCCGCTGGTTCATCCCCGAGATCATCAAGCAGCGCAGCTTCTTCCGCGATGTGGCGCTCGCCGCCTTCGTGCTCTATGGCCTCGGGCTGACGACGCCGATGTTCTTCCAGCTCGTCATCGACAAGGTGCTCGTGCATCAGAGCTATGCGACGCTGACGGTTCTGACGATCGGTATCGCGGTGGCGCTCGTCTTCGACGCGACCTTCAGCTTCCTGCGCCGATATCTGCTGCTCTACGCCACCAACAGGATCGACATCCGGGTGGCGACGCGCACCTTCGGCCATCTGCTCAACCTGCCGATCGCACTCTTCGAGCAGGCGTCTGCCGGCGTTCTCGTCAAGCATATGCAGCAGACGGGGCGCATCCGCGAATTCCTGACCGGTCGGCTGTTCCTGACGCTTCTCGACGGCGTCTCGCTCTTCGTCTTCGTGCCGATCCTGCTTCTCTACAGCGTCAAGCTAACGCTCGTCGTGCTCGGCTTCGCGGCGCTCGTCGGGCTGGCAGTCATGATGCTCGTCGGGCCGTTCCAGCGCCGCCTGCAGGCGCTCTACCAGGCCGAAGGCGACCGGCAGGCCCTGCTTGTCGAAACCGTGCACGGCATGCGCACCGTCAAATCGCTGGCGCTGGAGCCGCGCCAACGCAAGGTCTGGGACGATTATTCGGCCCAGTCCATCTCCGTGCGCTTCCGCGTCGAGAAGATCTCGACCATCGCCCAGTCGCTGACCGGGCTTCTGGAAAAGCTGATGAGCGTCGCCATCATCGGGCTTGGCGCGCTCGACGTGTTCTCAGGCGCGATGACGATCGGCGCGCTGGTTGCCTTCAACATGCTCGCCGGCCGCGTCTCCGGGCCGCTCGTGCAGATCGTCACCATGGTGCATGAATATCAGGAAGTGGCGCTGTCCGTGCGCATGCTCGGCGAGATCATGAACCAGCGGCCGGAACAGGCGGGCCGCGGGCGCGGGGTCAGGCCGCATCTGCATGGCCGCATCGAATTCGACAGGGTCACCTTCCGCTATGCGCCCGACGCAGCACCTGCGCTCGACAATGTTTCCTTCGCCATTCCGGCAGGCTCGGTCTTCGGCGTGGTCGGCAAGAGCGGCTCGGGCAAGACGACCATCACCCGGCTCATCCAGGGGCTCTACCAGAGCCAGGAGGGGCTGGTGCGCATGGATGGCTATGACAGCCGCGAAATCGACCTGGTTCATCTCAGAACCAGCATCGGGGTGGTGCTGCAGGATAATTTCCTGTTTCGCGGCACGGTGCGCGATAATATCGCCGCCGCAAAGCCCGATGCCAGCATCGAGGAAATCATGGAGGTCGCCCGTGTCGCCGGCGCGGAGGAATTCATCGAGCGGCTGCCGCGCGGCTTCGACACGATGTTGGAGGAGAACGCCGCCAATCTCTCCGGAGGCCAGAAGCAGCGGTTGGCAATTGCCCGCGCGCTGATCACCGACCCCAAGCTGCTGATTTTCGACGAGGCGACGAGCGCGCTCGACCCCGACAGCGAGGCGATCATCCGCGAAAACCTCAGCCGCATCGCCGCCGGCCGCACCGTCATCATCGTCTCGCACCGGCTTTCGACACTCGTCGACGCCGATGCCATTCTCGTCATCGAGCGGGGCAAGGTCGCCGATATTGGCCGGCACGATCAGCTGGTGTCGCGCTGCATGACCTACCGCCACCTGTGGTCCCAGCAGATGAGGCAGGTCGCATGAACGCGCATATCAGAAAATCCGACGAAAACATGCCGGTGCCCACAGAGAAGAGGCCTGCAGACAAGGGTCCCTCAGGCAGGGGCGGGCAACTTGTGGCCCGCCCGCCGCTGCCGCCGGCAATCGCGGAATTCCAGTCCGATGCGGTGGAGCTCGAGGAACGCGCGCCGCCGCGCGTTGCCCGCATGACGCTCTACTGCGTCACTGCGCTGCTTGCCGCGGTCATCACCTGGGCCTCCGTCTCCTCCATCGACGAGGTGGTCATTGCGCCGGGAAAACTCGTCACCACGCAGCCGACCATCGTCGTCCAGCCGCTCGAAACCTCGATCATCCGCACGATCGACGTGAAGGCCGGCGAGGTGGTGCATGCCGGGCAGACGCTCGCAACCCTCGACGCCACTTTCAGCCAGGCCGATGTCGACCAGCAGCAGGCGAAGTTCTCCGCGCTCGACGCCCAGGTGCGGCGTATCGAGGCCGAGCTTGCCGGCGACGACTACACTGTCATGGCCGGCAACACCCCGGACGAGATGCTGCAAGTGCAGCTCTTCGGCCAGCGGCGGGCCTTCTATATGGCGCAGCTGCAGAATTTCGAGCAGCAGATCGCCGGCCAGTCGGCCGCACTTGCCGCCAGCAAGAACCAGGAGGCCGTGCTCATCGACCGGCGCGACACGCTCTCGCAGATCGAAGGCGCGCGCACCCGGCTCTACGACAAACAGAGCGGCTCGCTGATCACCATGCTCGGTTCGCGCGACGCCCGTCTCGACGTCGAATCCGATCTGACCGCCGTCCGCGGCAAGGCCGACGAGGCCGCCCACGCCTATGCCAAGCTCCGGGCTGACCGCCAGGCCTTCATCGAGGATTTTCGCCGCGCCGCCATGGAGCAGCTGGTGGAGCTGCGCGGCCAGCGCGACATGGCCGATGAAGAGCTGAAGAAGATGGAACTGCGCCGCAACATGGTGTCGCTGACCGCGCCCGCCGATGCGGTCGTGCTCGATCTCGCCCAGCGCTCCATCGGCTCGGTGGTGCGAGAAGCCGAACCGATCGTGACCCTGGTGCCGATCAACGTGCCGCTCGAAGCCGAAGTCTCGATCAACACCCGCGACATCGGCCGCGTGGCTGTCGGCAAGGAAGCCCGCGTCAAACTCGACGCTTATCCTTTCCAGAAATACGGCACAGCCTCGGGCGAGGTGAGAACCATCAGCCAGGACACGTTCCTCACCGGCCAACAGGAGCAGACGGAGACCCCGAGCCAGCCTGCCGCCCCCTTCTTCAAGGCGCGGATCCTGCTTGCCGATACCCGGCTGAATGCCGCAGATGTCCCGGTGCGACTGCTTCCCGGTATGACCGTATCTACGGAAATCAAGGTCGGCAAACGAACGGTGATCTCCTATTTCCTGTATCCGCTGCTGCGTGGCCTCGATAACGCAATTCGCGAACCGTAGGACGCGGCAGGGTGATGTCACGTTGTATGACCGAAGCCGGACGAAGCGCTTGTCAGTGAACTCAGGCTGCCGGGGCAGTCACGGCTTTCCACTACGCCATTGCTCGGATCCGTGAATATGGGTGGCGAGGCGCTTCCGGTGCGACAATGGCCAGCGGGGCTCGCGATGGCCATCCCTGATCGTTCTTGAGATGAAGGTGGAATTCAAAGAAGGATAAACATCCCAGCGAACGATACCTGCAGCGGATTTACCCGCCGCAGGCAAAGCCGGCCTCATGGAAAGTGGCAAGCAGGTGGGCTATTCTTGCGGCGGATAACACCGCAGACGCCGAAGCGATCGGCTTATTAATGCGATCGAGGCTTCTTGTTCGCGATGAGCATCACGAGGTCTTCGGAGGCATCTGCGAGCGCCAGCGCCAGTTCCTCTGCGAGCCAGCCGCGTTTCTGCAAATTCACGAGCATTTCCACCATGGCGACTTCGACTGCGCTTCTGCAGCTCGAAATCGGGTTCAATTCTATCTGTTTCTCGTTGCTTATGGTGGTCATCTTAGCCTCCGTTCTGCACATGAAAGCGCAGGTTCGTGTAAAATTTCTCGAAGCGTCGAATAGATAGGGGTTGCGTGCAAGCCTCGGCTCATTACGCATAGACACAGATAGCGCCTCGGCTGCGCGCAACCCCTCGCTCCACCGTCACCCGCCCATCCGGCATCAGGAGCGTCTTCCATAAAATGCGATCGGGCGAACCTCGCATTGCTGGCAACAAGAATTCTTCTGCGGTTCGTATCGAGAAGAATTCAATCGTAGGCCAAAGCTTGTCCAAAGCTTGCAGGAATATCACTCGGATAGTCACGACTATCCTCTCGCGGTCGCCATGTTTTCTTTTGATTAGTGTCGCTTCGCACTTGAAAGTGCTCTGCAACTACCTTGCGTCGCCACATGAGATATTGCTGAATCTCGGAACTGCTATGGCCTCAACCATTGCTTATTTAGATACAGGATCCGCACGCATTTGTCGTTATCTTCGCATCCCGTAAATTATCATTTCGTACATTTCTGCTCGGATTAGAATATGATAGATGATTTATACACGTAACGTTGCCGCCGTCTTGGAACAGGATGATTTTAGGCTCTTTGGCCTAAAACCTGAATCCTGTTCTAAATTAAAGAGTTAGAGCATGTTGCCGTCCGAAAACCGCTCACACTTTCGGCATCATGCTCTAGATGGAACGGCACGGAGGGTTCAGCCCCGCGAAAACGTTTGTTTCGCTCTCAATTTCAGAAGCCTGGATCGGCATGCGCGGGAGGGATTGGATGAGTAAGGAGTCCGAACCTGGAAATGACCTCCCCGAGGAACAGGAACGGCCGGACCAAAGGGAGCGGCGGCGGTGGCCGCGCGAGCCTGCCATACAAAAGGAACATCGCCTGGATGTCCCCCCTGCGCTGGTTCCCTTGCATTTCTCGACGCAGGATCTGCCGCCGAAAGAGCAGTTCCAGGCCTGGCGCGCGCATATGGCGCCGCTCGTCGATGTCCGTCTGCCGGACCCAAGCTCGGCGGACGACGGCTTCCTCGCCAAACAGGTTGGCTGGCGTCTTGGCGACGTCCTCATCATTCAGCAGCGCGCGCAGGCATACAGTTTCATTCGCGATCAAACCATGCTGCGCTCGAGCCCTATTGACCACTGGAGCGTCGGCCTGTTTCGCAGCGGCCGGGCCTGGACCGAGGTTAACCGTCGCGTCACGGAAGTCGGTCCCAGTGAGGCGCTTTTCACATCTCTCGGTCATCCCTATCGCGGACGAATGATTGATTCCGTCGCCGTGCTTGTTTTCTTGCCCTATGAATTGCTGGCTGCGAATGCGAGCCTTCTCCAGGGGGGCAACAATACGGTTCTGTCCGGCAGCCTGGCCGAATTGCTTATAAGCTACATGACTGGCCTGGAAGCAAACCTGAGCAGTCTAACCGCTGGGGAGGTGCCGCGGGTCGTACAAACGATCTCCGATATGATCGTCGCATGCGTCGCATCGTCCGCACGGCCGGATACGGGCCAGATCCAGACCGGCATGGGCATGATGGAGCGGGCGCACCGCTACATTTACCTCAACCTCCATTCAGACGATCTGACCCCCGACGCCATGTGCCGTGCGTTGGGTATCTCGCGCACGCGGCTCTATCAATTGTTCGAAGCGAGCGGGGGCGTCTTCAACTACATTCGCAAACGTCGATTGCTGCAGGCCTATGCGGATCTCAGCAACCCGGCCGACAACAGGCAAATCTCCGAGATCGCCGAGGCCGCCGGCTTCAACGCCGCTGCCAACTTTACGCGTGCTTTCAGCCACGAATTCGGGCTCAGCCCACGCGACATAAGAAAAACCGTCGCAACGGAGCGCCCGGTTGTCCCGGTTGCGCTTCCCGCGCCTCGTCGCGGGACTACAATCGGTGATTGGCTATAATTGGTGTCTCCGAGGCTTCCGCTCAGGCGAGCCTGAGATCCACGCCCGGATATAGCTTCTTCAAGTTCGGAAGGGATTTCGACTGCCACGGATATTCCGAGCTTCCGCGTACCGTGAATTGGACATTCGGCTTGTTGCGGACTTCGATTGTCAGCTTCGCGAGCAGGTTGATCCCGGAAGAATTGAGAAATTGCAAGCCTGTAAGGTCGACGGTGACGCGATCCGGAGCGGCCTCCAGAATACTCATGACAAGGGAAAAGATGGGCGCATAGGCTTCCGTATTCGGCAGGCGCATGATTCCGTCGAAGTAAATTTCCGTACCTTCCGACCAGACCTGATATTCTTCTTCCTTGATTTCCATATTCACTCTCTCGTTAATTCGAGGCATCTGGAACTGTGATGGATGCGTAGGTTTCAAGCGGAATTCTGCCGTCCGGCTTCTCCGCACCAAAAACCCATGCAAAGTGGGCGCCATAGTCACTCATGAGAGTGAGAAGCCCAAGACCAGAGATGGTCGAATCCGCGTCTCTTGCATTTGCCTCTATCTTCTCGATGAGGAGGTCGCCCGGATCACTGATGGTGATTTGCGACAGCAGATGCTGGAATTTCCGGGACGCTTCCTCATCGACAAGATTGGAGACCTTTGCGCGAAAGACGTTGTTTTCAACCGAAGCCTCCACGACGATTTCGCCGGCTGCGCGGAATTTGACCGCATTCTCCACAAGCTCGTTGGTGAGATAACCGACATTATGCCGGACCTCCCTATAGAGGCTATGGGATGTGCGGTAGCGCAAGGCGACGAACTCGGCGACGAAATCCGAGGTGATCGCGCAATGTTTCCAACCGAGATCGAGGGGGCCCTCGAAAAGGCGCAGCCGCGTAATATTCTCGCCCGTTCCGATCGCCAGATCTTCCAGTCCATATAGGATCGTCATCCCTTCACCTGTGCCTCATAACCACGAGCGTGATGTCGTCATGGATCTTCTGCGTGCCGATATGCGCCATCAAATCCTCGATGATCCCGATCTTCATGTCCTCGGCGCTCAAGCCGTATCGCCGGCCGGCGCTATCGCAAAGCCGCTCGATGCCGAAGAGTTCACCATTGTGACCCTCGGCCTCGGTCACGCCGTCGGTGTGCAGAATGATGATATCGTCGCGGTCAAAGGATACCTCGCGTGTCGCCACGAACGATGAAATATCCGGTTCCAGCCCGATCGGCAGGCCGAGGTCGAGCGTGTCGATCCGCTCGACTTTTCCGAACTTGCGCACGACGATCAGCTCCTCGTGCTGGCCCGACAGCGTCAGGCGTCTTCCATCATAGTCCAGAAAGGCGAGGGAAAGGTGCTTGTTGGTGCTGGTCCTGACGAGGTTTTTATAAATGGCTCGGTTCACGCTGTTCAGAAACTGAGAAGGCTCCATGTCGCCGGCCTCCTGCAATGCCCGCGCGATCGACTGGACCATCAGCATCAACACGCCGCTTTCCAGGCCGTGTCCGGTGACGTCACCGATGCCGATCTTCAGCCGCTTTCCATCCCTCAGGACATCGTAGTAGTCGCCCCCAACCTCGTCGGCGGGGCGCATGTAAGCAGAGATTTCCAGATCCGGAATTTCTTCCAATTCACCGGTCTTGGGCAGAACCATCATTTGGATCCGGCGCGCAACCGCAAGCTCCGCGCCCAAGCGCAGGTTTTCGCTGCGCAATTGTCTGTTCAAGGTGGAGATTTGCTGGTTGGCTGCTTCGATCTCCTGCGTTCTGTCCTCGACAAGCTGCTCAAGATTCTCCGTATGGAAACTGATCTGCTCAGCCATGCGGTTGAAGGCCAATCCCGCTTCTCCGACCTCATCGCGTGTGGGGATGTCCACCCGCACGGAGTAGTCCTTCGCCTGGATGCGTTTGGCGGCTTCGGCGAGCGAGCTGATGCCCCGGGTGATGCGCTTCGATATGGCAAAAACGGCTGCGATGACAAAGCACAGCGATACCAGAAGCGCCAGGATCTGGTAGATCAGAATCCGATTTGTCGCCTTTGAAATTCCGGCTTGGGCGGCAAACAGCGAAGCGTAGATCTCCCGCTCCGGCACGACAATGCCAAGCAGCATGGCTTCGCGTCCGACGGGGCCGGAAACCCAAAGGTTCGTCGGCTGCAGCTGTTTCAGGACGACGAGGTAAGGAACCTTTTCGCCATTTTCATCAAGGAGAATATGGCGTAACAGCCCATCCTCACCCAGCGGCAGTTGCGCCACTTCCGGCTGCGTACTTCCTTTCAGCGAACGGTTCAGGCCCGTGACGCCTTCGCCGCCCTGATTGTTCGATGCACGCAATCCGATGATCTTCTCGCCGGTCGGATTGATGGCCACGACGTTTCCATCCGACATGGCCAGGAATCCGAAGCCGTTATCGGCAACCTTGACGTTCTCGACGATGCCGGCGAGCTGGTCGAGCGTGATATCCGTTCCGGCAGCGCCGGCCACTTTCTTACGGTCGGGGGACCAGAGCGGCTGAAAGAAGCTGACGATGAGCTTGCCGGTGATTGCATCCGTGTAAGGCGCCGTCTGCGTAATCTCGCTGCCGGCCAGCCGTTTTTCCTCGCCTCTGCCCCATCCCTCCCACGACTCGTAAAGTCCGGGAAAGAAAAAGGTCCAGAACTCCGCGCTGTTGTGGCCCGGATAGAGCTTGTCGAAGGTCTGGGCCTGCTCCGTGTAGGGCGCCGTCCTGAAGATCGGACGCTCCTTCGGGCCGATATAATACATCTGAAGCTTGGACAGGCCGTCCGACAGCAGGCTGGGCGCGACCAGGTCGAGAACGGCACTGTTATCGATGTCCCTCTGGACATCAGGCAAGGGGCGGTGATCGGGCCCCAGCAGATAACCCCAGATGCTGACGACGGATGGCGAGCCCGGCAGGTTCTGAGCCCATCCCCCTTTCTCATCGTAGACGACTTTGGCGCTTTCCGGAGAAGCGAGAGCCATGGCCTGACCGATCTGGGTTTCTCTGGCGGGACGATCGATCTGTTCCTGAAGAACCCCCGCCAATGTGGCGACGTCGGAGTGGACCTGGCTGAGCAGCAGGTTCACATGTTCAGCGGTTACTTCCGCGTAGGATCGGATATAGCCCTGATTGGCTTCCTCCAGGCCTTGGCCGACCTCGGCGGTGGCATCCCGAGAGAGCCTTTGCACGTTCCAAAGCGCCAGACCTCCGGTCACCAGCAGGTCGAACAGCACGGCGCTGCCGACGACGAGGACGAACTTCGCACGAAACGAGTTCAAGCCAAAACGTGCGACGTGCCGATCTGCCTTCATGATGGCTTGCGTCCGGACGCCGCCCAGATTGGCCAGCCGGCATAGCCCTTCGGATGAAGGGCGGCAAAAATATGGTCCCTGAAACCCAGTCGAAAACGTTCTATGAAATCGGAGGAATCGCCGCGCCTGACAGCCATTTCTCCGGCATAAACATTTTCCCAAGCCGAGATGACGTCGGCAAAGTCCTGCGGGTCGCCGTCGAGATTGGTGACCATGAAAGACTCGACGAGAATATTGTCAAAGCCGGCGTCGGTGAGATATCGGCGGCTTTTCGGGCCGAGTTCCACGTCCATTTCGAAGTGGCTGAAGAGCTTTGCCACTTCATTATAGGTCCATTGGATGCTCTGTGAGCGGGGTTCTCCCAGGCAGTGCGAATTTTTCTCGTTGGTGATGTATACCCGCCCGCCCGGCTTACAGATCCGGAAGAGCTCCTTGAGAAGCACATCCGGCCGATTGAATATCTGGAGCGAGTGACGGCAAGTCACCAGGTCGAACTGGTTGTCTTCGAGCAGCATCTCGGAGGCGTCGCCGAAGGTATATTCGATATCGGCAACGTCGAAGCTGGCGGCCATGTCGCGGGCATAGGCAAGACTTGCTCTGGAATGGTCGAGGGCCACGATCCGGCTCGGCCGGAACTCCTTTTTGACGAGCATGGCGAAATCACCGATGCCGCAGCAGATATCGGCCATCGCAATCCCCGGCCGCATACCGTGACGGGGAAGGATGGTGCGCTCGTGGCGCCAGGTCATCTTGGTTTGTGTGCGCAATATCGGGATGAAGCTCGGATCCTCGACGAAGCTCTGCCCGGGGTAAAATCCGGCATCATAGACCTCCACCGTGACCCGCGGCTCGAGGCTGCCGAGGTGCTTGAACATGCGCTCGGTCCAGCCGACGACGCTTGACGTCACCACGACGAAACGAAGGTCGGTCCTTGTCCGGCAGGTGTCCAGCACAACGCGGGCAAAAGCCTGAAATGCAGTGTTATTCATCTGAACAAGGCGTTTTATATTGATGTAGAGAACGCCTCGGACATCGTCGATTGCGTTCCTGAAAATGCAGAGGCTGGAGCCTATCTCGTCGACGGAGTGTGGCCGGATCACGCCCGCCAGGAAGAATTCCTGGCTGTTGGAGTCGAATTCCGCAAGGAAGGGGGCCGTGCTCAAAGTGTGCTTCCTTCAAGCGGCAGGTCGACGACCAGCGTTATGGATGCTGGGGCGGGCTCCTCCAGACGCAGACGCGCATCGAAGTTGATCGCCAGATCGAGAAGAATGACTTCCCTGTTGGGCGCCTGGTCTATTGAAATGGCGCTGAGATAACGCGCGAGCGCATCTTTTTGACGGGTTCGCGATACCGCCTCGCGGTAGAATTCCCGCTGTTCGGCGGGGCAGGTGAAACTGAGCCTTACGCGTTCCGTCGCATCGCGCCGATAGACTGCGCAGTCTATCGAACCCTGCGGGGAAGCGCCGCGGAATGATACTTCCAGCAGTTCGTTGAGAGCAAACGAGAAGAAATTCGAATGCCGAATGGGATCGGTGCGATTGTGGCTGATCATCCGCGCCACGAAGGTCGACAGCTGATCGCAATGCTGCCAGTCGGAAAGAAATGTCGCCATATCCATCTCGAACCGCAGAAGAGGCTTGAAGGCCGCTTCCGCTGACATGTCGCTGACTGCATTCATGCCGTTTCCTCCTTCCCATATCCCCGTCCGAGAGAGTTCAAGAACCCGATGCTCACGCTCGCCGAGGATCTAAAGGCGGCATTGATCTGGAAATCGGGAAATTTTCGAAGGGGACGGGCTGCATGATCCTGCCGACGAAAGCACCGATCTCTTCGGCAGGCATCGGCTTGCCAAGGAAATATCCCTGAAGCCGGTCACATTTTGCTTTTTTGAGCCAGGCGGCCTGTTCCGCGGTTTCCACACCTTCGGCCGTGACGCTCATGCCGAGCCCATGGGCGAGCGCAATGACGGAGCGGACGATCGCCTGACTTTTGCTGTCGCTCTCAAGATCCTTGATGAAATACTGGTCGATCTTGATCGTATCGAAGGGGAAGTTCTTCAGGTAGCTGAGAGAGGAATAGTAGGTACCGAAATCGTCGAGCGAAATCTGCACGCCCAGCATGTTTAACGTATTGAGCGTGTCGAGATTGTTGATGGTGCGCTCCAGCAGCACGGACTCGGTGATCTCGAGTTCAAGGCGGTCGGGGCGGATGCCGACGAGGTCCAGGGTTTGCGCAATTCGGTCGGTAAGGCCTGCGTGCAGAAATTCCGCCGGCGAGAGATTGACGGCAACCGTAAAATGGGGCGGCCACGACATTGCATCGCGGCAGGCCTGTTCAAGGGTCCATTGACCGATTTCGCTCATCAGACCGTCCGTCTCGGCCATGGGAATGAAGATATTGGGCGGGATGATGCCAACGACCGGATGACGCCACCGCAACAGCGCTTCAAAGCCGACGATCGAAAAAGGTGGTTGTACGAGCGGCTGGTATTCGATGAAGAACTGACCGTCTCTAAGAGCGGTTCGCAAACTGCGGCGCAGCGTCTCCCGCTGTTCCAGAACCATGAGCATGGAGCGGTTGAACTTCCTTGCCCTGTGCCTGCCTTCCTCTTTGGCCGCATAAAGGGCGATGTCCGCCGCCTTCATGAGCTGTTCGAATTCGTTTCCATCCGACGGGGCAACGGCAATCCCGACGCTTGCGCCGACAAAGACATTGATGCCCTCGACCGTGAACGGCGCCCTGAAAGCGCCGACGAGCGCTTCTGCCAAGCGCTCCGCCTCCCGCGGCTGATCGTTTCTTCGCTGAATGACGGCGAACTCGTCACCGGCCAATCGATAAGCGAATTCCTGCTCACCAAGCACGTTCCTGATGCGCTCGGCAGCCATCTTCAAGACGGTGTCGCCGGCGCCGTGGCCCAATGTGTCATTGACCGGTTTGAAATCGTCGAGATCGATTTGCATGAGGGCAAACTTTACCCCCTTTGATACCGGCAGGGCGCTGCGCAGTTGATCGCTGAATTGCCGCCGGTTCGGCAGCCCAGTCAATGCGTCGTGGGTCGCCTGGTGAAAAAGAAGCGCGCGGTCGTTTTCAGCCGGACTATACGTCCCGCGCAAGCTCGACTTGCCGTCCGCCTCGACAACGCCCAAGCCGCGAGGGCTGCGGAAAACCGTCAGTGTACGCTGATCTCCCGTCTTTGCGTTTGCCACCTCGATGTTTCGCGGCAATCCGCTCGAAAGCACGAATTCGACCGCAGATTTCGTCGATGGGGCCAGGAGTTCCGGATAGACATGCCACAAGGTGGCCTCGACCAGAGAATCGACGTCATAAGTTTGCCGATGCTTTGCCGAGCGCTCGGTAAGATGAAAGCTCTCGTCATAAAGGGAAACGAGCTCGTCGGTACCGGCAAGGAGATGAGTTTCGACAGAAGCAGACTGTGTCGCGTCGCCGCCCGGCATCCTTTCCTCTCCTTCCAAAGAGTCCCTTTGAGATACCTGCCAATCCATCTGCGCCTGCTTGGTTCCGATCTAATCAAAAGATGGCATCTAATTTAGATAATACTGAATAATGATCGCACAACGTGTCGCGGTCAATGCCACTCGACCGAGGAGATAGTGGTTTTCCAGATCGCAATGATAGTATCGTGTATATGTGTGGATGCATTGAAGTTTCGACTTCGTCCCCACGTTGTCACGCGCCAGGCTAAAAAGTGCGCGTTCGCCCGAATGACCGCAACAGCAGATTGAGAGAGACGGCAACCTTGTCTATGTCGCGAATGTCCCGCGAATATTGACCGGTGTAGAGTTTCACAATCATGCTGTCGCGCGCAGCGCCGCTGAGTTCGAAGTAGAGATGCAGGTAATAGGCTTGTTTGTCGCCGCCACGGCTTATGCTCCGTCGCCGTTGAGTGACCTGTCCGAGCTCGGCTTCGAACGGGGCGAAGCCGGGGAGTTTCAACATGACCGATTTGGATTGAAATCGGGCCATGGTAGGGACTGCAACGACCGCCTTGTCCAGCGCCAAACTGACGATTTGGCCAGGGACATCGTCGACGATAGCCGGTTCATCCAGCTTGAACGCATGAAACAGCCGCCGAGGCTTCTCAAAGCAGATGAGTGACGCGATGAGCAGGACGACGATATTGATCCCTGACCACCAGGCCGCGACCGGCGAAAACTGACCCTGTACATTCGACGTTTCCGGTACGACGTTGACCAGCAGACCAACGACGGTGACCGTGATCATGCTTGCGATCCAGGCGAAGCTGTAGCGGTCGAACTGGTTCGCCTCGTTGCCGCTGCCCTTCGGCGTCACCCTGAAGGGCTTGCCAAATGGTTTCACCAGGCTGGAAACCACGGTCGGTAACATTCGGAATGTCGCAAAGGTCCCGACGGCGCTGGATATCACAGGCAGGTAGCGCGTCGGCGTGATCCAAAGCATCAGCAGAAAATACGCCGCCAGCAGCGGCACCTGATGAGAGACATAATCGGCGATATCGGTGAAATAGAGCGGGAGCAGGCCGAGCCAGAGATAGACGATGGGGACGAGCAAGATCGTGAAGCGGACCAGATACTGCACCAGCCATGATGCCGGCAGGAACATGATCCGTTGAAAGAGCGTCAATCCCGGGCCGCGCAGCGGGCCATTATAGAGGTACAGGGTTTGAATACCCCCCTGGCACCAGCGTTCGCGCTGCACGAAATAACCGGTCAGGTTTTCGGCGGCCAGTCCCATCGACAGCCGCTCGTTCAGGTAGCGCGTCTTGTAGCCTTTGTTGAGCATCGAAAGGGTTGTCAACAAGTCTTCCGTGATCGACTCCGTCGGAAATCCGCCGATTGCATCGATGGCCTCGCGGCGGGCAATCGAGCATGAGCCGCAGCAGAAACTGACGTCCCAGGCGTCGCGGCTCGGCGCGATCTCGTCGAAGAACAGACGCTGCTCGTCCGGCCAGATATTCTCCAGGCCCAGATTCGATTGCACCGGATCGACATTGAAGAAATGTTGCGGCGTCTGGACGATGCCGATGCTTTCATCGACGAAGAAGGGCAGCGTCCGGCGAAGGAAATGGCGATAGGGAACAAAATCGGCGTCGAAGATCGCAATAAACTCGCCCGAGCTGACCTTCAGCCCGTTGTTCATATTGCCTGCTTTGGCATGGCTGTTGTCGCCGCGCGTGACGTGGATGGCGTTCTTTTCCTCGCAATAGGTCTTCAGCCAATCCCGGCGTTGATCGTCAAGCACATACACATTCAATTTGTCGGCGGGATAATCCAGTGACAGAGCGCCGATGATGGTTCGCTCGAGCACGTCGAGCGGCTCGTTATAGGTGGGAATGAAAACATCGACGGTCGGCAGTTCACGCTGCTCCCGCGCAAAGAAAACGCGCGCCAGCCTGTCCGCTTCGGCGCTCCGGTCGACATAGCGGCTCATCAAGACCAGAAAAAGGATGACTTCGATGCAGGCCAGAACCTCGACGATAAAGAGGATCCAGACCCAGTAGAAACTCGGACCGTCGTTGGGATAGGGAAGCACCGTCTCCGTCAGGCGCCAAAACATGTATCGCAGTGCGACCGCCGCGACAAACGTGCAGGTCACCGCCCGCGTCCAGGTGTGATGGCGCGACCAATTGAACGGCCCCAGGAAGAAGAAGGCCAAAACGAACAGCGTTGGGACCAGCGCTACAAGATACTGAACCACAGGTTTTTGACCCAGTTGGTTACATTGATGCCGTGCTTGGAAAACCGTACCTGCACCGTGCGCCCTACCTGGCAGAAATTCGCAAAGTCGTCGTTCATGAAGGACGGATCGAGGCGAACCCGAATGCGGGCGTTGCGTTGCGTCGATGGCGGCAAGCTAGCGGCAAAGGAATCGGTCTCGACGGAAGCCGAACTGCCCCTGACGGAAATGACCGTACCCTTGAAGACATCGCTGCGGCCGAACAAGCGCACCTGCGCAACAAGCCCTGGATAGATCTCGTCATAATTGACCTCGGGAACGAGGATATCCACGAACAGCTCCCGGCAGTCGAGCAGGCGTACCAGCTCGTTGTTCAGCACGACGTTGGAACCGTCGACGATGCTCCTGCTCCAGACGACGCCGTCGAAGGGCGCTATCGCGGTTGCGGATTCGAGGCTGCTGACGCGGTTTCTCTCTTCGGCCAGCTGCTTTTGGACTTCGGTGGCCCGTGTCTCATTTTCCGCGATGCGCGAGTTCAGGTCGTTGATGCGAACGACAACCTCGTCCTCGCGCTGTCGCGAATAGGGCACGTCGTTCTGCCCGTCGCCGAAGACAAAGATGCCCTGGCGGACCGCATTGAGCCTTTGCTGCAATTGATCGACGGTGAGATTGCTGATTTCGACCTCGCCGCCGGTCGCAGCTCCGGCGGCTCGCGCGGCCTCGACCAGCTTCTGCGTCAGGATGCCTTTCGACTCGAGCGCCATTCGGCGGTTCAGGTCGACCTGAGCGACCAGATCCTGAGCCTGCGACACCTCGACCTTCTTCCGCAGGATTTCGACTTCGCGTTCGAGATTGGCAATGGTGGTCTGCCTGTAGACTTCCAATCGGGTAGACAGTTCGTCGCGAAGCGCCGAGAGCTCCTCCCGTTCCTTTTTCAGTGCCGCGACGCGGTCGAGCGCCGTGTTGCGATCCGCCTCGAGCGAAGCGAGGATTGCGCGATTGACGCGCGTATTTCTGATTTCTGCGAGAGATTGTCCGCCTTTGACCGGGCTGCCGACCTTAAGGGGCTCTTCCGCAATCGTGCCGTCGATTGGGGCATTGACGATCGCGAACCGGGCATTGACCGTGCCATCAAGGCTCGTAAAGCCGGTGATCGCCGGCAATGAGACGACAGTCACGAGTGCCAGCAGCAGCAGGCCGACAATGATGCGTGTAATGCGATGGTTCCAGATCATGCGGACATCCGAAGGTATCGCTTCTGCATCCATCTGCACCGATCGAGCCGGCACTAACGGATGCAACTCATTCTTGTATAAATTAGCGCATCGAAAATTAGTAGACAAGTGATGGTCGCAAAATGGATTGCCAGTATCTCACAGGATCGCGGGCGGCAATTCGAATTGGTTCAAGGCGAAAAATGTTCAGCAAACGCCTTCTCTACAGAGTCTTCCCGGGCGGCTGCCCGTCAGGAGGATCTGTCTGCCGTCGAGAAGAACGGTTCGAACAACGGGGGCGGCGAGACAGGCCGGCCATCACGGAGAGGGCACCCGATAGGGTTAGCGTGGTAGGTATTGTAGAATATGCGGATGTACGCATAATTTCCGCGGCTGTCGCTGCCAGGCAGGAACGATCGATGGCTCGGGGGATCTCATGGAAACAATCGTCGGGGACGCCCATGCCGGCGTCGTGTCGCCCGAACTCGTGGTCGATGCACTGTTTGCGTGCCGAAAGACGGCGGCGATCAGGGCGGCGATCGAGCTCGATCTCTTTACGCATATCGGCGAAGGCAAAACGGCGACCTTGCTGGCGTCGGCAATAGGCGCCTCGGAGCGCGGGGTGCGCATCCTGTGCGACTATCTCGTGGTCCATGGTTTCCTGACAAAGGAGAGCGGACAGTACCGAATGACGCCCGCGACCGGAATGTTCCTCGATCGTAATTCGCCGGCCTATATGGGTTCCGCCATCGAATTCGTCGCCGCACCCGAAATACTGGACAATTTTCTGCGCGATCCGGCCGCGGTCGTGCGCAACGGCGGTTCGGCCGGGCTTGCGAATATGTCGGCGGACAACCCCGTTTGGCTGAAATTTGCGCGCGGCATGGGCTCCTTCACCGGGCTCAGCGCCAAACTGCTGGCCGACGAAATCTCCGGCTGGGCGATATCTCCCAAAAAGGTTCTGGACATCGCCGCGGGTCCCGGCGTTTTCGGGATCGAAATCGCGAAGGCCTTCCCATCGGCGGAGATCGTTGCTGTCGACTGGGCCGCAGTATTGGAGCTGTCGCAGCAGAACGCGGATAAAGCCGGTGTGGCTCATCGGTATCGGACCATCGCCGGCAGTGCCTTCGACGTCGATTGGGGCACGGACTATGATCTCGTCCTGCTCCCGAATTTCCTGCACCATTTCGACTTGCCGACATGCGCCGGGCTGTTGCGAAAGATCAATGCGAGCCTTGCAAAGGATGGCCGGATCGTTGCGGTCGATTTCGTGCCGAACGAAGATGGCGTGTCACCGCCTTTTCCCGCGGCGTTCTCCTGGGAGATGCTCGCCAGCACGCCGGCTGGCCAAGCCTATACGCAGAGCGAGCTGACCGAGATGGCCAGACTGGCGGGCCTTGCGGGCGTCATGGTCAAGCCGATGCCGCCAACGCCGGCAAGCATCATTCTCTTTGAATAGTCGGTCGACCGTCGCTGTGTTTTGTGCCCGCGTAGTCGACGTCCGGGGTCAAGCCTGCCGCACGATGGCGCCAATGGCGTTGACGAGGATACGTGCCGCCGTGAGGGCCGAAAGGCCGTCGATATCGGCTGGAGGATAAAACTCGACGAGATCGAATCCTGCGATCCGAGCCCGCCTGCCGAGGCCCGCGATCAGGTCGATCACCTGAGTATAGGTGAGGCCGCCGGGCGTGCGCGCCGCAACACCCGGCATGATGGCGGGATCGAGGCTGTCGCAGTCGAGGGTGACGACGACCGGCACTCCCTCGGGAATATGGCGCAGGGCGGCTTCGACGCCCTGGGCATGAACTTCGCGGGCGGTGACGAAGCGGCTGCCATAGGCCCGCGCCGCTTCGACATCCGCCGGCCGAGCGCTGCCGACGCTGCGCAGCCCGACCTGCACCATGCCGGCGACATGCGGCATCTCGCTTGCCCGGCGCATCGGGCTCGAATACCCGAAGCGTTCCCCATGCAGCTCGTCGCGCCAATCGATATGGGCATCGATCTGCAGGACCCAGACCGGCCCGCGATCCGCAAAGGCGGCGAGGAAGGGAATGGTCACGGAGCAATCGCCGCCGATCAGGATCGGCACTGCTGGCAGCGACAGGATCTCGCGCGTCTTAGCCTCGATCCGCGCCCGGTTGCCTGGATTGTCATGCATGATGGTGTCGATATCGCCGGCGTCGATGCATGAGATAGGCTTGCCGTCGAACAAAGGGCCGTCGAGATCGAAATCCCAATGGTCGACGAGCGGGGCATCGTCCTGGCTTGCAGCGCGGATGGCGTTGGCGGCCAGCGCATAACCGCCGCTGTCCTTGCCGGGATAGGTGCTGCCGTGACCGGCTGCGAAGATCACGGCCCGGGGCGCGCGGCCGTCGGTAAGGCGATCGGGAAGGCCGAGGAAGAGAGGCGAGGCGGTCATATCCTGTCGTTCCGATGAGGCGCGGGCCTACGCCTACCATACATCCGGCTCGCCCGCAGCAGACGTTGCGAATAGGGATGGTCTACCGCGCCTCTTCGCAAGGCCTCGATATCGACCTCTTCGACGATCTCGCCCGCCTCCATGATCGCGACGCGGCTGCACATGTGGGAGACGACGGCGAGGTCGTGGCTGACGAGGAGATAGGTGAGGCCACGCTCCTTGCGCAGGTCCTGCAGGAGATTGAGGATTTCGGCCTGGACCGAGACATCGAGCGCCGATGTCGGCTCGTCGAGGAGCAGGACGTCGGGGTTCAGCATCAGGGCGCGGGCGATCGCCACGCGCTGCCGCTGACCGCCGGAGAGCTGGTGCGGAAATCGGTAGCTGAGCGCCGGATCGAGGCCGACCGATCGCAGCACCGCGTTCACATCGACGGAATTCCTGTCCAGCCCCTGGTTGCGCAGCGGTTCCTGCAGCTGCGAGCGGATGGTCTTGCGCGGATGGAGCGACCCATATGGGTCCTGAAACACCATCTGCACCCGCCGATAGAACAGCCGGCTGCGCTGCCGCTCCAGCGCCTCGCCGTTGAGAGCGATGCGACCGTCATAGTTGGCGTTGAGGCCAGAGAGCGCCCGGAGAACCGTGGACTTGCCGCAGCCGGATTCGCCGACCAAGCCGAACGCCGTGCCGCTCTCGATGGCGAGGTTCACGTCTTTGACGACAGGCCGCTGACCGTGCCCGAAGCGGATGGTGAGATTGTCGATCCGGATCATCGCGACGCCTCCGCTGTCATATCATTCAGCCAGGCCGGATCGCGCTTCAGGATCGGCAGCCGGGCGGGCGGATCCTCGATCGTCGGCAGCGAGGCCAGCAGCCCTTGCGTATAGGGGTGTTTGGCCTTGTCGAGATCGCGCGCCTCCAGCACTTCCACGACGCGGCCGGCATACATGATGAGGACGCGGTCGCAGAAATTGCGGATGAGGTTGAGGTCGTGGCTGATGAAGATCAGGCCGAGATTGCGGCGGGAAACGAGTTCGTCGAGCAGCGCCAGGATCTCAAGCCTGACCGTCACGTCGAGCGCCGAGGTCGGCTCGTCGGCGATCAGCACCTCCGGTTCGGCGATCAGCATCATGGCGATCATCACGCGCTGGCCCATCCCGCCGGATATTTCATGCGGATAGAGGCGGGCGACGCGCTCGGGATCGCGTATCTGGACGGCTTCGAGCATGTCGAGCGCCTGAGCATAGGTCTTTTTCGCGCTCACCTTGGGATGATGGAAGCGGTAGGTCTCGGCGATCTGTTCGCCGATCCGCATGACAGGATTGAGCGAATATTTCGGATCCTGCAGGATGAGGCCGATCCGCCGCCCGCGGATCGTCATCATCGTCCGCTCATTCGCCTTGAGGAGATCCAGGTCGTGAAAGCGCATGCGCTCGGCGCTGACCTGTGCTGTCGGGGGCAGCAGTTTCATGATCGCCCGGCCGACGGTGGATTTGCCCGATCCGGATTCGCCTACGATGCCGAGCTTTTCCTGGCCGAGCGTAAAGCTCACGCCGCGCACTGCGCGCATGTGGCCTCCGCCATAGGCGATTTCGAGATTGCGGATATCGATCAGGGGCTCTGTCATTCCGAACCTCTCGGGTCGAGCACGTCGCGCAGCGCATCGCCGACGAGATTGAAGGCGAGGCTGACGAGCGCGATGGCGATGCCGGGCGCGGCGATCACCCAGGGGCTGTCGAGCATGAATTCGCGGCCGCTGGCGGCCATCGAACCCCATTCCGGCCATGGCGGCTGTGCGCCGAGGCCGAGGAAGCCGAGGCCGGCGGCGGTGATGATGATGCCGGCCATGTTGAGCGTGACGCGGACGATCACAGAGGGAATGCACATGGGCAGGATGTGGCGGGTGATGATGGCGATCGACGTTGCGCCCTGCAGGCGCACGGCGGCGATATAATCCGCCTTGCGCAGGCTGAGCGTCTCGGCGCGTGCGAGGCGCGCGATCGGCGGCCAGGCCGTCAGCGAAATGGCGATGATCGCATTGGTGATGCCGGGGCCGAGAGCGGCGGCAAAGCCGAGCGCCAGCACCAGCCCGGGAAAGGAGAGGAAGATATCGGTGATGCGCATCAGGATTTCGTCGACGATGCCGCCGAAATAGCCCGAGAAGGTGCCGATCAGCAGGCCGAGCGGTGCGACGATGATCGTGACCAGCATGATGATGTAGAGCGTCGTGCGGGCGCCGTAGATCACCCGAGCAAAGACGTCGCGGCCGAAATTGTCGGTGCCGAGCCAATGTTCGGCGGAAGGCGGCGCAAGCCGCCCCGCCATGTCCTGAACGATCGGATCGTAGCTCGTGAGCAGGGGAGCGGCGGTTGCTACGACGATCAGCAGCACGATGATGACGAGGCCGGCGAGGCCGAGCGGATGCAGGCTGAACTTCAGCCAGCCCTGATGGATCTGCTGCGCCGACGACTGGAACCAGCCCTGAGGCTCGGGCGCGTGCAGCCAGTTGCGAAAGCCGCCGGCATGGGTGGTGTCTGCGTCTTCGGTGGAGATCGTCATGGCGTCACCGTGTTCTCGGATCGAGGATGCGATAGAGGACGTCGGACAGGATATTGATCGTCAGGAAGACGGCGCCGATCGTCAGCACCGAGCCCATCACCACGTTCATGTCGTTCATCTGCAGCCCGCGCGTCAGGTATTGGCCAAGCCCTGGCCAGCCGAAAACCGTCTCGATCAGCACCGCCCCTTCGAGCAGCCCGCCGAAGGTCAGCGCCAGGATCGTCAGCAGCTGCACGCGGATATTGCGGAAGGCATGGCGCCAGACGACCTTGCGGGTGCCGAGCCCCTTTGCCCGGGCGGTGATGATATATTCCTGGCTCAGCTGCTCCAGCATGAAGCTTCGCGACATGCGGCTGATATAGGCGACCGAGTAATAGCCGAGGATTGCCGCCGGCAGGATGATGTGACCGAGCGCATTGTGGAACACGTCCCACTGGCCCTCGATTGCCGCATCGATCAAGAGAAAACCGGTCACGGGCGTGACGAGGCCTTCATAGAAGACGTCGACCCGGCCGGATGCACCGACGAGCTTCAGCTTGGCGTAGAAGATGAAAAGCGCCATCAGGCCGGTCCAGAAGATCGGGATGGAATGGCCGGCAAGGGCGACGATGCGGGCGATGTGGTCGATGATCGTCCCGCGCCGGACCGCAGCGGTGATGCCCAACGGAATGCCGACGATCGCTCCGATGATCATCGCGATGATGGCAAGCTCGATGGTGGCAGGAAAGATCGTCATCAGATCGGTCAGGATCGGCTGGCCTGTCGTCGCCGACATGCCGAGATCGCCGGTGGCGATCTTCCCGACATAGGAGAGGAACTGCATCCAGATCGGCTGCCCGAGGCCGAGCTCGTTATAGACGCGGTCGTAAACCTCCTTGCTGACTTCCGCCCCGGTGATAGCAAGCACCGGGTCGGCAGGCAGCAGGCGGCCCATCGAGAAGGTCAGGAAGAGCAGGCCGAGCAGCGTCGTCACGACGGCCACCGCGCGTCCCGCCAGCCGCCGCAGCAGGCTCAGCAGAGGGTGCGGGGCCGCCTCGGCGAACCCGCTCCCTCCCGGCTGGCGGCCTTCCCGCTTCGATGTCAGATCGGCATTCGCCACGCGCGCTACTCCTTGGTCACATCGTGCCAGCGCGTCGACCATGTCGTGTGCCCGTGATAATTCTTCACGTTGGCGCGCATGACATAGGGGTCGGTTCGCTGGAAGAAGATGACGAGCGGCGAAGCCATGCCGGCATAGATGCCGTCCATCTTCTTGAAGATGTCGGTGCGCTTTTCCGTGTCGCGCTCCCGCATCGACTGGTCGATGAGCGTGTTGAGCTCGTCCACCTTCATGCCCGTCCGCCAGAGATAATAGCTGCCGAGGCGCGCCTCGTCGCTATTGTCGGGATTGAAGGCATATTGCGTCGCGACAGCGAAGGGATCGGGCAGGCGGGCGCCGGAATTGCCGAGCAGCACCTCGAATTTGCGCTCGCGGAAGGCGGGCGTGAACTCGCCCGGCACGAGATCGAGATCGAAACCGGCGGCGCGCGCACTTGCCTGCAGCGCTTCCGCGAAGGGCAAGGTCGGGGCTCCCGAGGGATTGAGCACCTTCTTCAGGCCGTTGGGATATCCGGCCTCCGCCAGCAGCTGCTTGGCCTTGGCGGGGTCGTAGTCATAGCGCACGGCTGCCTCTTCGGGCGCGCCGATCATCCCGCGCGGAATCATCGACTGCCAGGGAAAGCCGGTGTAGCGCATGATGTTGCCGGAGATCGCCTTCCAGTCGAAGGCATGCTGGAAGGCCTCGCGAACCTTCGGCTTCTGCAGATCGGGATCCTTCTGGTTGAGGGCGATATAGTAGAAGCCGAGACCCGGAACGTTTTCGATTGCCACGTCCTTGTTGGTAGCGAGCGCATCGAGATCGCCGCTTGCCACATACTGACCGACATCGACGTCGCCTGCTTCGAGCTGGAGCCGAAGATTGCCGGATTCCGGGATGTGGCGGGCGACGACGCGGGCCATGGCCGGCTTGCCGCCCCAGTATTTCGGCTGCGCATTGAAGATCGCCACATCGTTCGGACGCCATTGCGCCAGGCTGAACGGACCGCTGCCGGCGGAGTTGGCCGAAAGCCAGGCGCCGCCGAAATCGCCGTTCGCCTCATGCGACAGCACCGTTTTCTTGTCGACGATGCCGATCGACGAGCCGGCCAGCGAATAGAGCACGAGGTCGGTGTTGACGGCCTGCGGCAGCTCGATCTCCAGCGTGTGTTCGTCCTTGGCGCGAACGAGCTTCTCGACGTTGTCTGAAGTAAAGCCCCAGAGCGCGACATCGGTGGAGCCGACCTGGCCCATCTTGATGACGCGCTGGATCGACCAAGCCGCATCCTCGGCTGTCACTTTGTTGCCGCTCTGAAAGACCGCATCGTCGCGCAGGGTCAGCGTGATGACTTTGCCGTCAGGGGAGACGCTCCATTGCGTCGCCAGCATCGGCTTCAACGTCTTCAGATCGTCCGGCGACAGTTGCACGAGGTTGTCGTAGAGGTTGGAGATCAGCTCGGAGACCGTGCGGGCATTGTTCTGGGCCGGATCGAGCGTCCGGATACCGGTCAGATTCGTCCCGATCACCAGCATGTTGGGCGGCGATGCCGCCAGGCTCGGCTGCGCCGCCATCAGGGCACCGGTAACTGCGATCGTCGTCAATAGCTGTTTCAGCATCTCAAGACCTCCCAATCTCGTGGCGCCATCCCGCGCCTGTTGCTTGCAGAAGAATGTTCGAATTCAGCCGGCAGCCTTCACGGCCTGCCGGTCCGGTTGTGTTTGAATGTCGCCCTCGGCCTCCCAGCCTCGAAGCAGGCGATGCAGCTCCTCGCGGTCCTGCTGATCGAGCTGCGGCAGTCCCGGCACGCGGACCGGCCCGACATCGAGGCCGGAATAGGTGACGGCTTCTTTCACGACCGTCACGTTTGCGCCGTTGCGGAATTTGGTTCGCATCCGCTCGAAGGGTTCGAGCTTGCCGACGATTGCTCTCGCCGCGGCGAAGTCGCCGTTTTCAAGCGCGTCGTGGACGGCGAGCGAAAGTTTCGGCGCGACGTTGACGAGACCTGACGTGAAGCCGCGCGCGCCGGCCGCGGTGAAGGTCGGCGCCCAGCTTTCCGCCAGGCCGCAGACGAAGAGCGCGCCATTGGGATCGGCGGCGGGTATCGCGCGCGACAGCAGCATCAGATCGGTCGTGGCGAACTTGATGCCGGCAATATTGCCGTGATTGGCGAGGCGGACGATCTCCGCGACGCTGAAACCCTCGGCCCTGACATAGGCGACGAGCGGCAGGGCGGACGCATCGGCGAGATTGCAGAAATAGTCGATCTGGGCCGAAGGTGCCGCGAAAGGATCGACGGGCTGATGCGACATGACGGCCGATGCACCCATCGCGGCAGCGTCCCTGGCCATGCCGATCGCTTCGCGCAGGGACCGGCCGACCGCCGCCGTCACCGGCGCTTGCCCGTCGACGCCTGCGACCGCCGCTTCGTGGACGATCCGGATCTCCTGCGGCGTCAGCGCGTAGAATTCCCCGGTATTGCCGGCTGCGACGATGTTGTGAATGCCCGCCGCCGCCACCCGCGCATAAACCTTCGCGGTAATTCGGGGTTCGACTTCGCCCCCGCCGTCATAAGCCGTGACAGGTACGCCCGATACCCCCGTAAGCGCCTTGCGCATGTTCGCGATGCTCATTTTTCTACCCCGCTCGCTTTCCATCAAGATGACTGTTTGCCGAAGCGGAAGGGTGGCAATCCCTCCGCATCCACGTCGAAGGCGATGACCGTGCCCGCCTCGAAACGACCGGTCCGGTCGGTCGACAGGCTCGTGACATAGAGGGTGCTGAAATCAGGCCCTCCGAAACACGGCATGGTCGGTGCTGCGACCGGCAGAATGTAGATTTCGACGATCTCGCCTTCAGGCGATATTTTGTTGAGGCGGCCGGCGGAAACGCCGGCGCTCCAGTAAAACCCGTCGCGATCGGTCGTCGCGCCGTCCGGCCGGCCCTGTTCTTCGGTGAAGCTGCGAAGGCGGCGCCCTTCGCCGAGTTTTCCCGTCCCGGGATCGAAATCGAAGGCCTGCAGGAAACATTGCCGGCTGTCGGAGTGATACATGCGCCGGCCATCCGGCGACCAGGCGAGGCCGTTGGAACTCGTCAGTCCCGTCGCGACGGTCCGCGTGCTGCCATCGGCACCGACACGGAAGAGCGCCGCGTCGTTCACCTGCGGCTTGGCCTCGCTGATCGAGCCGACCCACAAATGCCCGTCCGGGCCGACCTTGCCGTCGTTGAGGCGGCCGATCATCTCGCGCCCGGTTGGATCGCAGAGAAATTCCAGATGGCGGGTAACCGGGTCAAAGATGTGAACGCCGGTCTGGAGGCCGACGACGATCCTGCCGTCGCGGCAAAGCCCAAGGCAGCCGACCGCCGCCGGCATGTCGAAGCGCTCGGCCTTGCCATCCGCCGCGATCCGGACGATCGCCGGCGCCAGGATGTCGACGAGCCAGAGCGCGCCGGTCTCTTCGTCCCATACCGGCGATTCACCGACCGTCAGCGGCTGCTGCAGCACAGAACGGATCTTCGGTTCAATGATGCGGGGCGCCGTCACGATACGGTCTCCAGCTCTTTGACGAGACCCTCGGCATCGCGCATGCGGATGTTGCCGTCATGATTGAATTCGCAGAAGCCGCCGCCCTGGAAGGCGCGGGCGACCCGTCCTTCCGCGCCGTCCTCGATGCGGGCGTGATCGCGCGGCCGGTCCTGCGGCTGGTAGCCGAGCCGCTTCGCCAGATCGTTGTCCCACCATTTTTCGTCCGTATCGGACACGCCGTAGACCACCGTCGCGGCGATCGAGGGATGAGTGAGCCCGATCTGCACCAGCTGCGCGAGATCCCGGGCGCTGATCCAGATCGCGATCGAACGTTCGCTGTTGGGATAGGTGCCGGCATTGCCGATGCGGATGGAAAGCGAGCGGATGCCTGAGGTGTCGTAGTAAAGCCCCGCGACCAGCTCGCCCCAGCATTTGGACAATCCGTAGGGACTGTCCGGCCGCATGGGATCGAGCGGGGATATGACTTCGCCGCGCGGATAAAAGCCCGTCGCGTGGTTGCTCGAGGCGTAAACCATCCGCCCGACCCTGTTGATCCTGGCGGCCTCGTAGAGATTGTAGGTCCCGAGCACATTGGCCTGCAAAATGGCGTTCATGTCGACGCCGCTGGCGATGCCGGCAAGATGAACGACGCCGTCGACCTCTCTGAGGGCCGCCGTTGCCTCGTCCAGCTTCGAAAGATCGGCGCGCACGAAATCTTCGTTTTCAGCCAGCTCGGCGGGCTCATGAATATCGATCAGACGCAAGTGCTCCACATGCTGGCGAAGGAACGGGCGAAGCAGCGTCCCGACGCGTCCGGCAGCACCCGTCACAGCAACCCGTCTCATCGTTTTTCCTTCCGTCATCGCTCAAACCCCCTGGAACATGCGGGCGCGCGCATTCAGTATGTGTTTCTTCATCGCATCGTGGGCTTCGGTTTCCCGCCGCGCGAAGATCGCCTCCACGATCACCGCGTGTTCGTCCTGGACGCTGCGGATCTGCTCCGGCGTGCGCTTCAGGCTGAGGCTTCGCGTTACCGAATGGCCGATGGCGAAGTGCGGCTGGAACCATTCGCGCACGGTGATGTGAAACTGATTGCCGGTCGCCATCGCGATCGCATCATGCAGCGCCTGGTCTTCTTCGGCGCCGAGCTCGCCGTTCCCCAGACATTGCTCGATCGCGACCAGCGCCGCCGTGATCCGTTCCTTGTCGGCCGGCTGCCAGTTGCGTGCGGCAAGCTCCGCGGCCTCGGCCTCGAGCCCGGCGCGGAATTCAAAGAAGCGCTGCACGTCGGCGAGCGAGCCGACCGGAACCATCTTCAGCATCGACGAATCCGGCCGCTGCCGGACATAGGAGCCGGACCCCTTGCGCGAGACGATGAGGCCGTCGGTTCTGAGCCGCTCCAGGGCCTCGCGCACGACGGGCCGCGAGGCGCCGAAATCGGTGGCGAGCTTCGTCTCCGACGGCAGCCGCTCGTTTACCGGAAATTTGCCGTCCACGATCATCCCTACGATCTTCTCGTAGATGATGTCGCTGAAGCGCGTTGCGCCTCTGGTGGGAACGGCGTCGACTGCGAATGTCATTATCGTCCTTTTCTCTCCCGCCACGCGGCAAATTCAGCCGTCGCCTTTCCGGCTGGCGAGCAGAAGCCGAATATGCCTGCTCGATCATGCGCCGGGATGGCGCCGCGCCGCCCGCGGCCACGCTGTGGCTGCTGGACAGCATCTGACAGATCAGCCGTTTTTTCTCCCCCCAAGGCTATCTTCCCAACGGCTTGGGCGCCCCGTTTGATGCTGCATCGCTATCGAATCTGTAATTATCTGTCAACTCTTGTAATCATCTGGGAACGTGTCTATGGTTTCCTCCCAGCGCCGAGGAGGGCGCAAAACGGCAGGCCGGGAGCCTGCCGTGCCAAGCGGGACAAGCCTGTTCCGGCATAAAAGGGGAGGAATCGATGCCCAATGAAATTCTGTCTCGCGGTGTCACCCGCCGCGCCGTTCTCGGTGGCATGGCCGGCGCCGCGGCACTGTCCATCGCCGGGCGCGCTTTTGCGGCGGGCGGCGAAGCGCCGGCGCTGGCGGAACTCGTCAAGGACGGCAAGCTGCCGCCGCTTGCCGAGCGCCTGCCGAAGAAGCCGATGGTGGTGACGCCGTTCGAGAAGGTCGGTACGTATGGCGGCACGCTGCGCCGCGGCTTGCGCGGTTCATCCGACCATAACGGCATCCTGCGCATGGTCGGCAACCAGAGCCTCGTGCGCTGGAATCTGGAATTTACCGCGGTGGAGCCGAACCTCGCCGAACGCTGGGAGGTCAGCGACGACGCGACGCAATTCACCTTCCATCTGATCGAAGGCGTGCGCTGGTCCGACGGCCATCCCTTCACGGCCGACGACGTGGTGTTCGCAATCGAGGACTGCGTCAAGAACACCGAGCTTTACAGCGCCACGCCGGCGCAGCTTTCCGTCGCCGGCAAGGCGGTCAACGTCGAGAAGATCGACGACTATACGGTGAAATTCACCTTTGCTGCGGCCAACGCGCTCTACCTGGAAAACCTCGCCACGCCGCTCGGCCAGCATCCGACGCTCTTTCCCAAGCATTATTGCAGCCAGTTCCTGCCGAAATATAACCCGAACATCGAGGCCGATACCAAGAAGGCAGGCGTCACCAGTTGGACGGAACTCTTCCGCAGCCGCTGCGGCGATATCGAGATCCCGACCAGATGGGGCAATGTCGACAAGCCGACGCTCGATCCCTGGGTCGTCAAGGAGCCCTATGTCGGCGGCGCGACGCGCGTCGTCATGACCCGCAACCCTTATTTCTGGCAGGTCGATACATCGGGCAACCAGCTTCCCTACATCGACGAGGTCAATTTCGGCATTTCGCAGGACGTGGAATCGCTGATGCTGAACGTCATCTCCGGGAAGATCGACATCCAGGAGCGCCATATCAGCGTGCTCGCCAACAAGCCGACGCTCTCCCAGAACATGCAGAAGGGCGATTACCGCCTGCTGACGCTCGTTCCCTCGGCCGCGCAGCAGTGCCAGATCTATTTCAACATCACCCACAAAGATCCTGCCATGCGCAAGATGTTTGCCGACAAGGCGTTCCGGCAGGCGCTGTCGATCGGCATCAATCGCCAGGAACTGATCGACATCGTGTATTTCGGCCAGAGCGAGCCTTACCAGGCCGGACCGCGTCCGAGCCATCCCTGGTACAATGAGAAATATGCGCGCCAGTTCACAGAATATGATCCCGACAAGGCGGGCGCCATGCTTGATGAGGCCGGCTACAAGAAGGGCGCCGACGGCATGCGCGTTCGGCCGGACGGGCAGAAGGTGTTCTTCTCGATCGACGTCATCCCGACGCTCTATCCGGACCTCGTCGACGCGCTCGAACTGGTCAAGGCGCACTGGGCCCAGATCGGCGTCGACATGAAGGTCAACACGATCGAGCGGGCGCTCTATTATACCCGCGGCGACGACAATGCCCATGATGCGGCCGTCTGGCCGGGACCGGGCGGTCTCGACCCGATGCTTGATCCGCGCGATTTCTTCGCCTTCCATCCGCAGGGATCGCGCTACGCCATTCCGTGGACGCTCTGGTACACGTCCAACGGCGCGCGCGGCGAAGAGCCGCCGGAAAGCCAGAAGAAGCGCATGAAGCTCTTCGACGAGGCGCGGTCTACGGCCGATCTCGACAAGCGCGGTGCGATCATGAAGCAGATCTTCGACATCGCGGCGGAAGAATTCGAGACCGTCGGGCTTTGCCTCGCCGTCGGCGGCTTCGGCATCATCCGCAACAATCTGCGCAACGTGCCCGAGAAGGAGCCGGACAGCTGGTCCTGGCCCAATCCTGGTCCCGCGCTGCCGCAGCAATTCACCTTCACGAGCTGATGTCGATTTTCGAGCGCCGTACCCTCGGGCACGGCGCTTTCATTCAAGTTCGCCCTCCGAAACCTTGCCGGCCTGAAGCCGAAAGGGACGGAGGGCGGCGTCCAAGTCGGGAGACGCCTCAATGCTGGTGTTCATCGCCAAACGCTTTTTATGGATGATTCCATCGCTTTTCGCCGTCAGCTTCCTGGCTTTCGTGCTGATCCAGCTGCCGCCGGGCGATTATGTCACGACCTATATCGCGACGCTCGCGGCATCCAATGAGATCGTCGACCAGAACACGGCCGCGCAACTGCGCGAGCGCTTCGGCCTCGACGATCCGATGCTCGTCCAATATTTCAAATGGATATGGGGCATCCTCTCGCGCGGCGATTTCGGCATTTCCTTCGAATGGCAGCAGCCGGTCTCGGACCTCATCTGGGAGCGGATGGCGCTGACGCTGGTTCTGGCGCTCTCGACATTGATCGCCACTTGGGCGATCGCGCTGCCGATCGGCGTCTTCTCCGCCGTGAAGAAATATTCGATCGGCGACTATTTCTTCACCGCCTTCACCTTCTTCGGCCTGTCCATCCCGTCTTTCCTGCTGGCGCTGGTGCTGATGTATGTGGCGGCGGTCGAGTTCGGCCAGGATGTCGGCGGGCTCTTCTCGCCGGAATATGAGACCGCGTCCTGGAGCATCGCCAAGATGCTCGATCTGCTGAGCCATCTCTGGCTTCCCGTCATCATTCTCGCCGTCTCCTCGACGGCGAGCCTCATCCGCGTCATGCGCGCCAACATGCTGGACGAGCTGCCGAAACCCTACGTGGTGACGGCCCGGGCGAAGGGTCTCTCCGAATTTCGGCTGCTGATGAAATATCCTCTGATGATCGCGCTCAACCCGTTCATCTCGACGATCGCCTGGCTGCTGCCCAACCTGATTTCCGGTTCGGTCGTCGTCGCCATCGTCCTCAATCTGCCGACGGCAGCACCCCTCCTGCTACAGGCGCTGATGGCGCAGGACATGTATCTCGCCGGCGCCTTCGTGCTCCTGATCTGCGCGCTGACGCTGATCGGCTCCCTGATCAGCGACATTCTTCTGGCGCTGGTCGATCCCCGCATCCGCTTGGAATAGGAGGCTGATGTGGCCGACATCACCATTACAAACCTGCAGCCGGACCGCGCCGCCGTCGCGTCGCAATGGCAGCTCATCTGGTGGGCTTTCCGCCGGCACAAGCTGGCCATGGTGGCGCTCGTCGTCACCGTGATGATGTATATCGTCGCGCTGGTTCCCGGCTTTTTCGCCATCAACGATCCGAACCTGCAGAATGCGCGGGCGACCTTCCACCCGCCGCAGAGAGTGCATCTCATCGATACGACGAGCGGCTTCTCCTTCGGCCTGCATTATTATCCGATGAAGCTGACGCGCGATCCGGAAACGCTTGCCGCCATCTTCAAGGAAGATACGACGAAGCGGATTGACGTGCAGTTCTTCGGCCGCGGCTATGAATATTCCGTGCTCGGCCTCTTCAACACGAACATCCACCTCCTCGCCTCGCCGGATAAGACCACGCCGCTGCTGCTCTTTGGAGCCGACAGGCTTGGACGCGACGTCTTCAGCCGGACGGTGCAGGGCTCGCAAGTCTCCCTGTCCATCGGCCTTGTCGGCGTCTTCTTCTCACTGATGCTCGGCATCGTGCTCGGCGGCATCTCGGGATACTACGGCGGCCGCATCGACTTCTTCATGCAGCGGCTGATCGATTTCGTCCTGGCGCTGCCGACCATCCCGATCTGGCTCGCCATGGTGGCAGCGCTGCCGCAGGGCTGGCCGGCGACGCTGCAATATATGATGATCACCATCATCCTGTCGCTGACCGGCTGGGCGCAGCTCGCCCGCGTCGTGCGCGGCCGCTTCCTGTCGCTGCGCACCGAGGAGTTCGTCGCCGCCGCAAGGCTCGACGGTGTCCGCGAAAGACGCATCATTTTCCGCCATATGCTGCCGAGTTTCGCGAGCCACATCATCGCTTCGATCACCCTTGCGGTGCCGGCGATGATCCTCGCCGAAACCTCGCTCTCTTTCCTGGGGCTCGGGCTGCAGCCGCCGACGATCTCCTGGGGCGTGCTGCTGCGCGAGGCCCAGAACATCCGCTCGATCGCCACCGCACCCTGGCTCTTCATGCCGGGCTGCGCCGTCGTGGTCGCCGTCATGGCGCTCAACCTTCTCGGCGACGGCCTGCGCGATGCGGCCGACCCCTACAACAAATGAGGCCGGCATGACCGATATCATTCCCATTGCCGGCAGGCCGCTGCTCGAGGTGAAGAACCTCACGGTCGAATTCCCTCTGCGCACCGGCGTCTTCCGCGCCGTCCGCGATCTCTCCTTCTCGATCGAACCGGGCAAGACGCTCTGCGTCGTCGGTGAAAGCGGCTCCGGCAAGTCGGTGACGGCGCGCTCGATCCTGCAGATCGTCGATGCGCCCGGCCGCATTGCCGGCGGATCGATCGTCCTGAACGATCAGAAGGGCGTCTCGACCGATCTCACCAGCCTCAATCCGCGCGGCCGCCAGATCCGCGCGATCCGCGGCCGCGACATCGCGATGATCTTCCAGGAGCCGATGTCGTCGCTGTCGCCGATCCACACGGTCGGCAACCAGATCGTCGAGGCGCTTCGCCTTCACACCCGGATGAGCAAGGCGGAGGCGCGGGCGGAAGCCATATCGCTGCTGAAGCAGGTGGAAATTCCCTCGCCGGAAAAGGCGCTGGATCGTTATGCCTTCCAATATTCCGGCGGCATGCGCCAGCGCGCGATGATCGCCATGGCGCTCGCCTGCAAGCCGCAGCTCCTGATCGCCGACGAACCGACGACTGCCCTCGACGTCACCACGCAGGCCGAAATCCTCGACCTGATCGGAAGGTTGCAGAAGGCCAACGGCATGGCCGTGCTCTTCATCACCCATGACATGGGCGTGGTGGCGCAGATCGCCGACGACGTGCTCGTCATGCACAATGGCGTGGCGAAGGAATACGGGCCGGTCGAGCAGATTTTCCACGCGCCGCAGGACGACTATACCCGCATGCTGATCTGCTCGGTCCTGAAGCTGGAGCAAAAGGCCGAGATCCGCCTGGCGCGCCCGCCGCTCGACAGGACGAAGGCGCCGATCCTCGAGCTGCGTAACGTGTCGATGGATTTCGGCGAAGTGAAGGCTCTGAACGATGTCTCCATCTCGCTGCTGCCGGGCGAAACGCTCGGCATCGTTGGCGAGAGCGGGTCCGGCAAGACGACCATGGGCCGCTCGATCATGCGGCTGATCGATCCCTCCGCCGGCGAAATCCTCTATCGCAACGCCAGCGGCGACATCATCGATCTGGCGACGGCGAAAGGGCCAACGCTTGCCGCCGCACGCCGCGAATTGCGCATGGTGTTCCAGGATCCCTTCGGCTCGCTCAATCCGCGCATGACCGTCTCGCAGATCATCGGCGAACCGCTGCTGGTCAACGGTATCGCCAGGGGACGGGCGCTGGATGAGCGCGTCTGCCACCTCATGGAGCAGGTCGGTCTCGATCCGCGGGCGCGCGAGCGCTACCCGCACGCCTTCTCCGGCGGCCAGCGCCAGCGCATCGGCATCGCCCGCGCCATCACGCTCGATCCGCGCGTCATCGTCGCCGACGAGGCGACCTCGGCGCTCGACGTCTCCGTGCGCTCGCAGGTGCTCGATCTTCTCATGCGCCTGCAGGACCAGCTCGGGCTCGCCTACATCTTCATCAGCCATGACATCGGCGTCATCCGCTACATGTGCGATCGCGTCGGCGTCATGTACAAGGGCCAGCTCGTCGAAATCGGCGATGCGGAGAAGGTCTGCAGCACGCCCGAGCACGCCTATACGCAGGCCCTCCTTTCGGCGATCCCGCGCCCCGATCCGCGCGACCGGGATCATTCCAGGCGTTTCCGTTATGTCGAGCCGGAGAACCTGAAGAACGGGAGCGCGCAGAGATGAAGATCACCGGTATCAGAACATTTCTCATGCATGTCGGCCAGCCGGACCCTTCGAAATGGGCAGCCGATCGACAGTCCGGCAGTGGCGCCTCCAAGCAGTTCGGCGGCACTAGGAACTGGCTCTTTCTGAAGATCGATACCGACGAGGGCATCACCGGCATCGGCGAATGCTCGGGCTGGCCGCGTGTCGTCGAGATGGCGATCCGCGATCTCGCGCCGCTGCTGATCGGAGAGGACCCCGCCCATATCGAGCGCCTCTGGCAGAAGATGCATATCGCCATGATGGGTCACGGCATGCTCGGCACGGTCGGAGGCGGCGCGATGACCGGCATCGACATGGCGCTCTGGGACATCAAGGGCAAGGCGCTCGGCGTGCCCGTCTGGATGCTGCTCGGCGGCAAGGTGCGCGACAGGATCCCGATCTATTCGCATGCGAATACGCCGGGGGGTGCGCTTGCTCTCAAGGCGCGGGGCATCAAGGCGATTAAATGCGGCGGGGTGGCCGATCCCGTCCGCAAGGTTGCGGCGCTGCGCGATGCCGTCGGCGACGACATGGATATCGCGATCGACCTGCACGGACCGCCATGGCTGACACCCGCGGATGCCTGCCGGCTGGTGCGGGCGCTCGAACCCTATGAGCTCATGTGGGTGGAAGATCCGATCGCACCGGACAATATCGAAGGCTACAAGCGCATCCGCGACGCCGCGCATCTGCCGCTTGCGGCCGGCGAGCGCTCGGCCACCATTTTCGGCGAGCGCGAACTGATCGAGAAAGAGCTGGTCGATGTGATCCAGCCGGATACCGGCCGGGCGGGCGGCATCACCCAGATGAAGAAGATCGCCGCCATGGCCGAGGCGCATCATATCCAGATGGCGCCGCATTCCGGCTCGCTTGGACCGGTGGCGGAATATGCGGCGCTGCATCTGCTCGCCTCCATCCCGAACGCGCTGATACTCGAACGGCTCGACGATGATTGGGAGGGCCGCCGCCAGACGATCGTGCCGCACCCGCAGCAGGTCGACGGCTTGATCGCGGTGCCCGACGCCCCGGGCCTCGGCTGCGATATCGATGAAGAATTCGTCGCGCGCTTCCCGAGTGGCGGCAATGTCTCCGTGCCCGTGCCGGAGGGAAGCGGCGCCTACAATCCCGGGACCTATGACCAGCACGTTTACGTGCAGACGCGCGTGGCGCGCCGCAGCTATTTCAATCGCTAGAAGGACAGAATGATGAAAATCGACCGGATGCGGGTTTTCATGACCCGCGACAAGGACCGCCCCCGCGTGATCGTCGCGCTCGATACCGATGACGGGCTCACCGGCTGGGGCGAATGCTACAATCACGGCCCGGACAAGGCGTTGCCGCCGCTGCTCGACTATCTCTACGGATTTATATCGGGCCAGGACCCGACACGCGTCGAATATCTCGTCAATCTGCTGATCCAGCAGAGCCGCTTCCCGCCTGGTGCGCTCGGCCTTGCCGCGATCTCCGCGCTCGACCATTGCCTGTGGGACCTCGCGGCCAAGGCGGCGAACGTGCCTGTCTACAAGCTGCTCGGCGGCGAGGTGCGCGACCGCATCAAGGTCTATGCCGGGGTCTATACCGCCCCCGATGCGCCGGCGGCCCGCGAGGAGTTCGATCGCCTGAAGGAAGGCTGGGGCTTCACCGCCTTCAAGCTCAGCCCCTGGCGGATCGACATGCACTCCAATCGCTGGGGCAATGTCGTGAAGGCCTCGGCGGATTATTTCCGCTCGCTTCGCGAGACGGTCAGCGACGAATACGAGATCGCCTTCGACGCCCATGCCAAGATCTTCGAGCCGATCGCCGCGCGCCAACTCGGCAATGCGCTGGCGCCTTACGATCCTCTGTTCTTCGAGGAGCCGCTGCGTCCGGAGAATATCGAGGCTTGGGGCGACTTGAAGCAGGGCCTCAACTGCACGCTTGCGACCGGTGAATCGCTCTACAACAGGAACGAGTTCCTGCGGCTGCTGCAGGTCAAGGGCGCCGATCTCATCCAGCCCGATATCTGCGTCGTCGGCGGCATCAGCGAAATGCGCCGTATCGCCACCCTTGCCGAAGCCTTCTTCGTCGGCGTGGCGCCGCACAATCCGATGGGGCCGCTGGCCACCGCCGTCAACGTGCATTTCTCGGCCGCGGCGCAGAATTTCCGCATCCTCGAGTACCGGCTTCCCAAGGGACAGGCCTATGTCTATGGCGGGCTCGATATCGAGCAGCGGCAGGGCGAAACCCGCTACGTCGTCGATCCCTACCTGCCGAAGGACGGTTATCTCGAACTGCGTCCCGACCGGCCGGGCTGGGGCGTCGAAATGGACGAGAAGGCAATGCAGGAGGAAGGCTACATCCATTGGCAGCGGCGCGTGCCGAAGCGGCCTGATGGTTCCTACGCCTTCGCTTGAAGACGTCGCTCGAAAATCGGGAATTGGCTGCCGCCGCAGGGAGGCAGCCAATTATTAAAGCGCTTTAGGCATCTCTCGGCAGCACCGAGCGGACCCTTGCGATGAAGACATGGAAATCCTGCATGAATTTGCGAAGGAAATCGGCGGTGGCGGCGTTCGTGACCTCGCCGTCATCGGTGATCAGTCCCGGCGTGAACTGGATGTATGCTTCCGGGGCATTCATCTGGGGAGAGTTGCAGAAGCTGAGCACGCTGCGCAAATTCTGCTGGGCGACGGCTGTGCCTATGGCGCCCGGCGATGTGCCGATGACCGCCGACGGCTTGTGGGTGAAGGAGTTGGTGCCGTAGGGGCGGCTCGCCCAGTCGATTGCGTTTTTCAGCCCGCCGGGTATGGATCGATTGTATTCGGGCGTGACGAACAGCACGGCGTCGACGGCTGCGATATCAGCCTTGAACGCCCTGCCGGCCGGCGGGAAGTCGGCGTCGTAGTCATAGCTGTAGAGCGGCAACTCCTTGAAGGATATCTCCGACATTTCAAGCTCCGGCGGGGCGAGCCGCACCAGCGCCTTGGCGAGCTTGCGATTGATCGAGCCCTTGGCGAGGCTCCCGATGAGATAGCCTACTTTATGCGTGGTCATGGCGTTCTCCCGCAAGGATCATGGAAGGAGTTTCTGGTGCTCTCAGCGCAAGCAGCTAGTCGCCGACGAATGTGACCGTCTCGGCGAGAGGAGCGCGGCCCGTACGGGCAAAATTGATCGCGGGGTCCTCGTACCCGATCGACATGCCGCAGAAGAGGATAAGCCCGTCCGGGGGCGACAAGGCCTCGGCGACCGTCTCTCGCACCTGTGACCACGCCATTTGCGGGCAGCTGTGCAGGCCTTCGGCGCGCAGCAGCAGCATGACGGTCTGCAGATACATGCCGACGTCGGCCCATTGGGGCAGGCCCAGCTCACGATCGATATAGCAGAACAGGGCGGCCGGCGCTCCGAAGCAATTCCAGTTGGCGATCGCTGCCCGCTGGCGCGCCTCCCAGTCCTCGCGCGCAATGCCGAGCGCGCTGTAACGCTCCTTGCCGAAGGCGGATCGGCGCTCGCCATACGGGGTCTTCAGCGCGGATGGATACATTTCATATTGCCGCTTGTCCCAAGCGGTGCCGTGAGCCACGCGCTCGACGGCTGATGTCTTGAGTTCGGCCAGCGCCGCGCCGGTCATCACGTAGGTGTTCCACGGCTGAATGTTCGATCCTGACGGCGACCAGGCCGCGGCGGAGAGCACCCGCTCGAGTATCTCCTTCGCCACAGGCTGGTTCTTGAATCCGCGCACCGACCGCCGGCTTGTGACTGCCTCATATACGTCCATGATCATCTCCATGCCGTTGGCCGATCCTGAGCGCATGCGCAATGGAATCAGCTCTTCGGGTTGCGGTCGATGCAGGAGATATTGTCCATGTTCATGGCCGTCTCCTCCTGACCGTTCCTGATGCGGTTCATTATCTCCATGTGCGATGGAGACGTAATCACACCGTGGTCTAGGAGGCGTACATCAAACGTTCATCAGGGATAGCGGCAAGAGCAGCGCTTCGTCATTTCTTCAGGCGTTTACGGCCCGCACGTGCTCGACTCCGGTGCGAGGATGCGATCCGAAGATGTCGGCGAGCGTATCGAGCACGGCTCTCGCCGCGCCGGATTGAAGCGAATAATAGATCGTCTGGGCAGCCCTTCGGGTCTGTACGAGATCCTGTTCTCGGAGAATCGCCAAATGCTGGGATGTGGAAGACTGGCTCAACCCCACCTCGTCGGCCAGGATGGACACGGACATTTCGCCCTCGGTCAACAGATGCAGGATGTGAAGCCGTTTGGCATTGCCCATGGCCGACAGGAGGTTGGCCTCGTTGTCGAAAGGGTTGACCTCAGGGGAAGGCGCGGCGGGCGGTCGATTGTTCAAGGCGAGATCTCCTTTAGGGAACCAAAGCCGGGAACCAGGCAAATCCCCGAGCTTTAATTTAGAGATAACGCATGGGTGGGATGTCGAAACCCATTGCCGGCGCCGCATGGTCGTTTTTGGCGCGAATCGGATAGGACTCGCAAAAATTGGACAGTGGCGGCAGCTTATGCGCGAGGACTGGCGTCCACGCACCTTGGATCGCGCTCGGGGCTTGAGCTAGCGCGATCCGCTCTGGCGCATTTGCACGGGCAAGGTTTCCCATGCCCGGATCAGCTCGCCGATCGAGCCGGCCTCCATCTTGTGCATGACATTGCTGCGATGCAGCTTGACCGTCACTTCGCTGATGCCGAGATCGAAGGCGATCTGCTTATTCAGCCGTCCGCGGGCGACTTCATGGAGAACCTCGCGCTCGCGCTGCGTCAGCGTCTCCAGCCGCTCGATGTTGCGATTGGCGATCGCCGCTTCCGCCCGCCGCTCGCAGTCCATGGCAATGGCCGCGGTCACAGCATCGAGCAGCGTCTGGTCCCGCACCGGCTTGGTGAGGAAGTCCACCGCACCGGCTTTCATCGCCTGCACGGTCATGGGAATGTCGCCATGGCCGGTGAGGAAAATGATCGGCTTGACGACGCCGTTTTCGGCCAGATGGCTCTGCAGGTGAAGGCCGCTCGCCCCCGGCATGCGCACATCGAGGATCAGGCAGCCGGGCCTGTCCAATATATCAGCATCGAGCAACTCGCGGGTCGAGGCAAAGCTGACCGGTTGGAAACCCGCCGACAGGATCAGCTCGGACAGTGCCTCGCGAAGGGGTGCGTCGTCATCCACGATGATGACGAGCGGCTGATCCTCCTCACATCCGCGCTGCACTGACAACGGCGCCGATCTCCGGACGAACGGCTGGTCAACTCTCATGTCACCCTCCATCTCTCGATTTGTGTAAAGCATTGGCGATGGCCGCGAGCAGGGCCTGGGCATCGAAAGGCTTGCGGAAGAAGCCGCCGGCGCCTTGAGCGCGGCCCTGATCGGCGATCTCGTGGCGGCCCGTGATCAGGAAGACCGGCAGCTCCGGACGCGATTTCCTGACGAGATCGCGAAGTTCGAAGCCGTCGATGCCGGGCATTCCGATATCGGTGATGAGCAGGTCGAGGTCCGACAGCCCGTTGACGAGCAGCGAGCCCGCCGACGAGAAGCCGCGGGCGACATAGCCTGCCGATTCCAGCAGGTCGCCCATCGATTCCAGAAGCCTCGGATCGTCATCGACGATTGCCACGACATGTCTTGTCTTGTTCATGTTCAATTCCCTCCCACCCGGCGCGAGTGGGTTATCGGTATTTGCAGTTTCTCCGCGATGCGCACGAGGTCGGCGAGTGAAGCCGCCGCCATCTTCTGCATCACGTTTCTTCTATGGATCTGCAGCGTGACTTCGCTGATCCCCAGTTCGGCTGCCGCCTGCTTGTTGAGAAGGCCACTGACGACGAGCGGCAGCACCTCTCGCTCGCGCGGCGTCAGGTCGAGATAATGCTGTTTCAGCATGTCGCGTTCGGCGCGCTCGGCTCTCTTTTCCCGATCCTGGGCGAGAGCCGCGTGGATAGCCGCCATGAGATCCTCGTCGCTGAACGGCTTGGTGAGGAAATCCACCGCGCCGCGCTTGATCGCGCGCACCGAGGAGGGGATGTCGCCATGTCCGGTGATGAACACGATCGGCGGATGATCGCCGTCGGCGATTTGCCTCTGCAAGTCGAGGCCGTTGATATCGGGCAGCTCTATATCGAGAATGAGGCAGGCAGGCCGGTCCGGCTTGTCCGCCGTGACATAATCGCCGGCGGACTCGAAGGCGACAGCGTGCATGCCGTGCGAGGCCAGCAGCTCGCCGAGCGCCTCGCGAATGCGTTCATCGTCGTCGACGATGAAGACAATATGGTCGTCGGCCTTCATGACGCCGCCTTCGCTTCAACGGGCAATGTGAAGATCAACGTCGCTCCGCGCGGTTCGTTCTTGTCCGCCCATAATCTTCCGCCGTGCAATTCGACGATCGAGCGGCAGATCGCCAGTCCCATGCCCATGCCGTTCTGCTTCGTGGTGAAGAAGGGCTCGAACATCTTCTCGGGAGACTCGATGCCCCGGCCGAGGTCGCTGACCTCGGTCTGGACGGCATTGCCGATATGACGCGAGCGTATCTCGACCACCCTGTCGCTTGTCTCTGCGTCCAGCGCTTCGATGCCGTTGCGGATGAGATTGATCAGAACCTGTTGAATCTGGACGCGGTCGATGGCAACGAGCGGCAGATTGGCGTCGACATCGGCCTCGATGCGAACACGCCGCCGCCAGGCCTCGTCGGCCATGAGGCTGCGCACTTCGTCGATAATGCCGGCGAGCGTCGTTCGAGCTCTCGTGTCGGCGGATTGCTTGAACAGGGCGCGAATGCGGCTGACGACTTCGGCGGCCGAATTGGCATCCCGGATGATGCGTTCGACCGTTCTTTGCGCCCGCTCCATGTTCGGCGGCTCGGCCATCAGCCAGCGCTGGCAGGCGTGCGAATTCGCCACGACGGCCGCCAGGGGCTGGTTTACCTCGTGGGCGATGGAGGCGGAAAGCTCGGCCAGGCTCGCCGCCTGGCTTGCCCGGGCAAGGCCCTCCTGCGTCAGGCGCAGCTCTTCCTGCGCCTGAACTTCGCCATCGATATCGAGGCAGATCACGTTCCATTGCACGATCGCACCCTCGGCATTGCGCATCGGCGCGGCGCGCGTCTCGACCCAGCGATATTCGCCATCGAACCGCCGCAGGCGATGCTTGCGCGCATAGGGTTCGCCGGTGGCGAGCGACAAGGCGTATTTCTCCTTGACGTCGGCAAGGTCGTCGGGGTGAACGCCGGCATCGAGCGTGCCGGCGAGCCGTGATTTGCCGGTTCCATCCAGCTCTTCGAGCTTGTATCCGAGAAAGTCGCGGAGCTGCGGATTGCGATAGACCGGCTCTCCATCGGGAGCCGCGCAATCGATCATGACCGGCAGCGTCTCGACGATCTGCCAGAGCGAACGTTCCCTCTCTCGCAGAGCCTCCTCGATGCGCAGCTGATCGTCGATGTCATGCGAGAGCCCGTACCATTGCGCGATCCGGCCATTATCATCCCGCAACGGTTCGGCGCTGCCCTTCACCCAGCGGTAGACGCCGTCGGCGCGCCGCAGCCGATACTGTTTCGAGAAGCGCTCGCCGGTCATGAAGGAATGGTTGAGCGCTTCAGCGAGACTGGCGGCATCGTCCGGATGGACGGCCGCTTCGATGAGGGCCGCCAGCGGGCTTACGCCCGGCTTTTCCATATCGCCGATGCCGGTACCCAGAAAATCGATCAGGCGCTGATTGAAGAAGGTCGGATTGCCCTGCGGATCGAGCCGCCAGAGCAGGCTCGGAACCATGTCCACCAGTTGCGAAAGCTCCCGCTCCCGGTCGCGCAGCGCTTCCTGCGCGCGCATCTCGTCGTCGATATCGACCGATATGACATACCATTGCGTGATCGCGCCGCTTTGGTCGCGCAGCGGCTCGGCCCGGCCGTCGACCCAGCGATATGCCCCGTCGAAACGGCGCATGCGGTATTTGATCGAGAAGGGATCGCCGGTGACGAGGGAGCGCTGGACCGTCTCCAGCAGCCTCGACGCATCCTCGGGATGGACGAGGGTATGGATGACCGACGAGAGACGGCTCATGCCCGGCCTGTCCATATCCTCGACATCGACACCGAAAAAGTCGATCAGCCGCTTGTTGAAGAAGACCGGCTCGCCCTTCGGCGTCAGGCGCCTGATCTGGACCGGGACCATGTCCACGAGCTGCGAGAGCTCGCGCTCGCGTTCGCGCAGGGTTTCCAGCGCGCGCACCTCCTCGTCGATATCGAGCGAAACGCCGTACCACTGCACGACCTTGCCGTCATCATCACGCCGCGGCTCGACCCGGCATTCGGCCCAGCGATAGACGCCGTCCTGTTCGCGCCAGCGAAACCGCATCGCCGTGCCGCCGCCGCTTTCGAAGCAGTTCTGCAAAGTCCGCTGGACGTCGGGCGCATCCTCGGGGTGGATCAGTTGCTGCAGCAGATCTTCGATGCGCGGCTCGCCGCGAGTGTCGAAATCGGCGATGACGGAGCGGAAATGATCCTGATACCGCTTGTTGAAATAAATCGACCCGCCCGCCGGCTCCACGCTCCAGACGCGGACAGGCACGGCATCGATCATCTGCTGGAGCTGCTGCTCGCTTCGCCGCAACGCCTCTTCGGCATGCACCTGGTCGTCGATGTCGTGGCAAAGTCCGTACCACTGGACGATGTTTCCGGCTTCGTCGCGCATCGGCTCGGCACGGCTCGACATCCAGCGGTAGCTGCCGTCGGCGCGGCGCAGCCGATAGCGCATGACGAAGTTTTCGCCGGTGGCAAGGCAATGGCGAAGCGCGTTGCCGAAGCCTGCCGCATCATCGGCATGGACGGCGGCCTGAAGCGCCTCCAGCCGGCTGATGCCGGGCCTGTCCATATCCGCCACGTCCATGCCGAGGAAATCGACCATCCGCCTGTTGAAGAAGGTCGGCACGCCCTCGGGCGTCAGACGCCAGACATGGCTCGGCACCATGTCCACGAGCTGCGAGAGTTCCCGTTCCCGGTCGCGCAACGTCTCGACGTTTTGGCGCAATGTGAATACCGCCAGCTGGTGCTGCCTGGAAATGGCCGCGACGATCAGCGCCGAAAAGGCCGAGATGGCCAGAAACAGCTGCAGCATGACCTGCCTATGCCGCTGGGACTCCGGATCGCCGGCAAATTGGCCCGCGCCTGTGATCGTGAAGATCGCGGTGATCAGGGCCAGCAGAGCGAGCGATACGGCAGCGCCCTTGAATTCGAAGCGGACCGCGGCCCAGAGAAGCGGCGGCATGATGATATAGGCGAAGGGAAGATAGCCGCTCAGCGACAGAGCGGCGACGCCGAGAAAGATCAGCCCAAGCACGCAGGCTTCCACCCATTGCGCGGCCGAGAACCGCGTCTTGCCGCGCCAGCTGTGGAAGAGGACGAGCGCCAGCGGCGCGACGATCAGGACACCGGTCGCGTCTCCCACCCACCATAGAGGCCAGGCGGTCGCGAAGGATTGCGACTGGATGGCGAACCAGGCCAATGTGGCGCTTCCGATGGTCGCGCTGACGATCGGCGCAATTCCGGCGGCCAGGATGACGAAGGTGAGAACTTCCTGCAAAGTTTCCATCCGAACAGGGTGCTTCAGCGTCCGGTTGACCAGCCATGCCGCGACCACCGCTCCAAGGGCGTTGCCGACATAGATCAGAAGGGCTGCCAGGACTGGACTGAAGAACCACAGGGCATTGGCGAACATCTCCGCCAGGCAGCCCGACAGGATCCACCACGGCCAGCTGCGCCGGGGGGCGAGGATGAGTGTCGCGACGAATAGGCCGCCGGGAGGCCAGATGGAAATACCCGTTCCCGGCACGATTGCGAGCGACTGCGCGAAGCCGCAGGCAAGGACATAGCCGAGAAAGAAGAGCGCCAGATACAGGAAGCGGGGACGGTGCGACCAGACGCTCCTCAGCAACCGCTCCTGCCGGGCAGAGAAAGCCAGGGGATCGTCAGCATTTCCTGCAGCAGTCTGTGTCGATTTCGGCGCTGGCAAGCTCATGCTCGAACCGTAATCCCGCCGCATCACAACCGCAACTCATGGAAACCCATGCATTGCGCGGGAATGTAGCCGGGAATTTTCGGGCGAGCGCGCAATCCTGTTTTTCCGATAAGGGGTCCTAGACTTCGGTCTGGCTCTGCTACGCCCTGCGTCCAGGGCGCCGGACCTCGGGCATGATGGAAGGCGTGCGGCTTTGCGGCCATTGTCGATCCGCGCGAGGCAAGCGGAAGAGCTGAAGCAGAGGATGCCGACATGAAAATCACCGTCGTTGGAGCAAACGGGCTTATCGGAACTGAACTTACGGCAAAGCTGCGCCGGTCGGGCCACGACGTCACGGCAGCGTCATTGTCGCTCGGCGTCGACACGGTAACCGGCAAGGGCCTGGAAGTGGTCATGGCGGGGGCCGAAGCCGTCGTCGACGTAACCAACGCCGCATCGTTCGGCGACAGTTCGGCCCTGGATTTCTTCAAGGCCTCGACAAAGAACCTGCTCGCCGCGGCGGCCGAAGCCGATGTCGGGCATTATCTCGCGCTCTCGGTCGTCGGCACGCCGCGCCTGGTGGAAAGCGACTATTTCCGCGCCAAGATGGTGCAGGAAAACCTCATCCGAGCTGCGGGCAGACCTTACACGATCCTCCGCTCCACCCAGTTCTACGAATTCATAAACGGACTGATCGACATCGGTGCCAGAGGCAACGTCCTCCACCTGCCGCCGGCCTTCATGCGGCCAGTCGCGGCACACGACGTCGCGGGATTCCTGGCGGACCTGGCAGCCGGCAGGCCCTTGGGTGATATCGTCGAGATCGGCGGCCCGGAACAGTTCGGCATCGACGAAATCGCCCGGATCTATCTCGCCGCAAATGAGGACGGCCGGCAGGTGGTCACCGATCCGTCCACCTCCTATTTCGGCGTCCAGCTGACGGATGATGTGCTGCTTCCGGGTCTCGGCGCGCGCATGGCGAGTGAGAAGCTTTCCGACTGGCTCTACCAATCGATGGCGGCTTAGCGGCGAGCATGAGGCTCGAAATTCTATTCCTCGGGTGATAGGCTCCCTTAGGAAAGGAACAAAGGCGCTCGGATATGGCCACGACCGTTACCGCAAAAGGACAGGTGACTATTCCCAAACCGATCCAGGACATGCTCGGCATCGTTCCGGGGAGCAAGGTTGATTTTCACTGTGCTGCCGATGGCAGCGTGCTTCTGACATGCGCCGACAGGAAACAGCCGGCCAGCCGATTTGAAAAGCTGCACGGTCATGCCGGCAAAGGTTTGGATACCGATGCGATCATGGCTTGACGCGCAGCGAGATGTGACATTCGATAATGGATCTCCTGACCGTTAACCGGAAATGGAAGGGCCGCGGCTGATGCGGGATGCAGACAGCTGACGCAGCTGTTTTCATTTGAAGTTGCCGCGCAGATTCCTGAGCCGCCTCTGTCGATGCGTTCAAAAAAGCTTCATAAAAGCCTGAAGTTGAAATTGCTGCGACCCGCTCCAAATCCCGTCGGCGGCAGCCGGAACCGGAGAGGGGCGTATGGGCAAAGGGTGTATCGATCGGGCCTGCGGGATTGGACAAATCCTCGGCTTTCTTTTCGGCCTCTTCTCCTGCCCGCTCGCATTCGCTGCGCCTACCGATCGGGCGTGACAGTATCGGGCGAGCGGCCCGGTTCCAGCGGCCGCTATAGGCTTTCCGGCTATCGCCTCGATCTGACCGACGCCGCCGGAAAGACCGAGAGCCTGAGCATTTTCGCGCCGGACAAGGGTTCCGATGGGCTGCTTGTCATCAACGGCCAGAACTACCTGAAGGATGATGGGCAATAGCCGGATGGAGCCTTTCCGGCCCTGCTGGCGGCATTGTGAAAATCAATGAATTTCATGTGCATAACGAGGAGATCGGCCTTGTCTGCCATAGCCTCGGACAGGTGCGAATCACCTGCCTGTTTGTCGGCTAATTCGCTCAATTTGCGGGCTCGTTTCGCATGCCTCGACGCCTGCTTTGGTTAAGCATTTGTAATTCGGTCACGAATCGCGGCATATAGTAACTGCGCAACTGAAGCGCTTTCGTTCAAAATTGCGCAGTTACTTGGGAAAAAGATCATGCAGCCGAGTCTTGCTCTTCAAGATGATCAAGAGCACCTCCCGTCGCTTCTGGCAACGGATGCCAAGGAGTTATCCTATCAACTTCAGCAGCATCAGGCCAAAATCTTTCCCCCGCTGTCGCAAAAGACGATCCGGACGTTTTCTCCGGCCGAGGCCGCAGCCTTCATCGGCATTGGCGAAGGTTATCTCAGGCAGGTGGCGGCCGACGGTCATGGCCCGGATCCGCTGGCAAACGGACGGCGGCTCTACAGCGCAACCGATATGGACCGGATCCGCCGTGTCCTCGACGAGCGGAACGGAACGCCGAAATATGTGCCGGCCCGCAGGCCAGGCGAAAAGCTCCAGATCGTCTCCGTCATGAATTTCAAGGGCGGCTCGGGCAAGACCACGACCGCGGCCCATTTTGCCCAGTTCATGGCGCTTCGGGGTTACCGTGTGCTCGCCGTCGACCTCGATCCGCAGGCTTCGCTGTCGGCGCTCTTCGGCCATCAGCCGGAGTTCGACGTTGGCGAGGGCGAGACGATCTACGGCGCGATCCGCTATGAGGATCCACGCCCGATCGCCGACATCGTGCGCGCCACCTACACCCCGAACCTGCATCTCATTCCCGGCAATCTCGAGCTGATGGAATTCGAGCACGAGACGCCGAAGGCTATGGCCTCGGGCACGGCCGAGACGATGTTCTTTGCCCGGATCGGCGAGGCCTTGACGGACATCGAAAGCCTCTACGACGTCGTCGTCATCGACTGCCCGCCGCAACTCGGGTTCCTGACGATGTCGGCCCTCTGCGCCGCGACCTCGGTTCTGATCACCGTCCATCCGCAGATGCTCGACGTCATGTCGATGTCGCAGTTCCTGACGATGACCAGCGAATTGATGTCTGTCGTCGAGAAGGCAGGCGGGCGCACCAGCTATGACTGGATGCGCTATCTCGTGACGCGGTTCGAACCGAATGACGGGCCGCAAAGCCAGATGACCGGCTTCATGCGGGCGATCTTCGGCAATCGCATGCTCCACAACGCCATGGTGAAGTCGACGGCAGTCTCCGACGCCGGCGTCACCAAGCAGACTCTCTATGAGGTCGAGCGGTCGCAATTCACCCGTGGAACCTATGACCGGGCGCTGGAGTCGCTGAACCTCGTGAATGGTGAGATCGAAGCGCATGTTCGTTCCACCTGGGGGAGGAGATAGACATGGCGCGTAAGAACCTCATCGAAATCTCGGCTCCGAGTCCGGCAAGGGCAGAAGCGGTCGCGCCCCGCGACAATCGCCCGATTGCCGGCTTCGTGCCGCAGGAGCGTGTCGGCGCGCCGGTCGGCGGTATTACCAAGACGCTCGGCAATATCACCGAGAAGATGGAGCGGGCGAGCGAGCTGGAACGGCAGCTCGCGGCGGGCCAGATCATCGTCGAGCTCGATCCCGGCCTGATCGACGCTTCCTTCGTCAGCGACCGCCTGGCGATCGACGCGGCGGAATTGGCCGATCTCGTCGAGCAGATCCGCGAGCATGGGCAGCAGGTTCCGATCCTCGTGCGTCCGCACCCCGAAACCAAGGGCCGCTATCAGGTCGCTTACGGCCATCGCCGTCTGGCGGCCACGAGAGAGATCGGCATCCGGGTGCGCGCGGTCGTCCGCGATCTCACCGACGGCCAGCTGGTTGTCAGCCAGGGACAGGAAAACAGCGCCCGGACCAACCTCTCCTATATCGAGCGCGCGCTCTTCGCCTCGCGGCTCGAGGAACGCGGCTTCGGCCGCGACACGATCATGGCCGCGCTCAGTGTGGATAAGGCGGCGCTGTCGCGAATGCTGATCGTCATGCGCCAGGTTCCCATGGAGCTCATCAACGCCATTGGCGCAGCGCCCGATATCGGCCGCCGGCGGTGGCTGGAGTTCGGCGAGCAGCTTGAGAGCGCCGATATCGGCAAGATCATCGCCGAGTTGTCCGCGGACGACGTGCGCAGGATGTCGAGCGACGAGCGGTTTCATAAGGCGTTTGCTCTGGCGACGAAGAAGAAAGCGGCGCCGAAGCCGGCTGCGGCCAAATCCGAAGTCAGCGGCGTGCCTGTAATGATCAAGAAAACAGCGTCCGGCGCGACATTCGTCTTCGACAGCAAGACCGCGCCCGGTTTCGATCAATTCGTCCAGGAAAGGCTGCAAGGCCTGTTCCAGGAGTTCAAAAAGAACAGAGGAGCGTAACGCGCAAAAGAAAAAGGCCCCCAACGACGCCGTCGTGGAAGCCCTTCTCAGATCTTAAGCACATCGAGAATCGCATTTCCACGAATCACAGTCAAGCGTCCTAGGCACCAAATTGGTGGATGGTTTTCTTTTGCCTGAACGAAGGTGAAGGCAATGGAGAGTGGATATGTGACGACGCCCTTTGGGCGGCGGCCGATGTCGCTTGGCATGCTGGCAAGCCAGCAACTGGCCGAGACGATCGAGCCGGGGATGAAACGCAGCAAGTGGAAACTGTTCAGGGCAATCTGCGAGGCGCGGCCGGCGCTCGGCGTGACCGATCGGGCGCTGACGGTGCTCGACGCGCTGCTGACCTTTTATCCCGACGATGAAATCTCCGAGGAGAAAGGCCTGATCGTCTTTCCCTCGAATGCACAGCTTTCGCTGCGTGCCCGCGGCATGACGCCGGCGACGCTGCGGCGCCATCTTGCCGTCCTGGTCGAGGCCGGTCTGATCCTGCGCAAGGACAGCCCGAACGGAAAACGTTATGCCCGCCGCGACAGGGCAGGGGCGATCGGCGAGGCCTTCGGCTTCAGCGTCGCGCCGCTTCTGGCCCGCGCCACCGAAATCGAAAACCTTGCGGCCCAGGCGATTGCCGACCGGGAACTGCTCCGGGCGACGAGAGAACGCCTGACGGTCTGCCGGCGCGATATTTCCAAGCTGATCTCCACGGCCATCGATGAAGCCGTTCCCGGCGACTGGGAGCAGATGACGATGATGTTTCGCGATCTTGTCGCGAGGATCCCGCGCATGGCTAGCATCGAAGAGCTGATATCGTTGCTCGACGAAATGGGCTTGCTGCGTGACGAAGCGGTCAACCTGCTGGAAAGACACATTAAACGAGAAAAAATAGACGCCAATGAGTCTCAAATTGAGCGTCACAAACAGAATTCAAACCCCAAATCCATTTATGAACTTGAACCAAGCTTCGATACGAAGCAGGGCGAAACGGCGGTGACAAACAATGAGGGGATGGCCGAACCGCTGGATGTGCGAAGGCTGAAACCGCTGAGGCCTTCCGCGGGACCTGCTGGCAAGATGCCGGATGCCGCTGTGGCCGCTGGCCACGGCCTGAAATCCTTCCCGCTCGGCCTCGTCCTGCAGGCCTGCCCTGCCATTCTCGATTATGGGCCGGGCGGCGCGATCGGCAATTGGCGCGACCTGATGTCGGCCGCCGTCGTCGTGCGCTCGATGCTCGGCGTCAGCCCCTCAGCCTATGAGGAAGCCTGCGTCGGCATGGGGCCGGAAAACGCCGCAACCGTGATCGCCTGCATCCTGGAACGAGGAGGCCATATCAACTCGCCCGGCGGTTATCTCCGCGATCTCACCCGCAGGACCGAGAGAGGCGAATTCGCGATCGGGCCGATGCTGATGGCGCTGGTGCGGACCAATGGTGGGGTAAAACGACATGCCGGCTAATGGATTTCAGCTGCAAGGCCGTTGCGCCGTTGCCTCATCCGGTAAACTCACCTTTTTCAGTCCGATTGGCGGGCTGGACGAAAGGTTGCGGCGACAGAAGCCGCCCAGTTATCGCGGCGGCGCAGTGCTTTCTCGCAGGATCAGCTCGACCGGCCATAATTCATGGATCTCTTCGGCGGCGCGGCCGGCGATGAGCTGCAGCGCCAGCTCGGCGCAGCGTGTGCCGGCGGCTCGCATGGAGGATCGGGTTGTCGAGAGCGACGGCACCATGTTTTCGGCGGTCAGATAAGGGAAGACGTCGTCATGGGCGATGACGGAAACATCCTGTCCCACCGTCATCCCAAGCGAGCGGACGGCGCGGTAAACTCCAAGCGCCGTCATCGTGGAACCGGCGACGATGGCGGTCGGCGCATTCGCTCTCTCGAGGAAGGAGCGGGCATGGCGAAAGCCGCTCTCGTCGGAAAATTTATCGCAGACCATCATGTTGGGATCGGCGATGAGCCCACGCTCCTGATGGGCAATCCGAAAACCCTGTTCGCGATGGATGGAATAGGTCTTGCCCTTGAGGCCGTTGATCATGCCGATGCGGCGGTGCCCGAGATCGAGCAAGTGTTCGGTAGACCTGCGCACGGCACCTTCATTGTCGATGTCGAGCCAGGCATGAACGTGCTCGGTCTCCGAGCGGCCGTGAACCAAAAAAGGCAGACGCAAACTGCTGAGCAGCTCGATCCGCGGGTCCTTGGGACGAGGCGAATGAATGATCACCGCGTCCACGCGGCGGCTTTCGACCAAGCGTCTGTAGGCCTGCATCTCGTCGTCATCATTGTGCGCAGTGATGGGCGTGATGAGAATATCCGTATCAGCCGTTTCCAGGCGCTGCGCCATGCCCGACATGAATTCAGCGAAATGGATTTCTCCCGAGCGCGCCATCATCACGCCGATCGCTCCGGCTCGTCCGGTCTTTAGCCGCACGGCGTTGATATCGGGGCGATAGCCAAGTCTTATCGCTTCGCTTGCAACACGCGCACGCGTGGCTTCGCTCACCTCCGGATAGCCGCTGAGTGCACGGCTGACCGTCGTCGGAGAAAGCCCTAGCTGCTTTGCAAATTCACGAAGTTTCATCGGTGTCTTCTTTGTCCGGGAAATCAATGGACGATGCATCGACGATGCGCAACGGCCAAGTGCCAATTCGAAGATAATTGAAAACGGTTTCAAGTCGTGTGCGGAGAAGCCAGGCATCGGTAAGCTTCGAATTGCCTTTTAAGCTGCATTTTTCGCCAACGCTGTCGGTGTGAGCAACTAAAAAGTGCCAATTTGGCGGCTTGACGGCGGCGGAACCTTTTGCAATTGTCTGCGGGCCAAATCGATTTCAATTTCTGGGAGGAGATCATGAAAAAGTTTGCAATAGGCTTGTCGGCGCTCGGCGTCGTCATAGCGGTCGCCGGTCCGATCCGTGCCGCCGAGATTTCATTTGCCGCCAACACCACGGGAAAAAACGTCGAATTCCTCAACAAGCAGCTGGCGATTTTCGAGAAGGAGACCGGCAATCAGGTCAAGCTCGTCACCATGCCCTCATCGAGCAGCGAGCAGTTCTCCCAATATCGCCTGTGGCTTGCCGCCGGAAACAAGGACATCGACGTCTATCAGACCGACGTCATCTGGGCGCCGCAGCTTGCCGACCAGTTCATCGATTTGAAGGGGGCCACCAAGGACGTGGCCGGCCAGTTCTTCCCGTCGATCATCGCCTCGCAGACGGTCAACGGCCGGCTCGTGGCGCTGCCGCTCTTTACCGACGCTCCGGCGTTGTTTTACCGGAAGGACCTGCTCGAAAAATATGGCAAGCAGCCGCCGAAGACCTGGGACGAGATGGCCGCGACAGCCAAGGAGGTTCAGGAGAAGGAACGCCAGGCCGGACAGAAAGACCTGTGGGGCTACGTCTTCCAGGGCAACTCCTATGAAGGGCTGACCTGCAACGCGCTGGAATGGGTGAAGTCTTCGGGCGGCGGCCAGATCGTCGAGCCGGATGGGACGATCTCAATCAACAACGAGAAGGCGGCAGCTGCGCTTGAACGCGCCAAGGGCTGGATCGGCACGATCTCGCCGCCCGGCGTGCTCGCATATCAGGAAGAAGAATCGCGTGGCGTCTGGCAGACCGGCAACGCCGTCTTCATGCGCAACTGGCCCTATGCCTATGCTCTCGGCAATGGCGCCGACAGCGCCGTGAAGGGCAAGTTCGATGTCATGACGCTGCCGGTTGCGGCGGCCGGCGACAAGCCGTCGTCGACGCTTGGCGGCTGGAACCTAGCGGTTTCGAAATATTCCGAAAAGCAGGAAGCAGCCGTCGCGCTGGTAAAATTCCTGGCGTCGAAGGACGTTCAAAAGGCGCGCGCCATCGAGCTGTCCAACTTGCCGACGCTGAGCGACCTCTATGACGACAAGGACGTTGCCGCCGCGCAGCCCTTCATGCCGAACTGGAAACCCATCTTCCAGGATGCCGTGCCGCGTCCTTCGGCGACCGCCAAGGTCAAGTATAACGAAGTTTCTTCGAAGTTCTGGACGGCCGTGCACAACACGCTCTCCGGTAGCGGCTCGGCCGCCGAGAACCTCGAGCTTCTCGAAGCCGACCTCACGACCCTCAAGGGCGACGCCTGGTGAGATTCCGGCCGGCGGCTGTGAAGCCGCCGGCCCGGTTTCGAACGAGCGGACGGGAGAGGCATTTCATGACTGAAATCGTAGTTTCGCAAGCAGTTGCACCAAGGATTTCCACCCTCAGAACCTCTACAGAGCTGCGATCCGAGCGGGTTCGATCGGCTTGGATGTTTCTCGCGCCGACGCTGCTGATCCTGGCGATCGTTGCCGGGTGGCCGTTGTTCAGAACGATCTATTTCAGCTTTACGAATGCGTCGCTCAACGATCTCGGCAATGCTCGCTTTGTCGGCTTTGACAATTATTTGTCTTGGGTGACGCTGAAGAGCGGAAAGACCGTCTATCGCGGGCTGCTTGCCGATCCGGTCTGGTGGAAAGCCGTCTGGAACACAGCGAAGTTTACCCTCCTTTCGGTGGTGCTCGAAACCATGCTCGGGCTGATCGTCGCGCTGGTGCTGAACGCACGCTTCGTGGGGCGCGGGATCGTAAGGGCCGCAATCCTCATTCCCTGGGCGATCCCGACGATCGTGTCGGCCAAGATGTGGGCCTGGATGCTCAATGACCAGTTCGGCATCCTGAACGACATCCTGCTCGGCTTCGGCTTGATCAGCGAGAAGATTGCCTGGACCGCCAATCCGGAGACGGCGATGGTCGCCGTGCTGATCGTCGACGTCTGGAAGACGACGCCCTTCATGGCGCTTCTGATCCTTGCCGGACTGCAGATGGTTCCGGGCGATATCTACGAGGCGGCCAAGATCGACGGCGTCAATCCGATCAAGGTTTTCTGGCGTCTGACGCTGCCGCTGATCCGGCCGGCCATCATGGTAGCCGTGATCTTCCGGATGCTGGATGCGATGCGCATCTTCGATCTGATCTATGTCCTGACGCCCAACAATGCGCAGACCAAGACGATGTCGGTCATGGCGCGCGAAAACCTGTTCGACTTCGACAAGTTCGCCTACGGCGCCACCGCCTCGACGGTGCTTTTCCTGATCATTGCCTCCGTCACCATCCTTTATATCTGGCTCGGCCGTGTCAGGCTCGGCGGGGAGGAACGCTGATGCTGCTGTCGATCACCAGGAACGCGCTCTTCTACCTGCTCGTCACCGTCATCGTCGTCATTGCGGTCTTTCCGTTCTACTATGCGATCCTCACGAGCCTGAAGACCGGTACGGCCCTTTTCAAGGTCGATTATTGGCCGACCTCAATCTCGTTCGGCAACTACACGTCGGTGATGGGCCAGGGCGGGTTCCTTCGCAGTCTTGCGAATTCTGCGATGATCGCCTGCGTCGTGGTTTCAGCGTCGCTGTTGCTTTCGGTCACCGCCTCATTCGCCTTGGCACGGGTGCATTTCCGCGGGCGTGCGCTGTTGATGCTGACCATCCTCTCGGTGTCGATGTTTCCGCAGATCGCGGTTCTTGCTGGCCTCTTCGAGCTCATTCGCTGGATCGGCATCTTCAACACGCCCTTCGCGCTGATCTTCTCCTACATGATCTTCACGCTGCCCTTCACCGTCTGGGTGCTGACAACTTTCATGCGCGAGTTGCCGATCGAGATCGAGGAGGCGGCGATCGTCGATGGCGCCTCGCCATGGGTCATCGTCACCCAGGTATTCATGCCGTTGATGTGGCCGGCGCTGGTGACGACTGGGCTGCTCGCCTTCATCACCGCGTGGAACGAGTTCCTTTTTGCGCTGACATTCACATCGTCGGATACGCAGCGAACCGTCCCGGTCGCCATCGCCCTGCTTTCGGGAAACAGCGAATTCGAGATCCCCTGGGGCAACATCATGGCGGCTTCGGTGATCGTTACCGTGCCGGTCGTGGTGCTCGTTTTGATATTCCAGCGCCGGATCATTTCGGGGCTGACCGCCGGCGGCGTCAAGGGTTGAGGGAGTAGGGACATGGCAGAGATCCGACTGGAGAACATCCGCAAGAGCTTCGGCGCTTTCGAGGTGATCAAGGGCGTGACGATGGACATCCGCCGCGGCGAGTTCATGGTGTTCGTGGGGCCGTCGGGATGCGGCAAGTCCACGCTGCTCAGGCTCATCTCCGGCCTCGAGGACATTACGTCGGGAACGCTGGCCTTCGACAACGTGATGGTGAACCGGCACGCGCCCTCGAAGAGAGGGATTGCCATGGTGTTCCAGTCCTATGCGCTCTATCCGCATATGACGGTTTTCGACAACATGGCGTTCGGCATGAAACTGTCGGGACGCAGCAGGGACGAATGCCGCAAGCGGGTTGAACAGGCGGCCGGCATGCTGCAGCTTTCATCTTATCTGGAGCGTCTGCCGCGGCAGCTTTCCGGCGGTCAGCGCCAGCGCGTCGCGATCGGCCGGGCGATTGTCCGCGACCCCAAGGTCTTTCTCTTCGACGAGCCGCTGTCCAATCTCGATGCGGCGCTTCGAGTCGCGACGAGGCTTGAGATCGCCAAGCTTCATCGCAGCATGCACAATACGACGATGATCTATGTGACGCATGATCAGGTCGAGGCCATGACGCTGGCGGACCGGATCTGTGTGTTGCGGGACGGCGTCGTCGAGCAGATCGGCACGCCGCTGGAGCTTTACGAAAGCCCCAACTCGCTCTTCGTGGCCGGCTTCATCGGTTCGCCGAAAATGAACTTTCTGTCGGGCGAACTGGCTCAATCCTATGGCTGCCATACGATTGGCGTACGTGCGGAGCACATTCGCATCGCGCCCGAGTCGCCGGTTTGGAGCGGCACGGTAGTCCATTCGGAAATCCTCGGCTCCGACAGCTTCGTCTATGTGGATATCGGCACGGACGAGCCGCTGATCGTGCGGGAGTCCGGCGTCTCCCGTCACGAGCCGGGCCAGATGCGCGGCCTTGCCCCGCTTGCCGGCCATGTCCACCGTTTCGACCGTTCGGGCCGTGCGCTCGAGCGAGAGGCCATGCAGGCTGCCTGACCTTCCCAGGATCGATGTTCCTCCCAAGGCTCGATCCGCTTTAACGACAAGGAGAAAACGACGTGACCATTCGCACCGTTGTGTGGGGTGAAAACATCCACGAGACCACCAATGGAATCGTCCGCGGCATCTATCCCGAGGGCATGCACACGACGATCGCCAATGCGCTGAATGCCGATCCCGCCATCTCGGCGACGACGGCGACGCTGCAGGAGCCGGAGCATGGCCTCAGCGAAGCACGGCTTGCCGAAACCGACGTGCTGACCTGGTGGGGCCACAAGGATCATGGCGCCGTCTCCGACGTCGTGGTCGAGCGTGTCGCCAAGCGCGTCTGGGAGGGCATGGGGCTGCTGGTGCTGCATTCCGGCCATTTCTCCAAGATCTTCAAACGGCTGATGGGCACGCCCTGCGCGCTGAAATGGCGCGAGGCGGGCGAGCGCGAGCGGCTGTGGACGATCAACCAGCGCCACCCGATCGCCGCCGGCATCGGCGAACATTTCGAGCTCGAGAACGAGGAAATGTATGGCGAGCAGTTCTCGGTGCCGGAGCCGCTGGAAACCGTGTTCATCTCCTGGTTCCAGGGCGGTGAAGTGTTCCGCTCGGGCCTGACCTGGCGGCGCGGGGCCGGCAACATCTTCTACTTCCGCCCCGGCCACGAGACCTATCCGACCTATCACGACGCCACCATCCAGAAGGTGCTGATCAATGGCGTGAAGTGGGCCTATAACCCTGAAGCGGCGTTGACGAGCATTACCGACGCTCCAAATGTGCCGGTAGAAAAGGCGCTGGAGCCGATCGTCGAACGCGGCCCGAGACTGCACCAGGCCGGCGAAGCCGGTTACCGCTGAGGCGCTGAAACGGCTTGCTTCGGCGCGGACGCATGCGGCCGGCCAGGGAAGAACGGCGCTGACAGTCGGCGCCGATCTTTCCATTTGGCACCGCCGTTCGGCGCTTGTGAAAGACGATCGATTTTGCTGCGAACAACACGACCATGAGGACAAAAATGCGCTTGATCATTCTCGGAACCGGAGGATGGGCGAATACCCATGCCATGAATTTCTCGGAAATCGCCGGGGTCAAAATCGTTGCTGCCGTCGATACGGACGAGGTCCGGCTGCGCGCCTTTGCGCTCAGGCATAATATCCCGCTGACGTTCACGTCGCTCGACGACGCCCTTGCCTGGGGAGAGTTCGACGCCGTGACCAACGTGACGCCGGATCGCGCGCATTATTCGACGACGATGAAGATCCTCGCCGCCGGCAAGCATGTGCTCTGCGAGAAGCCGCTGGCGGTCAACTACCGCGAGGCCAAGGAGATGGCCGACGCCGCGGCGGCATCCGGCAAGGTCACGATGGTAAACCTGACCTATCGCAATGTGGCGCCGCTGCAAGCCGCGCGCAAAATGGTGCTGGACGGGCGTCTCGGCGCCATCCGCCATTTCGAAGCGTCCTATCTCCAGAGCTGGCTGGTCTCGAAGGCCTGGGGCGACTGGACCAAGGAATCGCAATGGCTCTGGCGGCTGTCGACGAAGCACGGCTCAAACGGCGTGCTGGGCGATGTCGGTATCCACATCCTCGACTTCGCGGTGTTTGCCGCCGGAAGCGACGTCAAGGCGGCGGCATCGCATCTCAAGGTGTTCGACAAGAGCCCCGGGAACCGCATCGGCGAGTATGATCTCGACGCAAACGACAGTTTCCTGATGATGGCCGAACTCGAAAACGGTGCTGCCGGCGTCATCCATGCGACGCGCTGGGCGACCGGCCATCTGAACGAATTGCGCCTGCGCCTGCATGGAGACAAGGGCGCGCTCGAGGTGGTGCATACGCCTGAAGGTTCGACGCTGAGGGCCTGCGAAGGCGCCGATGCCGACAAAGCGGTCTGGCGCAAGATCGAGGTCGAACCGGTCATCACCAATTTTGAGCGATTTGCAGAGGCCGTGCAAAAGGGGCAGCCGGACGAGCCGAGTTTCGCCCACGCCGCCAAGCTGCAATTCGTCCTCGATCACGCCGTGAAGACGGCCGGCGCTTTGGCGGAACTTTAGGCGAAGGGCAGCGGCCGCATTCTTCGGAGGCCGGCGGCGAAGCACGTGGCCTTCAGGCTCTCCGGTTCAGCTGGTCTTCGCTGATGCCGAAATGGTCGAGGATGATGCCGACATTGCGGCGATGCGATTTGAAATAGACGTCGAAAAGATCGCCGACCAGCGGAACCGTCCCGCCGGCCGCATCGATGCCGAGATTGACGGCCATGCGTGCGAGCTTGTGGTTGGGAACGCCGAGGCGGCGCGCCTCATTGAGGATGTAAAGCCCGATGAGCGATGTGGCGATGTCACCAACGCCGGGAAGGAGGCCGAGCACCGAATCCGCGCCGATCCTCACGCCGAGGACGGGCAGACGAACGGCGGTATCCATGAGCCGGGCGATGCGCGCGGCGCGCTGGATCCTGTCACGCTCGGTCGAAGTGAGACGTTTCGTGCTGATCGACCTTGGCATCAGAACCCTTGCAGCGCCGCAGATCGCTGCGGCAGATCCTGGCGCAGCGACCGTACGATGTTACGACAATGACTTTCCATTGCCGTGAAACGCGGCACGCCCGATAAGGTTCGTCTGCGGCGTCGATACTCGAGGCCGCTGGGCGTCAGGCCGCTCTCTGCGATCGTGTCCCGCCGGCCGGCGCATCGATCTGAAAACGGCCGACCACGCCCTCCAGCGTCTGCGTCTGGCCGCCCAGCGCGCGGCAGGCCGAGACGGTTTCCACGGCCATGGCGGCGTTGCGTTGGGTGACCTCGTCGAGCGCGCTGACCGAGGTGTTGATTTCGCTAATCGCCACGGCCTGCTCGGAGGAGACGGAAACGATGCGGGCGATCAGGCCGGAAACCTGTTCGACCTGGCCTTCGATTTCCAGAAGCGCCTTGCCGGTGCGGTTGACGAGGTCCACGCCGGTGGACACCTGGGTCGAGGAGGTGGAAATCAGCGCCCTGATCTCCTTGGCGGCGTTGGCCGAGCGCAGGGCGAGCTCACGCACTTCCTGTGCGACGACGGCAAAACCCTTGCCGGCTTCGCCGGCCCGCGCGGCTTCGACGCCGGCGTTGAGGGCCAGAAGATTGGTCTGGAAGGCGATTTCGTCGATGACGTTGACGATCTCGCCGATCTGGGCGGACGAGCCTTCGATCCTTTCCATGGCGGCGATCGCATCGCGGACGACGGCGGCGGAGTGTTCGGCGCTGCTGCGGGTCTCGGCCATCAGCCCGGTTGCCCTGCCGGCATGATGCGCGGCATCCTTGGTCTTGACGTTCATCTCCTTCAGCGCGGCGGTGGCCTCTTCGAGCATCGCGGCCTGCTGCTCCGTGCGCGAGGCGAGGCTGTCGGCCGCATTGGTAATGCCGGTCGAGGAATTGCCGACCTGCCGGGAGGTATGGGCGATCTCGGCCATCGAGGCGGAAAGCGCCTTCATGCTGTCGTTGAATTTTGCGCGCAGGGCCTCGTAGGCGGCGGCGAAGGGTGTCTGGATACGGCAATCGAGATTACCGTGCGACAGCTGGTCCAGGCCGTATGTCAGCTGGTCGATGACCGTCTCGCGTGTCTGCTGCTCGGCGGCCTTCTCGGCCATCTGGCTGCGTTCACGTTCGAATTCGGCATCGCGAAGCGCCGTCTCGCGCTTCTGCGCATCCTGGCGTTCCAGCGCATTGCGGCGGAAGACCGCCACCGCCTTGGACATGGCGCCGATCTCGTCGGAACGGTTGGCATAGGGAACGTCGGTCGAAAAATCGCCCTCGGCAAGATTGCCCATATAGGCCTTCATGCCGTCGAGCGGCACGATGGCCCGGCGGCGCAGGAGATAGAGCCCGACCAGCAGCAGGGCGAAGGAGCCGAAGCCGGCCGCACCCGCGTAGATCGTCCAAGTGACGATTTCCGATGCTGCGTTCTTTTCCTCGCCCTTCAGGAAGGCGTCGGAATTGGCAACGAGCTTCTCGACCGCATCCTGGTGCTTATGGAAGGCGATGCGCAGCTGCTCGATCGCGCCGTGCGCCTTGTCTTCGTCCTTCGCATTGAGCGCCGGGATGATCTCGCGGTTCATCACGTCCCAGAACGTATCGCCCTTGGCCAGCACGTCGTTCTCAAGCTCGTCCTTCAAGGCCTGCGGCAGCCGGGTGGTCTTCCAATAGGCGCGGCGATCATCGTAGGCGGCCTTCAGATTGGCGATCTTCGCCAGGTTGGTCTCGGTGAGTTCGGGAAACTTGCTCGCTTCGAAGGAGAGCATGTAGGACTCGACCACGAAGAGCGGCGGCGGCAGAATATCGGCGATGAGATCCTTGCCGTAGACGACCTGCTCGTAAACCGGGCCGTTGACCTTCAGCCTTTCGAGCGCCGATTGCTGCAATCCGATCGAGATGAAAAGACCTGTTGAAACGGCGACACCGAAGGCCACCAGACTGCGCGCAATAGTAAATGCCAAGACTGTCTCCAAATAACTTTTGGCGTCTCTGCTTCGAGACGGCCTGATCTACGTACCGCATTATTTCGCAAGAAAACTGAGATATGGTTAATTCTTTTGAGGGTAGGAATTAGGCTTTCCTATTCAGTAAGCTCTGGAAACCGTCCAAAATTGGGGTTATTCGAGAGTGCGGGACTCGTATAGGAGATCAACATGGCCGAACCTCGGCTTTCCATACGTCTTTCACAGCAAGGCGGGAGGGATATCGACCTGGAAGCCGTCATCAAGGAGGGCCGGCAGGGTCACAAGGGTATCGACCGTTGATTTCTTGATAGCGCCGTTGTGTCGGAACTGCTGAAACGGCTCTGCATCCGATTGCCAGACTCAAGCCAGTCGCATCAGCACTTCATTGAGGTCGCCGATCTCTCGCAGCAGCTCGACCAATCTGTCCGTGTCGTCCTGGCTGAGGCGGCCCGTCTCGCCGCTGCTATTCCAGAGATGTTGGAATTCTTGGCTCATCTGAAGGGCGCTGCCCATGATTTCGATGATCTGCGCCCGGTTTTCCCAGGTTGCGACGACAGCCGGTTCGTCCATCTCGTTTGATGTGTCGGGTTCGCGTTCCAGCAAAAGCAATTCTGTTTCCTTTGGACGGCTCGGGTCGGATGGCGCGCGATTGGCGTGGCCGTCCGCTGCAATTATTCGGAACGCGGTTTTGACAATAAACGATTTGAAATCAGACGATTGGCTAGCGGGTGTGGGGCGGACCCGTTAGGCAATCGGCAATTCCCTTTTGAGATGACTCAAACGAGAATCGCAAGATCTATAAAATGGGAAAATTTCCCATTTGTCAACTTGCTGATCGCAGTTTAGTGCGGGCCTGGAAAACCGTCGGGCGGCGGCCCCGGTGGGCCGTCGGAGCCGGGTGGCGGGCCTCGTCTGTCCGGACCCGGAAAATCTCCGCCCGGCCCGCCTCGGCCGAAAGGCGAGTGGTCGGGCCGCGGCCCATCCCAAGGGCCGCGCGGCGGGCGAGAACCGAATCTATCGGGACCACGTCCGGGAAAGCCGGTCATTCTGCTCGAATCCCGCACACCGATATCGACGAAGCCATGACCGTCGGGCGACGACGGGCCCGGTCCCGAGCCGGCCGCGCCCCTGTCGGTCGGCCGGAAGGTCTCGACATTGATGACGCCGCGTTTCAGGCCCGGTACGATGGGTTCGGCCTGTACGCGCGTGATGACCAAGCGGTCGGCGACTGCCTTGAGGCGCACGAGTGTCTGTTTGCCGGCCAGGTATCCATGCGTGCTTCCAAGCGAAAGGCCGCCGATCAGAGTGCGGGTGCCGCTTTTGAAAGGGATGCCGCGAACATGGGCGCCGTCGGAAGCGGAGCGGGGTTCGATGCGCCGGGCGAGGATCGTGCCATCCGGTTTGCGGATTCCGAACACCGCGACCCGCTTGCCTTTCCGCAGGCCCTTGGTGGCGATGTCGGTCGTGTCGATCTTCTGCCCCAGTATGACGAGGCCGCTCTTGTCCATCCGGTCGATGCGGCCCTGCACCTCGCTGACGATGGTGATGCGGGCGGCGCGTTTTCCCGTCAGCAGCACCCGGGCGACGTGGCCGACTTTCATCGCGCTCGCGCGAACGCGCCGTCCGTCGATCTCGATCGGCGTCGCCGCGCTGAAGGGAATGTGGATGTTGTTGACGATGATGCTGCCAAAACCCTGGATGGTTCCGACGATACCCGTTCCGCCAATCCCGTGATCTTCGTTTTCCCCGCCTCCGATGGAAAGGCCGGACCCGCCGATGCCATGATCGCTGGTGCCGGTCGGCTGAGCGGCGGCAAGCTTCGGCCCGAGAACCTGAAGTGCTATGCCGCCCAGCAGAAACTGCCTTCTCGAGATCGCCGACGAGCTCATTCGCCGGTCTCCGTCCTGGACGCGGTTTCTGGCGCAGGGGCCGTTTCGCTTTCCTCGGTCATGACATAGAGCCCCGCGATCCAGCGGCTGCTGCCGCCGGCATCGTCCTTGATCGCCTGATGGGCGATCTTGTTGAGCTTCAGGAGCAGGGCCATGCTTTCCTGGCGCGCGAGCTCGTCGAGCCGGGCCGCAAGTGCTGCGGACATGCCGTCATAGTGAACCGCGCGTTCGAAATAGGGAGGAGGCTCGTGCATCAGGTTCATGACTGAAGCCTGCACATGGTCGCGAAGGTTGCGGGTGAAATAATGCCGGCGGGCGTCGTCGCCGGCATTCGGAACGATCGACGAGAGGTCGAGCTTGACCCGGCCGTCCTCATCGAGAACGACGATGCCCCGGTCCAGCCAATCGTCGAGGATGGAGCGCGGATGCACGTCCTGGGTGATGTCGGTCACCAGGCTCTCGAATGACGGGCCGCCATCGCTGGATGTCCGGGGCAGGGGGGTCGGCCTGTCCTCGGCATCGCAATAGAGCGGGTCGGCAAGCCATCGGGCAAGGATGCGGCTCGTCTGCGAAACGCCGACGGTCAGGAACGATGGGTCGAGCGCTTGTTCGCGCAGCCGGTTGACGTCCTTGCGGTGGACGCCTGTCAGCAGCGAGATGCGGCTGTCCGTCTGCTGCTTATTCGGCAGCGCGAATTCCTTTTCCGCGACCTCGATGTAGAGACGGCGAAGAACGGCCGAAAAGGCGGTAAAGTTGAAGCCGGAAGCGAGAGCGAGCCTGACCAGCGGCCGCAGCACGCGCACCAGCATGGCCTGCAAGGTCTCTTCGGAGAAGGGTAGCTTTGCGCGCGGCTTCGACATCAAGAACACACCCGGTCTCTGAAAGACCATTGCCGGCAGACTTTCGGCAGTCGCCCTCAGTCTCCCTATGGCAAAGTCCAGACTGCCGCAACGGACGGGCGACATGCAAGGCCGGCCTATGCCACGCTTCCCGGCGGCGTGGCCGCGGACACGCCGCCATTGGGAAGATGTTTCGAGTGTTCTGTCAATGCGTTACCGGATGCGGTTCGGGTGAAAGCACCGCGCCGTGGCTCCAGTCGATCAGCCGGTCGATGCGCGCAATCTTGTGGAAAACCTCGAAGACGTCGAAGGCCGTGCCCTTCTCGATATGGGCTGCCAGCAGTTCGCAAAGCTCGAATATCTCCGGCGGCGTGCCCGTCATCTCGACGCCGTCATCGGTGAAGACGCCCGATCGCGGCCATGCCTGCGCCTGCTGCTCGTCGAGCTTGCAGCCGACGAAGGGGATCGTATCGATGATGCCGGAGGCAAGCGCAAAGGCGGCCTCGGCGACGATTTCGGAGCATGTCATATTGGGTTCTTTCGATAAGGCTGGTATTTGCAGCCGCTTGAATTCCCGCATCTTCAATCCGTCAGAGATAGTTGACCAGGCTAAGGCTCTGGAGTTTCGAGACGAGCGTGTAGGCGGTCTCCAGCTGCGTCTGCAGCTGGTTGACGAGTGTCGAGGCCTCGTAGGTATCGACGCCCTGGAGATCGACGAGCTTGCCCTGAAGCAGGCTCGACTGGGCGTCGAGCGCATCATTTGCCTTTTCGAGCCGTTCCTGCGACAGGCCGAGCTGGCTTTGCTGCGTCACGATGCCTGACGTCGCCTGCGCGGCATAGGCAATTGCCTTGGATGCGACGGTGCTCTGCGCGTCGGAGCTCAGATCCTGGCCGAAGAGGGCGGAGACGACGACCGAGGCAAGCGCCAGATAACGCATGCCTTCGGAATTGGCGTTGGTCGACGAGGTGATGGTTTCCGATCCGCTGATCCGGCTGGTCATATCGGTGCTGGAGGCGGTCGACCAGCCTGAAGAAGCGTCCGTCCAGGCGCTTTCGGAGAACATCGGCTCGACCGTGTCGGTGATGAACGTGCTGATTTCCTCGCCCGTCAGCTCGTTGACGTCCTTGCCGAGACCGGTTGCATAATCGCCGAGCGCCGTGACGATCGCATCCGAGACTGCCGAGGATTGATCGCTCAGCGGCTGGCTGTCGAGGTTCGTTCCGTCGAACAGGAACTCGCCGTTGACGGAAGTGTTGGCCGTCGAGGTCAGCTGCGCGATGGTGGCGCTTGCCGACTGCAGCGCAACCGCGATGCTCGTCGTATCCTGGCTCGCCTGGAGCGCGGTCAGGTTCGAGACCAGACTGTCGCCGGCATCCTTGAGGCTGGAAAGCGCGGTCTGCGATGCTTCCATGCGCAAGGCGACGACGGAATTGCTCGTCTTGAACGAGGCGGCCTGGTCGATGGCGCTGGTGAGATTGATCGACTTTGCTGCGCCCGCACCGAGCGACACGCCGATATCGGCATAGGTTCCCGTCGTCGCCTCCGTCGAGGCCTGCTGCAGCTTGGTCTGCGACTGGCTGATGGTGAGTCTCAGAACGTTCTGCATCGCCGATGATGAAACGAATGATGCCTTCATGACTAGCTCGCTATGTCGAGGAGCGACTGGAACATCTCGTCGATGACGTTCAGGATCTTCGTCGCTGCCTTGTAGGATTGTTCGATGTCGAGGAGGAGCGTCAGCTCCTCGTCGAGGTTCACGCCCGTTTCGTTGGAATAGGCTTCGTCTGAGCGCGACAGGGCGGCGGCCGTGGTTTCGGAGGCCGATGTCGCGTCGCTGCGATATTGTTCGAGCCAGCCGATGGAAGCGCTGGCATAGTCCGTCAGGCTCTGCGTGGTGGAGAGACCGGCGTCCGAAGAGAACGAGCGCTGTTCCGTCAGTGCCGTGTAGAGAGCATCGAGATTATCGGAGAAGCCGCTGTCCCCTGATGTGTTGAGATCGGTGATGCCGCTGATCGATCCATCGCGCAGCTTCGTCGCGTCGCCGCCCTCACTCGTGATCACGGCTGTATTGATCGAGATGGTCGAGGCGATCCCGGTCGTATCGTCCGTGGACGACGGCGTTTCCCCGGTTGCGCCCGCGGACGTGGTCCAGACGAACAGCCCGGGCGCGCTGGTGGTGCCGTCGGTTTCCGAGAAGACCTGAACGAGGGCCTTGGCGACTTCATCGAGCTGGGCCTGGAATGTCGGGGCGATTTCGTCGCGAAGCTGCAGCAGCACCTGCAGGCTGCCGGAGGCGCTCGTCGTCGATCCCTCGCCGGCATCGAGTGCAACGCCGTCGATATAGATGGCATTGCCTTCCGTTCCGGCGACGTAAGTCGCGGTCGAGGCGAAGGTGACGGTGCGCGGTATGGTCTCGAACAGCACGGTGCCGTCGGAGGTGTAGAGCGCCATGTCGTTATTGTCGCGCACGACGGAATTGACGCCGACGATCGAGGAGATCTGCTTTAAAAGCTTCTCGCGCTCGTCGAGCGCCGAAGACGTATCCGTGCCGGTCGCCGTTGCCAGCTTGACCGCATTGTTGGCCGCTTCGAACTGCGACAGCAGGGTGTTCAGCGTGGAGACCTGCGTGGCGATCTCCGCATCCGCCTCGGCCCGGATCGACTGGACGCCGTCACTTGCCGTATTCAGCGAATTGGCGAGATCCTGGGCGGCGGTGACGGCCGATTGCGCTGATGTCGTGCTGCTCGGCGAGGTCGCGAAGGTCTGCAGCGCCTCCTGGAATACCGAGAGATAGGTGCTCGGCGAGGTCTCGTAGTCGTTGCCGCCGACCAGCGACTTCAGGCTTTCGAGCCCGGTCACCAGCGTCTGCTGGGCGCTGTCCTTGGCATTCGACTGCAGATATTGGGCCAGCAGCGCAGTTTCCTGCGCCCGGCTGATGCTGACGACCTCAGCGCCGGAAAGAGACGTCGTGATCGACGCCTCCCGCCTGACATAATCGGAATTTCCGACATTGGCGATATTGGTCGAGACGACGCTGCTTTGCTGTCCGGTATTGTTGAAAATACTTTGGACGCTGTTCAAGGCGGAGGTGAGCGACATCCGGGCGCTCCCTCTATCGCTTCAGGTTGACGAGGACATCCATGATGTCGGAGCCGGTCTGAAACACCTTCGAATTGGCGGTGTAGCTGCGCTGCGCCTCGATCATTTCAGTCAGCTCGCCGGCGAGGTCGACATTCGAGCTTTCGAGCGCGCCTGATTGAATGGAGCCGAGGCCGTTCGTCTGCGGAAAGCCGGTGACCGTGACGCCTGACTGGCCGTTGGCGGTATAGACGTTGCCGCTGAGCAGCGTCAGATTGTCGGGGCTTGCGACGTTCGCGAGCGGGATCTGGTAGAGCGCCTTCGTCGTGCCGTTCGCATAGGAGACCGACACCACCCCATCGGTATCGATCGACACCGAGCTCACCGAACTCGCGGCCTGACCGTCTGCCGAGCCGGTTGCCGAGAAGTCCGAGGCAAGCTGGGTGAAATCGGAATAATCCATGGTGATCGTCTTTGCCGTCACCGGGTCGACGATGTCGGTATCGATCGCGGAGGTCAGCTGGCCATTGGCATCGAAGGAGAGCGTGGCGACGCTGACGGCGCTGGAGGAATAGGGGAAGGACGTCGTGCCGCCGGTCGCCGCATCGGCATTGCGGTAGACCGCGACTTCCCAGGTGCTGCCGGTGACCGCGCCGCTTGCATCCGTCGTCACGCCTGTCTTGGTGAAGTAATAATCATACTGGACGGTGGCGCCGAGGCTGTCATAGGCGACCAGCGACATTTTCTGGGTGTCATCGGTGACGCCTGAGGTGTTGGCGCTCGGCAGCGTCATCGTATCAGTGACGACGGTGGCTTCGGAGTTCAGGTTGCCGCTGAAATAGGCGCTCGTCGAGGCGATTGCGCTCAAGCCCGACTGGGCGACGTTGACCGGCACCAGGCCGTCGAAACCGTTGACGACCACGGCCGGCACGCCGGAATCATAGGAATATCCCATCAGCGTATAGCCGGCGCTGTTGACGAGATTGCCGTCGCTATCGACGGAGAAGTCGCCGGCGCGGGTCAGCACCGGCGTGCCGTCGGCGCCTTCGACGATGAAGAAGCCGTCTCCCGAAATCGCGAGATCGTATTCGGAGGTCGTATAGGAAATGTCGCCCTGCTGGGAAATCGCCTGGCGCACCGATGTCTGAACGCCACCGGAATTGTAGTTGCCGGAGGAAGAGGGCAGGACCAGCGACGAAAAGGACGTGGAAACGGCCTTGTAGCCGGTGGTATTCGCATTGGCGATGTTGTCGGAAACCGTGCTCAGCCGGTTTGCCTGTGCGCTCATGCCGGAGACGGCGGTTTTCATGCTTCCAAAAATGCTCATGGCTCGATCCTTCAAAGGTTTGGGAACATGCCATGTGACGAGGGGTTTCCAGGTTCCGGATCCGGGCGCACGACATCGGTGGCGCCGGGCAGGGCCCACACCTGTCGATGATCTGATTGTCTGGACTGACCCCGTGATGGCGATAGGCGCCGCGGCTCATCCGCGCGCTGGCATGGTGCGCCTGTCACGCGCACCATTTCAAACATATCACTGGCGAAGAAGCGGCCCGGCCGACGGCTCTGCCGGCTCGACTGCCGGGCCGCTGTCGGAGCGTTGCATTACAGTCTCTCCAGTAACTGAAATGCGACGCCCCTTATCGTCTGTCAGCCCGTGGATCGGACAGACAGTGAACCGGTGTTCGATGTGTCGAGCAGGTCGAAAAGTTCGCTCGCCTGGCTCTCGGTGACGTCATCCGGCCTGCCCGCCATGAACTCCTCCAACGAGACGAGCCCGTCTCCATTCGTATCGAGCTCGGAGAGCAGCGACGCAGACTGATCGTCCTCGGCAGGCGTCGGGCCGTTGGGACGTTCGGACGACTGAGCGGACATGGCCTCGGTCAGAGCGTCGACCGACAGCGAGCCCGCGCCTTCGGTATCGAAGCTGTCGAACAGCGTGCCCGCCTGGTCCTCGCTCACATCGGAGGGACGGCCCGCGACGAACTCGGCCTTGCTCACGAGTCCGTCGCCATCGGTATCGAGTTCGGAGAGCCGCGATGCAAGCTCGTCATCGACTTCCCGCAGCGGTGGCGGCCCGCCCGCCCGCTCCGATCGCTGGGCGGACATGGCTTCGGCGAGCGCATCGACCGACAGCGAGCCGGTGCCTTCGCTGTCGAAGCTGTCGAACAGCGTGCCGGCCTGATCCTCGCTCACGTCGGAGGGTCTGGCGGCCACGAACTCGGCCTTGCTCACGTAACCGTCCCCATCGGTGTCCAATTCGGCGACGTCCATGCCTTCGCCGCCATCCTGCTCCCCGCTGGAGCCGGACTGACCGGCAAGACCGTTCATCGCCAGCGACATCAACTGGGACATGAGCTTCTCGGCGCTGTTGGTCGCGTCTTCGTCGAGCTGCTGACTTGTGGTTGATTTTTTTGCCGAAACAGTATTACAGGATAGGATGTCCTGGGCTGCGGACGTCGAATTCTTGCTATAGGAATAGGAAGAAATTGATGTCGCGGCGGAAATGGTCGTCATAAGCGCTCCATCGCTAAGAGGGTGGGGATGCAACGCATTACAGAACTGATGAGTTCTCTAAATCGAAATTGCTAATGCCACAACCGAAGAAATCATCCCTCAGAAATAGCAGTCCGCTTGCCATGCTGGGTGGCATGCTCTTCGGAAACGCGGTCTAGATCGCCATGGATATTGTCGACGAGCCCGCAGACGAGCCGCGCAAGCGAGGCCGGCCGAAAGTCTCCAGCGACGAAGACAAGCGGACGCATATCGTCGAAATCGCCCGACGCGTTTTCGTAAAATACGGTTATGCCGGAAGCACGACCGCGGTCGTCGCCGGCGAGGCAGGTGTTTCCAAGCAGACGCTCTACAAGCTGTTCCAGAGCAAGGAAGAGCTGTTTGCCGCCGTGGTCGGGGCGCATCGGCGCCTGATGCTCGACCTGCCGAGGCCGGCCGAAGATCTTTCGATCGCCGAAAGCCTCGAGCGCATCTTCATGATCGACATGGACGAGGCGATGGATGCGGATCGCGCCGGCTTCCTGCAGCTCGTCTTCCGCGAAGCCGCGCAGTTTCCCGAGCTCATCGATATTCTCCAGCGCGAAGGCATGCTTGCCAGCCGCCAGCATCTTGCCGACTGGCTGAGCGAACGCCGGGCGGAAGGCAGGCTGACGCTGGACGATCCGGCAAGCGGCGCCCGCATGCTGATGGATATGATCTTCGGCGGCATGGGTCCGCCGGAAGGGCGCGCCCAGGCCTGGCCCGACCGGGCCGAATTGCTCGCCCATCTGCGCCGCTGCATCGCCATCTTCGCCACTGGCGTCAAGGCTGCGTAGACCCGCGGAAAGCGATCCCTCGACTTTCGGCTTCCAATTCCATTCCGGATGAATTATAGAACTATATAGTTCTTTTAATTTGATTCGGCCACATGACCGTGGCCGCATATCGCCATGACCGGCGGCGACATCCCAGCAAAGATCGAAATTTTCACCGCGGCTGCCGGCAGGCTTTCGCGCGCGCCGTCGCGCGCAGAGCGATACCGGCAAGAGTGCGATTGCGTAAAAACAAGAGGTTAGAGGGACAGGCCTTGGTTTCCACCTATGTAAGCTATCTCGCGGTCGCCAGGAATCTGAGCGCCAGTCTTTCCAGCGTGGCATCCCAGGCCACGGTTGCCCGCGACAGCGCCTATTACAAGGAAAACATCGACAAGGTCACGACGGTCGATGAATTCATGAGCGATTACAAGCTCTATTCCTACGCCATGAAGGCCTATGGCCTTGAAGACATGACCTATGCCAAGGCCTTCATGAAGAAGGTGCTGGAGAGCGATCTCAGCGATTCCTCGAGCTTCGCCAACAGTCTGAGCGACGGCCGTTATGCCGAATTCGCGGCCGCCTTCAAATTTTCAGGCGAGACGAAGACGGCGCAATCGGATGCGCAGCGCGACAACCTGCTCGATGCCTATGAGGGATCCTTCGACGCCGAGGCGGAGAATATCGAGGATGAGACGGAATATTTCGAAGAGAATATCGCGTCGGTCACCTCGGTCGACGAGCTGCTGTCGAGTTCGAGACTGAAGAATTATGTGCTCACCGCCTTCGGCCTCAGTACCGACTATACGTCGACCAGCTTCCTCAAGGACGCTCTGACGAGCGATCTCGACGATGCCGACAGCTTCGTCAACCAGCTCGACGACGATGTCTATCTCAGCCTGGTAAAGGCCTTCAATTTCAACGAGGACGGCTCGGTCGACGGCGAGGTAATGTCGGAAGACCAGCTCTCGCTGGTGACGAGCGGCTATGCGGTGGCCGCGTCGACGATCGCCTCCACGGAAACCGGCGAGGCTTACGACACCTATTTCGCCGCGCAAATCGGAAACATCAGCTCGGTCGATCAGCTAATGAGCGACGACAAGCTGGTTTCCTACCTCAGGACCGCCTATGGCCTTTCCGACGACGATCCGGACAATTACATCTCCGCAGCGCTGAAGAATGCCGACGTCGCCGAAGCGATCGGCTTGTCCGAGCTGCACGAGGCTTTCAATTTCGATGAGGAGGGCGCGCTTGCCGATGGTGATACCGCCCAGACCTCGGAACAGACCACCGCGACCACGGCGGCCTTCGACGAAAACTATCAGGCGCTGATCGCCAACACCGACACGGAGGACGCCGTCGACAACTATACGACGCGCATTGCCGGCGTCACCTCCATCGACGATTTTCTGGTATCGAACGCCGATGACGACGATGATGACAACGACGATCTGCCGGAACTGTGGGAGATGGCGCTGCGCGCCTATGGCCTGGATTCCACCGAGGTTTCGAAAAGCGAAGTCCGCAAGATCCTCGAAAGCGATCCCTCGGACGCCAAGAGCTACGTCAACAGCCTCGATGACGACAGGCTTGTCGCCTTTCGCAAGGCATTCAATTTCGACAGCGAGGGCGACGTGAGCGTTCCGCTGCAGGCCATGTCGGAATCCGTCGTCGACGACTATGCCGCCTACTACAAGCAGAATAAGATCCGCTATCTCGAAGGCGAGGAGCTGACCGATGCGACCGATGCCGCCGACGAGGAAATCACCTATTTCCGCGATCAGATGGCGACGATCACATCGGCCAGCGAATTTCTGGCCGACGACCGGCTGGTCGCCTTCGCGCTCGAGGCTAAAAGGCTGGACCCTGAGGAAGTGACCTCGGACGAGTTGGACAAGATGTTTGCCTCCGATCTCGACGACGAAGACAGCTACGTCAACAAGCTGGACGACAATCGTTTCGCCGAACTGGTTGGCGCGTTCAATTTCGATCAGGACGGCAATATTTCAGCCGATCCGACCGGCACGGTGCAGCAGCGCGGCGATGTGCTGGAAACGGTCGACGCCTATGTGCGCCTGACGCTCGAAGACGACCAGGGCGACAGCAATACCGGCGTGCGCCTCGCGCTCTACTTCGAACGCAAGGCGCCGGAGATCTCCAGCGCCTACGACATTCTGGGCGACAGCGCGCTCTTCGAATTCTTCACCACGAGCTTCAATCTCTCCAGCTATGTCTCGAACATGGACGTCGACAAGCAGGCCGAGATGATCGAGAATTTCATCGACATCGAGGACCTGTCGGACCCCGATAAGGTGGACGACCTGATCAAGCGCTTCACCGCCATGTACGACATGGCCAACGGCACCGGCACCACCTCGACCGCACTTTCCATACTGACCGGCTCGGCGTCGATCAGCGCCGATACGCTGCTTGCTGTGGCGCAGCTGAAAAGCGGGTGAGGGGAGCTTTCGATCGAAGGTCTGTGGCGTTTTCGCTTCAGTTCCGCTTGCTAATGCGTCGAGTATGATGGCGCGTTAATGCCGCCGTCCAGCTGCTGCGGCCGTGTCGGCCTGTTCTACATGACAGGCTGCTGCGCGGCATCAGTCGATTGCTGCGGCCGGACCGGCAGGGTATTGATCTCCTCACCGGCTGCCTGCTCTGCCACACGCAAATCGTAGGCCGTCTGCAGGTTCAGCCAGAACTCGGGGCTGGTCTGGAACCAGTGACCCAGGCGCAGGGCGGTATCGCCCGTGATTCCGCGCCGGCCGCGAATGATCTCGCTGATGCGGTTTGCCGGCACCTTGATCTGCTGCGCAAGCTGGTTGGCGCTGAACCCAAGCTCGTCCAATTCGTCCGCGAGGACCTCGCCGGGATGTATCGGTGGTCTTGCCATGGCTTATCTTCCTTCAGTGATAGTCCACGATTTCAACGTTTGAAGGCCCCTGGACGTCCTGAGGCCATTCAAAACAAATCCGCCATTGGTCGTTGATGCGGATACTGTACTGTCCAGCTCGATCGCCTCTCAGTGCCTCCAGGCGATTGCTGGGAAGGCCGCGCAGGTCGTTGAGGTTCGTAGCAGCGGCCAGGATTTCCAGCCGTTTATAGGCCTGTTTCTCGAATCCCTGAAACGCGCGGGTGAATTCGCCGCCTGCGAACGCTTCAGTTCTTTTGTCCCGGAAGCCCAGTATCATTGAAACTGTTTTATCAGGTTTTTATGTTGTACGTCAATCGTACAATCTGTTTTCATGGACGGTATTTGCGGACGTGTCCGGCAAGAGCGACATTCAGTCCGTGGTCGATCCCGCAATGATCGTCAGCCGGCGCATCGACGGTATGAAGATGCCGAACAGGAAGACGCCCCACCATTCGGCGCCCGCGTCGAAATAATCCGAAACCTCCGGAAGGCGCGGGTTGGACCAGTCGATAATCTCGCTTTGCCGGCCCGGCGGCATGATGAAATCCCGGATCTCCTCGAACACCGCCTGCACCTCGCTCGGTCTGGCCGCGAGCGGGTAGGGCGGGTTGGAAAAGCGTAGGCGAATTGGCCGCCGCTTCCGGCCTCCGGGCAAGAGCTGCTCCCCGACATGATCCTGATATCGTCGAGTGAGCTCAGCACCGGATTCTCCAGCTCCGGGCCGGCGGCGGTCTTATAGCGCCCGAGCTTCAGCAAGCGCCCGCGGTCGAAATCGTACCAGTCGCCGAAAAACGTCCTGTCGGAGATCGGCCTGCCTCCGAGCTGCCGGAGCTTTTCCGCATCGAACCTCTCGGAGTGACGCAATGCCTGCGGAATGGCGGAAAGCATATCCTCCTGTCCGCCCATCGCACTCTCGAAGATGGCGAAGTCGAGCACGCCCATCATCGTTTCGAAGCGTTCGAAGGCAGGCGGCAGCGTCTCGATCCGGTTCATGCCTCCGTTTTATGGCGCTGCTCCGATCGCCGCAAGGTGCGCCGAGCCTGCGAGTTGATGTCAAACCCATGAGAGGAATGCAAATGTCAAAAGGGCCGCGGGTCTTTTCAGACACGCGGCCCCATCAGAGGTTTGGGCGGTCCTACGTTAGTCGTTCGCCGTCACCTTGACGCCGAGCACCGTTGGAATCGTGTTCGGCGCGCCCATGGCCGCTCCCACGATCATCGGGAAGGGCACCGGCTTTTCCGGCGCGGCGCTGATCGTCAGGCTCTTCGGGCCGTCGAGATAGGCGTTGACGGCGGCCGAGATCTGGTTCTGCAGTTCCGGCAGGTTGAGCTGGGCCAGCATGACGGGCACGAGGCCCTTCAGCGACTGTGCGAGCTCGTCGCCCGTCACGCCCTGCTGCGAACCCGCATAGTCGAGCGCCTTCTTGGTGATGGAAGCGTCGTCGAAGCGCAGTTCGGCGCTGTTGAACGTCAGCTGCTGCATCATGCCCATCATGGCGAGGCCCATCGCCTGGTTTGCCTCTTCCTTGTTCGGGTTGGCTTCGGCCGTCTTCAACGCTTCCTGCAGCGTCTTGATGAAATCGAGCGTATAGCCGGAGATATCGACGGCCAGGTTCAGCCGGCCGACATTCTTGAAGTCGAAGGCATATTCGTCGACCGCGATCTTGCCGCTCTCGGCCTCCCAGCTGCCCTTCATCGTCACGGCGCCGTCGAGCGTCGTCAGTCCCAGCTTCTCGATCGCGTCTTTCGAAGCGGGATCCTCGACCTCGGACAGGTCGATCTTCAGACCGGTGACATTGGCGTCGTAGGTGAAGCCGTTATCCTCGCGCCCGAGATCGGACTCGGTGCTTTCGATCGAGAGGACGTCTTTGCCCTTGATGTTGAGGGCGATCGGGCCGGTGCTGACGACCTCATAGAGCATCATGTCGTCGAGCGTCGTGCCGCCGGCATGGGCGGGGATGGTGAGGCCCTGGATCAGGATGTCCTTTGCGGAAAAATGGCCTTCCTCCTGCTTCATGTCGACGTCAGGGAAGGCGACCGATTTGGCGTAGTAACCGCCGCCGTCGGTCTCCTTTACGCCCTCGAAGGTGACGTCGCCGATATCGAGCTTGTCGCCGGGCAGGCTTGCAAATCCGACCTTGACGCCCGATGCCTTGACCGTGTCGCCGTCGACTTCGGCTTTTTCGAAGGTGATAACCGTGCCGCCGGCGCTTGTGGCTGCATTGAACTTCTTCATCATGTCCTCGCCGTCCAGGGCGAGGGCCGGACCGGCAAGCGTCAGGAATGCCGCGCTCACCGTCATCAGGTGGAGATTGCGTATATGTTTCATCGAAAGGTCCTTTGGAGAAATGGCTGTGAGAAGCAGAAGAAGCTGCGAGACGGCACGAACATGGGCCGTGGGCTGCGGCATCATCCTGTTGGCGTGATTGCGGGGCGACGGGGATTGAGAGCTGAAAGCTCCGGCAGAAGAACTATCGTGCGGCCGCGGGAGGGCGGCGTCTCATTCGTATATCTCCGCGAATCTTGCAACCTTTTGCATATAGATTTCCAATTCGGAATCAATCGCCCTGCTGTCGTTTGGATCGCGCCAGGCTCTACGGCCCGCCCTTACCCATCGATCTGGTTTAAACGAAGTTAACGATTTTTCGCCTTTCGATTGAGAAGCGAAGCAGATGTGCAGGATCCAGCCGGGCGAGCGGGCCTGGCGATCGGCGATCCATGATCACGAAACCGCCGCAGGCCCTGGCAATATTCTCCCTCACGGGATGCGCCACAGCGGGAGCAGGGGGTTTATGCGTCTTTTCGGATGTTTTATTTTCGGTTTCGCTTTGACGGGCGCCTCGGCGCATGCTCAGCAACTGACCGAGACCGTCGTCCTGTCGGTGTCGTCCTCCACCGTTAGGTGGGCCGACGTCTATAAAATCACCGGCCGCGCCGACGATCCGTATCTTCACGTGCGCGTCCTCGAGAAGAAGAAAGGCACCGACCCCTGGGTCTTCAAGGAACTGGCCCATCATCTCGTCGTCACGCCGCAGGCTTTGGAGGCCAGCCGGATCAACCGGAAGGCGAAGACCTATGCCTACAAGGATGTCGAGTTTCTCGGGACCTATCGCCGATGGCTCGGTGATCCGGCGGTGCGCGCCGAAACGCCTGTTTGCGATACTAACATCCTGAACTGCCTCGAGAATGCTGGTGCTGACTGAGCGAGGGGATGGTAGGCATTCGTCCATGCTGCTGGGGTATGAGGGTGCAGCTCTGAAAAGGTGTGCAGTCGAAAACAATTCAACTATAAATTGATTTTGCGGCATAAGATAGCTTATGGAACTTCCGGGCGCCTGAGAGACGCTGCCGCAAAATTCCCTAAACCGGAAACCGCTCAAGGTTTAAAACCGCGCAGCAGTTCAAAACGTTACCGCGTTCTTCTCAATCCGCTTTTTTGTCGATCTTCAAGCAGCTCGGACCCGATCACGGCCGCTGAGTTTGGCGGCGTACAGCGCCTGATCGGCGCGCCTATAGAGTTCGGGCGCGCTGTCCGCCGTCAGGCATGCGGCAACCCCGGCCGAGCAGGTGTAGGAAAAATCGGGCGATTCCGCCAGCGGGCGGGAAAACCGGATCATCATCAACATGCGTTCGATGATCTCGATGGCGTCTTCCAGACAGGTGCCAGGCATCGCCAGAACGAATTCCTCTCCTCCCACGCGCCCGAAGCAGTCGGTGCGCCGAACATGCTGGTGGATTCGCTGCGCGAAGTCGCGCAGCACGAGATCGCCGGCGTGATGGCCGAGCCTATCGTTGATGTGCTTGAAATTGTCGATGTCGAACACGGCCAGGCATCCTAGGCCGCCGTCTCCGGCGGCGACAAGCATGTCCTCTATCCGCGCCATGACGAAGCGCCTGTTGGCAACGCCGGTCAGCTCATCGGTTTGAGAGGCCTTAATCGCCAGGTCCCGGTCCTGCCGGACGCTTCGCTCCTCGGCGCGCAGGCTGGTGATATCGCTCGCGACACACAGCATCCAGCCGTTCTTCTGGACGGCCTCCGTCATCCAGAGCCAGCGGCCGTCCGCCAGGTCGGTTTCGAACGCCCGGTAGCCGATCTTGCCCCGGCGGGACTGCGTCGATCGCAACCACTCCTCGAAATTGCTCGCATGAATGACCGTGCCCCGTCCCAGCTCGAAATTCCGCCGCATCAGATCCGGCCAAAGCGGCCTCTCGTCAGGTTGGATGAAATAGGCCGAACGGAACGCCCTGTTGGCATATCGCAGCCGGTCATCGGCATCATAGACCGCCATGAGCGTCGAGGTATTCGCAGAGAGCTGCAGAAGCTGTTCGACGATCTCGTCCATATCGAACCCCGCCTGGTTGCCGATGGCATCATACCGCGCGGATTCCGAGAGAAAAGACCTTTCGGGCAAAAGCCGCCTCCCAGCTGGCTATATCCACTGCGTGAGGCGCGCCCCGGGGCAGGCCCGCGAAACATCGGCAGGGGAAAACGATGAAGGCGCCGTTCCGGCGTTCTTGACCGCTGCCGATCGGCTCATATCTGCCCCGGGATGGATCTGCCTCGTCGCCCGCACCGTTCGTTTTCCAGAAGGATTGCCCGTCTCAGGACCACCATTCGCCGTATAGAGCGTGGCCGGGACCGCTGGGCGCTGCGGTGGCAGGCGCTGCTGGCTTCGATCGACATCGGCATCCTGGTATTCTTCATTCTCGGCCCCTATTTCAGGAGCGGCCCCTCCTATCTCGTCATCGATTATGCCATCGCTGCCTGGATCGGCTGCGAGCTGGCGGCGCGGGCGCTTGGCGCCGACCGCCCAGCCAGCTTCCTGCGGCGGCTGATGACGTGGGTGGACCTCGTCATTCTGGCGACGCTCCTGTTCCCGGACTTGCTGTTCAACTTCGCCTTCCTCCGCGCTATGCGGATCTGGGCGATCGGCAAGAGCCCTTTGCTGCGCGAAGGCCTGCGCCGCGCCGGCTGCATCCGGTATCAGGATGTCGTGCGCGCCTGCCTCAACTTCCTGGTCTTTCTCTTTCTGGTCACCGGCTTCGTCTACACGGGCTTCTTTTACGGCAGGCCGGGTGGAGAGGGTTTCGTCGATGCGCTTTATTTCACGGTGGCGACCATCACGACGACCGGGTTCGGAGACATTACCCTGCCGGGAACGCTTGGAAAGCTGACCTCGGTGGTGACGATGATCGTCGGCATTTCGCTTTTCGTCCGTCTTGCGCAGGCGGTGGTGCGCCCTCACAAGGTCAACTTCCCCTGCCCCAAATGCGGGCTCCAGAGGCATGATGTGGACGCGGTGCATTGCAAGGCTTGCGGCGAGCTGCTGAACATCCCTGACTTCGACGACTGACCGGCCTTTGGCGTTTTCCTTGTCGCGCGCTTTGATCCCTCCGCTGCGATCATCGGATTCAGTCTTCAAAAAGGAATGCCGGTGCGTGTTGCTTCCAAATGAACTAAACTCATGCGATCGCTTTATCCAGCTGACATTCATCGGATCATCATCATGAATATCAAGCAGATGACCGAGATCGCCGAGCGGTGGCTGACGACATTCGTCCTGAACGAATGGACGTTCTATCAGCTCGCGATCATCGCGGCCGGCTACGGTTTTGCGTCCTTCCTTGCCTCACGCACCGAGCCTGCGATGGAAGCAAGAGCGCGCCTGATCAAGGGCAATCCAGACCTGCTTCGCGTCATCATTGCTCTTATGCGCCGGCTTATGTGGCTTTTCCTGGTGGCATGGCTGTGGCTCGCCAATGTCGTGCTGAGCATGAGCGCCTGGCCCTCGCAACGCTGGCTCGTCTCCACCGCTCTGACGCTGGCGGCCGCATGGTTCGTCATATCAGTCCTGACCAAGATCATCCGCAACCCAACCCTGTCACGGGCCGTCGCCATCGCCAGCTGGAGCTACATCGCTCTTTATGCAGTCGGCCTCGATGGACCGGCTCTGTCTGCTCTCGACGGGCTCGCGATCAATCTGGGCGCGGTGCGATTCTCGCTTTTGCTTGTGCTCAAAGTCGTGGTCCTGGCGATAGCCTTGATCTGGATCGCCGTTCTCGTCGGAAATGTGCTTTCCAATTCGGTCCAGCGGTCGGCCGACCTGTCGCCTTCCATCAAGGTTCTGATCAGCAAATTCATCAAGATCAGCCTGATCATGATCGCGGGAGCCATCGCTTTGTCGGCGACGGGTGTCGACCTTACGGCGCTGACCGTTTTCTCAGGCGCGGTCGGCGTTGGAATAGGCTTCGGCCTTCAAAAAGTGGTATCGAACTTCATCTCCGGCATCATCATCTTGCTCGACAAGTCGATAAAGCCGGGTGACACGATCACACTCGGCGACACATTCGGCTCGATCCGTGATCTGCGCTCGCGCTTCGTTTCCGTGATCACCAGAGATGGCAAGGAATACCTCATTCCGAATGAACAGTTCATATCGCAGCAGGTCGTCAACTGGTCGTTCTCAAGCGATTTCGTCCGTATCGACGTGGACTTCGGGACCTCGTATGACAGCGATCCGCATCAGGTCGCCAAGATCGCCATAGCGACAGCGTCAACCGTGGCCCGGGTCGAAAACCAGTATAACCCACCCGTCTGCTGGCTGACCGGCTTTGGCGCTTCGTCGCTCGACTTTAGGCTTCGCTTCTGGATTTCGGACCCGGCGAACGGGCTGACCAACGTTCGCGGCCAGGTTCTGATGGCGCTGTGGGACGCCTTCAAGAAAGCCGGGATATCGATCCCGTTCCCACATCATGAAATCGTCCTGAAAAGCCCCGTCGAGATCAAACAACCGGACTGATCTGTTGCTCCAACACTTGCCGATGAGAATCGCATCTGGGAACTTGCCGATCTCCGCTTCGTTTGCAGCGGCGTCTCTGTATCGCCTGCCTGTTCGTGACATTTCAGCCTTATTTTGTGGAACCCCATGACGACACAACAGATATTCGCCTTCTCCGTCATCGCGGTCATGATGGCGGTGTTCATCTGGGACCGGTTTCGCTACGATATCGTCGCCTGCTGCGCCCTGGTCATCGCGGTCGCCATCGGCATCGTGCCGCCAAACAAGGCGTTCTCCGGATTTGCCGACGATATCGTCATCATCGTCGGCAGTGCCCTCATCGTCAGCGCGGGCGTCGCGCGGTCCGGCATCGTCGATACGGCGATCAAGAAATTTTTCCCGAACCTCAACACGTTGCACACCCAACTCGCGCTTCTGATGGTGGTGGTGGCCGTGCTTTCCGCCTTCATCAAGAACATCGGCGCGCTGGCAATCATGATGCCGGTCGCTTTCCAGTTTGCGAAAAAGTCAGGCGTATCGCCATCGAGATACTTGATGCCGATGGCATTCGCCGCCTTGCTTGGCGGGCTGATGACCCAGATCGGGACTTCGCCGAACATTGTCGTATCGCGGCTGAGGGAGGAGCTGACGGGATCTTCCTTCACCATGTTCGACTTTACCCCCGTGGGCGCCATCCTGACGGTGGTCGGCATCGCATTCCTTCTGTTCTTCCACTGGCTGGTGCCGAGCCGCACAAGGCAGAATAGCTCGATCGAAGATGCCATCGAAATCAAGAACTATGCGAGCGAAGTGACGATCCCCGAGGGGTCGATCCTGCGGGAGGAGCCGTTGAGCGCATTGCTCAAAATAGGTGACGGCGAGGTCATCGCCACCGCCGTGCTGCGCGGCGCGACCCGCATGGCTCCCTTCCCGGACCTCAGATTGCGGGAGAATGACATTGTCCTGTTGGAAGGACCCTCCGCCGCAATTGACCGCCTTGTATCGGGAGGCAAGCTTCAGCTCTCCGGAAAACCCCTGCGCGAGAACGGCCAGCCGCAAGCAGACATTGTTTCTCTGGAAGCGATCGTCAGCCAGGAGTCCTCGCTTGCGGGCCTGTCGGCCAAGGAACTTGCGCTTTCCTATACCCGGGGTGTCAATCTCCTGGCCATCAGCCGCGGAGGTGAACGCCTCAAGGAGAGGCTCGGTAGCCTGACGCTGGCAACGGGGGACGTGCTCGTGCTGCAGGGCAGCCGCACAAGCCTGACCGCCTTGCTGCAGGACTTTGCGCTGTTGCCGCTTGCCCAGCGTGAAGTCTTGCTCGGCACCCGGCGACGCGCCTTTGTCCCGCTCGTTATCCTCGCCCTCGCCATGGCGACGACGGCCGTGGGCATCGCCTCCGTACCCGTCGCGTTCTTTGCCGCCGCGCTCGGAATGGTCGTGTTTCGTGCGATCCCGCTGGCCGATGTCTACAAGGCCGTGGATGGCCCGATCCTCGTCATGCTCGCAGCCTTGATCCCGGTCTCGGATTCGCTGCGCACATCAGGAGGCAGCGAGCTGATCGCAGGCTGGCTTGGCGGCGCTGCGGCAGGTCTGCCGCCATGGGGTGCGCTGGCATTGATCCTGGTGACCGCCATGGGGGTAACGCCATTTCTCAACAATGCCGCAACCGTGCTGGTGATGGGCCCGATCGCCGCAAGTTTCGCGACAAACCTCGGTTTCAGGCCCGAGCCCTTCCTGATGGCCGTCGCCATCGGCGCCGGCTGCGACTTTCTGACCCCTGTCGGCCACCAGTGCAACACGCTGGTATTCGGGCCTGGCGGCTATAAATTTTCAGATTATCCAAGGCTGGGCCTGCCCCTTTCCTTGCTGATCATTTTCGTCAGCGTGCCTGCTCTGCTTTATGTCTGGCCGGTTCGATAAAAACATATTTGCTCATTCCTGTCGCAGATGATGACGGCGCCACGCAGCTGGGGCCTCTCCCGTCATTCTGCGGAAAAAGCGCGAGAAATATGCCGGGTCGTCAAAGCCGACCTCATGGCCGATATCCTCGACGGAGCGGATGGTGAACAACAAAAGACGCTTCGCCTCCAGCAGCCGCCGTTCCAACAGCAGTTCCTTGACAGACCGTCCGAAGACCTCGCGGGCCGCCTTGTCGAGAAGATGCGGCGTGGTCGCAAGCAGGGTCACATAGGTCCCGACCGGCCAATCCTTCCTGTAATGCAGATCGATCTCGCGACGCAGCGCCAGACCGAGCGAGACGGTCGGCGACGTGGATGGCAGAGCCGCGCGGCCGCCGATGCGGCCCATCAGCGAAAGTACGACTGATATCAGGCCGGAGAGCACCTTTTCGCCTTCAGCGCCCCGCTCGCGATAATCCTCGAAGATCATGTCGAGCAGCACCTTAAGCTTCGGCCATACCGGATCTGCGGGCTGCCCGGTCAGGAAGATCGGCGCGTCGAGATCGAGTACGACCTGCGGCGCGATCGCCTTCAGCATATCGTCGGAAACCGACACGACGATCGCGTCGGCGTTCTCGCCGACATCGAATGCATGCACGACGTTACTTGGCACGAAGCTCACGGCGGGAGCGGAAAAATTCCAACTCTCCTCTTCTATCCGATAGGATCCGCCGCCCTGAAACCAGTAGGTGATCTGTCCCATCAGCGGATGTTTGTGGGGTGAGACATGGCCGAAATGCACGGTTTTTCGCTCCATCACCGTTTCGACATGCAGGAAGCCGACCTCGAGCGAACGGCTCGGCTCGCCATAGACGAAGAAATTCGGAACCTCGTTTCGCATCACCATGCCGAAAAAAGTACCAGCGAATTGCGGGCTTTGTCCATGGCCGCGCGCGCCGTTCGCGCTTAGTTTCGTCCCATCACAGGGAGGAGATGCTTATGCGAGCCGAAGATCACCGCAGCGACAAGACAAGACCGTTTACCGGCGCCGAATATCTCGCGAGCCTGCGCGACGGGCGCGAGGTCTATATCAACGGCGAGCGCATCGCCGATGTAACGGCCCATCCCTCCATGCGCAATTCCGCCCGCTCAATCGCACGGATGTATGACGCGCTGCATGACGAGAAGACCAAGGACCGCCTGACCTCGCCGACCGATACCGGCAATGGCGGCTATACCCATAAATATTTCCGGGTGGCGAAATCCTCCGCCGAACTCGCGGCCCAGCAGGGCGCCATCGCCGATTGGGCTCGCATGTCCTACGGCTGGATGGGCCGCACGGCCGATTACAAGGCGGCGCTGATGAACACGCTCGGCGCCAATGCCGACTGGTACGGTCCGTTCAAGGAGAACGCGCTCGCCTGGCACAAGCGCGCGCAGGAATCCGTGCTGTTCATGAACCACGCGATCGTCAACCCGCCGATCGACCGGCACAAGCCGGCCGACGCCGTCAAGGATGTCTTCGTCCACATCACCAAGGAGACCGATGCCGGCATCTACGTCTCAGGCGCCAAGGTGGTGGCGACCTCCTCGGCGCTGACGCATTACAACTTCCTCGCCCAGAGCTCGGCGACGGTGACGGAAGACCCCTCTCTGTCGGTCATGTTCATCGTCCCGATGAACGCGCCTGGCATCAAGATGTTCTGCCGCGTCTCCTATGAGCAGACCGCCAACACCGTCGGCCATCCCTTCGACTATCCCCTGTCGTCGCGCTTCGACGAGAACGATGCGATCCTGGTGCTCGACAATGTCTTCGTGCCCTGGGAGGACGTGCTGGTATTGCGCGATGCGGCCAAGATCCTGTCTTTCCACCCGGCCTCCGGCTTCATGCACGGCTATTGCTTCCAGGGCTGCACGCGCTTTGCCGTCAAGCTGGACTTTATGGCGGGGTTGCTGGCCAAGGCGCTGCGCGCCACCGGCGGCGACGCCTTCCGCGGCAATCAGGCCGCACTCGGCGAGGTCATCGCGCTGCGTCACATGTTCTGGTCCTTTTCTAACGCCATGGCCCACAATCCGCAGCCATGGGCGAACGGCGCCGTCCTGCCCAACATGGAGGCCGCGCTTTCCTACCGCACCTTCATGTCGGAGGCCTATCCGCGCGTCATCGAGACGGTGCGCAAGGTCGTCGCCTCGGGGCTGATCTATCTCCCCTCCTCCGCCAAGGATTTCGAAAATCCCGAGATCGACCGCTATCTCGCCCAATATGTGCGCGGCTCCAACGACATGGGCCATGTCGAGCGTATCAAGATCATGAAACTGCTCTGGGATGCGACCGGCACCGAATTCGGCGGCCGTCACGCGCTCTACGAACTCAACTATGCCGGTGCGCCCGAGGAAGTCCGGCTGCAGGTGCTGAAGGGTGCGGAGCGCGGCGGTCGGCTGAGGGAGATGGAAGCGCTCGTCGACCAATGCATGAGCGATTACGACGAAACCGGCTGGACCGGCGACACCTGGCTGCCGCCGCTCGGTCAGGCATCCGCCGTCCGCAACGCGGCCGAATGAGGAGATGGCCATGGAGGAGCAAGTCTCGAAAACCGAGTTCCGCGACGCGATGGCCAGGGTCTGCGCCCCGGTCAACGTCATCACCACCAACGGACCTGCCGGGCGCGGCGGGTTTACCGCCACCGCCATGTGCAGCGTCACCGACGAGCCGCCGACGCTGCTCGTCTGCATGAACGGCCGTTCGGCCCAATGCGGCGTCTTTCTCGAAAACCACCGCTTTTGCGTCAATGTGCTCGCGGACGACCACCAGGAACTGGCCGGCTATTTCGCCGGTCGCCAGGCGGACATGGCGGCACGCTATGCCGCGGCGGAATGGGTCGACATGCCATCGGGAAGTCAGGCGCTGGCCGGCGCCATGGTCTCCTTCGACTGCCGGCTTACCGAGGCCCGCCTGGTCGGCACGCACCACATTTTCATCGGCCAGGTCATTGGCATTCGTTCGCGGACGGATGGCAATGCACTGCTTTATTTCGACCGCAATTACATCAACGTGCCGACACAGGTGGGGAGCTTCGGAGGCTAGCGTATCGGCTGTAACACCTATCGCAGCGTGACGTTCAATGCCGAAGGCGCACGGAATTCCCAGCCGCGAAACCGCACCGGGCCATCATCATGGAGCGCGATCGCGGGCGAATGGTCGATCAGATAGCGGAGCGCCGAGGTGATCTGCTGTCGGGCAAACCAGCGCCCTGCGCAGAAGTGATGGCCAAAGCCGAAGGCCGCATGACTTCCCTCGTTGCGATGAATGTCGAAGCGTCCCGGATCCGTGAACCGACTTTCGCAATGTGACGCCGAGGCGAGCACGGCGGCGACCGGCTGATTGGCGGGGATCGTCACGCCGCCGATTTCGACAGCCTGTGTCGTCTGCCGCGTTTGCGTGCCGATCGGCGTCACCCAGCGCAAGCCTTCGTCGACGGCGCACGGCAGAAGCGCATCGGGATCGCCCTTCACTTCCGCGAACTGAGCCGGGTTTTGCAAAAGCCCAGCCATGATCGAACCCGCTCCGTGGCCAGGCTCCTGCATACCGCCGAGCAGCAGAACTTTGAGGGTCGGCAGCACGAAGTCTATCGTGCGGACCTCGCCCTCCGGCATGCCGTCATGCAGCATATGCGACAAGGCGGAATCGTCCGGTTCTTCGATGAGTTTCTGCATCACGGGGGTCACGATCCCGGTGATTTCCGTGCTGATCGCATCGGCAACGGCCTGCCGCTCGGGATCGCATTCGAAATTGATCGCCCCCTGCGCCAGGCCGAAGAACCAGCGCCTGAGCGTTTCGAGATCGACATGGCCGAGCCCGAGTGAATGAGCGAGGCTGAGGATCGAAATCGGTTCGAAATAGGCCGACATCAGATCGCCGCCGCCACTGTCTCGCAAACGCTCATGGTATTCTCGGGCGATCGGCAGGACCAGATCGTCCATATAGGCGGCAACACGCTTTGGATGATATTTCGGATCGACGCCGCTGCGAAGGTTTTTGTGCACTGGACCGTCAGCGGTCAGGATGGTCGGTTTGCCCCAGCTCCGGTCGAGCGGCGAGCTTTGGACCGCGGCAGTGAAGATTTCCGGCGTCTTCGACAGGTATTCGACATCCTTGAAACGCGTTACGAACCAGAGATTGACAGCGGGGATATAGCGACCGGCATCTCGCGCCGCAATCTGGCATAGATCGGATAAGGATCGGCTTCGAGGTCCTCGACCGTAATGGTTTCGGGGAAAGTCATGGGCAGCCTCCTCCTGCTGGCCGAAATTCCGGTTCAGAGCTGGATCCACGCGGTTTTCAGATCGACATATTTATCCAGCGCATGCAGCGATTTGTCGTGGCCGTTGCCCGATTGCTTGACGCCGCCGAGCGGCACGCTGTTGTCGGCGCCGCCATAGGTGTTGACGTGCACGACGCCGGCGCGGATGCCGCGCACCATGCGGTGGGCGCGCGACAGGTTCGAGGTCCAGACGGCGGAGGCGAGGCCATATTCCGTGGCGTTGGCGATCTGCAGGGCGTCCGCCTCCGTCTCGAACGGAATGATCGACAGGATCGGCCCGAAGACCTCTTCGCGGGCAAGCGTCATGGATGGCGTGACATCGAAGACGGCCGGGCGCATGTAATAACCGCCCGTTTCTTCCAGAATGCGCGCGCCGCCGGTGCGCAATTGTGCGCCTTCCGACAAGGCCTGGGCGACGTGACCGAGATCCTTCTGCAGCTGGATCTCGCTTGAAATCGCGCCTGCTTCGGTGGAAAGCTGCAGGGGGTCGCCGACCTTCATGGCCGCGGCAATGCCGGCGACCTTTGCTGAAAATTCCTCGTGGATCGATTTCTCCACAAGCAGGCGGGAGCCCGCGACACAGACCTGGCCGGAATTGCGGAAGATGCCGTAGGCCGAGACCTTGGCGGCCTGATCGAGATCCGGCGCATCGGCAAAGACGATATTCGGCGATTTGCCCCCGAGTTCCAGATAGACGCGCTTCAGGTTGGAACGCGCCGAATATTCGAGCAGACGCCGCCCGACCGGGCCGGAGCCGGTAAAGGCCAGCACATCGATATCCATGTGCAGTCCGAGTGCTTCGCCGCTGACGGCGCCGCGCCCGGTGACGACGTTGAGCACGCCATCCGGCAATCCCGCTTCGGCGCAGAGTTCGGCAAGCCGCAGCAGCGTCAGCGACGCGCCCTCGGCCGGTTTCAGCACCACGGAATTGCCGGCCGCAAGGGCCGGCGCAATCTTCCAGGCGCCGATCATCATCGGGAAATTCCACGGCACGATGGCGGCGACGACGCCGACTGGCTCACGGTGAACGAGGCCGAGAATGTTGTCGGCCGTCGGGGCGATCTCGCCATAGACCTTGTCGATCGCCTCGGCATAGTAGCGGAAGGTGCCGGCGGCACTGCCCGGCTCGGCCTTCAGTGCCATGGAGATTTCGGTGCCGTTGTCGCGCACGCCGAGCACGGCGAGTTCGAGCGCGTTTTTCTCGATCAGTTCGGCGATCTTCAGCAGCACCTTCTTGCGCTCGGCAGGGGCTGCCCGCGACCAGCCGCCCTTTTCGAAGGCGTGCCGCGCCGCCTTGACCGCCTGGTCGACGTCTTCGGCGCCGGCATCGGCGATCGTCGTCAGCCTCGTCCCGTCGATCGGCGAGATGACATCCATCGCGCCGCCGCTGACGGCCGGGCGCCAGGCGCCGTCGATGAACAGTGATTGGGAGGGAACGGACAATGTCCGGAGCTGATCGATCTTGTCCTGCATATCATGCCCTTATAAGAAAAGGGTGGCGGAGATGATCCGCCACCATTGATGCGGTTCGCGTCAGGCTTCCTGCCCGGCGCCGAGCCGGGCAAAACCGATGGCATCCGCCGATTTCAGCCGCGCCGCCGCCAGCAGCCCGACAATTCCGGCGATCAGCACGAGACCCGGCAGGAACACGGCGAGCACGCCATTGGCGCCGGCGATGGCGCCGAAATTCGCCGAGATATAATAGACCAATGCCAGCAGGATCAGTCCTGTCACGACCGGCAAGATCTTGACGGCCAGGACATTGTGTTCGAGCCCCGGATTGCGGCTGAAGAACACGACGATCGCAAAGGCCGTGAAGGCCATCAGCAGAATGATGGCAAGCGTCGCGACATTGGTCAGCCACGAAAACAGCGCCAGAACCGGATCCTGGCCGGTCAGCGCAAAGAGCGCCACGACGAGAACCGCAATGACGGTCTGGATGAGCGAGCCGATATGCGGGCTCTGGAAGACCGGATGGGTGACGCCGACGGACTTCGGCAGCAGGCCTTCGCGACCGGCGACATACATGTAGCGCGCAACGCCGTTGTGGAAGGCAAGGACGCCGGCAAACAGGCTGGTGATGAAGAGGACGCTCATCACCACAGTGATCCAGTGGCCGACATAACGCTCGGCAAGGCCGAAGAGGAAGGTCGTGGGATCGGCGAGGCCCTGAAGCTCGGGCACCAGCTTGTCGACGCCGGCGCCGTTCACCATCAGCCAGGAGGTCAGCATGTAGAAGAGGCCGATGATCAGCACCGAGATATAGGTGGCGCGCGGCACGGTCTTGTGCGGTTCGCGCGCTTCCTCGCTGTAGATCGTCGTCGCCTCGAAGCCGATAAAGGCGGCGAAGCAGAACAGGATGCCGACTGCGGCGTTTCCGCTCCAGAAAGCAGTCGGCGTGAAGGGTGCGGCGGAAAGGCCGGCATCGCCGCCCTTGACGACGATCGCCGCGTCGATGACGAGGACGACGAGATATTCGAGAATGACGAGCACCGTCAGCACCTTGGCCGAAAGATCGACCCGCCGGTAGCCGAAAACGGCGACGAAGGCGATGCCGATATAGCTCCAGACCCACCAGGGAAGGTCGAGGCCGATCTGCTCGGCGAAAAAGCCCTTGGTTGCCGCGCCGAAGAGGCCGAGAACGCCGATCTGCATGGCGTTATAGGCCAGGATCGCGATCAGCGCCGCCGCTCCGCCCATCAGGCCGCCGAGCCCCTGCGCGGTATAGGCATAGAAGGCGCCGGCATTGCGGATATGGCGCGCCATGGCGACGTAGCCGACAGCAAACAGCAGCAGGATGCTGGTCACCAGCAGAAAGGTCAGCGGAATGCCCGCTCCGTTGCCGAGCATCATCGACAGCGGCACGCCGCCGGCGACCGCCGTCAGCGGTGCGGCGGCCGAGACCACCAGGAAGGTCACGGCGCCGACGCCGAGACTGTTCTTGCGCAGCTGGTTCTCAGCCGGGCCTTGCGAATTTTGCGTATTCATCTGTCTTCGTTCCCCTTGCGTAAGAGTATCCGATCATCGCTGCGATTGCGCGCAGGCGACCTCCACCAGAACCGGACTGACGAGCGGGTGTTTTCGGCTTTTGTTGATTTTGCCGCCGTCAGCGCTTATGGTTCATTATTTGAACCTTAGCTTCAAATATAGACTTGCAAACAATCTCGGCCTCTGTCAAGTTATTTCGCATGTTAAGTATCTTGGGCCGCTGCTATCGTGTCGCGGCACAGGGTTTGCGGGCTGATTTGGCGGATGGCGTAAAGCCGGATGCGACAAGCCGGGACATGAACCCTACCCCAAGAGGAAGAACGATGAGCACGATCGGAAAGGCGCTTTCATTGCTGGACACCCTGTCACGGCTGGACAAGGAGGTGGGGCTGACCGACATCGCCCGCCTGTGTTCGCTCGACAAGGCGACGGCGCGGCGCTTTCTCGTGGAGCTGGAAAAACACGGCTTCGTCGAGCAGGATCTCGACAGCCGCCGCTACAGGATCGGATCGGCGCCGGTTCGGCTCGCCCGCATCCGCGAGGCGCGCTACCCCTTCCTGCGGGTGGCTGTGCCCTTCATCAAGACGCTCGCCGAATCCTCGGCGGAGACGGTGCATCTCTCGGAATTTTCCGGCGGCAGGCTGTCGACCATCCATGTGGAAGATCCGCCGCGCGCCCACCGCATCATCGTCGATGTCGGCAGCATCCTGCCGTTTCATGCCACCGCATCCGGCCTTGCCTTCCTCGCCTTCTGCCCGGCCAGGGAGATCGACGCCGCGCTGCAAAAGCCGCTCGAAAAATTTACCGACCACACCGTCGTCGATCCCGAACTGATCCGCGCCCTGCTCGATGAGACGGCGGCACGCGGCTTTTCGATCAGCCATCAGGGCCTCGAGGCCGGCGTCATCAGCGCCGCAGCGCCGGTGCGTGCGCCCGACGGACGGCCAATCGGCTGCGTGGCCGTCGCAGCGCCCCTTTCGCGCACCACGAAGACGGCCATTCACGACTTCGGAGCGCAGGCCATCGCTGCCGCCAATGCGATTTCAGAAAAATACTACGGGTCGGAAAGGCTCACGGGAACCAGTCCAAAAACCAGGAGGAGAGATTGATGAGCCCTGAGGCTCCCTCGCCAAAGATCCTCGTCATCGGCACCGGTGACACCAAATGCGATGAACTGCAATTCATGGCGTCCGTTATCAGGCAAGCCGGCGGCGAGCCCGTCATGGTCGATGTCAGCATTCTCGGCGACCCGCCCTACGTTCCCGATTATTCCAAGCACGACATCGCCAAGGCCGCCGCCACCTCGATTGCGGCGATTGCCGAAAGCGGCGATGAAAACAGCGCCATGGCGGCCATGGCCAGAGGTGCGGCGGCGCTGACGCTGCGGCTCTACAGGGACGGGCTCGTCGATGGCATCATCGTGCTCGGCGGCTCGATGGGCACGGATCTGGCCCTCGACGTCGCCGCCGTCCTGCCGCTCGGCGTTCCGAAATTCGTGGTTTCGACCATCGCCTATTCGCATCTGATCCCGCCCGAGCGCATTGCACCCGACCTGATGATGATCCTGTGGGCCGGCGGCCTTTACGGCCTCAACAGCATCTGCCGCTCGGTGCTGTCGCAGGCCTGCGGCGCCGTCGTCGGCGCGGCAAAGCACGGAACCAAACCGGATCGCACCCGCCCGCTAATCGGCATGACCTCGCTCGGCTCTTCCTGCCTGAAATATATGAAGCATCTGCGCCCCGAACTGGAAAAGCGCGGCTACGACCTCGCCGTCTTTCATTCCACAGGCATGGGCGGCCGCGCTTTCGAAGCCATCGCCGCCGAGGCCGGCTTTGCCGCCGTCTTCGATTTCTGCATCCAGGAGGTCAGCAATCATCATTACGGCACGGTGGTGACGTCAGGGCCGGACAGGCTCGAAAATGCCGGCCGCGCCGGCATTCCGCAGATCGTCGCCCCCGGCGCAGTCGACATGGTCGATCTCCAGGCCTGGCAGACCCTGCCCGATATCTTCGCCGATCGTCCCTACCATGCTCATAACCGGCTGATCGGATCGGTGACGACCTCGCCGGACGGACGGCGGGAAGTGGCACGGGTGATCGGCCGGAAACTGGCGCGGGCCGAGGCGAGGGTCGCCTTCCTGCTGCCGACCGAAGGGCTGCAGGAATGGGACAAGCCGGACGAGCCGCTGCACGATCCGGAAGGCCTTGCCGCCTTCCTCGACGAGATGCGCCGCGCCATCCCGCCATTCGTCTCGTTCCAGGAAGTCGACGCCCACATCAATTCTCCCGACTTTGCGGCTGCAGCCCTTGCCGTTTTCGACAGCTGGGTGGCCGAGGGCATCATTCCGGAAGGACGGCCATGACGAGCGCACGCGCCCTCATCCTCGATTTCGGCGGCGTGGTCACCCGCACCCTGTTCGAGACACATGACATCACCGAGCGCACGCTCGGCCTTCCCCCAGGCTCGCTCACCTGGCTTGGGCCGTTTGACACCGCGACCGACCCGCTCTGGGTGGCGATGCAGAACCGCGAGATCACCGAACGTGATTACTGGCTGACGCGCGCCGGCGAGATCGGCCGGATGGTCGGAGAGAGCTGGACCGACATGCAGACCTTCGTGCGCCGCGCCCGCGGCTCCGAGCCCGAGCTGGTGCTGCGGCCGGAGGCGCGCGACGCCATCCTGCGGGCCAAGCAAGCGGGGTTGAAGCTCGCGATCCTGTCGAACGAACTCGATCTCTTCTACGGCGTCGAATTCCGCAAACGCTTCCCGCTGATCGACCTCTTCGACGTCATCGTCGATGCCACCTACACCAAGATCCTGAAGCCCGATCCGCGCGCCTATGAGCACGTGCTGTCCGAACTTGGCCTGGCGCGCGAAGCCTGCGTTTTTGTCGACGACCAGAAGAAGAACATCGAGGGCGCCGAAGCCGTCGGATTGCCGCATGTGCATTTCGACGTCACCCGCCCCGCCGAAAGCTATGCCCGCGCGCTTGCGATGCTGGGCCTCTGAACCCGAGAGGAATTGAGATGCGTGAAACCAATTTCATAATCGAGAACAATGCCCGTCATATGTGGCACCCGATGGCCCATCCGGCCGAAATGCAGGCGCAGCCGCCGCGCATCATCAATGCCGGCGAAGGCGTCGAAATCGTCGATATCCACGGCAAGAAGGTACTGGATGCCGTCGGCGGTCTCTGGAACGTCAATCTCGGCTATTCCTGTGAGCCGGTGAAGAAGGCGATCCGCGACCAGCTCGACGAGCTGCCCTATTATTCGACATTCCGCGGCACCACCAATTCACCGCTGATCGAACTCTCCTATGAGCTTGCGGAATGGTTCAGGCCGGACGGATTGAGCCGCTCCTTTTTCACCTCGGGCGGCTCGGATTCGGTCGAGACCTGCCTGCGGCTTGCCCGGCAATATCACAAGATCAACGGGCAGCCGGAGCGCACCAAATTCGTCGCGCTGAAGAAGGGCTATCACGGCACGCATTTCGGCGGCGCCTCCGTCAACGGCAACCAGAATTTCCGGCGCAATTACGAGCCGCTGCTTCCCGGCGTTTTCCATCTGCCGGCGCCTCTCGCCTACCGCAACCCGTTCGGGACCACCGATGATGCCGAGATCGCGGCCGCCATCGGCCGGCTCTTCGAAGACGAGATCGCATTCCAGGGGGCGGACACCATCGCCGCCCTGATCGTCGAACCGGTGCTGGGGGCCGGCGGCGTTATCGTCCCCCACGAGACCTTCCTGCCGCTGATGCGCGAGATCTGCGACCGCCACGGCATCCTGCTGATCGCCGATGAGGTCATCACCGCTTTCGGGCGCACCGGCGCCTGGACGGGATCGCGTCTCTGGGGCGTCAAGCCGGATCTGATGTCGACCGCCAAGGCAATCACCAACGGCTATTTCCCCTTCGGCGCCGTCATGATCGCAGACAAGGTGGTGGAGGTCTTCGAAGGCAGCAAGGGCGCATTCGGCAGCATCGGCCACGGCTATACCTATTCCGGTCATCCCACCGGTGCGGCGGCCGCGCTTGCGACCTTGAAGGAGACGAAGCGGCTGAACGTCGCCGCCAATGCCGCTATGCGCGGAGAGGAACTCATTACCGGCCTCAGGAAGCTGCAGGACAAGCACGAGCTGATCGGCGACGTGCGCGGCAAGGGTCTGATGTGCGCGCTCGAACTCGTCAGCGACCGGAAGAAGAAGAGCGCCGCATCGAAGGATGTGATGCAGAAGGTGCAGGATGCCGCCTATGATGCCGGCGCGCTGGTGCGCACCTCCGGCGCCAATGTCATCATGTCGCCGCCGCTGATCGTCACGGCAGGGGACGTGCAGACGATCCTGACGGCGCTCGACGCCGGCCTTGCCGCCGCGGGGGCCTGATCATGTCCGACAACGCTGCCCTTATCGCGCGCCGAGAGCGGCTTCTCGGCCGCAACATGTCGCTCTTTTATGACGACCCGATCCACCTGGTGCGTGGCGAAGGCGTCTGGCTCTGGGATGCCGAGGGCCGGCGCTATCTCGATTGCTACAACAATGTGCCGCATGTCGGCCATTGCCATCCGCGTGTGGTCGAGGCAATCACCCGGCAGGCTTCGACGCTGAACACCCATACGCGTTACCTGCATGAAGGCATCCTCGATTATGTCGAACGCCTGACCGCGACCTTCGACGCGAGTCTCGACGCTGCGATCCTGACCTGCACCGGCAGCGAAGCGAACGACGTGGCGTTGCGCATGGCGCAGGCCGTCACCGGCAAGACCGGTGTGATCGCCACCAACCATACCTATCACGGCAACACGGCTGCCGTGTCGCAGCTCTCGACCCGCATGCCGCCGGTCGGCGGCTTCGGCGGCCATGTCAGGCACGTGCCGGCGCCCGACAGCTACCGCCCGCTCGGCGGCGAAGATGGCGAGGCCTTTGCCGCGGCCTTCGCGGCAGAAGTCGAGGCGGCGATCGCCGCGCTGCAGGAGAGCCCGCACGGTTTTTCGGCCATCATCATTGATCCGTTCTTCGCCAATGAAGGCTTTCCGGATCTGCCGCCGGGCTTTCTCGACAAGACGGTCGCGGCCGTGCGCAAGGCCGGCGGTCTTGTCATCACCGACGAAGTGCAGCCCGGTTTCGGCCGTACCGGCTCCGATATGTGGGGCCACCAGCGCGCCGGCATCGTTCCTGATATCGTGACGCTCGGCAAGCCGATGGCGAACGGCCATCCGGTCGGCGGCGTCGTTGCCAATGCCGAGGTGCTAAACGCCTTCCGCAAGGCCTTCCGTTACTTCAATACGTTTGGCGGCAACCCCGTCTCCTGCGCAGCGGCGATGGCGGTCCTCGACGTGATCGAGGACGAGAAGCTGATCGAGAACGCCCGCAATGTCGGCGAATACACCCGTGACGCCTTCAAGCGGCTTACGCAGAAATATTCGATTATCGGCGACGTGCGCGGCAGCGGTCTCTTCATGGGCATGGAATTCGTGCTGGACCGGGCGACGAAAGAGCCGGCAGTTTCCGAGGCAAGCCGGATCGTCAATGAAATGCGCGAGCGCGGCGTGCTGATGGGCAAGATCGGCATCCATCAATGCGCCACCAAGATCCGGCCGCCGATGCCGTTTTCGCGGGAAAACGCCGATCTGATGTTGTCGGTCTTCGACGACGTGCTGTCGGGCCTGTGAGGCTGAGATGGCCGATCAATTGCTGCAAACCATCCGGGATGCACTGCAGGAACGCGCGCGGGAAGCGCTCGAACATTGGGCGGTTCTGGCCGACGAACCGGTCCTGCTGAAATACCGGGAAAATGCCGTCTTCCGCATCACCCTTGCCGACGGGCAATCCGCCGCCTTGCGGCTGCATCGGCCGGGCTATCACGACGAGACAAGCCTGCGTTCAGAACTCGATTTCATGGCAGCCTTGCGGCGCGGCGGTCTCAATGTTCCAAGCCCCTTGCCAACAGGCGACGGGCGCAACCTTGTCCGCCTGCCGGCTAACCGAAAATTTCCCGAGCATCATGCCGATGTCGTCAGCTGGATCGACGGCGCGGCCCTCGGGCAGACCGGCACGCCGCTGTCGCAATCGGCGAAAACCCAAGCGGATATCTTCTTCCGCATCGGCCATGCGATGGCGACCCTGCATGATCTGGCCGACGCATGGACGCCGCCGCCAGGGTTCCGTCGCCCCGCATGGGACGCCGAAGGCCTGCTTGGAGAAAGCCCCCTCTGGGGTCGCTTCTGGGATTGTCCGGGGCTTTCACGCGACGACGCCGCCGCGCTCTCGGCATTGTGCGGTGATTTGCGCCGCCAGCTTGCCGATGCGCAGCGAAACGGCCTCGACTATGGCCTGATCCATGCCGATCTGGTGCGCGAGAACATCTACCTGACGGGAGACGAAAACCAGGTCGCCTTCATCGATTTCGACGATGCCGGCTATGGTTTCCGTCTCTTCGACCTCGCCACGGCGCTGCTGAAGAACCGCCAGGAGCCCGCCTACCCTGCCATCGAGAATGCCTTGATCTCAGGCTATCGCAGCCGGCGCGGGCTTTCCGATGCGGCACTGCGAAGCCTGCCGCTGTTCATGGTGCTGAGGAGCCTCACCTATATCGGCTGGCTTGCCGAACGGCCTGAAATCCCGGGCGCTACCGAACGGCTGTCGCGTTATGTCGCCGAAAGTCTGGAGCTCGCAAGAAAGCTCGACGCCGGCGCTTGACATCTCCGGCAAATTTATTAACGTGTTAAGTAAATACGGATCGGGGAGGATCGATGCCGCATCTCACCATCGAATATTCGGCCAATCTCGACGGCCGCGCCGATATCGCCGCCCTCTGCCGGACGCTGCTGAAGACCGTGCTGGAGACAGGCCTGTTCGAGATCGGCGCGGTGCGTGTGCGCGCCCTTCGCGCCGAGCACTATGCGATCGCCGATGAACTTGCCGAGAACGCTTTCGTCGATCTGAACTTCCGCATCGGCAAGGGGCGCACGGCCGAGGAAAAGAAGCGTACGGGCGAAGCGATCTTTGCGGCGGCGACGGACGTGCTTGGTCCCCTCTTCGCCACGCCGCATTTCGCCCTGTCGCTGGAGATCCGCGAGATCGATGCGGAGCTGAGCTGGAAGAAGAACGCCATCCATCCGCGGCTGGGCGCCAAGTGACAAAACCCGTCTCGCCGGACGAGACAACATCAGGAAAATCGACGATGCCGACATTGCAGGAAAACATCGCAAAAGCCGAAACCTATCTTGCCCGCTTCAAGGAGCGCGGCGTCCTCAACCGCATCGGCGGCGAGGATATGGCAGGCGGTGACGGCGCCACCTTCGAGACCCTCTCGCCGGTCGATCTGAAGCCGCTCGCCACCGTCGCGCGCGGCAATGCCGCCGATATCGACCGCGCCGCCAGGGCCGCCAAATCGGCCTTTGCCGAATGGGCCGCCATGCCGGGCGATGCGCGCAAGAAGCTGCTGCATAAGATCGCCGACGCCATCGTCGCGCGTGCCGAAGAGATCGCCTTCGTCGAATGCATGGATACCGGCCAGTCGCTGAAATTCATGGCCAAGGCGGCGCTGCGCGGCGCTGAGAACTTCCGCTTCTTCGCCGACCGCGCGCCGGAGGCCCGCGACGGCAAGGCGCTGCGCGCCGATGGCCAGGTGAACGTGACGACGCGCGTGCCGATCGGCCCGGTCGGCATCATCACGCCGTGGAACACGCCCTTCATGCTGTCGACCTGGAAGATCGCGCCGGCCCTTGCCGCCGGCTGCACCATCGTCCACAAGCCGGCCGAATTCTCGCCGCTGACGGCCCGCCTGCTCGTCGAAATCGCCGAAGAGGCCGGCCTGCCCAAGGGCGTGTGGAACCTCGTCAACGGCTTCGGCGAGGATGCCGGCAAGGCGCTGACCGAACATCCGCTGATCAAAGCAATCGGCTTCGTCGGCGAGAGCCGCACCGGCTCGATGATCATGAAACAGGGCGCCGACACGCTGAAGCGCGTGCATTTCGAACTCGGCGGCAAGAACCCGGTCGTCGTCTTTGCCGATGCCGATCTCGAGCGCGCGGCCGACGCCGCCGTCTTCATGATCTATTCGCTGAACGGCGAGCGCTGCACCTCGTCCTCGCGCCTGCTGGTCGAAGACAGCGTCTACGACAGGTTCACCGCGCTCGTCGCCGAAAAGGCGAGACGCATCAAGGTCGGCCATCCCCTCGATCCCGAGACGGTCATCGGTCCGCTGATCCACCCCGTGCACGAAAAGAAGGTGCTGGAATATATCGCGATCGGCCGCTCCGAAGGCGCGACATTGGCTGCCGGCGGCGAGAAGTTCGATGGCCCGGGCGGCGGCTGCTATGTCTCCCCCACTCTCTTTACCGGCGCCGACAACCGGATGCGCATCGCCCAGGAGGAAATCTTCGGGCCGGTGCTGACCGCCATTCCCTTCAAGGACGAGGCCGATGCGCTGGCGCTCGCCAACGACGTCCAGTACGGCCTGACCGGCTATCTCTGGACCGCGGACGTCACCCGCGCCTTCCGTTTCACCGACCATCTCGACGCCGGGATGATCTGGGTGAACTCGGAAAACGTCCGCCACCTGCCGACGCCCTTCGGCGGCGTGAAGAATTCAGGCATCGGCCGCGACGGCGGCGACTGGTCCTTCGATTTCTACATGGAAACCAAGAACGTCGCCTTTGCCACCAAACCGCACGCCATCCAGAAACTCGGCGGCTGAGCCGCCCATAGATAAGTACGCATAAGAGGAGGAACCCATGCCCCTGCCGACACCCAATCTCCATCCGCCCTTCAACATCGTGCGTCTCAGCCATGTCGAACTCGGCGTCACCGATCTCGCCAAGTCCCGCGCCTTTTATGTCGACACGCTCGGCCTGCAGGTGACGGACGAGACCGCCGATACGATCTACCTCAGGGCAATGGAGGAACGCGGCCATCACTGCATCGTGCTGAAGAAATCCGGCAAGGCCGAAGCCCGCGACCTCGGCTTCAAGGTCTTCGGCGAGGAGGATCTCGATAAGGCCGCGCATTTCTTCAAAAGCAAGGACCTGCCGGTCGAATGGGTCGAGCGCCCCTACCAGGCGCGCACCTTCCGCACCCGCGATCCACACGGAATCCCGCTCGAATTCTATTCGAAGATGGACCGCCTGCCGCCGATCCACCAGAAATACGCGCTCTACAAGGGCGTCAAGCCGCTCAGGATCGACCACTTCAACTGCTTCTCGCCGAATGTCGACGCATCAGTCGCCTTCTACAACGAGCTCGGCTTCCGCGTCACCGAATATACCGAGGATGCTGAGACCGGCCGTCTCTGGGCCGCCTGGACGCATCGCAAGGGCGGCGTGCACGACATCGCCTTCACCAACGGCCGCGGCCCGCGTCTGCACCACACCGCCTTCTGGGTCCCGACGCCGCTCAACATCATCGACCTGCTCGACCTGATGGCGACCACCGGCTGGGTCGCTAACATCGAGCGCGGCCCCGGCCGCCACGGCATCTCCAACGCCTTCTTCCTCTATATCCTCGATCCCGACGGCCACCGCATCGAGATCTACTGCTCGGACTATCAGACGGTCGATCCCGATCTGGAGCCGATCAAGTGGGATCTGAAGGATCCGCAGCGCCAGACGCTCTGGGGCGCGCCGGCTCCCAAATCCTGGTTCGAGCACGGCAGCCTCTTTGCCGGCGCCGATGTGGTCGAGCCCGATTTGAAGGCACAGCCGATCATCGCGCCCTGAGGCCGCCGCCGTGCGGTTCGCGCTGAAGACTGCCCCTCACCCTAACCCTCTCCCCGTCCTGACGGAGAGGGGACGTGCCCCACAAAACGTAGGTGAGGGACGGAGACGTTACGGCTTGTCCCCTTCGCCCCGTTTACGGGGAGAAGGTGGCGGCAGCCGGATGAGGGGCAATTGTCCGAGATCGGGTATCCGTAATGTCGAGGGCAATTCCCGCAAAGAGGAGACAGTCATGCAATTGAAGGACGCAACATTGTTCCGCCAGGCCGCTTTGGTCGGCGGCAATTGGATCGAGGCCGGGGAAGACGGCATCGCCGTCGACAATCCCGCCACCGGCGAGATCCTCGGCCGCGTTCCCAATCTCGGGGCTGCCGAGACGAAGGCGGCGATTGCCGCAGCCGAGGTGGCGCAGAAGGAATGGGCGGCACGCACCGCCAAGGAGCGCGCGGTGATCCTGCGGCGCTGGTTCGAGCTGATGATGGACAATCAGGACGACCTCGGCCGCATCCTGACGGCGGAACAGGGCAAGCCGCTGGCTGAAGCCAAGGGCGAGATCGCCTATGGCGCGAGCTTCATCGAATGGTTTGCCGAGGAGGCCCGGCGCCTTTATGGCGACATCGTGCCCGGCCATCAGAAGGACAAGCGCATCCTTGTCATGAAGCAGCCGATCGGCGTCGTCGCGGCGATCACCCCGTGGAATTTCCCGAATGCGATGATCACCCGCAAGGCAGGCCCGGCCTTTGCCGCCGGCTGCGCCATGGTGCTGAAGCCGGCCTCGCAGACGCCGTTTTCGGCGATCGCCATTGCCATCCTCGCCGAGCGCGCCGGCTTTCCCAAGGGCCTGTTCAGCGTGCTCACCGGTTCGGCACGCGCGATCGGCGGCGAGATGACCGCAAGCCCGATCGTGCGCAAGCTGACCTTCACCGGCTCGACCGAAGTCGGCGCCGAGCTTTACAGGCAGAGCGCCCCGACCATCAAGAAGCTCGGGCTGGAGCTCGGCGGCAATGCTCCCTTCATCGTCTTCGACGATGCCGATCTCGATGCGGCGGTCGAAGGCGCGCTGATCGCCAAGTTCCGCAACAACGGCCAGACCTGTGTCTGCGCCAACCGGCTCTATGTGCAGGAGGGCGTCTATGACGCCTTTGCCGAGAAGCTGGCGAAAGCGGTCGGCGCATTGAAGACCGGCAACGGTTTCGACGAGGGCATCAATCTCGGCCCGCTGATCGACGAGTCTGCCCTTGCCAAGGTCGAGGAGCATGTCGCCGACGCGCTGTCCAAGGGCGGCCGGGTCGTTGCCGGCGGCCGTCGCCACCGGCTCGGCGGACGCTTCTACGAGGCGACCGTGCTCGCCGACGTCACCCCGGCCATGGCGGTCGCCAAGGAAGAAACCTTCGGGCCGGTGGCGCCGCTCTTCCGCTTCAAGGACGAGGCCGATGTCATCGCCCAGGCCAACGATACCGAGTTCGGCCTTGCCTCCTATTTCTACGCCAAGGACCTTGCCCGCGTCTTCCGGGTGGCCGAGGCGCTGGAATACGGCATGGTCGGCGTCAATACCGGGCTGATCTCGACGGCCGAAGCGCCCTTCGGCGGCGTCAAGCTTTCCGGCCTCGGCCGCGAGGGCTCGAAATACGGCATCGAGGAATTCACCGAATTCAAATATGTCTGCCTCGGCGGCATCGCCTGAGGCTTAGGAGGACCCTATGACACATCCGCGCTTTGCCACCTTCTTTGCCGATGGACGGAGCCGCTATGGTCTCGTGGGCAACCAGGGGATCGTCGATCTGTCGGAGCGCTATGGCTCATCCTGGCCGACGCTGCGTGAGGTCGTCGCGGACGCCGCTTTCGACCGGTTGCTCGACAAGGCCAGCGGCTTTGCCCCCGACTTCTTCTTCGACCAGATCACCTATGAGATCCCTGTTCCCGCACCCGAGAAGATCATCTGCGTCGGGGTCAACTTCCCCGATCGCAACGAGGAATACAAGGACGGTCAGGCAGCACCCTCCAACCCGTCGCTGTTCATCCGTTTCCCGCGCTCCTTTACCGGCCATGACCAGCCTTTGATCCGGCCGTCGGAAAGCCCGCAGCTCGACTATGAGGGCGAGATCGTCATCGTCATCGGCAAGGGCGGCCGGCGCATCGCGGAAGCCGACGCCCTTTCCCACATCGCGGCTCTGTCGCTGTGCAATGAAGGTACGATCCGCGACTGGGTGCGGCATGCGAAGTTCAACGTCACCCAGGGCAAGAACTTTGACCGCACCGGCGCGATTGGTCCGTGGCTCGTGCCCTATCGGGATGAAAGCCAGCTTGCCGATATCAGGCTCGAAACCCGCGTCAACGGCGAGGTGCGCCAGAGCGACCGGACCAGCCGGATGATCTTTTCCTTCCGCAAGATCGTCAATTACATCTCCACCTTCACCACGCTGGTTCCCGGCGACGTCATCGTCACCGGCACGCCGACGGGCGCCGGCGCCCGCTTCGATCCGCCGATCTGGCTGAAATCAGGCGATGTCGTCGAAGTCGAGGCCGATGGCCTCGGTGTCCTGAGAAACACCATCGCAGACGAGGTGTGAAATGCTGACGTCTAACGACATCGAACAGGCCGCGCTGAACCTTGACGAGGCAGAGCGGACGCGTGTGCAGACCGGACTCCTATCGTTGAAGCATCCTGAAATGACGATGGACGATGCCTATGCCGTCCAGAGCGCCTGGGTGAAGAAGAAGATCGCGCGCGGCCGCAAGCCGATCGGCTGGAAGATCGGGCTGACGTCGAAGGCGATGCAATATGCGCTCAATATCGACATTCCCGATTCCGGCGTGCTCTTCGACGATATGATGTTCGAGGACGGCGCCACCGTGCCGGCCGATCGCTTCATCCAGCCGCGCATCGAAGCTGAGATCGCCTTCGTGATGAAGGCGCCGCTGAAAGGCCCGGGCATCTCGATCTTCGATGTGCTCAACGCCACCGACTATGTGACGCCGGCGCTCGAAATCCTCGACACCCGCATCCTGCGCGTCGATCCCGAGACGAAGAAGGCGCGCACCATCGTCGACACCATCTCAGACAATGCCGCCAATGCCGGCATCGTCACCGGCGGCCGCGCCGTGCGGCCCGATGAGATCGACATGCGCTGGATGGGTGCGATCGTCAGCCGCAATGCCGAGGTCGAGGAAACCGGCCTCGGGGCCGGCGTCTTGAACCAGCCTGCCCGCGGCGTCGCCTGGCTTGCCAACCGGCTGGCGCAATATGGCGATGGCATCGAGGCTGGACAGATCGTGCTGGCTGGTTCATTCATCCGTCCGATCGAGGCGCGGCATGGCGACACCATCCATGCCGATTTCGGCCCATACGGCTCGGTCGGTCTCTATTTTGCATGAAGGAGTGAAACCATGCCGGCGCCCAAGAACCTCTTCAAGCAGGCCCTGAAAGAGGGGCGGGCGCAGATCGGCCTCTGGCAGGCGCTCGCCAGCCCCTATACGGTCGAAATCTGCGCTGGCGCCGGTTACGACTGGCTGCTGCTCGATGCCGAACATGCCCCGAACGACGTGCCGCTGCTCGCCTCGCAGCTACAGGCGATGAAGGGATCGGCAAGCCATCCGGTGATCCGCCCGCCGGTCGGCGAGACGTGGATCATCAAGCAGATGCTCGATATCGGCGCGCAGACGCTGCTCATTCCGATGGTCGACAGCAAGGAGATGGCCGAAGCCATGGTCCGCGCCGTGCGTTATCCGCCGCAGGGCGTGCGCGGCGTCGGTGCTGCCCTTGCCCGCGCCTCCGATTTCAACCGCATTCCCGATTATCTCCAGACCGCCAATGACGAGATCTGCCTGCTGCTGCAGGTGGAAAGTCGCGCTGGGCTCGCAGCGCTCGACGCGATCGCGACGACGGAGGGCGTCGACGGCGTCTTCATCGGCCCGTCCGATCTCGCCGCCGACATGGGCTATCTCGGCAGGCCCGGTGCACCCGAAGTGCAGGCCGAAGTCGAAAAGGCGCTTGCCAGAATCCAGTCGCATGGCAAGGCCGCCGGCATCCTGATCGGCGATCTCGCCCTCTCCAAGCGCTACCTCGAACTCGGCGCCACCTTCGTCGCGATCGGCAACGACGTCATGCTGCTTGCCAATGCCACCGCCAAGCTGCTTGAGGACTTCCACAAGGCCGAACCTGCCACGCCCGCGGGCGACGTGAAGGTCTACTGACCTTTCCCGCATCGTTTTGCACGCTCAGTCAAAACGGAGTGCACAGCTGGACAGGACGCCTCCCGGCCTTTCGACCATGATGATCGAAAGATCCAGGAGGAAGAGATATGCGTTTCAGCAACAAGACGGCGCTGATCACCGGCGGCGGCACGGGCATCGGCGCTGCCGTCGCCCGGCGCATCCGTAGGGAAGGCGGCAACGTCGTGCTCGTCGGACGGCGCCCCGCGCCGCTTCGCGCCGTCGCCGATGAGATCGGCGCCACCGTTATTACCGCCGATGCGGCCGATGGCGCTGCGATGCGGGCCGCGCTCGAAACTGTTGTCGAGACATTCGGCGGGCTCGATGTGCTGATCGCCAATGCCGGCGGCCATGGTGTCGGACCGACGATCAGCATGTCCGATGAGACCTGGGATCTCGCCACCCGGCTCAACCTCAACACCGCCTTCGTCAGCGCCCGCGAATCCCTGCCGCACCTGATCCGCAGCAAGGGCAATATCGTCGTTCTTGCCTCGATCGCCGGGCTGTTCGCCGGGCCGGATGCGGCGGGTTACGTCACCATGAAACATGGGTGCATCGGCCTTGCGAAGTCATTGGCACGCGACTACGGCCGCAAGGGCGTGCGCACCAACACGGTCTGCCCGGGATGGGTGACGACTGACATGGCCGATGAGCAGATGCAGGTGATCGTCGAGAAGTTCCAGCTGAAAAGCGTCGAAGAGGCCTATGCGCTCGTCACCAAGGACGTGCCGCTCGGCCGCCCGGCGAGCGCCGAGGATGTCGCCAACGCCGTCTGCTTCCTGGCCTCGCCGGAGGCTTCGATGATCAACGGCGCGATCCTGACCGTGGACGGCGGCGCCGGCACGGTCGATCTGCCGACCCTCGCTTTCGCAGAATGACAGGAGGAGAGTACGATGAACGAAAATCCCAAGGATTGGAAAACCTACGACGAATTCGCCTATGGCATCGACACCAACCGCCTGCCCGCGAGCGACGCGCTGGCCGGTTCTTCCTACAGGATCGGCTTCGATGACGGCCGTATGCTCGACCTTGCCATCGGCAAAGGCGAGGCCGAATGGTCAGACGGCAGGGAAGGCGCCACCGACAAGGCTGAGGTGATCGAGGTCGCGCCGAACACCTATTTCATCGAGATCGTCTTCGCCGGCCGCCCGCGGGAGGCCGAAACGCTGATCCTCAACGTCGAGACCCGGCGAGCGCTTTCGATCTATTCGATCGTCCGCGATGCCAAGGATGCCGCCGGCGAACCGCAGGTGGCGCAGATCTTCCGGCCTGGTATCGTCGAGGGCGGCGCCGCGAGCGGACCGGAGCCGGCGGAAAGCCGCGATCTCATCGGGCTCAGGGCGCATTTCACCTACAGCCCCAACCATGTCTACGAACACACCTACCTCTCCTCGCAGCGCTATGCCTGGCAATGCCTGGTCGGCGTCCAGCGCGGCCATGGCGACGTCGATCTGACGACCACCTACAAGTTCGACGAGAACCAATACGTCTTCACCTTCCGGGAGTTCAAAATCCCGGTCGCCTCAACCTTCTTCTACAATTTCGACGACATGCGCTCGACCGGCAAATTCCTCGGCATCACCGGCGACGGACGCATCCAGAACAGCCCGGCCGGCGCTTTCATCCGTAAGGCTTCGATGACCTGTTACCTGCCGGGCCAGGAACCGGTGTGAGGACGAGACAATGAAAAGAGCTTTCGACATCGTGAAGGCGCATTACGACGCCAACGACCGCCGCGATATGGACGGCATGCTGGCCGACATCGCATCCGATTGCCGCTGGACCGAAATGGACGGATTTCCCTGTGCCGGCACCTATGTCGGCCCGCAGGAGGTCTTCAGGAATGTCTTCCAGGCGCTCGGCGAGACATTCGACGGCTACACCTTCAAGCTGGAGCGCCTCCTCGATGCCGGCGACGACGTCATCGCCATCGGCGACTATAGCGGCACCCACCGGCAGACCGGCAAATCCTTCAAGGCCCGCGTCGTCCATGCCTGGCGTGTGGCGGACGGCAAGATCCGGCGCTTCGAGCAGTTCACCGATACGCTGCGCGTCGCGGAATCGATGCGATAAAATCCGCGTGGCCCGGGGCAAAGCCGGGCCGCCTCAGGAAAGCGCGGCCTTGCACCATTGCGACGGCGAAACAGCGTAGCGGGCGCGGAACGCCCGCGAAAAATGCGCGCTGGAGGAAAAGCCGAGCGCAAAGGCGATACCGGATATTTCACCGCTATGGCCGCCGGCCTCGCGCAGCTTTGCCGCAGCCAGCTGCAGCCGCAGGTCCCAGATATAATCCGACGGCGTCAGCCGCTCGGCCTCGAATGCGCGATAGACGTAGCGCACCGAACAGCCCATGCGCCGTGCGATCATGGCGACGGTGAGATCCGGCCGCGCGATATTGCCGGCGATGAACGCCTTGATGCGGGCCAGCAAGAGATCGAGGGGATCGGCAACCAGCCGCTGCGGCCGCCCCTCGCCGATCATTGTGCGGACGAGATCGATCATCGTCTGGCCGACGCTCGAACGCCGCGCCTCGTCGAGATGGCCGATTTCCTGCATGGTCGATTCCATCAGCGACAGCAGAATGCCGCACATGCCGTCCTGCCCGGCATGTGCGGTGAAGGGTGCTGCCAACCGTTCGACCGCGGCCTGCGGCAGCGCCTGCCGCGGCATTTGCAGCAGCAGCTGGCGGACCGGCGTGCTGTTGGTCAGAACATAGGGCCGGCGCGGGTCGTAGATGACGAGGGCATTGGCGGCAACCGGCGCCTGCACGCCGCTTTGTCCGATCGAGGCGCTGCCCTCTGTCTGCAGGATCAGCTTGATCGCATCGGGATCCTCAGGCCCGGCCGTCACCCGTTCGCCGAAGACGACATGCCGGTCGGCTTCCAGCCGCGTCAGCCGGCATGCTCCGAGCATAGTCGAGAGCATCGCGCTCTTTTCCTCGTCGGCGCCACCGAAATCGAGCCTGACATTGCCGAACAGCGTGCGGGCAAGCCCTGCGAATTCCCGGCCCCGAGCCGTCTCGACATGGCGGTGATCGGCGGCAAAACGCATGATGGTCTCCTCGCTTCAGCTCGCCAGATAGGCGCCATGAAGAATGTCCGGCTGCGCTTTCAGCGTGGCGGCGGGGCCGTCGAAGACCAGCCGTCCGCGTTCCAGCACGAGAGCCTTGTCGGCAAGATCCAGCGCGAGATTGGCGAATTGCTCGATCAGCAGCACGCCGATGCCGCCGGCGGCGGCAATCTTCAGTGCTTCGGCCAGACGCTTGACCACGGCAGGCGCGAGGCCGAGCGAAAGCTCGTCGACGATCATGAAACGCGGCTTTGCGACGAAAGCCTGCGCCATCGCCACCATCTGCTTCTGGCCGCCGGAAAGATCCGATGCCGATTGGCGCCGGCGCTCGGCAAGCTCGGGGAAGATCTCATAGGCGCGCTCCAGCCCTTTCCGTCGCGCAACCGCTGACGGATCGAGCGCGGCGACGAGGATATTGTCCTCCACGGACAGTTGCCCCAGTACGCGATGCCCTTCGGGAACGAGTGCAAGGCCCGCGCGGCGGATGCGGTCGGGTGCAAATCCTTCGAGCGCGATGTCTCCCAGGCGCACCGCCCCGCCGCGCGGCAGAACGCCCGCCATGGCCATGACGGTGCTCGACTTGCCGGCCCCGTTGGCACCGAGCAGGGTCGTCACCTTGCCGGCCGCGACCGAAAAGGAGATATCGTGGATGACGCGTTTGCCGCCGCGTTCGACGACAAGGTTTTCGACGCTGATCTCGGAGATCCCGCTCATTTCAGAACTCCCCCAGATAGGCGCGCCGCACGTTCGGATCGGCAAGCACGGTCTGCGTCGGGCCAAGGGCCAGCAGCTTGCCGTAGTCGAGCACCATGGTTTCGCTGCACATGGATCTGATGAGCTCGACGTCGTGATCGATGACCAGAACCTGCGCGCGGAATTCGGCCGGAATGCGCAGCACCAGTTCGCGGAACGCCTTTCCCTCCTCCTCGGTCAGTCCGGCGGCCGGTTCGTCCAGCAGGATGAGCTTCGGCTTTCCGACGACGCATTTCGCCAGCTCGACCAGGCGGCGCTGGAAAAGATTGAGCGATTGGCCCAGCCGGTCGGCAGCCGCGGTGAGACCGGCGAAGGAAAGCGCCTCATCCACCGCTTCGGAACGATGGGCTGCGCCGACGACATGATCGGCGATCGCCGCGATATTGCCGGCTACGGTCAGGTCTTCGACCACCTGCTCGGTCTGGAACGAGCGGCGCAGGCCGGCGCGCACGCGCTGGAGCGGCGACATCGGCAACAGCGCCTCGGCGCCGAGCGACACCGTTCCCTGAACCGGTCGGACGAAGCCGGAAAGCACGTTGAGCAGCGTCGTCTTGCCGGCGCCGTTCGGGCCGATCAGCCCCGCGACCGGCGCCGTGAGCACCGCGCTGAGCTCATTGATCGGCCTCACGCCGCCGAACTGGACGACGAGATTGTCGATGGTGATCATCGTCCCCTCCCCTTCGATAGGCCGCCGTTCAGACGGGCGATCAATGCCGCGATCTGGCCAGCAATGCCGGCCGGCGCCGTTGCCAGCGCATGGAACAGCGCTATGCCGAAAATGCCGATCGTGACGTAGCCGTCGATGCCGAGATCGGTGAGCAGCGCCGGCACCGCCCGCAGCAGCAGGCCGGCGATCAGCGCGCCGTACCAGTTGAAGACACCGCCGACGATGGCGAGCGCGAAGAGGTTGAGGCTCTCGAATGCACCGAAGGCGCGCCCGTCGAGCTGGCCGACATTGCCGGCCAGCAGCCCGCCGGCAAGGCCGGCGAGCAAGCCGCTGAGCGCAAAGGCCCAGGCCTTGTAGACCAGCACGTTGACGCCGCTCGCGACCGCGACGGTCTCGCCCTTGCGGATCAGCGCCCAGGCCCTGCCGGGACGCGCGAGCTTATGCCATTGCGCGATGGAAAGGCCGATTGCCGCCGCCACGCAGACATAGAGGAAATAGGGAACCTCGCCGCCGGCCACCACAGGCCTTGCCAGCATCTCGCGCCCCGAACCGTCGGCCCGGCCGAGAAAACCGGGGCCGCCATCGGGAAAACCCCAGGCGCTGATGACGATCTGGAAGGCGCCCGCGAGCATGAGTGTGACGAGCGCAAGATAGAGACCGCGCAGCCTGAGCGCCGGCACACCGAAGGCGAGCCCGACCGCGGAGGCGACGATGCCGCCGGCAAGCAGGCTCACTTCGAAGGGCGGATGGAAGGCATGGCCGATGCGCAGCGTCACCCAGCCGCCGACCCCGACGAGGGCGAACTGGCAGAGCGAAACCAGGCCGAGCTGGCCGTAGAGAATGGCAAGGCCGGCCACCGACAATGACAGCGCGACGGCGGAGGTTGCCGCCGAAAGCCAGAAGGAGTTGGCCAGGAAGGCGACCGCGGCCGCGAAGATCGCCATCGTCACGGGAACATGCAGAAGCTGCTTCGGCAGGCGCATCATCGACGGGCCTTCGGCGTTGGAGGCGATTGTTTGCGGCTGAACGCTCATCGGTCTTTCAACGCGGCCTTCGCCGTGCCTCCCAGGATCGTGACGGCGGCAAGCGCGATGATGAAGGGTGCGGCGGCGCGATAGGGCGATATCCAGGCAAGGGGCGTCAGCGCCGCTTCGGCAATGCCGATCAGGATGCCGGCGGCTGCCGTCTCCCAGAGCGAGCGCAGCTGGCCGAGGATCGCCGCGGCAATGGCTGGGATGACCAGCAGTGTCAGGAAGGTGCCCTGCAGCCGCACGAGATCGGCAAGCAGCAGGCCGGCAAGGCCGGAGAAGATACCGGTGATGATCCAGGCGGCTGTCTCGGTATGGAGGACGCGCACGCCGAGCACGGCGCTGAGATCACGGTCGTTGGCCAGCGCGCGCATGTCGAGGCCAAGCCGCGTGCGGGAAAGCAGCAAGGTGATCGCGACGACCATGGCGACGGCAAGAAGAAGAGCGATGATACGGGTATAGGTCAGGCGCACGGCAAAGAGCGACACGAACATCTGGTCGGTCGGAAACTGCAGACGGCGCGGAAGCTCGCCCCAGATGACACCCATCACGGCGATCAGCACGAGCGCCGGCGCCAGTGTACCGACGGCACGCACGACGGTATCGCGATGCGACAGCATCGGCGCGAAGATCCGCCCATAGAGAAAACTGACCGCCGTCGAGACGGCAACGGCGGCAAGAATGGCGACGGCGAGCGGCATCTTCCACTCGAGCAGCTGCCAGGCACAATGCGCGCCGATCGCGCCGAAGGCGCCGAAAGCGAAATTGAGAACGCCGGTCGCCCGAAACAGCACGACGAGGCCGACGCCCGACAAGGCATAGACGGCGCCGATCCCGAGCCCCGATATGATGAAAGGAAGAATGTTCATAGGCCGATCCTCTGGGACTTATCGTGCCCCGCGGGGTAATGCCGCGGAGCACGATGGCAGACGCAGGCTCAGTTGAGGCCGGCGGACTTTTCGAAGGCGCGGATGTCCTTCAACTCGGGATCCGGTGACGGCGCGCAGTCGGAGACGACTTTCCACTTGCCGCCTTCGCTGACCGCCATGCGCGTCGTCGAATTGGCGTTGTGGCGGGTCTGGCCGTCGCCGAAATACCAGGGGGCGCAGAAGATATCGCTCTTGAAGCTCTTGATCCCACGCACGGCCGCCGATGCGGTTTCGCGGTTGATATTGGCGGGATCGAGCGTCATCAGCGCCGTTTCGGCGATCCTTGCCGCGAGATAGCCGGCCTGGGCGAAGGTATCGCGCGGATCGGATTTCTGGCCGTACTGATCCATGACGGCGAGCCAGTTCTGATTGTCGGGCGTCGTCGCTTCGAGATCGTTGAACTCCATGTTGACGATGAAATTCCCGTCCCAGCCGGCGCCGATCGTGCCGGGCACGGAGAGATCATAGGTAGAGGCAGCGCTCAGGAATTTGATGCTCTGGTTCAGCCCCTGCTCCTCGGCAGCGGTCAGCAGCGGTACCGTCACACCCTTGGGCAGGCCGAGGATGATCAGGTCGGGCTTGGAAGCCGCCGCCTGCAGGATGGTCGACGTGGAATCGGCGGTGCCGGGATCCATCAGGATCGTCTCGGCCTTCAGGCCTTTTTCCCCAGCGAGCTGGATGATCCCGTCGCAGGACCAGGTGCCGACATTCGGGATGTTCGGACCGATGCAGACCACCGACTTTGCGTTCAGATGATCGAGCGCATAACCCATGGCGCCGAGCATCGAGACGCGCGGACCGGCATTGGTGGGCGCGTAATTTGCCGCGAAGAAGCATTCGCGGGGAACGCCGACGCCGGCGACGACGAGAATGCCTGATTTCTTGTAGAAATCGGCATTGGCGCCGCATTCGACGAAGCTCGAATTGCCGACCATCAGCACGGCCTTCTCGTCATTGACGAGTTTGGCCGCGAGCTGCGCGGCGGTCTCGGGATTCCACTGGTCGTCCTCGACCAGATATTCGACCGGCCGTCCCTTGATGCCGCCATTGGCGTTCAGGCAGTCGAAATAGGCCTTGGCGGCCCGGGTCGAATTCGAGAAATCGTCCGGTCCGGTCTTGCCGGTGATGGCGCCGATCACGATCGGTTCGCCGGTCGCCGGCTTGCCGCTATTGTCGCCGCAGGATGCGGCGGCATGGGCGCTGAACGCCGAAACGAGCGTCAGCAGCAGGCCGATTGCCAGCCCTTTTGGATTGATAGGCATTGTCTCCTCCAGTTGTTGCCCCGCTCCCCACGGGGTAGTGAGTGTGATCGGCGATGCCGGGCTCAGCCGGAAATCGCCTTTCCTGTCATGAATGCTGCGGCCTTTGCCGCGATCATCATCGTCGGCGCATTGGTGTTGCCCGAGACCAGCGTCGGCATCACCGAGGCGTCGCAGACGCGCAGCCCCTCGACGCCGCGCACCTTGAGGTCGGGTCCGACGACGGCCATGCGATCGTCGGCGCGGCCCATGCGCGCCGTGCCCGCCGGATGAAACACAGTCTTGGCCGACTGCCTGATGTAAGCGCGCAGGGCTTCCGGATCCTTTTCGACGCCGGGCTTCGGCAGCACACGGCGCTTGACCAGTTTGGCAAGGGCCGGCGCATCGAGGATGCGGATCGCGGTCTCGACGCCGCGCACCAGGGTTTCGATATCGGCGGGATCGGAGAGCAGGTTGGCGTTGAAATCCGTCTGCTCCCTGGGATCGGCGCTCTTCAGCCTGATCCAGCCGCGCGATCGCGGCCGGAGGTAGCACGGCCCGATGCTGAGGCCATGGCCGGGCTCCGGTTCGCGGTCGACGAAACCGATCAGCACGGGCAACACATGGAACTGCACATCCGGCTGGCCGGTGCCTGCGGTATCGACGAAGCCACCGCATTCGACGACGTTGGACGACAGCAGCCCGCGATGCGATGTCAGGTAACGCAGCATGTGGCCGGCGGCGCGCAGGCCCCTGTCATGGCCGAGGATCGAGATCGGTTCGTGCGTTTCGCCTTGCACCGGCACTTCGAGATGATCCTGATAGTTGGCGCCGACGCCCGGCAGATCGGCGACGACCTTGATGCCGAGCGAGGAAAGATGCGCGCCATCGCCGATACCCGACAATTGCAGGATCTTCGGCGTGGCGATGGCGCCCGATGTGAGCGCGATTTCGCGCGACGCCTTGAAAGTCGTGCCGTCGAGCAGTTCGACGCCGGCTGCCCTCTGCCCCTCGAACAGGACGCGCGCCACCTTGCGCTCGGTCAGCACGGTGAGGTTCGGCCGCTTCTCCGCTTCGCGCAGGAAAGCCTGGGCCGAACTCCAGCGCCGGCCGCCATGGGTGGTGCTCTGATAGAAGCCGACACCGGCCTGATCGGCGCCGTTGAAATCGTCATTACGGGGAATGCCGATTTCGGTCGCCGCCTTGACGAAGGCCTCGCTCAGCGGATGCCGGTGGCGCGGATCGGAGACGTGCAGGCCACCCTTCTTGCCATGAAATTGGCCGTTCAGCCGTTCGTTGCTTTCCAGCGAGCGGAAGGCTGGAAGCACGTCGTCATAGGACCAGCCCTGGCAGCCCATCTGCGACCAGGTGTCGTAATCGTTGCGATGGCCGCGAATATAGATCATCGCGTTGACCGAGCTGCCGCCGCCAAGCACATTGCCCTGCGGCACGATGCTCGGCCGGCCGTTCAGGCCCTTGTCGGGGTTCGATGCATAGGGATGGATATCGATCCCCTTGCCCAGCACCTTGAAGAAGGTGGCGGGGATATGGATCCAGGGATCGGCGTCACGGCGGCCGGATTCGATCAGCAGGACCTTGTGCGCCGGGTTTTCCGACAGGCGGTTGGCCAGCACGCAGCCCGAGGATCCGCCTCCGACGATGATGTAATCGTAAGTCGTCATGGCTCAGCTCAGCACGGTCTGGATCGTCGTGAATTCCTTCAGCCCTTCGGCGCCGAATTCGACGCCGATGCCGGATTGCTTGACGCCGCCGAAGGGCGCGTTCGGCTGGATCGCGCCGTGCTTGTTGATCCAGACCGAACCGCATTCGAGCTGCATCGCATAGCGCTTCGCCTTCTCGACATCGGCAGACCAGACCGAGCCGCCGAGGCCGGCCGGATTCTGGTTGGCACGGGCGATCACCTCGTCGAGATCGCTGTAGCGGATGATCGGCAAAGCCGGGCCGAACTGCTCCTCGTCGACCAGCCGGACGCCGTGGTCGACATCGGCGACGAGCGTGATCGGGTAGAAATAGCCCGGCCGGTCCAGCGGCGCGCCGCCGGTCAGGATGCGGCCGCCCTTTGCGCGGGCATCGTCGACGAGATCGCGCACCTTGTTGAACTGCAATTCGTTCTGCACCGGGCCGAGGATGCTTGCCTCATCCAGGCCGTCGCCGATGGCGATCTTGCCGGCATAATCGGCAAGTGCGGCGCAGACCTCCTCATAGATGCTGTCATGCACGTAGAGGCGCTTCAGTGCCGCGCAGGTCTGGCCGTTGTTGATGAAGGCGCCCCAGAACAGGCCCTCGACGATGCTCTTCGGATCGACGTCGGGCAGCACGATGCCGGCATCGTTGCCGCCAAGCTCCAGCGTCAGCCGCTTCAGGGTGGCGACGGCCGAGGCCATGATCTTCTTGCCGGTCTCGGTCGAGCCGGTGAAGGTCATCTTGGCAATGCCCGGATGGGCGGAAAGGGCGGCGCCGATGCTGTTTTCGCCGGTGATCACATTGACGACGCCGGCCGGCAGCACCTCGTTGATGATCTCGATGAGGCGGATAGTCGAAAGCGGCGTCAGGGGCGACGGCTTGATGACGACGGTATTGCCGGCGCGCACCGCCGGCATGATGTGCCAGCAGGCGATCATCACAGGCCAGTTCCACGGCGTGATCGAGCCGACGACGCCGATCGGCTTGCGGTGCAGCTCGACGCGGCCCTCATTGTCGTCCTGCAGGATTTCGACCGGCAGGTCGATTTCGGCCGTATGCCGCGTCCAGGCGAGCGCGCCGCCGATTTCGAAGCGCGAGCCGAGGCCGTTAAGCGGCTTTCCCTGTTCCCGGGTCAGGATCTGCGCCAGTTCTTCGGCGTGTTCGGCAATCTTCTCTGCGATCGCCCGGCAGGCCGCTGCCCGCTCCTCATTCGACGTCCGCGACCAGCCTTTGAAGGCTTCGGCGGCGGCGGCGACGGCCCTGTCGAGATCGGCTTCTTGAGCAAGCGGCATATAGCCGACGATTTCGCCGTTCGATGGATTGGTAACCGGCGCATGATCGGTCGCGGCGACAGCTTCGCCACCGATGAGCAGGGTAGACTGCTTCACGATATTCTCCTCCCGTGAGATCGAGGAGAACTATGACTTTCGCTGGAAAAGCCGTCTTGGGGAGAAACGCGCCCCGGCTTGGACGGAAGCGCAGAGTGCGCTTCAGACCATCTTCTGCGCCGGTTCGCCGGAACGAAGCAGCTCGCTCGGGGCGCAATCGAACAGCTCCTTGAAGCTGCGATTGAAATAGGAAATGTCGTTGAAGCCGGCGGAATAGGCGACCTCGGCGATGGTCGTCGGGTTGCGCTGTTCCTTCAGCTGCTCGATCTTCTCGCGTGCGAAGCGCAGGCGCTTGTCGCGGATCACGGTGGTGCAGGTCATGCCCATGCCCTGGAAATCCTGCTGCAGCGTGCGGATCGATACGCCGAGCCTCGTCGCGAGCCATTTGGCGTTGAGATCGCTGTCGGTCAAATGCTTGTCGATCAGGATATCGACCATCTGCATGCGCCTGCCGGCGCTGTCATGCAGGGAATTCAGGCTTGCGGTCTGGATGTCGGTCGACAGAAATGCCTGGCGAGTCGTGTCGAACATCAGCTGGCGCAGATGCGGCGAGGCCGCCTCGCTTTCCGGCGTCGTCATCATCTTGGCGATCAGCGCGCGCAGCATCACCGCCATCGGATCGCCGGCCGAAAGCTTGCGGGCCACGTCGAATTCCACCTTGCTGCCCGAATACATCAATTGCCGCGGCAGATGCAGGGAGAGATGATTGGAGAAGTGGCCGCGGAAAAAGAAGGTGGTCGGCCGCGTGGAATCGACGAGGATGCATTCGCCGACATCGAGGATGTTCTGCCGGCCGGAATGCTCCACGCCGCAGGCGCCCTCGAGCTGCATGATCAGGAACAGATGCTCGTGCGCATCGCGGCGAATGTCGTCCCAGCCGCGATGGACATAATCGAGATCGTTGGACACATGGGCGAATTCCATGCCGCACACATCGATGCGGCTTGCCGTGCCGACTACCTTGTCGCCGCGCTCCATCGTATGCGCGTTGAAATTCCCGCAGATGTTATGAAGGTCCTCAGCCCATTGATCATAGGGCGTCGGCGACCATGTGCGATCGACAAGGCTGCGGTTCTGCAACAGGTCCAACTCTGCCTCCCAACAGTGTCAGTATCGCTGAAGACTGCAACAGGCTGGCCCGATCGTCAATCATGTATTTAACATATTAATTAAGGAGGGCCTATTCCTCACCCTCCGGAGCGCCTTCGAGCCTTAGCGCCGCCAGTTCGTCGAGCATGTCCAGGAGCTCTTCGACCCGCTCGGCGCCAAAGCGGGCGCCGATATCGGCATAGACCTTCAGGCTCTCCGGCATGACCTCGTCGACCATGGCCTGTCCCGCCGGCGTGATGCGCAGCAGCACGCGCCGGCCGTCGGCCTTGTCCTTATGCTTGGTGATGAAGCCGCGCTCCTCAAGCGAGCGGATCATGCGCGTCAGGCTCGGCGCCAGGATCGAAGCCTTGTCCGCCACTTCGCTCGCATCGAGCATTCCCGCTTCGGAGAGCACGCGGATCACCCGCCACTGTTGCTCGGTGACGTCATGCGCCGCCAGGATCGGCCGGAAGTGGCTCATGACCGCTTCGCGCGCACGCAGAAGCCCGATCGCCAGGGATCTCCGCCGCTCCGGCGATGCCTGGGCCGTCGACGACAAAGGTATTTCGGCTTGCTTCTGTTGTCTGTTGCTCATCGGCTCCCCGCACGCATGGAATATCGGATTCTTCGCGAACTGTACGGTCGACGGAAAATCACCAGACAAGTAGTTAACACAGCAAAGACCAAAGGCCACCCCTTGGTGTGGGATGGCTTTTCCAGTTCAGCCGAGCGCGTGACCGGCCAGTGCGTATATTTTCGCCGTGCCGGCGGGGCGGCGTTCGCGGACTTCCGGCCAGGGGCGGCCGCGCGACATGGTGGTGACGGTGTCGAAAACGGCAAGGCCGCAATGGGAGAGGAAGTCGGAAAAGGCTCCGCTTTTCTCGCGCGTGTCGAGCCGGAGGAACTTGCCCGCATGCGCCGTGACGTGCGGGCGAATGACGGCGACGGCATCCGCATCGCTGGCTGCCGCCGCCGGGCCGATGACGTGCCCGCGGCCGAACCGCCGGCAGAAAGAGAAGGCCTCGATCTTTCTGTCGCGGAACAATCCAAGGCCGCTGGAGGAAGGGAGAATCTGCTTGAGCAGTGCGGTGCGGTCGGCACCGAAGGCCTGTGCATCAAGCGCGGCGATGGCAGCGAGGTCGGCCATGCCGAGCGGCCGGATTTCGGCGCCGGGCGGTGTCTCCGCCTCAGGGGGCAAGGATGCCTCGCCCTGACATTGGGAGACGACGGCTTCCATGGTGAAGTCGAGGGAGCGATAAAGCCGTCGTGACGCCCGCGTGGCGTTGAGGCCCCAATTGCCTTCGGGAGCCTGGTTCAGAACGTGATCCATCAGCCATTGGCCGGCGCCCCGGGCCTGCAGGCGCGGCGAGGTGATGACGAGCCCGATCGTGGCGAATTCCTTGCCATAGGGAAACCACATGGCGGAGCCCAAAACGCGGCCCGCTTCGTCAAGCGCCACCACGCCTTTGCCGAGTTCGCGGACGAATTGCCAGTCGTCAGCGCGATGCGGCCAGCCGACGCCGATCGAGAGCGTATGCAACTGTTCGAGATCGACCGTATTGATGTCGGCGATGCGCATCTCGAAGCTGTCGACCAGTCTCGATGTCCCAGCACTCACGCGCGTCCTCCAGAAATTGATCCCCATGATGACGCCGGCCAAACGCAGAATCCGACGTCTCCTCCCAGCCAGACTATAGGAAACCCGCCAGCAGAAATCGCTGGTCAATTCGGTGCCGGCACAACAATCAACCAAATCAGCGAAGCTTTCGGCATCTAAAGCCTCGCGTCCTGGAAAAGAGTCCAGTCGGCGGTCTCGCCGTTCACGCAAGAGGTTGGAATGTCTCCTCAAGTCAGCGCCCACAGCTCTTCCACCCCGCCGGATGCTGCCGGCCGCCTTGACGTCGCGGACGCGCACATGTCGCGGGAACGCCCATGCAGCTAGTCGAGATCCTCCAAAAGCTCATCGGCTTCCCCTCCGTCGTCGGCACATCAAATGGCGCCATCGTCGGCTGGATCGCGGCCTATCTCCGCTCCTTCGGGATCGATGTCCATATTCTTCCCGGCCCCGAAGGCGACCGCGCCAATCTCTTCGCGACCATCGGCCCCGCCGACCAGTCGGGCTACATCCTCTCCGGCCATATGGATGTCGTCCCCGCCAGGGAAGCCGGCTGGAGCGCCGATCCCTTCGTGCTGAGAGCCGAAGGAGAGCGGCTCTATGGCCGCGGCACGTCCGACATGAAAGGCTTTCTGGCCGCCGCCCTCGCCGCCGTGCCGGCGTTGACGGCAAGCCCCCTCGTCCGCCCGGTTCACCTCGCTTTTTCCTATGATGAAGAAGCCGGCTGCCGCGGCGTGCCCCATCTCCTTGCAAGGCTGCCCGATCTCTGTGCGCCGCCGCTCGGCGCGGTGATCGGCGAACCGAGCGGCATGCAGGCGATCCTCGCCCACAAGGGCAAGGCCGCGGCGCGCATCACCATCAAGGGCCGCTCCGGCCATTCCTCCCGGCCCGATCTCGGTCTCAACGCCGTGCATGCCATGGCGGGCGTGCTCAATGCAGCGATTTCAACGGCAAAGGATCTGACGCAAGGGCCGTTCGACGGCGCATTCGAGCCTTCCTATTCCTCCCTGCAGGCCGGAACGATCAGCGGCGGTCAGGCCGTCAACATCATTCCTGAAGTCTGCACGCTGGAAGTGGAGGCGCGCGCAATCTCCGGCATCGATCCCGTCTCCCTGCTTGCTCTCGTGCGCGACGCGGCGGAGGCGGAGAAGGCACGCGGTTTTGCCGTCGAATGGGAAATACTGAGCGCCTATCCGGCTCTTTCGCTCGCGCCGACCGCACCGCTTGCCGGTCTCCTCGGGGAACTAACCGGCAAAGCGCCGCTCGCAGCCGTCAGCTACGGCACCGAAGCCGGTCTCTACCAGCGCGCGGGCGTGGATGCGATCATCTGCGGTCCTGGTGATATTGCCCGCGCCCACAAGCCCGATGAGTTCATTCTGACGAGCGAACTCGCTGCCTGCCAGGCGATGGTTGAGGCGCTCGCCGCCCGCTGCCGCGCCTGACCTCGGCAAGACTGAAAGGATGAAGATAATGACCTTTCTCTTCAATTCCGATGCCCGCCGCGGCGCAATATTCCAGGAGATCTTCGCGCGCGAACTGCCGGATCTGGATTTTTCGATGGACCCCGCGACCGTCGATCCCGAGGCGGTGCGCTACCTGATCACCTGGACGGTCCCGTCTGACCTCTCTCGTTACCGCAATCTTGAAGTGCTGTTTTCCATCGGCGCCGGGGTCGACCAGTTCCAGATCGCCGAGGTGCCGGATCACGTGAAGGTGGTGCGCATGGTCGAAGACGGCATCGTGCGGATGATGCAGGAATATGTGACGCTTGCCGCGCTGGCGCTCCACCGCAACCTGCCCGCCTATATCGGCCAGCAGCGCGACCGGCTCTGGCAGGCTCTGCCGCAGCTTCAGGCCTCGGAGCGCCGCATCGGCGTGCTCGGCCTCGGCGTGCTCGGCCGGGCCGTGCTCGAGCGGCTGAAGCCTTTCGGCTTTGCGCTGTCGGGCTGGAGCCGATCCCGGCATGATATCGAGGGGGTGAGCTGCCACGCCGGAGATGCCGGCCTCAAGGCCATGCTTGCCGAGAGCGATATCCTGGTCTGCCTCCTGCCGCTGACTGATGAAACCCGCGGGTTTCTCAATGCCGATCTTTTCAGCCGCCTGCCGCGGGGCGCGGCGATCATTCATACCGGCCGCGGGCCGCAGCTCGATCATGAAGCGCTGATTGCGGCTTTGGACAGCGGCCATCTCTCCAGCGCTGTGATCGACGTCACCGATCCCGAACCGCTGCCGGCGGACCACGCCTTCTGGGGTCACCCGCGCATCCTGCTCACGCCCCATGTCGCGAGCGTCACCCAGCCCCAGACCGCCGCCCGCGCCGTTGCCGAAAACATCAAGCGGGTGCGCGCCGGATCCGATCCGGTCGGCCTCATCGACCGCCGTCGCGGCTACTGACACGTTCAACCTCGAAAGGAAAACTTCATGCCGCTTCTCAAGACCATCGATCCCAACCCTTCCTTCGCGCCGCGCGAAAACGTGCCGCTTCCCGAGCGGCTGATCTCCGGCGACCCTCAGTTCAAGACCTGGGCGCAGGATATTGCCCGCGGCGAGATGATCCACACCGGTGTCTGGGAGGCCACGCCCGGCGTCACGCGCTCGATCAAAGGCGAGACCTTCGAATTCTGCCACATCCTCTCCGGCGTCGTCGAACTGACGCCCGAAGGCGGGGATCCCGTCGTCTACAAGGCGGGCGACAGCTTCGTCATGAAGCCCGGTTTCGTCGGGGTCTGGAAGACCATCGAGACGGTCCGCAAGATCTACGTCACCGTCATGGCGTGAGAGGGCCTCCGCGTTCCGATGCCACCATGCTCATCGGGACGCAAAACAATAAGCTGCCGGGCGGCGGCAGAACGGGTTTTTCCGCTGCCCTCCCCGCCCTCATCGGATCAAGCTACTTCGCCCGTTCGGCTAGCCTCGTTTCAGTGATCCGAGGTATTGCCATGACCCTGAGTTTCGATCCCGACAGAATTTCCCTTCCTATCGGCCATCTCATCGGAGATCGCCTCATCCCGGCCGAGGGCGTTATTCCCATGCGCCGCCCGTCCGACGGCAAGGCCTATGCCGATTGCCCCGTTGCCGGCGAGGATCTGGTCGACCATGCCGTTCAATCGGCGAAAGCCGCGCTGAAAAATAGCAACTGGGGCGGTATTCGCCCGCGCGAGCGCCTGAAGGCGCTGCACCGATGGGCCGATCTGATCGAGCAGGAAGCGCCCGAGCTGGCAAGGCTGGAAGCGCTGTCGTCGACCCGACCCGTCGGCCATCTGGTGGAAGGCGACATCGCGGTATCAGCCGAACAGATCCGCTTCTTCGCCGAGTTTGCCGACAAGGAAGGCAGCGATCTGGTGCCGACCGACGACGGCAATCTCGGCATGATCATGACCGAGCCCTATGGCGTGGTCGGCGCGATCACGCCGTGGAATTTTCCGGTATCGATGGCGGCCTGGAAGCTCGGCCCGGCGCTCGCCGCCGGCAATGCCGTGGTTCTGAAGCCGTCCGAGATCACGCCTTTCTCGACCATTCGGCTTGCCGAACTCGCGCTTCGCGCCGGCCTGCCCGCCGGCCTGATCAATGTCGTGCTGGGCGATGGTCCTGTTACCGGCACGGCGATCACCGGACATCCCGATATCAGCAAGGTCAGCTTCACCGGCTCGACGCGCGCGGGATCGGCGATCATGGAAAACATCGCCCGCACCGGCGTCAAGCCGATGACGCTGGAGCTTGGCGGCAAGAGCCCGCAGCTTGTTTTCGCCGATGCGGATCTCGACAAGGCGGCGGCCGCGATCGCCGCCGGCATCATGAGCAATGCCGGCCAGGCCTGCGTCGCCGGCTCCCGCCTCATCGTCGAGGAAGCCGCGGCCGCTCCGCTCGTCGAGGCGATCGTCGCCCGGATGAAGATCGCGGCCGCCGCCCCGACCTGGGATGGCGCGGCGCAATATTCCCCGATCATTTCCGAAAGGCAGCAGGATCGCATCCATTCGATCGTCTCGGCAGCGGTCGAGGCTGGCGGCGAATGCCTGGCCGGCGGCATGCCGATGGAAGCGCCCGGCTATTTCTACAGGCCGACCCTGATCGCCGGGATCGATCGGAATTCGCCCGCCATTACCGAGGAGATTTTCGGTCCCGTGCTGACGCTCCAGACCTTCCGCGACGAGGAAGAGGCGCTCGCACTGGCCGACCATCCGACCTACGGCCTTGCCGCCGGGCTCTTCACCCGGGACCTTTCGCGGGCAATCCGGCTGACCCGCCGCCTGCAGGCGGGGACGATCTGGGTCAACCGATACAACCGCTCGCGCGACCATATCCTCCCGACCGGCGGCTACAAGCAGTCGGGCATCGGCAAGGATCTCGGCCGCGAGGCCTATCACGCCAACCGCAAGAGCAAGAGCGTCTTGATCAGCCTTTGAAGAGGATACCCCATGACAACCTATCGGATCGCTCTCATTCCCGGCGACGGCATCGGGCGCGATGTCACAGCCGCCGCCTGGTCGGTACTTCAGAAGGCGGCCGACAAGGCCGGCTTCACGCTCGATAGCCAGGAATTCCCTTGGTCCTGCGCCTACTACAGAGAGACAGGCACGATGATGCCGGCCGATGGCATCGAGACGCTGCGCGGCTTCGACGCCATTCTGCTCGGCGCTGTGGGATGGCCGGCGGAGGTGCCGGACTCGGTGTCGCTGCACGGTCTCTTGCTGCCGATCCGCAAGAGCTTCGTGCAATATGCCAATATCCGCCCGCATCGGCTGCTGCCCGGTGTGCAGGGTCCGCTGAGATCGGCAGGCTTCGATATCCTCTGCATCCGCGAAAACACCGAGGGCGAATATTCCGGCGCCGGCGGCCGCGTCCATCAGGGCACGGCAGACGAGGTCGCCGTCGAGACGTCGATCTTCACCCGGACGGGCGTCGAACGCATCCTGCGCTTCGCATTCGAACAGGCGCGCGCCCGCCGCGGCAAGCTCGCCTCGGTGACGAAGTCGAACGCGCAGAAATTTTCGATGGTCTTCTGGGACGAGATCACCCGCAAGCTGGCCGATGAATATGCCGATGTCGAGGTCACGAGCTATCACATCGATGCCATGGCGGCGCGCATGGTGATGGCGCCGGAAAGTCTCGACGTGGTCGTCGCCTCCAATCTCTTCGGCGATATCCTCACCGATCTCGGCGCCGCCATCCAGGGCGGGCTCGGCTTTGCCGCCTCGGCCAACATCAATCCGGATCGCAGCGCGCCGTCGATGTTCGAACCGGTGCACGGATCGGCTCCTGATATCGCCCATCTCGGCATCGCCAATCCGATCGCCGCCATCTGGTCCAGCGCCATGATGCTCGACCATCTCGGCGAGAAAGCCGCCGCCGGCGCCATCATCAAGGCGATCGAATGGACCACCGCCTGCGGCATCGGCACGGTCCCGGGCAAGGACAGGACCGAGGCGATCACCGCCTCCATTCTCGCTCAGTTGTAACGTCTTCATCGGGGATAGACAGATGCAGAACTTGAAGGAAGCCGGCCTCTTCCGGCAACAGGCGCTCGTTGGCGGAAAATGGATTGCCGCTACATCCGGCAACAGCGTCGAGGTCACCGATCCGGCCACGCAGACGGTTATCGGCACGGTGCCCGATATGGGAGCCGCCGAAACGCGCGCCGCGATCGAAGCCGCCGAGGCTGCCTATGGTCCATGGAAGAAAAAGACCCATGCCGAGCGCGCCGCGCTGCTGGAGGCCTGGCACGCGCTGATGATCGAGCATATCGAGGATCTGGCGCTGATCCTGACGACCGAACAGGGCAAGCCGCTCCACGAGGCGCGCGGCGAGATCCGCTACGGCGCCTCCTTCGCCAAATGGTTTGCCGAGGAAGCCCGCCGCATCGGCGGCCACACGATCCCCTCGCCCACGGCGGACCGCCGCATCCTGGTGCTGAAGGAGCCGGTCGGCGTCTGCGGTATCATCACGCCCTGGAACTTTCCGAATGCGATGATCACCCGGAAAGTGGCGCCCGCACTTGCTGCCGGATGCACCGTCGTCATCAAGCCCTCGGAATTCACGCCGTTTTCGGCGCTCGCCATCGGCTGGCTTGCTGAAAAGGCCGGCATTCCGGCCGGCGTGATCAACATCGTCACCGGCATGCCGACCGGGATCGGCAACGAGATCATGGCCAATGAGGCGGTCCGCAAGATCTCCTTCACCGGCTCGACCCGCGTCGGCTCGCTGTTGATGCAGGGTGCCGCCGACAGCGTCAAGCGGCTTTCCCTGGAACTCGGCGGCAACGCGCCGTTCATCGTCTTCGACGATGCCGACATCGATGCCGCCGTCGAGGGCGCGATCGTCTCGAAACTCCGCAATGGCGGCCAGACCTGCGTCTGCGCCAACCGCATTCTCGTCCAGGCCGGCGTCTATGACACCTTTGCCGAAAAGCTCGCGGCCCGTGTCGACAGGATGAAGGTCGGCCCGGGAACGGAAACGGGCGTTGCGATCGGGCCGATGATCAACGAGGCGGCGATCGCCAAGATCAACCGCCATGTCGACGATGCGCTCGCCAAAGGCGCGACGATCGTCACCAGAAGACCGGAGCTGCCGGCCGGCCGGCAATATACAGCCCCGATGGTGCTGACCGGCGCGACCACCGAGATGCAGCTTGCCAGCGAAGAGACCTTCGGTCCGGTCGCGCCGCTCTTCCGCTTCGAGACCGAGGAAGAGGCGCTCGCCATCGCCAACGGCACGCCCTACGGCCTCGCCGCCTATTTCTATACGGAAAGCCTCAAGCGCGCCTGGCGGGTCGGCGAAGCGCTCGAATTCGGCATGGTCGGCCTCAACACCGGCGCCATCTCGACCGAGGTCGCCCCCTTCGGCGGCGTCAAGCAGTCGGGCCTCGGCCGCGAAGGCGCGCAGGCCGGTATCGAGGAATATCTCGAAATGAAATCCTTCCATATCGGCGGCCTCGCCTGACCGGTTCATGCCGATAAAACAAACAGAGGGGTTGCGAACACAACCCCTCTATCTGCTGGCCCTCTATCGACTTGGGAGGAAAAGGATGCAGCCGGCTTACTGAACCTTGTCGAGTATCTTGTAATAGAGCCCCACCAGCGGCAGGAACCAGGGCTTGCCGAAATGGCCTGTAACCGCCGGCCATTCCAGACCCTTCAACGGGTTGTGGTCCGGGCGGCCGAGGATTGCGTCGGCAATCGTCATGCCGAGATGGGTGGAGAGCTGCGCCCCATGGCCGGAATAGCCCATCGCATACCAGGCGCCGTCCTGATATCCGGCGCGGGGGTAGCGGTCCTTGGTCATGTCGACCAGCCCGCCCCAGCAATAATCGATCTCGACATGGGCAAGCTGCGGAAAGATCCGGCTGAGGCTCTCGCGCAGGATCGCGCCGCTTTTGGCGTCGGAGCGTTGATCCGAGGTGGCGGAGAAGCGCGCCCTCCCCCCGAAGATCAGCCGGTTGTCGGGCGCAAGCCGCCAGTAATTGCCGATGTTCATCGAGTTCACGCAGGTGCGGTTGCCGGGCATGGTCGCCGCGATCTCCGCTTGCGTTAGCGGCCGGGTGGCGATGATGAAGCTGCCGACCGGGATGATGCGGCGGCGGAAATAGCCGAAGTTGGGCGTCGTATAGGCGCCCGTTGCGATCAGCACCTGATCCGCCGTCACGGCGCCCTTGCCGGTCTTCAGCACATGTCGGCCATTCGCCTGGCGATGGTCGGTGACAGCAGCATTTTCAACGATGATCGCACCATGGCGTCCGGCGGCTTCCGCCAGTCCCACGACATAGCGCCCCATATGCATCATGGCGCTTTTCTTCGACAGCATCGCGCCATGAAAGGCCGCGCCGACCTCGTTTTTCAGGTCGCTTGCCGACAGCAGAGCCGTCTCGGGATCCACCTCGGCGTGAACAGCCTCGAAATTGCGCGCGATCGCATCGAAATGCTGCGGCTTGGAGGCGAGCTTGAGTTTCCCGGCGCGGCGGAAATTGCAGTCGATCCCCTCCTCGGCGACGATCGCCTCGATGGTGTCGATCGAGGCGTCGAGCGTCTGGTAGAGCGCGATGGCGCGCTCCTTGCCGAGTTCGGCCTTGGCGCCGATGAAGCTGTGGGCAAGGCCGTTGTTGAGATGGCCGCCATTGCGCCCGGAGGCTCCCCAGCCGACCCTCTCAGCCTCCAGCACGATGACGCGCGCACCCGCCTTGGCGAGCTGGCGGGCTGCCGCAAGCCCGGTAAAGCCGGCGCCGACGACCGCGACGTCATAATGACCTTCGACAGGCCCCTGCGCCGCATTGGCGAAATCAGGAGCGGTGTCGTGCCAGTAGGATTGAAGCTTCATCGCCTCGTATCCTCAGAGCCCGACGACGCCGGGCAGACCCGAAATATCGGGAATCTCGACATAGCCGTAATAGGGATTGGCAGGCTCGTGGCGGCGATTGACCCAGACCTTGTTCTTGATCCCGAGATCATGGGCCGACATCAGGTCGTAGCGGAAGGACGAAGAGCAATGGAGAATGTCTTCGGGACCGCAGCCCAGCATGTCGAACATATATTCGAAGGCCTGGAAGCGGGGCTTGTAGGCATTGGCCTGCTCTGCGGTATAGACCGCATGGAACGGCGCCCCGAGCTTTTCGACGTTCGACATGATCTGCGCGTTCATGGCGTTGGAGAGGATCACCAGCGGAATTTCCTTGGCAACCTTCGAAAGACCGGCCGGGACGTCGGCATGCGGCCCCCAGGTCGGCACGCGCTCATAGACCATGCGCGCGGCTTCCTCGCGGAATATTATGCCGTTACGCTTGCAGGTCCGTTCGAGGGAATTGTGCACCACCTCTTTATAAGGCTTCCAGTCGCCCAGGATCTCGTCGAGACGATAGGCCGCAAAGTTCTTGATGAACTCTGCCATGCGCGCTTCGTCGAGCTGTTCGCCATAGAGATCGCGGGCCGCTTCCGCCATTTGAAAGTTCGTCAGCGTGCCGTAGCAATCGAAGGTGATGTATTTCGGACGGAAGTGAGCCATGACGGTATCCTGAGCGTTTCCAGTTGTTTCGTCTGCCTTCATCATAGGCCGCGGTGCAGACGTCCGCTCGACTGAAATCCGGACCGGCAAAGCAGAATGTTTCGTATCCTGAGCCGGCTTTGGCAGAAGGTTGCGCATGGCCGCTGCCACGGCCGCTCATTTCGCCGGGAGGATTTGCGAAGCGTGTGCGCCTGCCAGCATAAGATGCGGCGGAGTGTGCGACCAACGCTATAAGATACTGCCGGGATCGCGGCCTTCAGACAATCTGCCGGTCGATACTGCACCACACTTGCCGGCAAGAGATGAAGGACATTCCAATGCAGACACGTCAGATCGACCTCGCGGCCTTCGGCCCCGAACACCTGGAAGCGGCGGTCTCCCTCTCCCGGCAGGCGGGCTGGCCGCACCGGCTGGAAGACTGGCAGATGGCGCTTGCCCTCAGCGAAGGCGTGGTTGCGATCGAAGCGGGCCGCGTCGTCGGAACGGTGCTGACGACCATGTACGAGGCCGACTGCGCCACTATCAACATGGTGATCGTCGACGAGGCGATGCGTGGACGCGGCCTCGGCCGCAAGCTGATGGATGCCGCATTGGAGACCGCCGGCAGCCGGCCTCTCCGGCTGGTCGCAACGAAAGACGGTCTGCCGCTTTATGAAAAGCTCGGCTTCCTGCAGACGGGCACGGTCCTGCAGCATCAAGGCGTTGCGGGAGAGATCGCTGCTTTGCCGGGAACGGAAGCCGCGACCGGCGCCGACATCGATGCAATCACCGAACTCGACCGTCGCGCCTTCGGCGCCGATCGCAGGCGGTTGATCGCCTATCTCGCCAAAATCGGCGAGGTCGCGGTGCTGCGCCGGGACGGCCGCATTTGCGGCTTCGCCGTGCTGCGCGTTTTCGGCCGCGGCGAGGTCATCGGTCCCGTCGTCGCCGGTGGCCTCGATGATGCCAAGGCCCTCGTCGCGCATTTCATCGCCCGCCGCCCCGGACGCTTTTTGCGTGTCGACACGACTGCCGATACCGGGCTTGCCCCCTGGCTTGCCGCCCACGGCCTCGCCCATGTCGGCGGCGGGATCGCCATGGCAAAGCCGCCAATTCCGCGCGCCGCCGATCCGGCCGCCGCCACTTTCGCACTCGTCAATCAGGCCCTCGGCTGAGGCAGGAGACGTTCATGTACAGCAATTCCCTCATCGAGCTCGACCGCGCTCACCTCGTTCATCCGGTTGCCTCCTATCGCGGCCATGAAGCGCAGGGCGTGCGGGTTCTCGCCTCCGCCAAGGGGGCGACGGTCACCGATGCCTACGGCCGCCAGCTGATCGACGGTTTCGCCGGCCTCTGGTGCGTCAATGCCGGCTATGGCCACGAGTCGATCGTCGAGGCGGCGACGCGCCAGATGCGCGAACTGCCTTATGCGACGGCCTATTTCGGCCTGGGTTCTGAACCGGCCATCCGTCTTGCCGCCGAACTTGCCGAGCGGGCGCCGGGAGATCTCAGCCACATCTATTTCACGCTTGGCGGCTCCGACGCGGTCGACAGCACGGTCCGCTTCATCCGCTACTATTGGAACGCGCGCGGAAAGCCGCAGCGCGACCAGTTCATCTCGATCGAGCAGGGCTATCACGGTTCCTCGACGGTCGGTGCGGGGCTGACGGCGCTTCCCGCTTTCCATGCCGGCTTCGGCATTCCGTTCGACTGGCAGCATAAGATTCCGTCGCCCTACCCTTACCGCAACCCGGCCGGCGACGATCCGCAGGCGATCATCGCGGCATCGCTCGCCGCGCTACGGGCCAAGGTCGAGGCGATCGGCGCGGATCGCGTCGCCGCATTCTATGCCGAGCCGATCCAGGGCTCCGGCGGCGTCATCGTTCCGCCGAGCGGCTGGCTCAAGGCCATGCGCGAGCTCTGCCGCGAGCTCGATATTCTGTTTGTCGCCGACGAAGTGATCACCGGCTTCGGCCGCACCGGGCCGCTTTTTGCCTGCTCGCATGAGGAGGTCGTTCCAGATTTCATGACGACTGCCAAGGGGCTGACATCGGGCTATGTGCCGATGGGCGCCGTCTTCATGGCCGATCACGTCTATCACGTGATCGCCGAGAGCGCGGGCGCTTCGGCGATCGGTCACGGCTATACCTATTCCGCCCATCCGGTCAGTGCCGCCGTGGCGCTGGAGGTGCTGAAGCTCTATGAGAACGGCCTGCTGGAGAACGGTGTCAAAGCCGGCGCCCGGCTTATGGCGGGGCTCGAAGCGTTGAGGGACCATCCTCTGGTCGGCGATGTGCGCGGACGCGGCATGCTGGCGGCAATCGAACTCGTGACCGACAAGACGGCCCGCACGCCGCTTCCCGCCGAAGCGCAGCCCGCGCGGCGCATTTTCGACCGCGCCTGGGAAAACGGCCTGGTGATCCGCGCCTTCGCCAACGGCGTTCTCGGCTATGCCCCGCCGCTCTGCTGCACCGATGCTGATATCGACGCGATCCTGGAACGGACCGCCAAGACGCTCGACCAGACATTGGAAGACCCCGACGTCAGGCGGGCGCTGAGGGATTGAACCTCGGCCGAAGAAATACCGCGGGATGCCGATATTCAGAATTTTGTGCCGCGTCACGGCGCCTATTCGGCGCAATCCATGCGGAGAAGGTGCCAAACTCCAGATGAGCAGAAGCCAAGCGCCCCTTTAAAATAGGGGGCTCATCATAAGAACCCCGGCAAAACCGGGCCTGGGAACGAGATAGATTTTTGCGAAGCGGCCGCGGTTGAAGCGGCCTGCGCCCGACACTGGGGACACGAAATGACGAAGTCTCTGCCTGAATTCAAATATATGAGTTTCGACGTCGTCGGGACCTTGATCGATTTTGAAGGCGGCCTGAAGTCCTGCCTTCAGGAGATCGCCGCCGAGGCGGGCGTGGCTATCGACGGCGAGCAGGCGCTGACGCTTTATCGCGCCGCCCGCTACAGCGAGGATGCGATCCTTTTCCCGGATGATCTCGTGCGCGTCTATCTCGTGATCGCGCCCGATCTCGGCCTGCCTGTCGACAAGGCCTATGGCGAGCGCCTGCGCGATTCCGCCAGGACATGGAAGGCATTTCCCGACAGCGCGGCCGCCATGGCGCGGCTTGCCCGCGACTATCGGCTGATCGCCATGACCAATGCCCGCCGCTGGGCCTTCGACCATTTCTCCGCCGAGCTCGGCAACCCGTTCCACGCCGCTTTCACGGCCGACGATACCGGCACGGAAAAGCCGGATCCGGCCTTCTTCGAGAGCGTCTTCGACTTCGTGGCCGGCGAGGGCGCGTCCAAAAGCGATATTCTGCACGTGGCCCAGAGCCAATATCATGACATCGGCATCTCGCGTGCGCTCGGCATGACCAATTGCTGGATCGAGCGCCGCCATGCGCAGAAGGGATATGGCGGCACCATCGAGCCGGCCGAATTCACCGAGCCCGACTACCACTTCACCTCGATGGCGGGGCTCGCCGAAGCGGTGGCCGCGGCGCAGAATTGATCTCAAAGCAATGCAACCTCGGGCCAAGCTCGCAAAGATGGGCAGCCCCCAACCGGACGACAAAAGGGGAATGACATGAGCGATAAAATCAACAACTGGACCGCGTCGGACGACGCATTGATCGAAAACGCCATCCGCCGTGGCGCGACCCGGCGCGAACTTCTGCAGCTGATGCTGGCCGGCGGCGTCGCCATGTCGGCGGGCGGCCTCATCCTCGGCCGCGCTTCGCAGGCGGTCGCCGCCACGCCCGTGGCCGGCGGCACGCTCAAGGCGGCCGGCTGGTCGTCCTCGACGGCCGACACGCTCGACCCGGCGAAGGCTTCGCTTTCGACCGACTATGTGCGCTGCTGCTCCTTCTACAACCGCCTGACGTTCCTCGATAAGACGGGCACGCCGCAGATGGAGCTTGCCGAGGCGATCGAATCCAAGGATGCGAAAGTCTGGACCGTCAAGCTGCGCAGCGGCGTGACCTTCCATGACGGCAAACCGCTGACGGCTGACGACGTCGTCTTCTCGCTGAAGCGCCATCTCGATCCGGCGGTCGGCTCCAAGGTCGCCAAGATCGCCGCGCAGATATCAGGCGTAAAGGCCGTGGACAAGCAGACCGCGGAGATCACGCTCGCCAATCCGAACGCCGACCTGCCGACGATCCTGTCGATGCACCATTTCATGATCGTCGCCGACGGCACCACCGATTTCTCCAAGGCCAACGGCACCGGCGCCTTCGTCAGGGAAGTCTTCGAGCCCGGCGTGCGCTCGGTCGGCTTCAAGAACAAGAATTACTGGAAATCCGGCCCGAACGTCGATTCCTTCGAATATTTCGCGATCAGCGACGACAATGCCCGCGTCAATGCGCTGCTATCCGGCGACATCCACCTCGCCGCCTCGATCAATCCGCGCTCGATGCGCCTGATCGAGAGCCAGGGCGCCGGTTTCGTGCTGTCGAAGACGACCTCCGGCAACTATACCAACCTCAATATCCGCCTCGACATGGAGCCCGGCAGCAAGCAGGCCTTCATCGAAGGCATGAAGTATCTCGTCAACCGCGAGCAGATCGTCAAATCGGCGCTGCGCGGCCTCGGCGAGGTCGGCAACGATCAGCCGGTTTCTCCGGTGAATTTCTATCGCGATGCCAGCCTCAAGCCGAAATCCTTCGATCCCGACAAGGCGAAGTCGCTCTTCCAGAAGGCCGGCGTCCTCGGGCAGTCGATCCCGATCATCGCTTCGGAAGCGGCCAACTCCTCAATCGACATGGCCATGATCATCCAGGCCGCAGGCGCCGAGATCGGCATGAAGCTCGACGTCCAGCGCGTTCCCTCGGACGGTTACTGGGACAATTACTGGCTCAAGGCACCGGTTCATTTCGGCAACATCAATCCGCGCCCGACACCCGACATTCTGTTTTCGCTGCTCTACGCATCGGACGCGCCTTGGAACGAAAGCCAATACAAGTCCGAGAAATTCGACAAGATGCTGGTGGAAGCGCGCGGCCTGCTCGACCAGGAGAAGCGCAAGACCATCTACAACGAGATGCAGGGCATGGTCGCCGAACAGGCCGGCACCATCATTCCCGCCTATATCTCCAACGTCGACGCGACCTCCGCCAAGCTCAAGGGCCTGGAACCCAATCCGCTCGGCGGCCAGATGGGCTATGCCTTTGCGGAATATGTCTGGCTCGAAGCCTGAGGAAGCAAATGGCCGGGGACGGAAATTGTCCCCGGCATGCTTTCCCGATTGCGTTATAATCTCAGCAGAATGCCGAAGGGAGCGCGCGCATGAACAAAGAGGTGCTGTCCCTCATATCGAGCCGGCTGCTCGTTGCCCTGATCACACTGGTGATCGTCTCCTTCGCCGTGTTTTTCGCCACGACGATGCTGCCTGGCGATACGGCGACCATCCTGCTCGGGCAGGCGGCGACGCCGGAAGCCGTCGAAGGCCTTCGCAAGGCCATGCATCTGGACGAGCCGGCCTTCCTGCGTTTCCTTCACTGGCTCTCCGGCCTGCTCGCAGGCGATCTCGGCACGTCCTATGCCAATGACATGCCGATCAGCCAGCTGATCGGTGGCCGCTTCGCCAATACGATGAAACTGGCCGGCGTCACCGCGCTGTTTTCCGTGCCGATCGCGCTGACGCTCGGCATTACCGCGGCGATGCTCCGCGGCTCGATCTACGACCGTGCCGTCACCATCCTGACGATCGGCGTGATATCGGTGCCGGAGTTCATGGTCGCGACCTCGGCGGTGCTGATCTTTGCCGTCTATCTCAAATGGCTGCCGGCACTTTCGCTCGCCAACGAAGTCCACACCTTTGCCGACATGCTGCGCGTTTACGCCATGCCTGTCATCACGCTGACCTTCGTCGTATCGGCGCAGATGATCCGCATGACGCGGGCCGCGGTCGTGGAAACGCTGAGCACGCCCTATGTCGAGATGGCGCTTCTGAAAGGCGCGTCGCGCACCCGCATCGTGCTCAGGCATGCCCTTCCCAATGCGCTCGGCCCGATCGTCAACGCGATTGCGCTGTCGCTCTCCTATCTGCTGGGCGGGGTGATCATCGTCGAAACCATCTTCAATTATCCCGGCATCGCGAAACTGATGGTCGATGCGGTCGCCACGCGCGACCTGCCGCTGATCCAGAGCTGCGCAATGATCTTCTGCCTCGGCTACCTGATCCTCATCACGCTTGCCGACATTGTCGCCATTCTTTCCAATCCGAGGCTGCGATGACATCCCATATCGAACAACGGCCCGCCGTGACGCGCCGGCTCGGCTATCGCTTCAATCTCGTCGGCCTCCTGGGGCTTGCCGTCATCCTGTTCTGGGCCTTCATCGCGATCTTCGCGCATCTGCTGATCCCCTACCCGGTCGGCGAGATCGTCGATACCGATTATTTCGGGCCGATGTCCCAGCAGTTCTGGATGGGGTCGGACTATCTCGGCCGCGATGTCTTCTCGCGAATCCTGATGGGCGCGCGCTATACGGTCGGCATCTCGCTGGCGGCGGTGACGATCGCCTGCTTCAGCGGCGTCGTGCTCGGCATGATCGCGGCCGTCGCCGGAGGCTGGCTTGATACGCTGCTCTCCCGCTTTCTCGATGCCTTGAATTCCATTCCGAGCAAGCTCTTCGGCCTGGTCGTGGTCGCCGCCGTCGGGTCGTCGATCCCGGTGCTGATCCTGACGCTTTCGGTGATTTACATCCCGGGTTCCTACCGTTTCGCGCGGGCGCTCGCCGTCAACGTCAATTCCATGGACTTCATCACCGTCGCCCGCATCCGCGGCGAAAGCACCCTTTATCTGATCCGCTCGGAAATCCTGCCGAATATCGTCGGTCCCGTGCTTGCCGATCTCGGGCTCCGCTTCGTGTTCATCGTTCTCCTGCTCTCCGGCCTTTCCTTCCTAGGGCTCGGCGTGCAGCCGCCCTATGCGGACTGGGGCGCGCTCGTGCGTGAAAACATCGGCGGCCTGCCTTTCGGGGCGCCCGCCGTCATGTTCCCATCGCTTGCGATCGCCAGCCTCACGATCAGCGTGAACCTGTTGATCGACAACCTGCCGCAGAAAATCCGCGATCGGAGCGAGTGATGACCAATCTCGTCGAAATCCGCGACCTCAGGGTCGAAGCCACCACCGATTCCGGCCGGCGTGTCGAAATCATCCGGGGCGTCAGCCTCGACATATCAGAAGGCGAGATCGTCGCGCTGATCGGCGAAAGCGGCTCGGGCAAGACGACGATCGCGCTCACCCTGATGGGGCATTCGCGACCGGGCTGCCGCATTTCGGGCGGCAGCGTCTCGCTTGCCGGCAAGGACATGGTCAAGCTCGGCGAAAAGCAGCGCGCCAGGCTGCGCGGCACCGAAGTTGCCTATGTGCCGCAATCGGCCGCCGCCGCCTTCAACCCGGCCATATCGATCATGGATCAGGTAATCGAAGTCACGCGCATCCACGGGCTGATGTCCGCCGACGAGGCAAGACGCCGTGCGGTCGAACTTTTCCGGGCGCTTTCGCTGCCCGAGCCCGAAATCATCGGATCCCGTTACCCCCACCAGGTCTCCGGCGGCCAGCTGCAGCGCCTGTCGGCGGCGATGGCGCTGATCGGCAACCCGAAGCTGATGATCTTCGACGAGCCGACGACGGCGCTCGACGTGACGACGCAGATCGAAGTGCTGCGCGCCTTCAAGTCGGCGATGAAGACGGGCGGCATATCGGGCGTCTACGTCTCGCATGACCTTGCGGTCGTCGCCCAGATCGCCGACCGGATCGTCGTGCTGAAGGGTGGCGAGGTCCAGGAGACCGGCACGACGGAAGAAATCCTGACCGCGGCAAAGCATCCCTATACGCGCGAACTCTTGGCCGCCTTCGGGCCGAAGGCGCGCAATCCGGAAGCCGATATCGAGGCCGTGCCGGCGCCGCTGCTGACCATCCAGGATGTCGTTGCCGGCTACGGCCAGCGCCAGGCCGATGGCCTGCCTCTGGTGCGCGCCGTCCAGAATATCAGCCTCAAGGTCGAGAAGGGGCGCAACCTCGGCATTATCGGCGAATCCGGCTGCGGCAAGTCGACCCTTGCCCGCACCATTGCCGGCATCCTGCCGGCCGCCTTCGGCAAGATCGTCTTCGACGGCAAGGAGCTCGGCCACAGCGCCCGCGAGCGCTCGCGCGACCAGCTGCGCGAGATGCAGATCGTCTTCCAATATGCCGATACGGCGCTCAACCCGGCAAAATCCGTCGAGGACATCCTCGACCGGCCGCTCGTCTTCTACCACGCCATGCCGGCCAAGGCGCGCAGCGCCCGCATCGACGAATTGATGGACATGGTCCGCCTGCCGCGCAGCCTGCGCCATCGCCGGCCGGGAGAGCTTTCCGGCGGGCAGAAGCAGCGCGTGAATTTCGCCCGGGCGCTTGCCGCCGATCCGAAGCTGATCCTCTGCGACGAGATCACCTCGGCGCTCGATACGGTGGTCGCAGCCGCGGTGATCGACCTCCTCAAGGAACTGCAGCGGGAGCTCGGCCTCTCCTACATCTTCATCAGCCACGACCTCTCCGTCGTGGAGGCGATCTGCGACGAGATCGTGGTGATGTATGGCGGCAGGAAGGTCGAGGAAATCACACCGGAGAAGATCAAGACGGCGCAGCATCCCTATTCCCAGCTGCTTTTCTCCTCGGTGCCGAAGCTCGATCCAGCCTGGCTCGACGGGCTGACGCAGGATCCGGAACTGGTGCGCGCCTATAGCAGGAGTTAGCGCACAGACCTTCAGAGGCAGTGTAGTGGCCCTATTTCCTAGAGCGGAAACAGGCTCGTCAGCGGCATATGTGCTCTCACGATCGGCGATTTCAGGACGACGAAACTGAAATATTTGTCGATGCCGACATCCATGTCGGTGAGGCGCTCCATGATCGTCTGGTATTCGCCGATCCCCGAGGTGACGAATTTGACGAGGTAGTCGTAGCCGCCGGAAACGAGATGGCATTCGATGACCTGCTCGACCTTCTCGATCGCCGCCAGGAAGCGGGCGAAATCGATCTGGCGATGGTTCTTCAGGGTGATCTCCGTGAAGACAGTGAGGGTCTGGCCGAGCTTGCCGACGTTGATCTGGGCCGAGTAACCTTCGATATATCCCTCCGCCTGCAGCTTTTTCACGCGCATCAGGCAGGGGCTCGGAGAAAGGGCGACGAGATCGGCCAGTTCCACATTGGTGATGCGCCCGTTCTTCTGCAATTCGTGGAGGATCTTGACGTCGATACGATCGAGTTTCACGAAGCACCTTTTCGGGTTATGGCCGATACAGGATGCGGCAGATTATGCTGCCGGTTTCCCTTTATCGAAGGTAACACATTGCACCTGCCTGTCTATTTCGTTTTGCGAGCATGCGTGAAGCACAACTGTCTGCCCGCTTCGCGCAAGACGGCATGTTCTGCTGCCGGCCGGCCGAACTCCAGCAACGCCTTATCGGCAAATCCCGCTAGATTACGCCGCAAACGGAGAATACCCCATGCCGGCGCCGCTGAAACTCGTTGAAACGCCCCTGAAGCTTCCCGCCGCTGCCGATGCCGTGGTGATCGGAGGCGGCATCATCGGCGTATTTACGGCCTATTATCTGGCGCTGCGCGGCATGAAGGTGGTTCTCATCGAGAAGGGCCGGATCGGCGCGGAACAATCGAGCCGGAACTGGGGCTGGTGCCGCCAGCAGAACCGCGATGCGCGGGAGCTGCCGATGGCGACGAAGAGCCTCGATCTCTGGGAGCGTTTCGCAGCTGAGTCTGGCGAGGATACCGGTTTTCGCCGCTGCGGGCTTTTCTATCTGAGCAACAGCGATGAGGAACTGGCCGGCTGGGTGCGCTGGCGCGATTTTGCCCGCACCGCCGGCGTCACCACGCATATGCTCGACGGCGCTCAGGCGACGGAGCGCGGCCGCGCGACGGGCAAGCCGTGGAAGGGCGGCGTCTTCTCGCCGACGGATGGGACGGCCGATCCGGCCAATGCGGCTCCGGCCGTGTCGCGGGCGATCCTGAAGCTCGGCGGCACGATCCGCCAGTCCTGCGCCGCCCGTGGCATCGAGACCGAAGGCGGCCGCCTTTCCGCGGTCGTGACCGAACACGGCACCATTCGAACCAGGGTCGCGGTGCTTGCCGGCGGCGCCTGGGCCTCGTCCTTCTGCCACCAGCTCGGCATCCGTTTCCCGCAGGCCTCGATCCGGTCCTCGATCCTTTCGGTGTCATCCCCTGCCGCGGCGCTGCCGGATGCGCTGCATACATCGGCCGTTTCCGCGACGCGCCGCGGCGACGGCGGTTATACGCTGGCCATCAGCGGCGGCGGGCGCGTCGATCCGACGCCGCAGCAATTCCGCTACGCGCAGCAATTTCTGCCGATGTTCATCCGGCGCTGGCGCAGCCTTGCGCCGGGCGGCCTGGAGGGGGTGAGATCAGGCCACGAAACCTTGCGGCGCTGGCGGCTGGACGCGCCGACGCCGATGGAACGGATGCGCATCCTCGATCCGAAGGTCGATCAGGCGACGATCCAACGCACCTATGCGCGGGCGCTCGAACTGCTGCCCGCCCTGCGCGATACGAAGATTACCGCCGCCTGGGCCGGTTATGTCGACAGCACACCGGATGGCGTGCCCGGCATCGGCGAAATCACATCGATTCCGGGCTTCATCCTGGCCGCCGGCTTCAGCGGCCATGGCTTCGGCATCGGCCCCGGCGCCGGCCATCTGATCGCCGATATGATCAGCGGCGATACGCCGATCGTCGATCCCAAGCCTTATCACCCCGAACGTTTCAAGCGATCGGCCTGGGGCAAAGTCGCCGATTTCTAAAGCTGACCGAAGTCGAGGGTGCTTCGCATGAAACTCGTTGCAGAAGCTGCTGCAGGCGAGCGTCATTCAACAAATTTGACCATCACGCCCGGCTTCACCATCCCGCCGAGCTCTTCCGCATCCCAGTTGGTCAGGCGGACACAGCCGTGCGATCCGACTTTGTCGATCAGCTCGGGATCGGGCGTGCCGTGAATGCCGTAGGTCGGCTCGGTCAGGTCGATCCAGATGCTGCCGACCGGCCCGTTGGGTCCTTTGGGGATGGTGAGGACCTTGTTGTTTTTCCCCTGCTTGAAATTCACCTTGGGATCGTAGCGGTAGACGGGCATGCGGGCGACGCCCTTGACCTTGTGGGTGCCGCTGGGGGAAGGATTGCCTTCGCTGCCGACCGTTGCCGGATAGGCGGCAAGCAGCGCGCCGCGCTCGTCATAGGCCAGCACCTGCCCCGTCTTGCCGTTCACCTCGATGCGCTTGACCTTTCCGTCTCTTGGAGATCCCGTTACCACGACTTGTATCGTCTTGCCGGGCGCGAAATCGGCACCTGGATTGAGCGCCTTCATCAGATCGATATCCATGTGGAACCGCTCCGACAGTTTCTCCTCCACGCTGGTATATCCCATGCTCGCCATCTTCGCCTTTTCGCCGTAATCCTCGGGAATGCGCTCGACGAGACCGGCGGCGTCTTCCTTGGTGATGGCGTAGCCTTCGACGATCGGCGGACCGGCTTCGAGCCGGCTGATCACCTCGGGATCGAGTTTTCCATCCTCGGGAAGCTTGTTCATCGCCGCGAAGCCGGCCACAGCCTTGCCGACATTCTCGCCATAGAGGCCATCGATCACGCCGGGAGAGGCGCCGGCGCGGTCGAGAAGCACCTGGAGGCGCACGATTGCGGGATCCGGGTCCGGCGACGGTTTCTTCGGACGCTCCGTTGCGAGCGAATCGAGGGAGGCCGTGTTGACGGACTCCGGCGACAGCTCCAGCGCATTTGCCGTGTCGAGGGAAAAAAGCAAAACAAGCGTTGCGATCGATGTGACGGTTTTCATGAACCATCAAATGATCATAGGAACTACTTGTTCCCTAAGGAGGGAAAGAGCGTCGGTCAGCGCTTACGCTGCCGCCGCCCCCTCTCGCTTGCGGGTTTTAGGCTGGGCTACTGCAGAATGCGCGGGATCTGCAGATTTTCCTGGGCAACGCCGGGCATGGCGCCGAAGCCGCTGCCTTCCAGGCCGGTCGCCACGACGGAGACACGGAACCTGCCGTCGAGATTGCGGTCGAAGATGGCGCCGACGACGATTTCGGCATCTGCCTGCACTTCGTCGCGAATGCGGCTCGCCGCCTCGTCGACTTCGAACAGCGTCATATCGGAACCGCCCGAAATCGAGATCAGAACGCCCTTGGCGCCCTTCATCGAGAGATCGTCGAGCAGCGGGTTCGCGATTGCGCCCTCGGCCGCCTTCATGGCACGGCCTTCGCCGGAAGCTTCGCCCGTGCCCATCATCGCTCGTCCCATGCCGCGCATCACCGACTTCACATCGGCGAAGTCGAGGTTGATCAGGCCTTCCTTGACGATGAGATCGGTGATGCAGCCGACGCCCGAATAAAGCACGCGGTCGGCGGTCATGAAGGCATCGGCGAAGGTCGTTTTCGCGTCGGCGACGCGGAAGAGGTTCTGATTGGGAATGACGATGACGGTATCGGCGGCCTGGCGAAGCGCCTCGATGCCGGCCTCCGCCGTCTTCATGCGGCGATTGCCTTCGAAGGAAAACGGCTTGGTGACGACGCCGACGGTCAAAATGCCCGCCGAGCGAGCGGCCTGGGCAATCACCGATGCGGCGCCCGTCCCCGTTCCGCCGCCCATGCCGGCGGTGACGAAGCACATGTGCGAACCGCTGAGGTGGTCCATGATCTCGTCGAGCGACTCCTCGGCGGCCGCACGGCCGACTTCCGGCAGCGAACCCGCGCCGAGACCTTCGGTCACCTGCGCTCCGAGCTGAATGCGCCGGGAGGCCTTCGAGGTCGCGAGGACCTGCGCATCCGTGTTTGCGGCAATGAACTCGACGCCGGCCAAATTCTCCGCGATCATGTTGTTAATCGCATTTCCGCCGCCGCCACCGACGCCAATGACGGTGATATGCGGCCGCAGCCCCACAATGCTGCTCTTGGCGTCCGTCATCATATGCTCCTTCATGCCCCGTGGATGGTCCGTCTTCGCCCGTAACGAATCACTGGTCACATTAAGAACATAAAATGGCGGAGGCGGGGCGAAAGAATTTGTCTGCGGCGGAGTTTGGCTCGCCCTGTGTGGACTATCGGGCACGGTCGTCAGTGCCGGCCGGGACAGCCTTGGCGTCCCAGTCCCGCAGCGCATCGCAGAGCTCGGCCCGCGTCGGCGCGCCGATGCGCCCGCCGAACACCTGGCATTTGAGCGCCGCCGCCATGGACGACAGCCGCATCGTCTCTTCGATGGGCATGCCTTCGGCGATGGCGAGCGCGAAAGCGCCGTGGAAGATATCGCCGGCCGCAAGCGTATCGATGGCTTTGACGCGGGGTGCGGCGAGATGAAAGACGTTGCCGGTCGGCTCATCGAACCAGAAGCAACCGTTTTCGCCTGCGGTGACGCTGATGAAGGCCTGCGCGAATTTTCGCTTCAAGCGGCTGACCACCTCCACCGGATCGGCCGTTCCGGCAAGCCGCCCGGCGGCCGGCTCAGAGAAGACGATGTGGCTTGCCGCCGGCGCGAGCATCTCGATCACGCCATCGCCTGCAACGTCGCCGTCGAGGATGGCGGGTTTGCCCGTTCCTCTTGCCGCCGACAGCGTCGCCAGCGCAAGTTTCGGCCATCGCACGTCGACGAGCACGGCATCGAAGGATGCGATGTCCCGTTGCGTGACGGGCCTCGCCGTATCGTGCAGCCGCGCATCGTAGAAAGGCACGATCAGGCGCTCGCCCTGATCATCGATCAGGATCGTCGAGACGGCCGAGCGGGCGCCTTGCGCAACCACCATGCCGCTCGTGTCTATGCCGCTCTCGCTGAGATCGGCGATGATGCGTTCGCCGGTGGCGTCGTCGCCGACGGCGCCCCAGAGGCTGGCCCTGCCGCCGAGGCGGGCGACGGCGAAGGCGGCGCTCGACGCCATGCCTTCGGCGATCTGCAGCATCTCATAGGGCAGGATCTTGCCCTGGCCGGTGGGCAGCGCACGCACGCGAAACAGGGTGTCCAGAACCGCCGCGCCGACGCAGAGTAGGCGGCGCGCTGAACCGGGCGGTGGATCGAAGGCGAAGGAGGCCGTCACGATCTTCGTCTCATTTCGTCATTTGACGGCCCCGGCCGTCAGGCCGGCCACGATCTGCCGCTGTGCAAACACCGTCAGGATCAGCACCGGCAGGGTGACGATCAAGGCGGCGGCCGCCAGCGGACCCCAACTGACTTGTTCGAAGGACAGCATGTTGTAGACGGCGACAGGAAGGGTGCGCGTCTCGCGGCTGGCGAGCACGATGCCGAAGACGAAATTGTTCCAGGAGAAGATCACCGAGAGGATGAACGCGACGACGATGCCGGGCCTTGCGATCGGCAGCGCTACCAGACGGAAAACCTGCCAGGGTGTCGCGCCATCGATGCTCGCGGCCTCTTCCAGTTCCATCGGCGTCGTCTCGAAATAGCCGATCATGATCCAGACGACGATCGGCACTGTGACGACGAGATGGATGATGATCTGCGGCATCAGCGTGCCGAGCAGGTTCAGCCACTGGAACAGCAGGAAGAGCGGGATCAGGAAGGAAAGGCCCGGCGTCATGCGCGCGATCATGATGACCATGGCGGACTTTTCTGCCTTCAACCGCGCGATGCCGTATCCGGCGGGCACGCCGATCAGCAACGCCAAAAGCGTGGCCGCACCCGTCACCAGCACTGAATTCCAGAGATAAAGGAAGAAGTTGTTCTCCTCGAAGACCTTCAGATAATTCGACCAGGCGAAACGCTCCGGAATGAAGATCGGCGGATAGGCGCCGTTGTCGATCTCGTATTTCAGCGACAGCGAGATCATCCAGAGGAAGAACAGCACGACCGGCGAGATCATCACCAGGGCGACGAACAGCAGTCCGATGCGATCGAGCGTCTTGCGCTTCATCAGCGTGCCTCCCCGTCCGACCAGTTCACGCGCTGCCGGATCATCATGAGGACGAAGGAGAGCAGGACGATGAGGATGAAGAAGACGACCGCCATGGCCGAGCCATAGCCGATATCGTAATAGGCGAAAGCGGTGTTGTAGAGATAGATGTTGATGGTTTCCGACGCCGTGCCGGGGCCGCCCTGGGTCATGGCATAGATGATGTCGAAGCTCTTCACGGCATCGATGCTGCGGATGATCACAGCGATCATCAGGAACGGCGCGATCATCGGCAGCGTCAGATAGCGGAATTTCTGCCAGACATTGGCGCCGTCGATCTCGGCGCTTTCATAGGGCTCGCGCGGAACGGCCGCCAGACCGCCGAGCACGATCAGCATGACGAGCGGCGTCCACTGCCAGCTCTCGACGAGAACCAGGGAAGGAATGACGCTGCGCTGATTGTAGATCCATTCCTGCGGGCCGATGCCGACGAAGGAGAGGAGATAGTTGAGGACGCCGAGCTGCGGGTGGTACATCATCGTCCAGACGAGCGCGATGGCGACCGGGGTCGCCATCATCGGCATGACGAATATGCCTCGTATGAGGCCGCGCAGCGGAAACTGGGCATCGAAGATCAGCGCCGCGAGCGTCCCCAGAAACAGGGGGACGACCACGGAAAGCGTCGTATAGAGCACCGTGTGCCACAGCGACTCCCAGAAGCGCATGTCGGTCGCGAGACGGATATAATTGTCCAGCCCCGCAAAGACCTGCGACTGACCGAGCGTCCAACTGTTGACGCTCATCCACACCGTAAACACCCATGGAAAGACGATGACGGCTGCGATGACGATGAGCGCCGGGATGACGAAGGGCCAGTAGTTGGGAGCAAACCGGTCCGGTTTGCTCCCTCCTTTCGGCGCCTTGGCCATAGCGGCCGTTTCGATGCTTGCCGAGGCCATTATCCCTCGCTTTTCGCCAGAACGGGTTCGAACTGCGCCGTCGCTGCCTTCAACTCGGCTTCAGGATCGGCGCCGCCGATCATGTTGGTGAGGCCGACGCCATAGATATCACGGAACTCGGTGACCGGAATGATGACCGGCAGCGCGAGCTGCGAGATCTTGCCGGAGCCGACGACGGCATCGAGCCAGGCGGCCGGCATCTTGACGCCTTCTCGCACCTTGGCGTCCTCGAGCACGGACTGGCGGAACGGAACGCCGGCGCCGGCCTGCAGCAGGCGTGAGCCCATGTCATGCGAAATCGCCCATTGGCAGAAGAGATAGGCGGCTTCCTTCTTCTGGCTGGCCGCGACCACGCCGAGCCCGTCGCCGAAGGTGCCGGCGGCCTGTGCCTTCGGGCCTTTCGGCATGATGCCGTAGCCGACCCGGCCGACGACGCGCGACTTTTCCGGGTTCTCGATCGGCGGCGCAAAACCGACGCCATCCAGCCACATGCCGATCTTGCCCTGCAGGAAGGCCGACTGCGCCTCGGCCCAGTTGAAGCCGGAGACGCCGGGAGGGGCGGTCTTGGTCATCAGCTTCTGGTAAAGCTTGGCCGCATCGACCGCTTCCGGCGACGTCGTGCGCAGCTTGCCGTCGGGGCCGAGCGGGCTCGAACCGTAGCCGAGCAGCAGCGACGTCCAGACCGGCGTATTGGCGTTCTTCAGGCCGCGGGCGACGAAACCGTAGGTGTTGGTCGAGGGGTCGGTCAGCGCTTCGGCGGCACTTGCCAGCTCTTCGAAGCTGGTCGGGTAGGCCAGCCCCTTCTTCTCGAACAGCGCCTTGTTCCAGTAGATGATCCAGTAATCGACAGAGAAGGGAAGAGAGCGCAGCACACCGTCGCCATCCTTGGCGAAGGCGAGCCCTGCTTCGGCGAAATCGCTTTCCACGAGCGACGGATCGGTCAGCGCGGGATCTTTCAGGAAGCCGCTGATATCGGCAAGCCAGCCGCCCTTTTCGAACTGCCGCTTCTGCACGTGGTAGCTCATATGCACGACGTCGAAGCTCGGCTTGCCGGAGCTGAGCTCGATCGTCGTCTTCTGGCGCTGCTGCTGTTCGGGCGTCGCTTCGGCATTGACCTTGATGCCGGTGAGCTCCTCGAATTCGGGCAGGTACTTCAGAAGGATTTCGCTGCGGGGGCTCTTGACCAGGTTCACTTCGAGCGTGGTGCCGGTGAAGCGCTTCCAGTCGACGGCGGCGGATGCCGGGCGCATCCCGAGCATGCTGCTTGCCCCAAGCGCGGCCGTTCCCGCCAGAAAGCCTCTGCGTGTCGGATTGAAGAATGATGGCATGTGAGTCCTCCTCCTTTATGTGCCGGCGATCTCCTCACCTCCGGCGGCTTGTTTCCCGATTATATCCCCAGCGCACGATCCCTTGCATGGTTGATGTGTGCGACAAGGCTGTTGACGGCGTCCTCCGCCGATCGGCGCTCGATCGCCTCGAGCACCTTCAGATGCTCGCCCATCACCGGCCCGACATGGCCGTCGATGCGGAACCGGTCCTGGCTGATCAGGCGCATCTTGATCGAGTTCACGCGGTAGGCGTTCGAAATGATGGTATTGCCAAGCGCATCGATGAAGGCGTCATGCATGCCCCAGTCGATGGCCTGCGCGCGCAATTCCAACTCGTGCGAGCCGTCGCCGCTTCGAATGGCGTCGGCAATATCCCGATGCTGCTTGATAAGCCTGGCGATCGTTTCGTCCGAAGCCGACCGGGTAAAGAGCGCCACGGCTTCCTTCTCCAGGAAGACGCGCAGTTGGAAGGCTTCGCGAATGAGGTTGAGATCGATGTGGGCGATCTGCAGACCGCGCTGCGGCACGGTCTTGATCAGCCCCTCGGCTTCGAGCCTCGGGATGAGCTCACGGATGGCGCCGAGCGGCAGGCCCGTCAGCTCCACGAGGCGGCGCTGGGAAACGAACTGGCCGGGGCGCACGTCACGCGCAAGGAGATGGCGCGTGAAGCTCGCATACGCCTTTTCCCGCAGTGTCGGCTGCTCCTCCGTTCCGTCCATCGCCTCCTCCACAAACATGCCTGACCTATGCGGCTTTCGAGCGGAAAAGATGATCGAAAGCAAGAGCGAGCTGGGTTTGCGCTTCGCCGGATATCGAAACCAGCGGCGGACGAACCGAAATCCAGATCTCCTCCGACGCCGTGCGCGCGATCATCGCCTTCACGGCCGGGATGACGGGGTGTTTCAGAATCTCGACCACGAAATCCTCGACGCGGCTGTCGTCCCTGCCCTCCTCGGCCAGCGGCCTGAGCTCGCGGGGCGCGAAATTGGCCATGCCTGAGATCGCGCCCTGGCCGCCGAGCCGCACGGCCCGCGCCAGATGCCGCTCATCGCCAACCAGGATGATGAGATCGTTATGCGCCTTGAGCAGGCTTTCCGTATAGGGCCAGTCCCCGGCAGAATCCTTGACGCCGGTGACGATATTGGGAAAAGCGACCTTGAGACGGCCGATCAGCGACACGGTGAGCGGAACCATCGTCATCGACGGCAGATTATAGACGATGATGTCGCGCGCCTTGTCGCCCAGCAGGGCGAACACTGCCGAAAACCACTGGAAGACGCCGTCGTCGCTGACGTTCTTGAAATAGGATGGCGGAGCAAGAAGAATATTGCGGGCGCCGAGCGAAAGAGCCTGGCCGGCCTGCGTCGCCGCATCCTCGGCGGCATCGACCAGCACGCCGACGATGATGTTCTTTGCCGCGATGCCGGCATCGAGGAAGGCGGCGAGAACACGTTCCCGTTCCCGGCTTCCGATGGAGGACCCCTCACCCGTCGTCCCGAACAGCGTCACGCTGGAACATCCCGCGGCAAGGCAGCGCCGCGCCTGCACGATCATCGCTTCGATCGCAATATTGCCGTCGCTGTCGAACGGGGTGGCAAGAGCGACGGAAAGCCCGAATTTAGATGTCAACTTCATTCCTCCCAGCTGATGGGTCAGGTGTAGCAGGCTGACATGTTAGTTGTAAAGAGATGATTCATCGCTGTCTGCTTCAGGCAGGCAGTTGTCCTCAGTTCCTTCCTAAACCGTCTCGCCGGCGTCGATCCGGGCGGTCTGGCGCGTTGCGTATACGAAGGCCAGCACGAAGCCGATGGTGAGAACGAGCACGATGGTCGGCGCGGGGGCGCTGTCGATGAAGAAGGACAGGTAAACGCCGGCGAAGGAGCCGGTGACGGCGATGGCGACCGACAGGATGAGCATCGTGCTGAACTTGCGGGTCAGCAGGAAGGCGATGGCGCCGGGTGCGATCAGCATGGCGATCGAAAGGATGATGCCGACTGCCTGCAGGGCGCCGACGATGGTGAGCGAGATGAGGGCGAGCAGGCCGTAATGCAGAAAGCCGATCCTGAGACCCACGGCCTTTGCCTGCGTCGGGTCGAAAGCGTGCAGCAGGAAATCCTTCCACTTGACGCCGAGAATGCCTGCCGTGAGCGCGGCGATCGCGCCTGCCTGCGCGATGTCGGGCCAGGAGACGCCGAGCATGTCGCCGAACAGGATATGGTCGAGATGCACGTCGGACTGGATTTTGACATAGAGCACCAGGCCGAGCCCGAACATGCCGGAGAAGACGATGCCCATCACCGTATCCTGCTTGATGCGGCTGTTGTCCTTCAGGAAGCCGGTGGCGATGGCGCAGAACATGCCGGCGACGAAAGCGCCGACGGCATAGGGAAAGCCGACGATATAGGCGATGACCACGCCGGGAAAAACCGCGTGGCTGATCGCATCGCCCATCAGCGACCAGCCCTTGAGCACGACGAAGCAGGACAGGAGCGCCATCGGCACGGCGACCAGCACCGAAATGACAAGCGCATTGACCATGAATTCGAACTGGAAGGGCGACAGCAGCATTTCGGCAATGTTCATCGCGCCGCCCCCAGCGCCTCGGCGGCCCTTCGGCGCGCCGCCAGCAGGCCGTGCTTGGGCGCGAGGAAGAATGCGGTCAGGAAGATCGCCGTCTGCAGCACGACGATGATGCCGCCGGTCGCTCCATCGAGGAAGTAGCTCGCATAGGCGCCGGTGAAGCTGGTGGCCGCGCCGATGATCGCCGCGATGAGAAGCAGCCGAGGGAAACGATCGGTCAGCAGATAGGCGGTCGCGCCCGGCGTCACCACCATGCAGATGACCAGGAATGCGCCGACGGTTTGCAGGGCCGCGACGGTGGAAGCGGAAAGCAGCGTGAAGAACAGGATCTTGAGCATGGTCGGATTGAGGCCGATCGAACGGGCATGGTTCTCGTCGAAGAAGGTGACCATCAGGTCCTTCCATTTGACGAGCAGGATGGCGAGCGACACGAAGCCGATGATGGCGAGCTGCAGCGTATCCTCCGGCGTGATGGCAAGGATGTTGCCGAGCACGATCGTCTGGATGTTTACGGCCGTCGGCTGGAGCGACACCATGAACAGGCCGAGCCCGAAGAAAGAGGAAAAGATCAGGCCGATGATGGCGTCTTCCTTCAGCCTGGTGCGCTGGTTGAGGAAAAGCATGGCGGCGGCGGCAAGTCCGCCGGAAAAGAAAGCGCCGATCGAGAAGGGAAGGCCGAGCATATAGGCACCCGCCACGCCGGGGACGATCGCATGCGAGAGCGCGTCGCCGATCAGCGACCAGCCCTTCAGCATCAGGTAACAGGAGAGGAAGGCGCAGACGCCGCCGACCAGGGCCGAGACCCACATGGCGGTCAGCATATAATTATAGGTGAAGGGCTCGAGGAGAAGGGCCGTCATTCCCAGCCTCCGCCTTCCCCGTCCGATGCGCCGGCCGTCGCCTTGCCGCCGCGAAGCACGAGCGGGCGTTCGTCGTCGCTGATCAGGCCGATCGATGTCGGCCTGCCGCTCTGGGCGTCGTTCAGCACGAAATGGCGCAGCACGCCGCCGAAGGCCTTCTCCAGATTGTCCTGGGTGAAGGTCTCGAAGGTTGGCCCATAGGCGAGCACCGTGCCCTTGATCAGAATCGTCCGGTCGCAGAATTCCGGCACGGAACCGAGATTGTGGGTCGAAACCAGCATGACGCGGCCCTCGTCGCGCAGCTCGCGAAGCAGCTTGATGATCTGCTCCTCCGTTTTGACGTCGACGCCGGTAAACGGCTCGTCGAGCAGGATGACCTTTCCGTCCTGCGCCAGCGCGCGGGCGAGGAAGACCCGCTTCTTCTGGCCGCCGGAGAGCTCGCCGATCTGGCGCTTGCGGAACTCGCTCATGTTGACGCGGGCAAGCGCGGCCGCCACCGCCTGGTGATCGGCGGCCTTGGGAATGCGCATCATACCCATATGGCCGTAGCGGCCCATCATCACCACGTCCTCGACCAGAACGGGGAAGTTCCAGTCGACCTCCTCGGCCTGAGGCACATAGGCGACGAGGTTCTTTCGCAGCGCGTCCTTGACCGGCATGCCGAGCACGCGGATATCGCCCCTCGCGAGGCGCACGAAGCCCATGATCGACTTGAAGAGGGTCGATTTTCCCGAGCCGTTGACGCCGACCAGCGCGGTGATCGTGCCGGTGGGAATGGCGAAGCTCGCCTCCCGCAGTGCCGTATGGCCGTTGCGGTAGGTGACGGTCGCGCCGTCCACCAGGATCCCGGTCCCCTCGACGCCGGATGCGGCCTGCTTCTGCCGGCCGGGTTGAACACTCATCGAACAATACCCCCTTCAACACATGAATGAGGCCCCGCCCGCAGGCGAGGCCCTGCCGGCCCGATCAGGACGAGGACGCCAGGCCCTTGGCGATGGTATCCGACGTTACCCTGAGGAGATCGAGATAGGTCGGAACCGGGCCGTCGGCCTCGCTCAGCGAGTCGACATAAAGCACGCCGCCATATTTGGCGCCGGTCTCACGCGCCACCTGCTCGGCGGGCTTCGAGGAGATGGTGCTCTCGGAGAAGACGACGGTGATGCCGTTCTTGCGAACCGCGTCGATCACCTTGCGCACCTGCTGCGGCGTGCCCTGTTGATCGGCGTTGATCGGCCACAGATAGAGTTCTTTCAGGCCGAAATCGCGGGCGAGATAGGAGAAGGCGCCTTCGCTCGACACCAGCCAGCGCTTGGCCTCGGGCACGGCGGCAAGCTGCGTCTTGATGGGATCGATCGTCGCCTTGATCTTCTCCTTGTAAGCCTCGGCATTGGCCTTGTAGGTCTCGGCATTGGCGGGATCGTACTTCACGAAGGCGTCGCGGATATTGTCGACATAGATCAGCGCTGCCGTCGGCGACATCCAGGCATGCGGGTTCGGCTTGCCCTGATAGGGGCCTTCGGAAATGCCCATCGGCTCGACGCCGGTGGAGACGGTAACCTCAGGCACGTCCTTCAGATTGTGGAAGAATTTCTCGAACCAGCGTTCGAGATTGAGCCCGTTCCAGAGGACGAGCTGGGCGCCCTGGGCCCGCTGGATATCGCCTGGCGTTGGCTGATAGTTGTGGATTTCCGCGCCCGGCTTGGTGATGGATTCAACGATCGCCGCGTCACCCGCGACGTTCTTGGCGATGTCGGCGATGACGGTGAACGTCGTCACCGCCTTGAATTTTTCCTGCGCCGATGCCGGCAGAACCGTCAGCACGGCCGCAAACGCCGCTCCCATCATCCCGGTCAGAACCGACCGTCTTACCTTATCGAGCATGGATGTCTCCGGTTGCTATTGAGAGTGAATTGCAATTCACAATCGAGGCCTGCCCTCATGACAGTTCGCAAAGAGACGACCCCGGTCCCTCCATATTCTGCAATTGCGAATGAATTGCAATAAAGAATTGGCGGCCGGGCGCAAAATGATTGCAGCCCTGCCGAGGCAGTGAAAGACGCGAGGCCCTTGCCGTGTACCCTGGAAGTTGACCGGCAACGATGCCAGCCACGACGAACCCGATGATCCAGTCGGTTTCCATATCGGATCGATCCTCATGGTCAGGACATGTCGATTACCGTAAACTGATCAGCCGAAGGCCTTGAGCATAGCTCGCCGAGGCGACCCCTGGATGGAGGGCATATGTTCAAATCTGTTTCCGACAGCGCCTTTGCCACCGACGGCGGATCACTCGCGTTGTTTGTACAACGGTCTGATGGCGAAGTGGAGCAGTTCGTCATAAATCGCTCCCTCGCTTCGCGCGGGACGCCTGCTTACAACAAGGTGTCGTCGAATCTCCGCTCCCTTTCGGCGGATGATTGCCGGGCGATCGCGGCGGCTCTCGAGCCGCTGTTGCCGACAACCCCGTCGATTTATCCGCTAGCGGATTTCATCAGGACACTTAGGGAGCAACCCTGATTTTCAACGGCTGGATGGCTTCCAAACCGACCATGAGCCCCACGGCTTTTGCCCTCGCCGTCACTTGGAATGGAGCGTCGTCGACAAGGCGGTGCGCTCCATGCGCGCGGAATTTTCCGGGTCGAGATGCTCCCAATAGGAGCCTTCCTTCCGTTCAAGGCATAGGACGCGCGATGATCACGTTGCGAAAAGCGGCTGGAGAGCGAGGTAATGTCGCAGCCTGCCCGTCGATGATTGTCTTCCAACATCGACCTGTGTGCGGCCCATTATCGGAAGCTGGGCCTCGGCACTGATCTTGTGAAGCAGTCGTTCGATAGGGCCGAATTGATCGGCATCCTCTGGCGGGGGGATTACAACGTAGTCATCCCCGCCGCTGAAACCGTTACAGCTACTCCTTCACCGCGCCCGTCATCGACGACACGTAGTAGTCGACGAAGAAGGAATAGAGAATGACCACGGGCAGCGAGCCGAACAGCGCGCCTGCCATCAGCGATCCCCATTCGAACACATCGCCGCGCACCAACTCGGTCAGCACGCCGACCGGGATGGTCTTGTTCTCCGAGGACTGGATGAATGTCAGCGCGTAGATGAATTCGTTCCATGACAGGGTGAAAGCGAAGATGCCGGCCGAGATCAGGCCCGGTACGGCGAGCGGCAGGATGATCTTCACCAGGATCTGCCAGCGGTTGGCGCCGTCGACCAGCGCGCTCTCCTCGAGCTCGAAGGGAATGGAGCGGAAATAGCCCATCAGCAGCCAGGTGCAGAAGGGAATGAGGAAGGTCGGATAGGTGAAGATCAGCGCCAGGCGCGAATCGTAGATCCCGAGCTTGAAGACGATGAAGGCGAGCGGGATGAAGAGGATCGACGGCGGAATGAGATAGGCGAGGAAGATGACGAGGCCGATCTGCCGCGAGCCGGTGAAGCGCACGCGCTCGATCGCATAGGCGCCGAACACCGAGGCCACCAGCGAAAGCGCGGTCGAGCCCACGGCCACCAGCATCGTGTTCCACAGCCAGCCGGGATAGGATGTCTCGAGGAACAGGTATTTGATGTGGTCGAGCGTCGGCCCGACCACCCAGAAGGGGCTGTAATTGTTGTAGTCCGTCAGCTGCTCGTTCGGCTTCACGGCGGTGATCGCCATCCAGTAGAAGGGAAAGAGCAGCACGAAGACGAAGACCGCCATCGGCAGGTAGAGCATCACCACGCGCCGCGGCAGGCGGTTCAGATAGCTCATGCCCTCGGCATTGTCTGTCAGGACCTCATCGGCCGTTTTGAGATTGGTCGACATGGCTTGCTCCTTAATCCTGTCCGCCCTGCTGCCATTTGCGGCGTTGCAGACCGAAGAAACTGAACATGATGGCGCCGAGCAGGAAGGGTATCATGGCAACGGCGATGGCCGCGCCTTCTCCGAGCTGCCCGCCCGGAATGCCGCGCTGGAAGGAGAGTGTCGCCATCAGATGCGTGGCGTTGACCGGCCCGCCCTTGGTCAGCACGTAGATCAGCTGGAAATCCGTGAAGGTGAAGAGCACCGAGAAGGTCATGACGACGGCGATGATCGGCGTCAGCATCGGCAGCGTCACATAGCGGAACCGCTGCCAGCTGGTCGCGCCGTCGAGCGAGGCCGCCTCCTGCAGCGAGGCCGGGATGGTCTGCAGGCCGGCGAGCAACGAGATCGCCACAAAGGGAATGCCGCGCCAGACATTGGCGACGATGACCGAGATGCGTGCATTGGTGGGGTCGCCGAGGAAGTTGATCGGCGCGTCGATCAGGCCGAGCTTCATCAGCGACCAGGAGACGATCGAGAACTGGGAATCGTAGATCCACCAGAAGGCCAGCGCCGAAAGCACTGTTGGTACCACCCAGGGCAGGAGCACGATCGCCCGGAAGAAGGATTTGAACGGAAGGTGCTGGTTCAGAAGCAGCGCCAGCCAGAGGCCGAGCGCGAATTTCAGCGCCGAGGCGACCAGCGTGTAGAGGATGGTGTTGAAGACCGACAGCCAGAAAACCGCGTCATCGGCGAGGAACTGATAGTTCTCCAGCCCGATGAAGATGCCGTCCCGGCCGATCCGCGTGTCGGTAAAGCCAAGCCAGACGCCGAGCCCGAGGGGATAGGTGAGGAAGCAGACGAGGAACACGGCGGCCGGCAGCATGAAAAGGAAGCCGAGCACATTGTTGTTCTGCAGGAGCGAGGGGCCGCGCGTATCCCCGGATTTCAAGGTCGACATTGCTGGTCTCCAGATTGCAGTCAGTCCTGATGCATGTCGCCCGGAAGTGTGCTGCGGTTCCGGGATAACGACATGCATAAAACAAGGAACCAAAGCGCGGTGCATGGATCAGATCTGATCCGACGCGCTTTGGAGGAGATGCGGCATGCCGGTATCGGGCATGCCGCAAGCCTCGGCTCCGGGTCAGACGCGGTAGTAGCGGTTCGCCCGGCGTTCGGCTTCCTTCATCGCGTCTTCCGGCGACTTCTGGCCGGTGACGGCGGCAGCGTACATGTCGACCAGCACATAGTCGGCCATGGTGGCGGCCGAGGCATAGCCGAGCGGGCCGGCATAGCCGTTCGGGCGCAGCTTTTCCGAGGCGCGCGCATAGGGCGCGTGAACAGGATCGGCAGTCCAGATCGGGTTCTTGGCGAAGGCCTTGAGCGGCTGGCAGCAATAGGCGCTGGAGCCCTGGATCCAGGCATTCATCTGGTCGGCTTCCATCATGAACTTGATGTAGGCCTTGGCCGCTTCAGGATATTTGCTGTGCTTGAAAAGAAGCAGCGAGCTCGTCTGGCAAAGCTCGACGCTCTTGCCGACCGGTCCGACCGGGAAGTTGGTCGTGCGGATGTCCTTGGCGATCTCGGCGAGCTTCGGATCGTTCTTCGCCGTGTAATAGACGGAGACGCCGTTGGCGATCAGCGATACCTGGCCGGCAAGGAAGGCGCGGTTGTTGTTGACGTCCTGCCAGCTTTCCGTGCCCGGAATGAAGGTCGCGTAGAGTTCCTTGGCATAGTTGATCGAAGCCAGCGTCTCGGGGCTGTTGATCGTCACCGTGCCGCCTTCGTCGACCATTTTGCCGCCATGGCTCCAGAGCAGCCAATGGGCGTAGTTGTTGCCGTCGCCGACCGCCTTGCCGTGCGGGAAGCCAGCGGGCGTGCCCTTTGCCTTCATCGCCTTGCAGAGTTCGAGGAAGCCCGCGGTATCGTTCGGGAATTCGTTGAAACCGGCGGCCTTCACGTGGCTGTCGCGATAGACGACGGCATTGCCGATCGCCGTCAGCGGCATGGCGATGAACTTGTCATCGCGTGTGGCGTAGCCTTTCACGCCGTCGTACCAGCCCTCGTACTTGTTGCCGAGATAGTTGCCGAGTTCGGTAAGATCGACCAGCTTGTCCGGATATTGGTGGGCGTCGTCGAACCAGCACATGATGAGATCGGGGCCGGAGCCGACATTGGCGGCAACGGCTGCCTTCGGACGGATGTCCTCCCAGCTCTCCTTGTCGATGCGCACTTCCACGCCTGTGGCTTCGGTGAATTTCTTGGTATTGGCGATCCACGCATCCTCATCGCCCTTTACGAACGGCGTCCAGCGCAGCAGCCTGAGGCTCGCGCCGCTTTCCGGCGTGTAGGTCGGCTCGGCCTGTGCAAAGGATGGCTTGATGCCAAGACCGGCGACACCGGCAACGGCTGCCGATGCGGCAAGAAATTCACGTCTCTTGATCGTCATGAGATTCCTCCTCATTGAAACAGCGGGAGCAATTCTCCGGCGTCCACCTCCCGCTGGTGAACGGCGGCCTGGCATTTCCGGGAGAGCAGGCTCCGGGGAACGCTTGCGCTCCGGCGGCCGGGAAGACTCCTCCTCTCCCGTGCGGCCGCCAGATGGCATCAGTCGGTCAATCTCCTGCCGCCTTCGGCATCGAAGAGATGAACATGCTTGGCGTCGATCGCCACGCGGATCGCTTCGCCCGGGCGCGCATCGACACGCTCGCGGAAGACGCAGCTGACCTCGCTGCCGCCGAGGCGGACGGTCAGATGCGTCTCGTAGCCGGTCGGCTCGATCACCACGATTTCGGCCGGCAAGCCGTTGGGGTCGAGCGAGATGTATTCGGGGCGCAGCCCGTAGACGAGCTCGCGGCCCACCGCACTTGCCAGCGGATTGGCGACCGGCAGCCGGGTGCCGTTGGCCGCGACGAACTGCGTGGCGTTTTCGGGATCGAGCCTGCCATGGATCATGTTCATTGCCGGCGAGCCGATGAAGCCGCCGACGAAGAGATTGGCGGGACGGTCGTAAAGCTCGAGCGGCGAACCGATCTGCTCGACGATGCCGTCATGCATGACGACGATCTTGTCGGCCATCGTCATCGCCTCGATCTGGTCATGGGTGACGTAGACGGTCGTCGTCTTCAGGCGCTGATGCAGTTCCTTGATCTCGGCGCGCATGGCGACGCGCAATTTCGCATCGAGGTTGGAGAGCGGCTCGTCGAACAGGAAGACTTCAGGATCGCGCACGATGGCGCGGCCCATGGCGACACGCTGGCGCTGGCCGCCGGAAAGCTGGCGCGGATAGCGGTCGAGCAGCTTGTCGAGGCCGAGGATGCCGGCGGCATATTTCACCCGCTTTTCGGCTTCCGCCTTGGGCGCCTTGTTGAGCATGAGCGAAAAGCCCATGTTCTGCTCCACCGTCATATGCGGGTAGAGCGCATAGTTTTGGAACACCATGGCAATGTCGCGGTCCTTCGGCGGCAGCGTGTTGACGACGCGCCCGCCGATCTTGATCTCGCCGCCGGAAATGTTTTCGAGCCCGGCCAGCATCCTGAGAAGCGTGGATTTGCCGCAGCCCGAGGGGCCGACGAGGATGACGAATTCCCCATCGGCGATATCGATGTCCACCCCTTTGATGACGGGATGCGCGCCGAATGATTTCCGGACATCCGCGAATTGAACGTTTGCCATACTCCCTCCTCCCAGATCATGAGCATTACGCAAGCACTGTATCTATGTCGCTTTTGGCGGGCGGCAGCCCGCCGTCTCACCCTCGCCCGACGAAAGGCATCTTCGTCGCCATGACGGTCATCGTCAGCACATTGGCGCCGAGCGGCAGGCCCGCCATGTAAACGACCGCATCGGCAATATGCGCCGGGTCGATCGTCGCTTCGGCGGCGATGCTGCCGTTTGCCTGCAGTACGCCGGCGGCGATCTTCGTCGTCATGTCGCTTGCGGCATTGCCGATATCGATCTGGCCGCAGGCGATGTCGAATTCGCGCCCGTCGAGAGCGGTGGATTTGGTCAGCCCGGTGATGGCGTGCTTCGTTGCCGTGTAAGGCGCGGAATTCGGACGCGGCGTCGTAGCGGAGACGGAGCCGTTGTTGATGATGCGCCCGCCGCGCGGGCTCTGGCTCTTCATCAGCCGGAAGGCCTGCTGGGTGCAGAGAAAGGCGCCGGTGAGATTGGCCGCGACGATGGCGTTCCACTGCTCGAAGGAGACCTCTTCCAGCGCCACACCAGGCACGGTGACGCCGGCATTGTTGACCAGGAGATCGAGCCGCCCGTATTTTTCCGCGATCGCATCGAAGAGGCCGCGAACGGAGTCCGGATTGCCGACATCGGCGGAAACCGCGAAGAACTCCGCCCCGGTTTCGCTGCCAAGCTCGCCTGCGGCCTTCTCAAGCACGTCGGCCCGCCGCCCTGATATGACGACCGTGTAGCCGGCAGCGCCGAGCCCCCGCGATATGGCGCGCCCGACGCCGGTGCCGCCGCCGGTGACAAGCGCGATCCTTGCCTTTCCGCTGGCCGATATGCTCATGCGATCCTCCCGTCGAGTTCATCCTCGATATGGACTTTCAGGATTTCGTCGAAGCTCGTCTCCGCCTTGAAGCCGAGCGAAGACGCTCTCTCCGCATCGAACTGAGTCGGCCAGCCGGCGACGATGCGCTCGATCAGAGGATCGGGCACGCGCTTGATCAGCGCGACCGCCTTGTCGCCGGCGACCCGGCGCAAGGCTTCGATCTCTTCGGAGACCAGCGCGGAAAGGCCAGGCATGGTGAGGTTGCGCCGCGCGCCGATCCTTGCCGTATCGATCGTCGCGGCATGGACGAAGAAGCCGACGGCCGCACGCGGGCTCGCAAACCAGTGCCGGACGCTGTCGCTGACCGGCAGGATGGCTTCCTTGCCGACCAGCGGCTCACGCAGAATGTTGGAGAAGAAACCCGATGCCGCCTTGTTGGGGGCGCCGGGACGCACGCAAATGGTCGGCAGCCGGATGCCGATGCCGTCGAAAATGCCGCGGCGGGAATAATCGGAAAGCAGCAGTTCGGCGATCGCCTTCTGCGTGCCGTAGCTCGTCAGCGGCGTGGTGAAGAATTCGTCCGGAATGACTTCCGGGAACGGCGTTCCGAAGACGGCGATCGAGGAGGCGAAGACGAGGCGCGGTACATAGGCGCTCGTCATGCCCGCCTGGCGGATCGCATCGAACAAAGCGCGTGTGCCGTCGAGATTGACGGCGTAACCCTTGTCGAAATCCGCTTCCGCCTCTCCCGAGACGATGGCGGCGAGATGGAAGATCAGGTCCGGCCGGCCCTCGATCAGCCTGTCGGCCGCGCCGGAAGCGGCAAGATCGACGATCAGCGCCGTCGAGAGGGGCCGAAGCGTTTCCGGAACTTGCGGCTGAAAGGCGTCCGCCAGCGTCAGCCGGGTGACGGGCCGGCCGAAAGCCATCGGCTCGCGCGCGATCTTCTCGACCAGCTTGCGGCCGACCATGCCCGCCGCGCCCAAAATCATCACATGCATATCGGCTCTTCCTCCCGTCGGCCGGTGTCTTCAGTCAAGTTCGCGCCGTTCGTCGCATCGCCCTTGCGTCTGCGCATATAGGGCAGAAGATCGCGTCGGCAGGATGCACGCAGTCTCCTTTGTCGACGGGCTTCCGGCCGAACAGGATTTTCATCAGGGCTCAGCCTTCCATGCCGGGCAATGTGGCGCCGCATTTCTTCGCCAGGATCTTTGCCACTGCCGCATCGTCCTCGCGCCCGAGGCCTGCCTCGGATGCCTCTTTGAAGAGGGCGAGAGCCGTTGCCGCAAGCGGTGTCACGCCCCCGGTCCGCTCGGCTTCAGAGCGGACGATGCCGAGATCCTTGACGAAGATGTCGACGGCGGAGCGGGGCGTGTAGTCGCCCTCGACGATATGTTCGCCGCGGTTTTCGAACATCCACGACGAGCCGGCCGAAACGCGCAGGACGTCGTAGAGCGTCCTGAGGTCGATGCCTGTCTTGGCCGCGAGCGTCATCGCTTCCGCCGTGGCGGCGATGTGGACCCCGGCCAGAAGCTGGTTGATCATCTTCACCTGGGAGCCGGGGCCGGGCCGGTCGCCGAGCCGGAAGACCTTGGCCGATACGGCGTCGAGGGCCGCGCCGGCGCGCTCGAAAGCCTCGTTCGAGCCAGAGGCCATGACGGTGATCTCGCCGGAAAGCGCCTTGACGTGGCCGCCGGAAACCGGCGCGTCGACGACCAGCATGCCGGCTGCCTCCAGGCGCTCGGAAATGGCGATCGTGGCGCTTGGCGCCATGGTGGTGCAAAGCAGGAAGACGGTGCCGGCGGCGGCCGTTTCCAGCGCGCCTTGCGGGCCGAAAAGCACGTGCTCGACCTGGGCGCTGTTGACGACGTAGACGAAGACGGTTGCCGCATCCTGAGCGGCGGCTGCCGGCGTGTCGCAGGCTTTGCCGCCCGCTTCTAAAAAGCGCTGCAGCACGTCTGGACGGACGTCGCATCCGCCGACGGTGAAGCCTGCCCTCAGAAGCGAGCGGGCCGCGCCCCAGCCCATCGAGCCGAGACCAATGACTGCTGATTTCTTCATGTCCTGCACGGCTCTTCTCCCGGATGCCACACAAGTTGTTCCGGTGGTGTTATCGATACCGGTATCGGTAACAAGCCCCATTTTTGTCAGTTATGTCAAGTGCCGGGTGTTTTCCTTTTTCGGAAAAAAGGCCTATGAATTTATCGTGCTGCTTGGGCGGCTGTGCGACGACAGGATCCATCGGGATGCGCAAATCCACACTGGAAGAGATTGCCGCCGCGGCCGGCGTCAGCAAGATGACGGTATCGCGGGCGCTTCGCGGCGCAGCCGACGTTTCCAAGGAAACCCGTGAAAAAGTGCTGCAGGAGGCGGAGCGGCTGAGCTATGTCGGCAACCGGCTGGCGCTCTCGCTGTCGTCGCAGCGGACGAACCTCGTCGCCGTCGTCGTTCCCAGCATGTCGAACATCGTCTTTCCCGAGATGCTGGAGGGCATTTCCGCCGGCTTGCAGGGTTCCGGCATGCAGGCGGTCTTCGGCATTTCCGATTACGACATGGCGAAGGAGCGCGAGATTATCCGCGACATGCTCTCCTGGCGGCCGGCTGCGATCGTCGTCACCGGCCTCGACCAGCCGGCGGAAACGGTGCGGATGCTGCAGCATGCCGATATTCCCGTCATCCAGCTGATGGATCTCGACGGCACGCCGGTCGATTTCAATGTCGGGCTTTCGCATGGCAAGGCGGGAGAGGAGATGGCGGCGGCGCTGCTTTCGGCCGGACGGCGGCGGTTCGGCTATATCGGCAGCGCGCTCGACAGGGACTTGCGGGCAGGAAAGCGCAAGGCCGGCTTCGAAAAGGTGCTGCGCGAAAGCGGTCTCTCCTTCGCGCATGAGCGGATCGATTCGTCCTATTCCTCGATCGCGCATGGCAAGCAGTTGACGCTCTCCATGCTGGCGGCGACCCGCGACCTCGATTGCATCTATTATGCGAGCGACGACATGGCGACCGGCGGCGCCTTCGCCTGCCTCGAGCTCGGGGTTTCCAGTCCCCGCGACATACTGATCGCCGGCTTCAACGGGCTCGAGGTCGCCCGCGCCCTGCCGATCAGGATCGCCACCTCGATCTCGCCGCGCCGCCAGATGGGCGAGGCCGCCGCCGAACTTCTGCTTTCCGCAAGCCGCGGTGATGGAAGCCCGCCTCCCGAGAAGATCATCGCCTTCCACCCCGAGATCACCGGGGTCGGCTAGATCTCTGGGCCACGAGATCCGCGAGCATCGCCGCCTGACCTTTCAGGATTTTGAGCGCCGCCTCGGCGATGGAAAACCACCCGGCTCGATCGACCTCGGGAAAATTCTGCAGGCGCCCCGATCTCGGCGGCCATTCCATCTGGAATTCCGAGCTTGTGATCTTATCGACGTCCAATGCCGGATCCGCCTGCACCGACCAGACGACCACGATTTTCCCGCCGGGCTGGCGGTATTCGCCAAGCGGGGCGTAATCTCCCAATATATCGAAACCAAGCTCCTCCCGCGTCTCGCGGATCGCTGCCGACAGCTCGTCTTCGCCCGGTTCAATCAGCCCCTTCGGGATAGACCAGGCGCCTTCGTCCTTCCTTGCCCAGAAAGGACCGCCGGGATGCACGAGCAGCACCTCCAGCCCCGTCTTAGGAAGCCGGTAGACGAGAAGCCCGGCGCTACGGACCGGCATCGGCAACTCCTGGGTCGGGGATGACGTTCTTATTCCAAGCACAGGAGGGCCGACGCTGGCCGGCCCTCCTTCATTTCTGACTTGCGCCGCCTTAGCTGCGTGCAGCCGGCGCCGGGGTAGCGGTGCTCAGCTTCTCGAGCAGCTTGGCGATGGGACCTCTGTGGCTGCCAATCGCCGGCTTGCCGCGACGTTTCCTGATTTCGACCAGGAAGGGCTTGCGGATCCTGGACTTCATGCCCAAAACCTCCTTAAGCCACCTGACGCTCGGCTTCGATCTGAAGAGGCGCCTGTTGAAAGGAGCCGTCTCCGATGGCGATCTTGCGCGGCTTCATCGCTTCCGGAACTTCCCGTTTCAGCGTGACGGAGAGCAGACCGTTCGTCAGCGAAGCGTTTTCGACGCGAACATGGTCGGCGAGCTCGAAGCGGCGCTCGAAAGCGCGGCCGGCAATGCCGCGATGCAGATATTCGCCTTGCTTCTCCTCGGCCTTGTGACCTTTCACCACAAGCACGTTGCGCTCCTGCGTGAGGTCGAGATCGGCATCGGCATAACCGGCCACCGCCATGGTGATGCGGTATTCATCCTCGCCGATCTTGACGATGTCGTAGGGCGGCCAGGCGTCGATGGCCTGCAGGCGCTGCGCGTTGTTGAGGAGATTGAAGACACGGTCGAAGCCGATACTGGACCGATAGAGCGGTGCGAAGTCGAAGTCGTTTCTCATAGCCAAATCCTCCTTAAAGCGAGATGACTGGAGACGCGTCGGAAACTCGCGTCTCCTATGATCGGCCCCCATTGGGCTGCCGACACGAATGATCTGGTTTTTGAGATTTTTCGGTTCAAGAGGGTTTCAAAAAATTTTTTTGAGGCGGGGCGGAAAGCTCCTCGCGGCGGGCCGATCTTCGAAAACTTTCGGCGCGGTGGCGCGTTAGTGATGACGATCACGGCGATGCGCGGAGAATATCATGCCCAAAGGATTTCGTTTCGAGCTGCTTGCCAAGAGCGGTTATGTCGCGCGCGGCGTCGTCTTCCTGCTGATTGCGGGTCTCGCGCTCTTTTCCGGCATCGCCGGCGGCCGGCCGGAAACGAAATCGGCGCTGTCGACGCTTCTGGGACAGCCTTTCGGCCGCGCCTGGGTGGGGCTGATCGGCCTTGGCCTTCTCGGTTTCGTCGCCTGGCGCCTGGCGCAATCCTTGGCCGACAGCGACGGCCATGGCAGCGACGCCAAGGCGATCGCCATCCGCACGGTCCTTTTCGGCAGCGCCGTCACCTATCTCGGGCTGGCGGGATATGCGCTGGGGCACGCGCTCTTCAGCGGCGGCGGGGGCGAAGGCTCGGGCGAGAAGGGTTTGGCCGGTTGGATCATGTCGCAACCCTTCGGCGCCTACCTGGCCATCGCGGTCGGCCTCGGCTTCATCATCGGCGGGGTCGTAACCGCGGCCAAAGGCCTCACCAAGAAGTTCGAGCGCTACCTCAAGCTCGCCGACAGCAGCGGCGTCGTGACCCTGATCTGCATATATGGGCTCGTCGCGCGCGGCCTCGTGTTCGCGATCATGGGCATCTTCTTCGCCTATGCCGGTTTTCGCGTCGATCCGCAGCAGGCCGGCAGCATGGCCGATGCCCTGGATTGGGTGAGGCAGCTTCCTTTCGGCTCCATCCTCTACATCGTCGTCGCGGCCGGACTGGCGGCCTTCGGCATCTACAATCTGGTCGAAGCGCGCTACCGCATCGTCCGCGGCCCGTCGCTTGACGACGTCAAGCAGTCGATTCCGAGGCCCGGTCATTAGCAAGGGGCGGGTTTTCAACCGCGCCGAGCGCCCCATCTCTGTCGGATGATCTATTTCACCAGCGATACCCACTTCGCAGATCCGCGCATCCTCAGGATCGACCGGCGCCCTTTTTCCGACATGGCCTCCCACGACGTCACCCTGATACGCTATTGGAACGAGGTCGTCGGGCCTGAGGACGATATCTGGCATCTCGGCGACTTCATGTCTTCCCGCGGCGGCGACTGCGACCAGCTTCTTTCCATGCTGAACGGGCGAAAGCACCTGATCATCGGCAACAACGATCCGCAGACGACGACGGAAGCGACGGGCTGGACGAGCGTCCAGCACTACCACGAGATGACGCTCGACGATCAGCTGCTCGTCCTCTGCCACTACCCGTTCCGCACCTGGAACAAGATGGGCAAGAAATCGCTCAACCTGCACGGCCATTCCCATGGCCGCCTGAAGCCTTTGCCCCGGCAATACGATGTCGGTGTCGATGCTCAAGGGTTACGGCCGGTGTCGCTGGAAACGCTGTTGTCGGTGAAGCCGTCGCAATAGGCCAAATCGTAGACGAAGAATACGCGGGAGCCACGGGAACCGTCGAAGCCGAGCGAGGTTTGGACGTTTTCCAACCAAAGGAGCTTCCCGATGTTCATGCGCGTGGATCAATTGCAGGCGGAATTGCCGGCGCCGAAGGCGGCCGACCCGAACGCGGCCGCAGCCCTCCAGGAACTGCTGGGTGGCAAATACGGCGAGATGTCGACGCTCGGCAACTACATGTTCCAAAGCTTCAACTTCCGCTCCAAATCGAAGCTCCGGCCGTTCTATAGCCTTGTTGCCAGCATCACGGCGGAGGAGCTCGGCCATGTCGAACTGGTCAGCAACGGCGTCGCCATGCTCGCCAACGGTCCCGACAAGCCCGACGGCGACGCCGGCGATGGCGGTGACATTTCCGACGCGCCGTTCGCGGACATGGCGGATATCCGCCTTGCCGCAAGCTTCCTGTCGGGCGGCGGCGGCGCGATGCCGGTCAACAGCAACGGCGCTTCGTGGAACAACGACTTCATTACCACCACCGGCAACATCGTCTTCGACCTCTTGCACAATTTCCATCTGGAATGCGGGGCGCGGCTCCACAAGCTCAGGGTCTACGAGACCGTCACAGACCCGACGGGGCGTGAAGTCTGCGGCTATCTGCTCGTCCGGGGCTCCGTGCACGCGCATGCTTACGCGCTTGCCCTGAAGAAGATCACCGGCGTCGAGATCGAGAAGTTCCTCCCCTGCCCCAACATTCCGCTCGCCAATATTCCGGAGGCGCAGAAATATCTCGACGAGGGATCGCATCGCCGCCTCTACACCTGGAGCCCGAACGATTACAAGGAGATCGCCGGCATCTGGAGCAATGACGAGGTGGCGCTTCCCGATGATCCGCCAGGCGAGCTCGAAGTCGTCGAGGGCATGCCGGAAGGCGGCAAGATCCACCAGCTCGTCGGCGTGCCCTCCGCCTTCACGCCGGATTACGCTCCCGAGGAGATGTTCGAGATCGCCGAGAAGCTCTACAAGAAGTCCCGGTGAGCCGGCGGCGCCCGGCAGGTCGCGTCAGCGGGACTTTCTCCGCTCCCGCGACCGCGCCGTCCGCCTGGCCTCCCTGAGTTCCTCGATGTCAGGCTGCCACCAGCCGCGCTTGCGGTCATGTTCGCCGGCCACGGTCTTGGCCGGCCAGGTGTGGACGAGTTCTTCCAGAGTCGGCAGCCGCCAATTGGCCCAGACATGATCGTGGCCGAGACCGGGATAGAACTCGCGGACCGGATCGGGATCGACGATTTCGCCAGTCACGTCGGTGATGACGACGATCCCGTAAGCGCTCGTCGCCACCGGGCGTTCGAGCGGCGGAAGATCGTCAGCCGGCACCGGCACGCGGCGGCGTTTGCGCTCGGCCGAGCGGCTCTTGGCCTTCGCCTCTTCCTCTGTGCCTTTACGCGCTTCGGCGCGTTTGCGGCGCTCTTCCGGCTCGGCCCGCTGCGCCGCGGCCTCGATCGCGTCCCAGCGATGCTGGAGCTCGTCATAGGAGGCGAAGGGAACCTCCCAGACGCGCAGTTCGCCGTTCCATCGGGCGAAGGGCACCTGGCGCAACTCGTCGACAACGGTTCGCGAGAAGGGTGTCCGGATGCGGAAACCGGTCTTGATGACGTCGAGATAGGGGCTGAGGATCGGCTCGAAGGCATAGGCGTCCCGTCCCTTCTCTGTGGCGAACAGATCGGTGCGCGCGGCTTCGTGCGCCAGCCAGTGGTCGATGCGCCGCCGGGCCGTCTTGCCGGGAACCGTCCATGCGCCAAGCGCGTCGTTCCAGCGTGCGCGGGGAAAGGTCTCGCGGAAGCGCTGCACGGTCATTCGGTCGAAGGGGAAGGAGACCGTCTCGACAGGCGCTTCGTCTTCGGAGATTGGAACGTCATCCGTGCTCATGCGGTTGAAACGAACACCTCCCCCAAGGAGTTGCCCTCGCCAAGCGATGAAAACAGCCGGCGGCTTGTGGGCCGGCAAAGGCAGATCTACCTATGATCCGATGGTAGGGCTAGGGATGATCGATGAAAAGCGCTGCGTTGCAGGATGAGAGGGCAGCCTGGTTCCGGTCGCTGGAGCCGGTCCAGCCGGCCGAAATGCTTGGCCTTTGGAAAGGCGCCGGCATCCCTTCGGGTCACCCGCTTGACGGCGTGCTGGAGAATCTCGGCTGGTTCGGCAAGCGTTTCCACGCGGATATGCGCGCCGACGCGCTGCTCTTTCAATGGCGGCCGGGCCGGCTGGTGGCGATCGAGCCCGGCTTCTTTCCGATCGGGCTTGCGATCAGGGCGGCGCCCTTCGGCCGGACGGCCATCGCCCGCAGCGGGTTCTCCTATCTGCAGAAGGCCTGCCGCGCACGAGGCACGACCGCATCGCTGAAGCTCCAGACCTTGGAAGATGCCGCCACCGCCGCAATGATCTACGACAGGCAGCCGATCGTCGATTATTTTCGCAGAATATGCGAGGATGAACTTGCCGGCATGATGTGCGTGCGAGGGGACATCAGGCGCTACTTCTTCAAACTCCGGAGGGTCGATGCCGCCTCGCGGCCGCGGGACAGGTAAAGCAGGGAACAATCTGCCATGCCAATCTGTTTTCAACGCACGCAACCAAGGGGGATGTCATGCGTGCCGTGCTGATCGCCACTTTGCTTTCGCTTTGCTCTCTGCCCGCCCACGGGCAGGATGCAGGGTTTCTGAAGTCTCTGGCCGGCGATTGGAGCGGGACTGGAATGGTCCTCACCAAGATCGGCGGCACGAACTTCAACGTCTCCTGCACCTTGAAATCGGACGCCAGCCAGTCCGCAGTTTCGATGAACGGCAAGTGCCGCGGGCTTGCGGTTTTCGTCAGGACGTTCTCGGCCAACGTCAAGGCCTCGGGCCAGCGCTATTCCGGCAATTACATCGGCCCGTCGGGCCAGCCGTCCAGGCTCATCGGCAGCAGGCGGGGCGACAGGCTGAACCTGGATGTCACCTGGGCGCGCGTGGTCAATGGCGACCGCAAGGCAATGCTGATGATCGAGAAAGTCGGTCAGAATAAACTTCGGCTGCAGACGGTCGACAAGGATCTGCTTTCGGGCCGGTCGGTCGTGACCAGCCGCATCGACCTGCAGCGCCCATAAGGTCCGAATTCCGGAGCGGCGTCCGGTAACGCCTGCTCCGGGTGGTTTCAGTGTTTTCTCGCAGAATGGTCGCCGCGGTCGCCTTCGCCGGGCTTCGCGTCGCTCTTTGCCTCGCGCCGTTTGTCCGCGGACAACGAACGGCCGACATCGTCGGATTCCTTGAAACGGCCCTGATCGTCGCGGCGCACGTAGCGCTTGTCGGTGCCGGTATCTATGAGCTCACGTTTGGACATGATCGTCTCCTTGCTGTTGGAGCAGGCAAAACGCGCCAGATTCCAAAAGGATGCATGCCGTCCGCATTTGCTAGGCCGCCATCCGGACGAGCGCGTCGCAGAGCTTTCTGCCGTCATAGGGTTTCGGGAAGAAGATGCCGCGCTCCGGCAATTCATCGACGTCGGGCTGCTTCATGCCGGACACGACGATGATTTCCACCGGCGGCCAGCGGTCGCGCACGGCCCTCGCCAGCTTCAGCCCGTCCATGCTTCCCGGCATGTCGATATCGGTCAACAGGATCCGGATGCCGGGGACCGTCTCGAGGAGGTGAAGGGCCTCGTCGGCATCGCGCGCTTCAAGCGCCTCGAAGCCGGCCTCCTCGACGATTTCGACCGCCATCATGAGCAGCAGGGGCTCGTCCTCTACCACGACTACCTTGGTTTTCATGTTTTGCTCGAATGCACCATATCCCTATCTGAACTTTCAACTTCCCCCTTCGCCGCAGGTTCCGCCGCCGAGAATATAACTTCGAAGGCAAGGCCTTCCGGTCTGAAGTCGGAGCGCGACCGCGCCTGCGCCTTCGCAGGAAAGGCGCGCTCTATCAGCACGGAGCCGAACCCCCTTTTCGTCGGCGCCGAGACCGGCGGCCCGCCGGATTCCGTCCATAGCAGAAGCACGCGCCCGTTCTCGTATTTCCATTCGATGGCGACGGTTCCATCCTCGCTTCCGAGGCTCCCATATTTCGTCGCATTGGTCGCGAGTTCGTGGATCACCAGGGAAAGCGGCAAGGCGATATCGGCGGGCAGAACCACTTCCGGCCCGTCGAGGCGGATGCGTTCCGCCTCCGAGGCGACATGCGCCCTGAGGGCTGCCGAGACGATCTCTCGGACGGGCGAGGCCGAGCCCTCGCGCGACAGGATGAGGTCATAAGTGCCGGCGAGCGCCGCAAGCCTTTCGGCGAAGGAATTGTACCTTTCCGGATCGGAGCGCGAGAAGGTCTGGCGAGCAATCGCCTGAACCAGGGTGAAGCCGTTCTTGACCCGGTGGGCCAGCTCGCGGACGAGAAGGATGCGCTCCTCCTCCGCCTCTTCGTTCCGGCGCCTTCGCTCATCCAGCTCGTCGAGCAGCCGATCGAAGGTGGCGCCGACGACATCGAGCTCGTCCGGCCCCGTCATACCGGTTCGCGCCGTCGTCTCGCCGCTGCGCCACTTCTCCATCACCTCGGCGATCCGCGAAATCGGCACGAGGATGAAGCGGTTGCCGATGATGATCGCGGCGGCAAAGGAAAACAGCGCGCCGCCGATGATGGCGAGCGTGTTCGTCAGCGTCGCCCGGTTGATCGGCGCGAAAGCCTCGGGCTTCGAAAAGCCGGCGCTGACATAGAGAGGGCTGGAGGGCAGCGCTATCGGGCGATAGCCGAGAATCCGCTCGGTCCCGTCCTGGCTCATGACCTCAATCACATCGGGCTGTTCGGCATGCACGAGGCGCTGATATTCTTCAGGGATCGCGGTGCCGACGAACTGCTCGGGAAGGGGCACGCGCGCCACAATGATTCCCTTGCCGTCGGCGATCGTCACCGCATTGCCCGGCGCCACACCGCGCTCGGTGATGCGGTTCTGCAGCCAGTCCAGCCGGATGCCGCTGACAATGAGCGCCTTGACGGTCTCGCCTTCCATCAACGGCATGGCGAGCGGCAGGACCGGCTTGTCGGAAAGGCGACTCAGCGAATAGCTGCCGACGGCGAAATTCCTGGTCTTCAGCGCCTCCTGGAAATAGTCGCGATCGGAAAACACCACGCCGTCGGGAAAGGGCATGCTGCCGCAGATCGGCCGGCCGTCGAGCCCGACGACGAAGATGGTGCGGATGTTCGGAATGCTTTCGGCGACGGATTTCAGGGCCTCACTGCAGGGACCGACGTCAAGATTCCGGACGGACGGCATGGCGGAGACCGAAACGAGAAGGGCGTGCAGGCCTTCGACGATCCGCTCGACTTCCGAGGATGCCTGTCTTGCCGCCTGCGCCGCGGAGGCGCGGACTTCCTGGTTGCGTTCGTGGCGCAGCGCTACCTCGTTATAGGCGAGCATCGCGACGACAGGCGCCAGCGCCGCGACCGCAACTGCAACAAGCTTGAGTCTCATCCCGTCTCCTCTCGCAAGAGGGTTGGTAGCATGATCGGAACGATCCCGCACGGATCACACGCGGAATCTTGTTTACAAAATATCAACGTACGCATTCGAACGTTTTCGCGCGAGCCTTGCCGCGCTTCCGATCGCGGCTAGATAATGGGGGGATGAACGATGCCAAGAACACTTCCTCCGAAGGTTCTGCAGCCGGGTCTTTCTCGCCGCGGCCGCTGACTGCCGCGATGGCGAATGAAGTCGAGCGCCTATTGTCGGGCCGGACCCGCGATATCCGCCTGACGGGCGATCTTCGCGGTCGGTTTGAGGAACGGTCATGGCGCCAGACGTCGAAGGTCATCCGCTCCTGGATGACATGGGTGGCCTTCGTCGATGTGCTGACGCTGGCGCTGAACGCTCTCCTGCTTCCCAGTGACGTCGCGCTGTCGATGGTCGCTCCCGCCTGCCTTCTGCCGCCGGCGGCGATTGCCACGGCCCTGATCTGGCGCAAGCCGCGCGCCGCCGCCGTTCTGCGCGCATCGCTTCTCGGCGGCATGTGTCTCATTCTGCTGTCGGTCGCGCTCGTCGGCGTCTTTGCCGGAGGCGAATTCTACGAGCGGCACCTGACCATCATGCTGTTCGTCGCCACGAGCGCGATCACCATCTTCAGTGTGCCGCTCGCCTGGACGATCGTGATCGCCTGTTATGCCCTCAGCCTCTATTTTATCCTGCAGTGGTACAATCCGCTCGTGGAAGCCGGCAGCGTCGTCGCCGGGACCTTGTTCTTTTCCTGCGGTATCATCGCCACCGTGGTCGCCCGGCGAACGATGAACATCCTGGCGCAGAAGACATTCCTCCTGGACTGCCGGGATCAGCGCCGCAACGCGGAACTGGCCGATGCGAACGCCCGATTGGAGCGGCTCGCCAGAACCGATCCATTGACGGGCATCGCCAACCGGCGCTGGATGATGGAGACCCTTGAAGGCCTCTGGCTGAGCGGCCGCGACACCGGCGTCGCCGCGGCCATGCTGATGTGCGATATCGATCACTTCAAGGCGCTGAACGACAAGCTCGGCCATGGCGAAGGCGACCGCTGCCTCGTCAAAGTCGCCGGCATCATCCAGAGCTGCGTGCGCGCCGATCGCGATCTCGTCTCGCGCCATGGCGGCGAGGAATTCTTGATCGTGCTTCCCGATGTCGACGAAGAAGAGGCGGTGGCGGTTGCCACTCGCATCCGCGAGAGCGTGGAAGCCGCGGCCCTTCCGAACCCGTCGTCCGGCGTCGGCCCTTCGGTGACGCTGAGCGTGGGCGTCGCCCTGAAATCGGTGCGCGACACCGACATTTCGCTCGCCAATCTCCAGCACGAGGCCGACATGGCGCTTTATCGCGCCAAGGAAGCGGGACGCAATCAGGTCTCGGTCTTCCGCCGCCAGCACCAGGCCGCGCCGTCCGAGCCGATTGCCGCGAGACGCCAGGGCTGAGGATCGCGGCGCGGCTGCGATCACGGTGTAAAACCGAAACAGCGGATCGAGAGATAGTCTTCGGCCGAGATCTGCACTCCGAACAGAAGCGAGCCCCAGACCGGCTGCGTGGCGAAGAGGAAACCCAGCGCGAACGCTGCCCAGATGGCAGCGGCCCTGAATTCGCGAAGCAGAGAGGCACTGCGATCAGTCATACGGCCTCCGGATCATATTCCAGCCGGCAGCAAGCATGACTGCGCCCCACACCAGAAAGCCGATATCCCAGTAGAGCCACGCCGATTGGTCGACCGTTTCGTTGACATGGTGAATGCCGAGCAGGTGGTGGTCGATCACTCCCTCGACGAGATTGAACAGGCCGAAGCCAGTAAGCACCGCGCCGATCAACTCCGTGGTCGACCAGCGAAAATGCGGGCGGCGCGCGGCGCGCCAGAGAATGAACAGGCCCGCGAGAAGAAACAGATACGTCGCCGAATGGAAGACGCCGTCCCAGAAGGTGTTGAATTCGAGATTCTCGACGGAATCGATCGAATACCAGGCGCTGAACATATGGTGCCACTGCAGCAGCTGGTGAAAGACGATGCCGTCGAAAAAGCCGCCGAGCCCCAGGCCGAACAGGATGCCCGACGACCGCGGAAAGTTCCGGTCAGTGCTCACCCTGGTAATCGATGTCATCGCATCACCAGGTAGGCGACCATGGCGACTGCCGAGACGAAGGCGGCGGCGCTCAATCCGAACGTCAGATATTCCGCTGCCTTTTGCCGGTGGCGGCCGATTTCCGCACTTCCAAAAACGGCCGCTATCCGGCTCGCCAACGTCAGCGCACCGAGAAAAAATGCCCACTGGGTTGCTGTGTCCATTTTCCTGCTCCCGTCGCGGATGCACGCCCGACAAGGAAACGTTCCTGCGTGGGTTCATCATTAACAAAGCCGGTTCCCCTTTGTTTCCGTTCGATATCGCACTTTCTGTACGAACTGCCCTCCAGACGGGTGCCGGCGTCTGCTCGGCCGGTCCAGCCGACATTGAAGCTTGACGTGACGGCGTTGTCTACTTAATGTCTATCAAAAGAATAATAGAAGGGAGGCGGTATGATGCCCGAAATCGCTGGACCCGACCGCAAGGCGAGTCTCGAACTTGCGCTGCGCAGACGCATCCTGACCATGGAACTGCCGCCGGGCGCGGTCCTCGATGAAGTAGCGTTGAGCGAAGAATTCGGCCTTTCCCGCCCGCCGGTGCGCGAGCTGATGCGGCAGATGGCGGGTGAGGGCTATATCGACCTCGAGACGAACCGCGCCGCCCGGGTCAGCGCCATGAGCTACCAGTCGCTGCGCGATTTCTTCCTGCTTGCGCCGATGATCTATATCACGGCCAACAAGCTCGCGGCCGAGAACCGGACGAAGGCCGAGCTTTCGGTTCTCAAGGAGATCCAGCGCGCCTTCCGCAAGGCGGTGGACGACTGCGATGTGGAAAGCCGGGTCTTCCAGAACGATCAGTTCCACCGCCAGATCGGCGAGATGGCCCACAATGTCTATGTCGTCCCGAGCCTGCGCCGCCTGCAGATCGACCATGCCCGCATCGGCAAGATCTTCTACCAGCATCCGAACACGCCGCGCATGCAGGAAGAACTCGAGCTCGCCTGCGGTCAGCACGACGAGATGATCGAGGTCATCGAGCGGCGCGACGCCGAAGCTTCGGGCGAGCTGGCGCGGCTCCACATCGAATTGTCACGGCGCAACATCGCCATGTACGCGGCCCCCGAAGGGCTGGAGGCACCGACGCTCTAAGCCGCCCAGGAACAATAGCATCCAACGCAACGGGATTTCATCGATGACCGCTTTTCCCTTTCCAGGACTCAATCTCGCCATCACCACGCCGTTCGACGATGCCGGCCGCATCGACTACGGGCGGCTTGAAATCAATGTCGAGCGCTATCTCGCAGCCGGCGTCCGCAGCTTCCTGTTCAGCTCCGGCACCGGCATGCATGTCTATCTCTCCAAGGCCGAATCCGAAGAGCTGGTCCGCCGTGGCGCGAAGATCGTCAATGGCCGCGCCAGGGTTATCGCCCAGACTTCAGCGCTTCTCGTTGAGGACGTCGTAGAACGGACCACGCGCGCCCGCGATGCCGGCGCCGACGGCGTCATGGTGCTGCCGCCCTTCTTCGAAGGGCCGACCGACGATGAGGGCATTCTCGATTTCTACGCAGAGGTTGCCAGAGCGGGCCTTCCCGTCATCGGCTATAACGTGCCCCAGGCGGTCGGCGTCGCCATCACGCCGGAGCTTCTCGATAAGCTCAATCAAATCCCGGGCTTCTCAGCCGTCAAGGACAGCAGCGGCGATTTGGGAAAACAGGCGGCACTCATCCGCACCGGCCGTTTCGTCATGAACGGCGCCGATCCTCTCGTTCCCTATGCGCTCTATGCCGGATGCGACGGCCTGATCTGGGGCGGCGCGAACTTCGCGCCGAAGACCTCGGTCGCGCTCGTCGCGGCGGCGGCCGAGCGCAAGTGGGATGAGGTGCGGGCGCTCTGGAAAATCCTGGAGCCGGCAATGGGCCTGATCTGGGAAGGCGATTACGTGCAGTCGGTCTATGCCGCCGCCGATATGGTCGGCTACGGCGCCGGCGTGCCGCGCAAGCCGCTGCGGGCGCTTGCTCCGGAAAAGCTTCCGGCGCTGAAGCGTTCCCTCGAAGCGCTCATGGAGCGGGAAGCGATCTGACCGTGAACAAGGCCGCAAAGACCGTCTTCGTCGCATCGAGGCTCCCCAAACGTGCCGGCGTGTCGGGATGGGTGGCAACACTTCCGCCGCGCACGCCGCGCCCGGCGCTGAGCGAAGCGATCAGCGCCGATGTCGCGATCATCGGCGGCGGCTTTGCCGGCCTGTCTGCGGCCCACCGCCTCTTCCGGCTCGATCCGACGCTGCGGCTTGCCATACTCGAAGCGGGCATCGTCGGCGAAGGCCCGGCCGGCGCCAATTCGGGTTTCATCATCGACCTGCCGCATGAGGTTTCCTCGGACGATTTCAGCGGCGAATCCGAAAGCACGTTCCGCGACTCCGTGCTGCTGCAGCGCTCGGCGATTGCGCTCGCCAGCGAACTGGCTGCCGAAAACGGCTGGGGGAAGGAGCTGTTCGATCCCTGCGGCCGCTACAGCATCGCGATGAGCGCCGAAGGCGACAAGCATCTCCATGCCTATTCGCAGCAGCTTGCGAAGATGGGAGAATCCCATCGCCTGCTCAAAGGCGCGGAGATCGAAGCCGTGACCGGATCGAAGGCCTTCACCTCGGCCCTGTTTTCGCCCGGCACCGTCATCATCCAGCCGGCCGCCTACATCAGAGGGGTGGCCGATTGCCTGAGGGAGCCCGTGCGGCTGTTCGAGCAGACGCCGGCTCTTTCCTTCGAGCGCTCCGGCGACGGCTGGCTGGTGAAGACGCCGAAGGGATCGGTGCGGGCGGGCAAGATCATCATGGCCAATAACGGCCATGCGGAAAGCTTCGGCTTCTTCCGTAGGCGCCTCCTCCATGTCTTCACCTATGCCTCTCTGACGGAGGAATTCGATCCGGGTCGGCTCGGCGGCGAAAGCAAGTGGGCGGCGACCCCGGCGCTGCCGATGGGAACGACGGTGCGCCGCATCAATACCGAGGGCGGCGACCGCATCCTCATACGCTCGCGCTACAGCTACAATCCCGGCATCGAGATCGGCGATGCCGATATCCGCAGCGCCGGCCGCCTGCATGACGGCAAGTTTTCTCATCGTTTCCCCACGCTCGCCGGCGTCGGCATGCAATACCGCTGGGGCGGCGCGATGGCGCTGACGCATAACCACGTGCCGGCCTTCGGAGAGATCGAGCGCGGTGTCTTCGCCGCCTGCGGCTGCAATGGGCTCGGCGCATCGAACTCGACTGCCGCCGGCATCGCGGCGGCCGAACGCGTGCTGGGTCACGATTCCGAACTCGGCCGGATCTACAGCCGCCTGGCGGCGCCGGTCTTGCTGCCGCCGCAGCCGCTGACGACGATCGGCGCGAAGATCCATCTCGCCTGGCGCGAATGGCGTGCGGGAGCGGAGTGACGCTGCACCGGCGTCAGGCCTACAAGACGTAAGCCACACTTACAGGAGGCCGGGCCGCAGCGATTTCCGTTTCCTAAGGCAGAGAATAGGCGCATGATCTGCTCGGCGGGGAAGGAGATCGCCATGGATAGGGCGATGGTGGAAAGACATTTGCAGCAGGCTCGCGAGCATGTCGCCGCGGGAGAAATGCATCTCGCTCGGCAGCGCCAAATCCTGACCGAGCTGACCAATCGTGGCGCCGACGTCACGGAGGCTAAGCGTCTTCTGATGAATTTCGAAGAGTCTCAGATCATGCACCTTGCTCACGTGGACAGGCTCAAAGCGGAACTTCTTGCGTGGCCACGAGGAGCAGCATGAGCCGGTTGCCGCGGCAGTCGGCAGAAAGGCTCGATGTGCCGCCGAAAGCGGGCGAAAGAACTATGCCTTGCCTGCCGCGTCGATAGCAGCCCGCAGGGCGGCTATCAGCCGCGGCATATCGACGGGTTTCGCACAGCAGCCGGTCGACACGAACCGGGCCGGTAACGCAGCTATGTCATAGCCAGTCGTGAATACGAAAGGGACATGACGCTCTAAGAGCCTGTCAGCGGCGGGATAAACCGGCGTGCCTTGCAAATTGACGTCCAGGACGGCTGCGTCAAGGACCTCGGACGAGGCGAGGAGCTCGATCGCACGCTCGAGAGTTTGCGCTGGCCCGATCACGATGGCTCCGGACTCCGCCAGCTCCTGGGATAGCTCCTCAGCAAGCATGAATTCGTCCTCGACGACGAGCACGCGACGTTCATGCAGTATCCCCTCAGCCATAGCTTTCGTCCTCGACCAGATTGGTGAGTGAAACGGGAAGCGCGATCGTGCAGTGGATGCCGTCCTGACCAAGAACGAAAGACGTCTTGGCATCGAGCTGGTAAGGCAGAGCTCGTTCGATCAGCTCGCGGCCCTGGCCACCCCCTTGCGGTTCGGAATCGGGCGGCGGCATCTTGACTTCGCTCTCGCGCCAGTCGACATGCAGCCACGGTTTTCCGCCTTCCCCCGTTTGTTCAACACGCCAGGTGATCGCTAAATGCGCCTGAGGTTGGCTGAGCGCTCCGTATTTGGCGGCGTTCGTGCCGAGCTCATGCATCGCCAACGCCATTGTCTGCACGGTCGTCGAGCGAAGCCTGACGCCTTCCGGCCCCTCCAAGGTGATACGGCTCATTTCGCCTTCCGGCGCGCCGTGGATCTTTAGCTCTGATCGGATGAGTTGATCGAAAGTGATGCGATCCCCCTCCTGCAGCCGCGATAGCAGGCTTTGCACCCGCGCCAGGACGTCCAGGCGGTCGCGGAACCTCTCGTGGAAGTCTGCCAGATCGGTGCTGGTGCGCATGGTCTTGTCGGCCATCGACCGGACCACGGCCATCAGGTTGCGCGTGCGGTGCTGAAGCTCGGCAACGAGGACTTTCATCCGGTCGGCGGAGGCCTTTTCATCGGTGATATCACGGCCGATGCCTCCAATCTGCTTGACGTTTCCTTCCTCGCCGAACAGCGGGAAATCTGCATTTCTGAGCCAGCGAATTTCGTGATCCGAGGCGCGCCTGATGCGGTACTCAAATTCCACGCGCTCGCCGTTTCGCACGCGCCCGATCTCCGAGAGCGCCTGTTCGCGATCTTCGGGAATGATCAATTCTGCCCAGCTGCGGAAATTATTGCCCGTCATGGCCTGCTCGCGATCGACGCCGTAAATGGTTTCGAAGGCCGGCGTCAGATAGACCCATTGCAAGGTTTCCGCGTCGCGAATCCACAATACGTCGGAAGAGGCTTCCCCGAAGAGCCGGAACTGCTCCTCGCCCTGCCGCAACGCCGCTTGCGCTTGTTTGCGAGCCGAAATGTCTATGCAGAACTCGGCAACGGTTCCGTCGCCGAGGTCGCGGCCGGCAAAGAGCATCCAACGGCGCGACCCGTCGGCGAGGAAATACTCCTTCTCATAGGGCCCGATCTTGCCGGTTTCTCTGAGGGCTTCCATCTGCGCCTGGCTTTCGGCGAGGTGTTCCGGCGGGGTCAGCCGCCGCCAATGCAGCTCGCCGCGCGCCATTTGTGAGCGGGTGTAACCGGACATCTTCAAGAAGACTTCGTTGGCGTCGAAGATGACGCCCTCTTCATTCAGGAAAATCACCCCGACGGCATCCGTCTCCAGAACGCGCTGCAGGCGCTCCTCGCTACGCCGAAGCGCAACTTCAGCCTCATAGGTGGCCGTCAGGTCCGTGAAGGTGACGACGGCGCCGCTGATATAGTTGTCGACACTGCGATAAGGCAGTGCGCGTGCGGCGTAGTGCTTTTTGTTGGCCGGATCGCTGACCTTTCGGTCGACGGGCACTAAGGTTCTAAGGACGAGGCGAACGTCGTCCAGGAGTTCCGGATAGGCGACGCGTGATACGACATGGTCGAGCGGCCGACCGACATCCGTGTCGAGCAGATGGAATATTTCGGTCGCCGCTGGCGTGAAACTCCTGACGCGCAGATCGTTGTCGAGGAAAACGGTGGCGATCTGGGTCGCCTCGAGGAGGTTCTTCAAGTCGGAATTGGTGCGGTCAAGTTCGGTAACGCGATGAGCAAGCTCGCCGTTGACCGTCTGCAGTTCCTCGTTGACCGACTGCAGCTCTTCCTTCGAGGTTTCCATCTCTTCATTGGCCGACTGCAGCTCTTCGTTGATCGACTGATATTCCTCATTGGAGGATTTCAGCTCCTCATTTGTCGATTCGAGTTCCTCGATCGTCGCCTGTAGCCGGTCACGCGTCACGCGCAGATCCGTCTCAAGCCGCTGGACATGTTCTTCGCTTGTCAGCCTTCCGCCATCGGGCGCCGTTCCTTCGGCGACCTGCCCCGCGTCCTGGAAGAGCACGATCAACGAAGTGACGTCGCCGGTGCCGAGCGGTTCGACGATTATGTTGACGGCGTAGGTGCGATCGTCCTGCCGCAGCAGCACCCGCGGCACCTCGATCTTGATTGCTTCCGTCGTCGCGCGCTGCAGGGCGGAACGCATGTCGAGCCGGAGATCGCGATGGGCAAGGCTCAGGAGGTTGAGCGTGGCCGTGCCCGATGCCGGTTCGAGATAACGGCCGGTGCGTCCGGAGAAATGCAGCACGTCATAATGCGAATCGACGACGACATAGGCCGGAGCGAAGCGCTCGGCGACGACTTCGGCCTGCCGGCTGATCGTTGCCGACAGCCGGCCGGTCTGCAACGTAGGAACCGGTGCTGCAAGCGGATTGTCGGGGCTGCGCGGACGCGGACTGAGCGGGAAATCCGGGATGATGCGCGTCGCCGTTTCCAGCCTTCGAAACAGGCGGTTTTTACGGTCGACCGGTGCAAAGAGCTTGCCGTGGCGGGTGACGTTTTCCGAAGAGCCGAGAAAGAGAATGCCGCTTGGCCTGAGCGCGAAGTGGAAGATGGGTATCACTCTGTTTTGCAGCTCGCTGTCGAGATAGATCAGCAGGTTCCTGCACGACAGGATGTCGATGCGAGAAAACGGCGCATCCTTGACGATGTTGTGCGGGGAAAAGATACACATCTCCCGCAATTCCTTGACGACGCAATAGGTGTCGCCCTCCCGCACGAACCAGCGGGCCAGCCGCTCGGGCTGGACCTGCGAGGTTATCGCAGCGGAGTAACGGCCGGCGCGCGCGATCCCGAGCGCGCGGGCGTCGAGATCCGTCGCGAATATCTGGACATCGGGCGGATAGTCCATGGTGGCCATGTGCTCGCGCAGCAGCATGGCGATCGAGTAGGCCTCCTCGCCGGTGGCGCAGCCGAGCACCCATACGCGCAGTTGATCGCCGGGCTCCTTGCCCTGGAACAGTCTTGGAATCTCACGCTCGAGCGCTTCGAACTCGGCCGGATCCCTGAAGAATTGCGTCACGCCGATCAGCAGGTCCTGAAACAGGTTTTGGACCTCGTCCCGGCTGGCGCGCAGCCGTTCGATATATCCGTCTATGCTGCCGATCTGCAGCACCTGCATTCGCCGCTGGACGCGCCGCGTGAAGGTCCCGCGCTTATATCCGTGGAAGTCATGGCTCGTGACATTGCGAAGAACCGTGGCAATCTGCGTAATCTGTGCCTCGATGGCGCTCGGCGGCTCGTAGTCCAGGCCTGCGTCTTCCTCCTCGGCGACATTGGCGGCATAAAGCGCGATCTGCGTCGCAATGCCCTGCGCCGGCAGGCGCAAGTCAGCGATCGCCAAGGTCCCTCCGCCTTCCTCGGGGGTTCCATCTTCGCTTTCGCCAATCTCGACGATCGACAGGCCGCCAAACTTCTTGGTGGCCGCCACCCCCGCCGTGCCGTCGTTTTCGAGCCCGGCCAGAACCAAGGCGATCGCGCGCTCATGGGCATGTTCGGCCAGTGAGATCAGCATGGTGTCGACCGTGCCGCGATGGCCGATCGGCTCCGAGGCTGGCCGTATGCGGATGTGACCATCTTCCAGCGTCATCATATCGTCGGTGCCGCCGATGTAGATATGATTGGGGAGAATCCGCTCCCCATCGACTGCGACCGTTACTGCCAGTCGCTCCTGCCGCTTCAGCGCGTCAAGCACGGCCGCGGCGTCGAGCCCCTCCTGCTGGCGCACCACGACGAGGTAGGATGCGCCGAGACTTACGCCAATTTCCGCGAATATCTGCTCCAGCGAAGGGAGTGACTGGGCGCAGGCCGCAATGCCGACGATCACGACCGGCTGTTCGCGTTGATCCCGTTCAGGCGTGTTTGCCTGTTGCTCAATGTCTTCCCGTTCGTCGTATGCCATCGTCGATCCATGCCTCTGTTGCGCCGACCTTAAACGTTCGGCGCGCCAGAAGGATACAACTTTATCAGAGATCCTGGAAACGGGACGTGCGACCGAACCGCAGAGACGTCAGGGCAGCGTCGCGCAGGGTCGCGGCGTATTGCCGGTATTCCACAGCCCTTGCCTCGTAAAGTTCGGCGACGGCGGTGCGACCCGTGTCGCGGGCGTCCCGTGCCATGCGCTCGACCAGCGTCACCCGCTCCTCCATAACTCTCATGGCTATCCGGATGGCATCGTCAACCTCATCTATTTGGGAAGCGAGCGCGTCGGCAGTGTAAGCGTGGCCAATCTGACACCGAAATCGCAGCGGGCTCGAACCCCGGATCTCGGAAAGCACGCCGTGACAGTCGGGGCAGCTTAGGGCGGTGGGAGCGGCGATCTTACTAAGATTGGCGCTGCCAAGGCGCGCGCCGGCCGCAATCTCGACTTCCAGCCGCAGACCCTCCGACGGCGAAACGCGATGCGGTGGCGCATCGCTTCCGGCGATGTCGGTCAGAAGTCTGCCGAGATCGGCTGCCGGAGCTACGTGATCGACTTCGACAGCTTCAAGCGCCGCCAAGGGCATCTGATCCGCCTCGGCATCGAGTGGGTGCTGCACCACCGTCATCCCGCCACTGGCTTTGATCGCATGCAATCCCGCCGCTCCGTCGTTCAGCATCCCGGTCAGGACAAGACCCACGACGCGCGGGCCGAATGACAGCGCAGCCGAACGGAACATCGGATCGATCGATGGGCGGACCATGTTTTCCCGGGGGCCGGCGCCGAACTTGATCGTCTCGCCCATCAGCAGCAGGTGGCGATCGGGTGCGGCGACGTAGATGCGGCCCCGCTCGATCGGCTGGCCGTCTACCGCCTGCGTCACCGGGAGCTTGGATTTGGCCGCGAGGATTTCCGGCAGATAACCAGGTGAGTTTGCAGGAATGTGGGTGCTGACGAATACGCTGGCCGGAAGCTCGGCGGGTAAATCAGCAACCAGCGTCCGAAGGACAGCGCCACTCCCCGCCGATCCGCCGATGGCGATAATATCTCGTTTGGCGCTCGAAGACATCGTCTTTTCCCTTTCATGATCAAGCTCAACAGTCGCTGAGCCCTCATGGTTCCGCATAGCGCCCGATAAGTCTGTGCGAAGCGGCATAGACCGCGGAGGCCTAATGCTCCGGGCCAAGTCGCGGCGAGCGGACCACGGCAAATGAACGGCTACCGGCAGCTGTGAAGCGAGGCGATCAATTCGGCCGTTCCAAACCACTTGCCGGGCCGAAGAGAGCCAAGGCGATGGTTGCGAGTTCCGTTGGCTTTTCGCAGAGCGCGAAGCCCTTATACTTGGTGGGGATATGGGAAGGATCGTAACCGGTGGCAAAGACGAAGTTGATTTTTCGGTCCTCCAGTTCATCGGAGACGGCAAACACCAGCTCGTCGCCGAGGTAGACGTCGAGGATCGCCGCGTCGATATGCTCCCGTTCGATCAGGTCAAGCGCGCGGCCGACGTTCGCAGCCGGGCCGATGACGGTCGCGCCGAATTCCTCCAGTTTTCTGCGGGTCTCATCAGCGAGGAAATATTCGTCCTCCACGATTAGGATGCGCTTCCCGAAGAAGAGTTTCGTGTAATGACTCTTTTCCACTGAAAACCTTTCCGACCCGATAGCCGATGAGTTACCCGGATAGACCAGGATGTTGCCGTGCCGGCAGGTCGGCAAGCACCATGAGCAGTTCTTGCTCATCGCAGGGCTTGTTGAGACAAGGCATGATCTGGAATGGTGAAGGCATGGAATGGCAGTCGTAACCCGTTACGAAAACGAATGGGATCTCTCGCTCCAAGAGCGTCTCTGCCACCGGATAGGCCATCTCTCCGCGCAGGTTGATGTCGAGAATCGCCCCGTCAAGCTCCTGCTTGCGCTTGGAGACGAGCTCCAAAGCGCCGGCGATGGTGGACACAGGTCCGGCGACTTGTGCCCCTGCGTCCTCCAGCGCCGCCATCATGCTGGAAGCTGCGAGATATTCGTCTTCGACGATGAGGTAGAAGCGCCCCGCGAGCGCTGCCGGGATGTGCATGATCCAGCTCCTTCGCGTCCCCGAACTCGCGCCGGCGACGAAAGTTGCGCCTTGAAAGGATTATGGCCGTCACCACGTTCTGGCTGTTCTCATCGCAGACGTTTGTTGGCGTCCTCGTTGCGCAGCTTTCGGGAATTCGAAAGTATGAGGTTGATCGACGATATTCCTCTCCGGCTCCTTCGTCGCGCTCAACGAGAAGCCCATAAGCCGCTCGTACTCCGCTTCCGGGATGCCGTAGGATCCATGAGCCTTGCTGATGAGCCCGGGCCGGTCGATGATGATGACCTTTCCCCGGACGGACCGGATCAGCCTTTCGCCCTCCAGGACATGAAGCGCGCCGGTGACTCCGGAACGCCTTACACCCAGCATGAAAGACATATATTCGTGGGTGAGATTGAGGACCTGACTGTCTGTTCGATCATGCAGCATCACGAACCAGCGCGCCAGTCTCTGCTCGATGGAATATCGCCCGTTGGCCAGGGCGGTGTAGCTGATCTGGATTCCGAGCGCTCGCGAAAAGGAATGTGCAAGTGAGCGCAGTTGCGGGGCTCTGTGCGTGAGGCGCAGGAAGCTGTCGATGTCGATCTGTTTAGCGGATCCTTCAATCTGTACCATGAGATTGTAAGGCGTCCGCCAATCGCCCTCCAACAGCCCGGCACCGGTCACGCCTTCACGCCCGATCAGGCCGGCCTCGACCTGCCTGCCGTCAAGAGACGAGGCGACAAGAGAAACAACGCCGCTTTCGATGAAGGACACGGTCGTTATGTCTGAAAACTGCTGCTCCAGGATTTCGCCCTGGACCAGGCGAACCGGTTTCAGATGCGGCCGGATGATCTCGCTTTCGCGGCGGGAAAGCCTCGAGAGGATCATATTCTTTTGACTGCCGGCGGCCCTTTCGATCGAGCGTCGGCAGTCGGAAAGCGCGTTGAAAATCGCGCCGTCGTCCAACGGCTTTTCAACGAAGATCCGATCGGCAAACCGGGGAGGAACAACGTCTCGGCTGTAGCCGGTTGCAAAAAAGAAGGGGATCTTGCGCCTTGATAGCTCGTCGGCGACCGGAAATACCATGGTTCCCGCGAGATTAATATCCAGAATGGCGACGTCGATCCGCGGAAATTCGTCGATATATCTCAGCGCCTGCTCGACGTTAGGGGCGGGGCCAGCCACCTTGACGCCGATTTCGCTCAGTTTCGAAGCGAGATCACTCGCCAGGACGTAGTCATCCTCGACGACCAGGACAACCCTTTCCGCAGGTTTGTCAAAAGCCCTGTTCATGCGGATTTGTCTCCGATGCCACGTCGATTATACTGGAAACGGTCGTGTTGCGCACCTGTTCCAAATAGCCCCACAACCGGCAGCCGACGGAGGGTCGCCGAAAGCCTCTGCAAGTTGGCCAACGCAGCGAATGAGGCCTGACCGCCCTGTTCTAAATTAAAGAGTTAGAGCATGATGTCGTCCGAAAACCGCTCACACTTTTCGGCATCATGCTCTAAAAAGTAAGCTGCACCTTACAGGCAGCCGTGCGGTCGCCGGCGAGTGTGAAGGCTGCGTTCGCCTCTTCCAGCGGCAGGCTGTGGCTGATGATCGGCCGGACGTCGATCTCGCGGCTCGATATCAGCTTGACGGCGGTGGCGAATTCCTCGTGGAAGCGCTGCGTGCCGTGAATATGCAGCTCCTTGCCGACGATGGCGTTGAGCGGGACCGGGATCTCGCCGGTGACGCCGACCTGGACGATCGTGCCGCGCGGCCGGATGGCGGCGATGGCGCTGCGGATGGCGGGTGCGGCGGCCGAGCATTCGAAGACGAGATCGAAATAGCCCTTGCCCGCCTCGAATTCGGCGAGCGCTGCCGCATTGCGGGACACATTGATCGTGCGGCTGGCGCCCATCGCCTTTGCCCGCTCCAGCGCCGCATCGGCGAGATCGGTCACGACGATTTCGGCCGCGCCGTGATGGCGGGCGGCGGCAACCATCAGGCAGCCGATCGGGCCGGCGCCGGTGATGAGCACGCGTTTGCCCGATATCTCGCCGGCGCGCGAGGCCGCATGCAGGCAGATGGAGAGCGGCTCGCTGCAGGCCGCTTCCGCAGGCGTCGTCGCCGCTCCGACTTCGACGCACTGTTTGGCCGGCACGACCAGCCATTCCCGGAACATGCCCTGTTCATGCGGCAGCCGCATCGCGCTGCCCATGAAGCGCATGTCGAGGCAATGGATCGGCAATCCCTTGCCGCAATATTCGCATTGGCCGCAGGGCTGGCTCGGATTGACCGCGACCAGCGCGCCGGTCTTGAGATCGACCCCCTTGCCCGCCTGGCTCACCCTTCCAGAGGCCTCGTGGCCCGGTATGATCGGCTCGCGGACTCTCACCGGTCCGAAGCCGCCATCCTGGTAATAATGCAGGTCGGAGCCGCAGATGCCTGCGGCCGCCATTTTCAGAAGCACTTCGCCCGGACCGGGCGTCGGGACGGTATCGGTTTCGACCCTGAGATCGCCCTTCTGGTAAAGCCGTGCCAGACGCGTCTGCATCCTGCCCTCCTATCTCAGCAGCCCGAGCTGCTGCGGCAGCCAGAGCGATACGGCGGGAATGAAGGTGATCAGGATCAGCGCCAGGAAGAGCGGCACCAGCCAGGGCAGGATCGCCATGGTGGTGCGCTCGACCGAGAGTTTCGCCACGCGCGACAGGACGAAGAGCACCATGCCGAGCGGCGGGTGCAGCAGCCCGATCATCAGGTTCAGCGTCATGATCAGCCCGAACTGTACCGGATCGATGCCGAACCGCGCGACGATCGGCAGAAGGATCGGCACGAGGATGGTGATCGCCGCGATCGTATCCAGGAAGCAGCCGACGAAAAGCATCAGCAGGTTCACTAGGATCAGGAACACCCATTTGTTGTCGGTGATCGACAGGATCGCATCGGAGAGCAGCTGGGCGGCCTGGCTGACCGTCAACAGCCACGCGAAGACGGACGCCGCCGTGACGATGAAGAGCACGGAGGCCGTGGTCTCGATCGTATCGAAGCTTGCCTTGGCGAGCGTCGAGAGCGTCATCGTGCGGTAGCGCACGAGGCCGAGGAACAGCGACCAGAGCACGGCGGCGACCGCGGCCTCCGTCGGCGTAAACCAGCCCATCGTCATGCCGCCGATCAGGATCACAGGCGTCATCAGCGCCATGACGGCGGAAAAGCCGAAATACCAGTCCGCCGCCAGAAGTGCCAGCAGAGCGATGCCGGCAGCGGCATTCATCGACAGGCCGGCCCGCATCATCAGGTAGATCGCCACGGGCACCAGTAGGACGACGACGATTTCCATGCCCGCCGACAGGAGCTGCTTGATATCGAAAGGCGCGTCGGAGCCCCAGCGCTTCTTGTAGGCGAAGGCGGCAACGGTGACCATCATCAAGAGCGTCATGACGACGCCGGGCAGGATGCCGGCCATGAAGAGCGCGCCGATCGAGACATTGGCCATCATGCCGTAGATCACGAAGGGCAGGGACGGCGGGAAGATCGGCCCGAGCGTGGCAGACGCCGCCGTGACGCCAACGGCGGCCTCGACCGGATAGCCGTGGTCCTTCATCGCCTTGATCTCGATCGTGCCGATGCCGGCCGCATCGGCAAGTGCGGTGCCGGACATGCCGGAGAAGATCACCGAGCCGATGATGTTGACCTGCGCCAGCCCACCCTTCATCCAGCCGACGAGGGCGACGGCGAAGGAATAGATGCGGCCGGTGACGCCGGCCGAATTCATGAGGTTGCCGGCCAGGATGAAGAAGGGCACGGCGAGCAGCGGAAAGCTTTCGACGCCGGCGATCATGCGCTGGGCGACGATGATGTCGGGCGCCACGTCGTAAAGCACGATATAAAGCACGGAGGCGACGGCCATCGAAATGGCGACGGGCACGCCGACAAGCATCAGCAGCAGAAACGAACCAAGCAGCAACAGCATCGGATCAACCCTCGACGGTCTGGAATTCTTCGGGCCGCTCCAGGACGGAGTAGCCGCGGCGCATATTGGCGATGAAGACGATGACCGCGCGGATCAGCATCAGCACGAAGGCAACAAGGACGGAATAGAAGACGATGTTGCGCGGCAGCTCGACGGTGACCATCTGCTCGTCGGCGACGATCTCGACGTAGCGCCACATCAGATAGCAGCCATAGGCGAAGAAGCCGATGCGGACGATATCGACGAAGGTCGCGAGCACACGGGCCAGACCCGCCGGCATGTAGTGATAGAACACGTCCACCTGAATGTGCCGCGACATGCGCACGCACATGGCGGAGCCGAGAAAGACGACGCCGATCAGGCAGTTGATCGCGATCTCCTCGGTCCAGGCGTAGCTGTCGTTCAGCACATAGCGGGTGAAGAACTGCAGGAAGACGCAAGCTGTCATCAGCCAGAAGACGATCAGCGTGATCCAGTCCTCGATGCCGTAATCCGCGACATTGGCGGTCGGCGCGTGCCCTTCGAATTCGTGGCCGATTTCCTCGGCCGTGATCGGCGTGTGAATTTCTTGCGACATGATCGGCCTTGTTCCTGTTGGGGAAGGAGGGCGCGGCGTGTGGGCGGCGCCTTTTTGTACTGCTGAGCTCGCTCCTCGCTCGCCGTCATCCTCGGCCTTGTGCCGAGGATCTGCTGCCCTATCGAACGGAGGCAGATCCTCGGCACAAGGCCGAGGATGACGAAAGAGAGGTTGGCGGTCTTTGCCAGCAATCTAGAGGACGCGACGCCGAAACGCCGCGCCCCGGGGCTCTTACTGGATCGCCCGGATCGCTTCCCAATCGGCCTTCTCGTAGCCGAAGTCCTCGAACTTCACCTTTTCCATCACGTTCTTCTCGAAGTCGGCCTTATCGACGTCGGTGACGTTGATGCCCTTCTCCTTGAAGGTGGCGACGAGGCTGTTTTCCTTGCCGGCGATCGTCTTGGTGGTGCGCTCGGCGGCCTGCTGCATCACTTCGCCGAAGATCTTCTTGTCCTCGTCGGAGAGCTTTGCCCACAGCTGCTTGGAAACAACCGTGTTCAGGTGATCGACGATATGGCCCGTGAGGATGATGTTCTTCTGGACTTCGAAGAACTTCTTCGCCTCGATCGTCGTCAGCGGGTTTTCCTGCGCCTCGACCGTGCCGTTCTGCAAGGCGAGATAGACTTCGGCGAAGGCGATCGGCGTCGTGTTGGCGCCGCAGGCGCGCGGCATGGCGAGATAGGCCGGCACGTCGGGCACGCGGATCTTCAGGCCCTCCATGTCGGCGCATTTGGCGATCGGCTTGTTGGAAGTCGTGTGGCGCGTGCCGTAATAGCTGACGGCGGCGATGTGGTTGCCGGTCTTGTCCTCATAGCCCTTGGCGAGGCGCTGGAAAACGTCGCTCTTGGTGTAGGCGATCAGGTGATCCGGGCTGCGGAAGATATAGGGGAAGTAAGTCACGCCGATCGGCTTGTAGTCGCGCGCCGCAAAGCTCGAACCCGAGATGATGATGTCGACCGTGCCGAGCTTGAGGCCCTGGTTGATATCGGCTTCCTTGCCGAGCTGCGAGGCCGGATAGACATCGATCTTGTAGCGCCCGTCGGTGCGCTTGGCGATCTCTTCGGCGGCCCAGACGGAATCCGTGTGGAAAGGCTCCGAGGTTTCGTAGACATGCGCCCATTTCAACACCGTCTGGGCGTGTGCGACCGCAGTCGTCGCCATGATCGCGGCTGCGGTGCAAAGTATCGTTGCGAGTCTCATCTTCATTGCTTGCTCCTCCCGAGCTCGGGTTTAAGTCTTGTTGGCTCCTTTCGCGGCCGCCTTGTCGCGGCCGCGCTCCTCTTCTCCCGAAAACTCCTCCCCGAAGCTCTCGGAAAATCTCTTCTGCGATAAGGTCAGATGGGCGCGCATCGCAGCTTTCGCGCCCGCCGCATCGCCGGATGCGATCGCATCGCGGATGGCGCGATGCTCATCCACGGCTTTGCGCCATGTCGTCGGCCCCTCAAAGTGGCTCGCAAGCTTTTCGAAATAAGGGGTCATGCGCATGTCGAACATCTCGCCCGTCACGCGGATCAGCGTCGCATTGCCGACGATGGCGGCAATGCCGGTATGGAAGGCGCGGTCGGCGGCGAGCACGGTCGCGGCATCGTTGACGCCGCCGCTCATGCGCATCAGCGCCTCGTCGAGCACGTCGATATCTTCGGGCCTGGCGCGACCGGCCGCTTCCTCGGCGATGGCGCATTCGATGATGGCGCGCGCCTGCAGCAGCTCGAAAGGTCCCTCCACCGGCTCGCTTTCGCTTGCAGCCATGCTGACGGCATGCCGGCGCACGACGTAGATGCCGGAGCCCATGCGGATGTTGACCAGTCCTTCGACCTCGAGAACGATCAGCGCCTCGCGCACCGTCGGGCGCGATACGGACAATTGCTCGGCGAGCTCGCGCTCGGCCGGCAGCTTCTGGCCGACGACGAGCTCGCCGCCTGATATCATCGATCGAATCTGATCCGCGACCTGCCTGTAGAGGCGGCGCGATTCAACAGGCGAAAACATTCTGGCCTCCCCGGCGGCTTCTCCTCAAGCGCGCAGCTGGTCAACTGGCCTGACCAATTAACCAACAGGTATCACCGCTCGGGTTGTGCGTCAATCCGCCACATGAAACTCAGACAGGCGTATCGACGCCATAGGTGGTGCCGAGCGCCTGGAAGGCGCCGACCGTCGCCGGGTCGAGTTCCACGCCGTCTCTTTCGCGCTGCGCGGCGATGGCCCATTCCCGGTCGCCGGGCGCCATCACCGTAAAGCCCTCGCGCGCCGGAGAGCTGCGCAGCGTGTCGAGGTAGCGCTTCATGGCGACATCGAAGATGTCGATGTCGAGAAAGGCGCCGGGCTTCAGCGCGATGACGAAAGCGCCGAGGCCGCGCGGTGTCGAGAAATCAGGCCCCGGCATCGGCGCGATGTCGAAGCTCAGCCGCATACCGGTCAGCACCGCGCTCAGGATTTCCGACATGCCGGCAAGCCCGGCGCCCTTGAAGCCGAACTCGCCGCCGAGCGGCGCCAGCATATCCGCCACGTCAGGGTCTCTGGTGTCGTGGCCCCGCTCGTCGGAGGCGACGCCGGCCGGCAGTTCCCGGCCGAGGCTTCGATAAAGCTGCACGCGGTTATAGGGCACGGCACTCGTCGCCATGTCGAAGAGCCAGGGGTCCTGCCCCCTGACCGGCACGGCGCAGGCGATCGGATTGGTGCCGTGAAAGCGCATCGCCCCGTCATGCAGGCGCACGAAGCTGTCGGAATTGCAGAAGGCAAAGCCGATAAAGCCGCGGTCGGCAGCATCGATCGCATAGGCGCCGGCCGGGCCGAAATGCGATGAGTTTCGAACCGCGACCGCGCCGATGCCGAACTCACCGGCAAGACGCGTGGCATGATCCATGGCCGTGTAGGTCGCGAGCGCCCCATGGGCATTGTCGGCGTCGAGCGAGGCGACGGCCCCGAAGGCACTGGCGAGCGCCAGCCTGGGGCGCGGATTGAGCCGGCCCTCGACCAGTCCCTTCACATAATGGGACAGCAGCCGTACGCCATGGCTGTCGATGCCGTGGCGGGTGCCGTGCATCATCGCCCGGGTCGCGGCCTCCGCAGTCGGCCGGTCTGCGCCTGCCGCGATCAGGATCTGCCTGCAAAAATCCGCGATCGCCGCAAGCGGGATCGCGGGGCTGGACGGTGTAGTGCTGTCGGTCGCCATGTTGCGTGGTCCATTTCCGGTGACGATTTCAGAAGTAGTAGCCAAGCGCCTGCCGCGCGTAAATGCCGGCATGGGGAAGCGCTGGCGGTCGCGGAAGAGGCGGGAACCTTCGCTAATCTTCCGGGTTGGGTGGTCCTGATATCGGGAGCATGAGAATGAATTATATCTGGCTTTTTGCCGTGGCGGGAGGCGCAGCCCTTCTTGGATTCGCACTAGCCTTCGGGATGATCAAGCAGGATGGAAAGCGGTCTGTCGCCGCGATTGCCGGCGCCTTCATCGTTGCCATCGGCGCGCTGGGACTTGGCGTCTATGTCAGCAAGGAACCCACGGCCCCGATGCGCGCTTCCGATCGGGAAGGATCGCAAAACGCGCTTCCCGGTGCCGCGACGACGAGAGAGGATCTGCCGGGTCAGTGACACGGCGACCGGCAGGAATGGCAGGCTGTCGGATACGCGGGATGGCGCGTGCAGGCACTTATCCAATTGGCTTAGCGGTACATGGCCAGAGGCCGGCGGCTGGTTTGCGGCCAGTCGTGGCCGGTTATACCGGGGACGTTGTAGGCGTCCGCTGCGAAGGCTTCGAGCGAAGCGCGATTGCGGATGATCACCAGGCCGCGGGTGGAATAGATGAGATGCTGGCCTTCGAGGACATGCAGGGCATCGGTGACGCTGGAGCGGCGTACGCCGAGCATGCTCGCCATATATTCGTGGGTGATTTCGATCTCCTGTCCTTCCAGCCGGTCGTGGCACATCAGGATCCACTTCGCCAACCGGACATCGATCTTGTGAACGGCGTTGGAAAGCGCGGTGCTGGCGACCTGGGTGAAGAAGGTATGGAGAAAGCGCGAAAGCAGCCGGCGGACGGCGGGCCGCTCGTCCAGGAAACCTGCCAGGGCGCCGGCTTCCACACGGCGGCCGTGACCGCCGACTTGCATCATCACATCGAACGAAAATCGCTCAGCATCCACAGTCAGCGCCGGCGGCGACATTCCGTCCCTGCCGAGCACGCCGACCTCGGCCTTCCTGCCCTCGGGGCTCGTCGCCACCATGGAGGCGATGCCGTTTTCCAGGAAATAATAATGGCTGACCGGCATGCCCAGATGGACGAGCTCGAAATCGCGCGGAAGAGGAAGCGGTTCCAGTATGCGTTCCAGAGCCAGAAGCTCCGGATCCGCCAGCTGCGACAGGATGAGATTGTCGCTTTCGAAAGCGCGCATCGCTCTGCTCTTTGTTTGGCAAGAGAACACCGTGTCCAGCCGCCAGCGTCATAGTCCGCTCGGCCGCAGGAAAATCATGAATTGGAGACGGCTGATCGCAAGGCGCTCCGACCTAAACACGATGGGCCGACAAAAGGTTCCGTGACGAGTTTTGTGCGTAACCGCACATCGCAGTGCAAATGCTTTAGCAAGTGCTAATGTCATTGACGGCAGTTCGAGGGCGCACTGGCATGGATCAATATCCTCTTTCAAACGAGGAAACGGAAATCTATCGGCACATCGTCGAGAGTGCTGCGGACTATGCCATTTTTGCGATGGATCGCCATGGCACCATCCTCACCTGGAGCGCCGGCGCCGCGAAACTTTTCGGCTATCCGGCCGCCGAAATCATCGGCCAGAACGGCAGCCTCCTCTTCTCGTTCGAGGATCAGCTCGCCGGCGTCCTGCTCAGGGAAATCCGGCTGGCACTCACCGCCGGCCGGGCCGGCGACGATCGCTGGCACGTCAGAAAGGACGGCAGCTCCTTCTGGGCTTCGGGGCTGATGATGCCGCTGCGCAACAATGCGGGCGAGATCTACGGCCTGATGAAGATCGTCCGTGACCGGACGCAAAGGCTTCATGCGGAGGAGGCCTTGCGCGCCAGCGAAGAGCGGCTTCAGCTGATCCTCAAGAGCGCGATCGACTATGCGATTTTTGCTTTCGATCGAGATGGACTTGTTATTAGCTGGAACACCGGAGCCTGCCGCATCTTCGGTTACGAGGAAGCTGAGATCCTCGGCCGCGACGCACGCATTCTCTTTCTCCCCGAAGACCGCGAAGAGGGCGTGCCGGAACGCGAAATGAAAACGGCCTTCGAACGCGGCCGAGCGGAGAACGAACGGTTTCACCTGCGCAAGGACGGGTCGACATTCTGGGGCAGCGGCCTGACCATGCCGCTGCGTGCCCAGCGTGCCGGCTATCTCAAGGTGCTGCGGGACGAGACGGAACGTCATTGCGCCGACGAGCACCAGGAAATCATGCTCCGCGAGATGAGCCATCGCGTTAAGAACAGCCTTTCTCTGGTTGCGGCCATGCTCGCCATGCAGGCCCGCTCGGCCAAACAGGAGGAAGTCGGACAGGCCCTTCGCGACGCCGAGGCGAGGGTCGGAACCATTGCTGAAGTGCACGACCAATTGTGGCGCCAGCCGCATACCGAAACGGTGGATCTGGCGGATTTCCTGTCGAGCCTCTGTCAGCGCCTGCAGCAATCGAGCTCCCGCCACACGCTGACGGTCGAGGCCGATCCATGCATGGTCGATGCCGATCGCGCCATCCAGATCGCGCTCCTCGTCAACGAGCTGGTGACCAATGCTTTCAAGCACGCCTATCCTGATATCTGCGGCGCCGTCACCGTCAGCGCCCGCAATCTTGGCGATGCGATCCGTCTCGAGGTGGCCGACGGCGGACGTGGCCTGCCCGCGGAGGTGCTGGCCTTCGAGAATGATGGAAAAAGCCTCGGAATGAAGATCGTGCGCGGGCTCGTGCAGCAGTTGAAGGCCGAGCTGCAAGTCGAGGATCGCCTGCCCGGCGCCGGCTTCGTGATCCGGCTGCCGCGAGAGAGCTGACGGCTTCTGCCGAGGAAGTCGTAAATCTTCTCCGTTCCTGCCTTCTTTGACATCCCGTATTTTCTTTTGTCGCGGCGTTTGGTCAAAACCGCACAAAGCCTTTCACGAATATAGCTATGCCTGCCGATTTGGCGCATAAGCTGACCATTACCGTGATCACGGAGACTGTCGGTATGAGCGCGGGCTCCCTCCCGCAGGAGACAGTCAATGGCCGCACTGGGTCAGCGCGATGTTCATAACCTGCTGTTGAGAGCCCTTCCTGCTAGGGCCTTCGACATGCTCATCGCTGACGCCGAAACCATCGACCTGCCTGTCAAACACGTCCTGGTCGAAGCCGATCAGGTGAACGAGCATGTCTGCTTCATTGAGAGCGGCCTTGCATCGATGGTGGCATCGAATGGCGAGGACGAGTCGGTCGAAGTCGGCCATATCGGCTATGAGGGCATAACGGGATCGCATGTGGTCCTGAAGACGGATACGACGCCGAACCGGACCTTCATCCAGGTCGCCGGCGACGGCCTGCAGGTTTCCGTCGGAAATTTCAAACGCATGCTGGCGGAGTTTCCAGCCGCCAACGATCTGTTCCTCAACTATGTGCATTGCTGCGACATCCAGCTTGCGCAATCGGCGCTCGCCAACGGGCGCTACAACATGCATGAGCGCCTCGCCCGCTGGCTGCTGATGTGCCATGATCGGCTTGATGGTAACGACCTGCCGCTGACTCATGAATTCCTGGCGCTCATGCTCGGTGTGCGCCGCTCGGGCGTGACGAACGAGTTGCATGTCATCGAAGGGCTGAGAGTGATCAGGTCGACCCGCGCCAACGTCCGGATCCTCGACAGGGAGCGGCTGGAAGAGATCGCGGCCGGCAGCTACGGCATCCCGGAGCGGGAATACGAACGTCTGATCGGCCTGCCGATCCGACGGTCCTCTACACGGAACGCCTGAAGGTCTCGATGAAGGGAACGATCAGGATGAGGGTGCCTTCTTCGTCGCAGATGTGAATCTTTCTCGCCGATATGTCTCTTCCGGCAAGAATTGCTTCGCTCATGAGGGCTCTCGCATCCTGCACGGCTTCCTGCCTGGCATCCTCGATCGTCGCCAGCTCCGAACCTTCCAAATCAGGGACCATGCCGGCCTCTGAAACGACGTTGAAGTAAAATCGTGGCATCAGCCGCCCCATTATTGAAGAAACAATGCCATAAGTTGCGGTAATGTTCCCGGGAAAAGCCCTCCAATCCCTCTCGTTTTCCTCAGGAATATCGACTCAATGGGGTGCTTGCGCGGCTCCGGTTCCAATACGCGCCATCGCTGCCCGAAGCTCAAGAAGCTCCATAAGAATATTTTCCCAATCTTCGTCGTCCGCTCTGGCGATCGGTATGACTGCAGCGGTGATCATCTGAAGCAGGCGATCGAGCGCCGGGGATCGATCGAACGCGCCGTGCGGCGCGCGATCGCGCAGGCTCCTGATATCGTCGACGATCTCTCGCAGGGCTATCTGCCGATCCGCGAAATTGAGGCCGGAGGAAACCAGCCTGATCGACGCGCTTTGCCGGCTCCTATCCATCGTGATACGCCGCTTGTCCGGTTTTCCCGCGCGCGGCGGCGCAGGAGCCCGCATCCGAAGCGGGCGGCAGGTCCGACAGATCCAGATGCATATGCCGCATCAGGCCGGCGAGCCTGTGCCTGTCCCGGATGCCGCATTCGAACCAGGAGACGAGCTCCCTGGCGACGTGTTCGGCTGCCGGGCTGTCGATCCCGCATGATCTTTCCCGGCACCATCCCTGGAGCACGGCGGTCAGCATCGCCAGATCATCGGGCTGCAGCGCCGGCTTGGTGATTCCCGCGTGCTGGATCATTCGGGCGCCTCCCTCCCCTTATATGCGACAATCCTAAACTTCGGGTCTTCGATTTCAACTGCTAGTGCGGAAGCGTACGGATCAGACAATCGGCATGCCGATTCGGCGCAGCGGGGAACAAGGCCGACCTTCCGGGGTTCGGCGGTAAGGGCAAAATCAACGTCGCATGACAGGCTCGGATATGGTAGGCACTGTACAGGCGCGGACCGCCTGATGCTTCGAACCGCACTGAACAGCATGATCGCCCCCCCAACGAGGATTACGATAGGCGTCCGCCATGAAGTCCCTCAGCCCGGTCGCCGGCAAGACGATTCTGATCATCGGTGAGGCTGGCTTCCTTCCGGAGGATGCCAGGGCCGCACTGGTCGCGCTCCAAGCCGTGCTCGCCGGTCCCGTCGTCGTTTCCAGCGCGATGGAATGCCTGAGCGAAGGCCTGATGTTTGACGCTGTGATCATCGACATCGCGATCTCCGACGAGGCCATGCTCTGGTTGAACGAATGGCTGGAGACGCGCCGGATTCCCTTTATCTTCGCTCATGACGAACGGTCGGCAACGCCGCCCGGCGGGTTCGTTGTCAGCGGGCGTCCTTCCGATATCGACGCGATGATCGCCGCTTTGTTTGGGCGGGACCCATCCTATTATCATTAATTGTTCGGTTCCGTACAATTGGGGGACGAGGAGTTGTTTCGGCCTCATTCGAGTCCCATTATTAAAACTCGCGAATGACGGCCTCGGGACCGGGGAAAGCCTCATGCTCGATTCTCAGTCTATTCATTTGAAAGCACTCGATTCGGCGGATCTCCACCATCTGCAGGCGGTTTTGAACGTGATCTGCCGCGAGGCGGGCAAGCCCTTGCGCGCGCCCGATATGCAGGAGATCGCGGCGCTGCTGATCCGCCTCTACCGCCATGGCGTGACCGACGAGGAAAAGCTGCTGTCGGTCGGCAGGCTGGCGTCGGCGCAAACGGCGCCCTCCCCCGTCACGGCCGGTGCCGCCGGGCGAAAGAGAAACGGCCGGCCCCTCAAGCCAGCCTGACGAGGAACAGCGCATGAACGACAATGAAAAGCCGCGGGCCGACGTCGAGGGAGCCGACAAGAAACCTGCCGAAACAGACAAAAACCCGCCGGCCGGTCCTCACGCCAAGGATCATCTCATCGACCAAAGCAAAACGCCGGGCGCCGGCTCGCTGCCCGCGAAGGACGAGCAGAGCGTCAACCCGGGATCGGGCTGATCCGCCATCCGCGATCGCCTGTCAGCGCGCGAGATCCTTGCCGATCAGCCGCCGGTATTCCTCTTCGGCCGCGCCATAGGACCCATGCGCCTCTTCGATCAGGCCCCGACGGTTGAGGATGACGATCTGCCGCCGCGTCGAGCGGATCAGCCCCTTGCCTTCGAGCAGATGCAGAGCAACGGTGACGCCGGCGCGGCGCACGCCGAGCATCACCGCCAGAAACTCATGTGTCAGCCAGATGGTCGCGCCATCGGTCCGGTCATGGACCATCAGCAGCCAGCGCGCCAGCCGCTCCTCCAGTTTGGCATGGCCGTTGGCGAGCACCGTGGAAGTCGTCTGCGCGAGCAGCGCCTGGACATAGGCAAGAAGCAGGCTGCGTAAGGGACGGCTTTCCTCCATCGCGGCTGAAAGAACCGATGCCGGCAGCTTGAAGCCATGGCCGGAGACCTGCATGAATGTCCGGTTCGCCGATTGGACGCCGCCGAGAATGACCGCCGCGCCGGTCATGCCCTCGCGCCCGACAATGCCCACCTCGATATCGCGCCCGCCCGGGAAGCTCGCCACGATCGAGGCAAGCCCTGATTCGAGAATGTAGACGTCGTCGACCGGCCTGTTTTCAGTTTCAAGGATCAGCGGCACTTCGAGATCGACGGGCTCCAGATGCGGCAGCAGAAGTTCGCGCTCCTGCGGCCCCATGGCGCGCAAAAGTTCATTCCGAAAATTCAATTCTTGATCGTTCATGTCCATCCGCGCATCGGTGATAATGCGGCCCTTGCTGCGGGCGAACCTAACCATCTAGAATCATTGAGCAATACATTGTGCAATAGCGTACAGACAGGCGGGTTGGCGCGCGGTCAATTGCCACCTGCGGCAGTGGACCCGTCCAGCACTTGCGACATCCTCATCTTCACGAGGCCGTTTGCCCTTGCCGCCAGCTTCGTCGGCAATCGGTTGAAGCCGTGCGGTGCTTCGGGGAAGACGACGTAGTCGGCATTGTTGCTTTGGCTCTGCCACCGCCTGAACATCGAAAGACTGTCGTCCACGATCGGATCGAGCGCTCCCGCGATCAGCAAGGCGGGCGGCAGGCCCGAGAGATCGGCAAACAATGGGCCCTGCGCCTCTCGACCGGACAGGCTTGGCGTCAGCCGCTCGAGATTGCGGAGCGCCGAAGGGGCATCGATCAGCAGGCTTCTGCCGGTCGACTGCCGAAGGCTTTCGGACCCGCCGAGATTGAAAGCGCCGCACATGGAAATAAATCCCACAACGGGCTTCGCCTTGCCGCTCGCGCGAAGATGAAGGAGCGCTTCCGCGGCGAGATGTGCGCCCGAAGATTCACCGCCGAGTATGACCCGCTCAACCTCGAGCGTGGCAAGATGGTCGACCAGCCACTCGGCCGCGGCCTTGCAGTCGCCGACGGCAACGTCGAGCCGGTCGTCGATCGCATTATGAAAATCGACGCCGGCCACCAGCATCCGGCACTCTCTGGCGATTGGCTGGGTGATGCCGTCGTCGAGCCGGGCATTGCCCATCACCCAGGCGCCGCCATGGAAATGGATGTAAAGGCCGCGGCGGACCCCGTCGGGAAGGATCAGCCTGAGCCCGATCCGCCGGCCGTTGACGACGATAGTGCGTCCTATGGTGCGACTTCGGCGGAACAGTCGATCGGGAGACAGGCGCTGAAGCGTGCAAATGGCGGCCTGCGCCGCCTTGGCGTTCCAGCGCCGGCCGGTGTGATAGCGCGGGAGAAGGTCGAGGACCGCATTCAGCTTGCGGGCGCCGCTGAGTTCCGCGCGGGTGAACACCGTCTCGCTATGGTGTCTCGCCGCCGCCTTCTTCACTTCGACGTCAGCCCCTGTATCTTGGTCAGGTGCATTCTGAGGTCCGGCAGGATCTTCTGCGATGCGCGCTTCAGGGCGCCGTCAGGACCGTTTCGTGAATAATCATGGAAAAGCGCCACGGCCTCCTGATGCGCCGCCACCTGCGTCGAAAGATAGGCCTGGTCGAGATTTGCCTGATCGCTTTGATTGAGTGCTTCAAGCTTCTTGTTGTGCTCGTCGTCCAGCGAAGCGGGCAAGCTGATGCCATCCTCCTTGGCGGCATCGGCAAGGGTGGCCCCCGCACGCTCATGATCCTTCAGCATGTCGCCCGCAAATTGCTTCGCATCTTCGGCTTTGCCTTTGGCAAGTTCGATCTTTGCTGCTTCCACCTCGAACATGTTTGCCATGGCGGCACGTGCAGCGAAGTCGGTTGCCTTTTGACGCGCAGCCTCGTCCGCCGCGAAGGCGGGCGCGGCGAGCAGGAAAAGAAGGCAAAGCCTGAATGTCAGCGTCATGATTGTTCTCCCGGTTGGGCTCGAGCCGTTGAAATGCGGTTCCAACATCCGGGGCGGGCGACGGTTCCCGGCGCTGGGCGAGATCCGGCTTCGATTTCGCGAGCCTGAGGGAACCGCGGCAAGGCATCGTTGTTAGACCTCGCGAAAAAGGAGGCCCGATATGGCAGAGAATGAAATTCGCGACATCTTCGTCGTTGGCTTGAGAAACGCACACGCCATGGAAAACCAGGCGCTGAGCATCATGAAACCGCAGCTGAAGCGGATCGAGAACTATCCTGAAGTCGCCGACAAGCTCGATCAGCACATCCGCGAAACCGATGGTCAGATCGTCCGGCTGGAGGAGATCCTCGACGGCTTGAACGAGGATAACTCGACACTGAAGGACCTGGCGCTTTCCTTCAGCGGATCCATGGCGGCGCTCGGCCACACGGTTGCCGGCGACGAAATCCTGAAGAACGCCTTTGCCAACTTCGCCTTCGAGAATTTCGAGGCTGCGGCCTACAAGTCGCTGCTCGTGATTGCCGAAGCCGGCGGATATGGCAACGCCGTGACGGGCCTTCAGGCAAATCTGGCTGAAGAGCTGGCGATGGCGGAATGGATCAACGACAATCTCGTCGCGCTGACGACAAAGTTCCTCTCGCTGCGCCAGGCGGGCGCGACGGCAAAGGTCTGAGGCATGGTCAATCAGCTTCCCTTGTCCGATGCCGACCTTGCGCCCGTCAGGAAATCGGCTGACGGGACGAGCGTCATCGCGCCCGATCTTGCCTACCGAACGATGTCGATCGTCAACGTCGTCTTTTACGGCGATCCGACGAGGCCGGGTCCGTGGGTGCTGATCGATACCGGTCTTTCGACCTCGAGCGACCGCATCAGGGCCTGCGCCTCGCTGCGGTTCGGCGACAATGCTCGCCCTGCCGCCATCGTGATGACCCATGCGCATTTCGATCACGCCGGTTCCGTCGAAAGCCTGGCAAGTCACTGGGACGTGCCGGTCTACGCGCATCCGCTGGAAAGACCATATCTGGAAGGACAGGCGTCCTATCCTCCAGCCGATCCGCTGGCCGGCGGCGGCGCCATGACCCTGCTTTCGCCGCTCTACCCACGCTCGCCTGTCGACGTGCGGGCGCGGCTGAAATCTCTGCCGTCCGACCAGACGGTTCCGGGGATGCCGGGGTGGAAATGGCTCCACACGCCCGGCCATTCGCCCGGCCACATCTCGTTGTGGCGCGAAAGCGATCGCACGCTGATCGCAGGCGACGCCATCATCACCACCGGCCAGGAATCAGCCTACGAGGCCATCGCGCGGACGCCTGAGATGCATGGGCCGCCACGCTATTTCACCCCCGATTGGGAAGAGGCGGAAAAATCGGTGGCGCTGCTGGCCTCGCTGGAGCCGGAACTGATCGTCTCCGGACACGGCCTGCCGGTGAAAGGGCAGATCATGCGCGGCAAGCTGCGGCAGCTTGCGGAGAATTTCCGCGATATTGCCGTCCCCATAGGCGGGCGCTACGACCTTGATCCGGCAAAGCCCGGCAAGTCTGGCAACGACGCCTTCCGCTGAGCTCCTGGTCCGACAGGAACCAAAGGCCGTGCCAAAGAGTTTCAATTTTGCGGCCTAGGCTGGCAATCCGGCCGTGGCAATATGAACTGGCGATACTGCCTCAACAGCCCCGCACTGACGGAGGGCGACCATTGGCAGAGATGACACAGCCGAAGGAGAACCGCCTCCTCGCCCTCTTGCCGGAGGAGGAATACAGGGCCGTTGCGGCCCATCTCGCCCCCTGTGAAACCCCTCGCGGCTTCGTCATCGTCGAGGCAGATGCCCCAATCGACCATGTCTATTTCCCGTGCACGGGGATCGGCTCCGTCATCAACGTCTCGCCCGAGGGCAATCGCGTCGAAGCGGGATTGTTCGGCCGCGACGGCTTTGCGCCGACGGCGGCTGCGATCGATGCCGGCGTCAGCGTTTCGGAAGTCGCCGTCCAGGTGCCGGGCTTCGCCTACCGGCTGCCGCAGGCCCGGCTGCCGGATCTGATGCGGACGCAGCCGGCTTTTGCCGGCCTCTTACACAAGGGCGTCCATGTCCTGGCGACCCAGGCCGGTTTTACCGCGCTTTCCAACGCGGTCCACGAGATCAACGAGCGCCTGGCGCGCTGGATATTGATGTGCCACGACAGGATCGACGGCGACAAGCTCGAGCTGACGCATGAGTTCATCGCGCTGATGCTGGCGGTCCGTCGCCCGAGCGTCACCACCGCCCTGCACATGCTGGAAGGCAACCATTTCATCCGCTCCCTCCGCGGCATGGTGATCGTCAGAGATCGCGCCGGCCTCGAAGAATTCGCCTCCGACGCCTACGGCAAGGCCGAGGAGGAATACGAGCGGCTGATCGGACCTTTGCGGAAATCGAAACGCCAGATCTGAAGGAGAGGAGAGATGAACCACGAAGCAGATCGTCACGCCCTGATGATTTATATCGGAGCCGTGATGCTGGTCGGGCTTGTGATCGTGTTCGGCGCCGCGATGGCGTGAAGCGCCGTAACGACCGGCTCACGAGCCCGCGAATGGCCCGAAGATGATCCGAACCGCAGGACGCGGAACGCCAACAGCCTGCTTTTAAAAGCCGGCAGATCGCTCTTTTCGGTTCTATTTTTCCGGCATCTGCCTTTCCGGCAGACCAGAATCTGAGCATTTTAGAAAGTGCTGCACAGGCCCGGCGGATGATTCCCAGCACGCAGCACGGCTGGCACGGGCTTTGCTTTTCCTGCTTGTATGCAAGATTTACATACCGAGCAGAACCGGCAGGCGAATATCGAGGAGACGATTGTCTCCGGCGTGCTTTCGGCGCGCATCCGGCCAGGCACGCGCCTCAGCGAAAACCAGCTCGCAACGCTTTTCGGCGTCTCCCGGACCCTTGTCCGCGAAGCCATGATGCGGCTCGAAACCCGCGGGATCGTCCAGGTCAGCCCCCGGCGCGGCTGGTTCGTGGTCGAGCCCTCGGCCGAGGAAGCGATGACCGTCTATGCCGCCCGGCGTGTCATCGAGTCCGGCCTGCTGCGCAGCATGCGCGGGCTGACCGATGACGGGCGCAAGGTGCTCGACGCCCATCTCGATGAGGAGAAGGCCGCGATGGCCGCGGGCGACCGGCGGCGCCTCACCTGCCTGATGGGCGATTTTCATATCCGGATCGCCGAGCTGCACGGCAATCCCATTCTGGTCGAGATCATGCGCGACCTGACCGCGCGGACCATCCTCATTTCGATGCTCTACCAATCGGAATTCCATGCGGCCCAGTCGCATCGCGGCCACTGCCGCATCTTCGCGGCCATGGCCGAGGGCGATTTCGTAAGGGCCGCCGAACTCTCCATCGAACATCTGGACGAAGTGGAAACCGGGCTCGACCTGACGGCGCGCGCCGATCCGCTGTCGGACCTGCGCACCTCCCTGTCGCTGCCTGCCGACACCGCTTTCAAGACATCCCGCCGGTCCGGCGCAAGAAAAACCTGAACCTCAAAGGAGAACCAGAGACATGTTGTCAAGACGCCTCTTCCTCGCATGCGCAACGCTCGCGGCCACCGTCGGCTTCGGCTCGGCCTCGCACGCCGATGCGCTCGCCGACATCACCGCGCGCGGCACGATCCGCGTCGCCGTTCCGCAGGACTTCCCGCCCTTCGGCAGCGTCGGCACCGACATGGCGCCGATGGGCTACGACATCGACGTCGCCAATCTGATTGCCGAAAAGCTCGGCGTCAAAACCGAACTCGTGCCGGTCACCAGCGCCAACCGCATTCCCTATCTGCAGACCAACAAGGTCGATCTCGTCATTTCGAGCCTCGGCAAGAATGCCGAGCGCGAAGCCGTCATCGATTTCACCGCCGCCTATGCGCCCTTCTATAACGGCATCTTCGCCCCGGCCGAGCTCGCGGCCGCCAAGGTGGAGGATCTCTCCGGCAAGGTGGTCGGCGTCACCCGCGGCGCCGTCGAGGATCTGGAACTCACCAAGGTCGCTGCCTCCGACGTGACGATCAAGCGCTACGAGGACAACAACGCCACGATCTCGGCCTTCCTGTCCGGCCAGGTCGAAGCGATCGCCACCGGCAACGTCGTCGCGGCCGCGATCCTCGCCAAGAACCCGCCCAAGCGCCCGGAGCTGAAGTTCCTGATCAAGAATTCGCCCTGCTATATCGGCCTCAACAAGAACGAGCCGGCGCTGCTCGAAAAGGTCAATACGATCATCGCCACGGCAAAGAAGGACGGCGCGCTCAACGCCGTTTCGCAGAAGTGGCTGAAGACCGACCTGCCCGCCGATCTCTAAAGTCACTCGCCTCCGGTCCGCACTGGAGAAAGCGCGTCATCCCGGTCCTGACGGGATGACGCCAACCGTCCCTCTGCAAAAGAGAGAACGTCCTTGAACTATCACTTCGAATTCAGCTGGCTGCTCCAATATTACCCTCAGATCGTCAAGGGCATATTGATCACCCTGCAGCTCATCGCGATCGGCGGCGTGCTCGGCATTTCGCTCGGCATCGTCTGCGCCTGGGTGCGCGCGCTCGGCCCCGTCTGGCTGAAGCCTGTTGTCGCCACCTATGTCGAGCTTATTCGCAACACGCCGTTCCTGATCCAGCTCTTCTTCATCTTTTTCGGCCTGCCCTCGCTCGGGCTGCAGCTCGGCGAGCTGACCGCGGCCAATATCGCCATGGTGATCAATCTCGGCGCCTATAGCTGCGAGATCATCCGCGCCGGCATCCAGGCGACGCCGAAGGGTCAATTCGAAGCCGGCGCCAGCCTGGCGATGAGCCCGTTCGAGACCTTCCGCCATGTGGTGCTGGTGCCCTCGCTGCAGCGCATCTGGCCGGCGCTCTCCTCGCAGGTGGTCATCGTCATGCTCGGCTCCTCCGTCGTGTCGCAGATCGCCGCCGAGGACCTGACATTCGCCGCCAATTTCATCCAGTCGCGGACCTTCCGCGCCTTCGAAGCCTATATGGTCTCGACCGTGATCTATCTGGTGCTGGCAATCCTGCTCCGGCAGGTGCTGGCGGTCATCGGCGGGGTCATCTTTCCAAGAAGGCTTGCCCGATGATCGAATTTTCCACCTGGGACATCCTGCGCAACCTGCTGCTGGCGACGCGCTGGACCATTCTTCTCTCGCTCGTCACCTTCGCCGGTGGCGGCGCGGTCGGGCTTTGCCTGCTCTTCCTGCGCATCAGCAAGCGCAAGGGGCTGCGCATGCTGGCGAAATATTACATCGAGCTGTTTCAGGGAACGCCGCTGCTGATGCAGCTGTTCATCGCCTTCTTCGGCCTCGGCCTGTTCGGCATCGACGTGCCGGCCTGGCTTGCGGCGGGCCTGGCGCTCATCCTCTGGACCGCCGCCTTTCTCGCCGAGATCTGGCGCGGCTGCGTCGAGGCCGTCGCCAAGGGGCAGTGGGAAGCCTCCGCCAGCCTCGGCATGGGCTGGCTGCAGCAGCTGCGCTACGTCGTGCTGCCGCAGGCCATGCGGATTGCCGTTCCGCCGACGGTCGGCTTTTCCGTCCAGGTCATCAAGGGCACGGCGCTGACCTCGATCATCGGCTTCGTCGAACTCTCCAAGGCCGGAACGATCGTCACCAACGCCACCTTCCTGCCCTTCACCGTCTACGGCCTCGTCGCCCTCATCTATTTCGCGCTCTGCTGGCCCTTGTCCAAGAGCAGCCAGATCCTCGAAAGGAAGCTCAATGTCGCTCATCGAAATCACTGAGATCCGCAAGAGCTACGGCGACAACGAGGTGCTGAAGGGCATCAACCTGAATGTCGAGCCCGGCGAGGTGATCGCCATCATCGGCAAGAGCGGATCGGGAAAATCGACGCTGCTACGCTGCATCAACGGGCTGGAATCGATCACTCAGGGTTCGATCTCGGTGGCCGGTGCCCAGCTCATGGATGACGAGGTGCATCTGAAGGCGCTGCGGCAGAAGGTCGGCATGATCTTCCAGCAGTTCAATCTCTTTCCGCACCTGACCGTCGGCGGCAACGTCATGCTGTCGCAGACCGTGGTGAAGAAGACGCCGAAGAGCGAGGCGGAAGCCATGGCCCGCCGGATGCTCGACCGCGTCGGCCTCGGCCACAAATTCGATGCCTATCCGGACGAACTTTCCGGTGGCCAGCAGCAGCGCGTCGCCATCGCCCGGGCGCTCGCCATGCAGCCGATCGCCCTGCTCTGCGACGAGATCACCTCCGCCCTCGACCCCGAACTGGTCTCGGAAGTGCTCGCCGTCGTGCGCGAGCTTGCCGCCGAAGGCATGACGCTCTTGATGGTGACGCATGAAATGAAATTCGCCCGCGACGTCTGCTCGCGCGTCGTCTTCATGCATATGGGCAAGGTGCACGAGATCGGCCCGCCGGAGGAGGTTTTCGCAAACCCGAAGACGGCCGAGCTGAAGCAGTTCCTGGGCCTGCACTAAAGCTCAGCCGCGGCGGACCGTGCCCGCCGTGCCTGCAGGCGCAGCAGGATATCGAAGTGATTGAGCGTGCCGGGCAGTTCGCCGGCAGTCAGCGACGGCTGCAGCAGGCTGAGATCGGCTTTCGACAGCAGCGCGCCGATGGCGAGGCTTGCAATGGTCGGCACGAGATTGTGGGCCGGGCAGATGGCCACACCGGCGCTGAAAGGCACGAAGCCCATGGCGGGCAAGGCTTCGTTCGGTCCCCAGATGCTGGGTTCCACGCGGTTGGCAAAGGCGAGCTCCGGGTCGCGATGGAAGAACGGGGTGAAGATGATGATGCCCGTGCCGCGTCTGAGCCGCCTGTCGCCGGCTTTCAGATCCTCTGTCAGTTCTCGCAGGATGGCGGGCGTGGTCGGCCAGAGGCGCAGGACTTCGAGCAGGCATGTGCGCGTGAAGGGACGGTCGAGCTCGGTGCCGGTCGCCTCTTCGACCGCCGTGCCCCAGAGGCTTGCATGGCTGGAAAGAATGGCGAGCGTTCGGAAGGTGGCAATGCCGGCGGCGTCGAAGGCAAACAGCCATTGCGCGATCTGGCTCTCCGGCTCGATCGCGCCATCCCTGGGAAGTCGGCCGGCAAGGCTGGTCTTTTCCGGCTCCCTTAGGTAGCGCCCCACCTGCTGATGAAAGCGCTCGAGCTTGCGTTGGTCGACCGGTGCGGCAAAGGCCCAATTTGCGCGCTTGCGAAGATCGTTCAAGGTCTCTGTCAAGGTGACATCGTTGCGTGCCCGCTCCCCAAGCACGACGCGGCGGACAACCCGCATCCAGGCTTGGGAGAAGGCCGGCCAGCTTAGCTCGCCGGGCCGGCCGGAACCAACAGTGTTCAATATCTCCTGAAACTCCGCATCGACGATGATTTTGAACTGCTGCGAACATGGATGGATCCGCTCGGCCGTCGCCAGAGCTTTCTCATGAAGGGGCCGCAGCTCGGCGCGGCGCGCGGCAGGCGAGATCAGCACGTTTCCCGGCTCGAAATGCGCAAGGGCGGCGCGTTTTTCTGTGCTTGCCGTGGCGAAGGGGGCGGGTGAAAATTCCAGCACGGTGGCAACATCGCCGGTGTCGAGGAGAAGCAAGTGCGGCCGGAAGGGAATGGGCAGCAGAAGCGGCGCGGGGCCGTATTTTTCCCTCAGCCGCTGCATCAGCTTCACGGCCCTCGTATCCAGGTCCTGGCGCTCCGCCAGACGCACCATCTTGCGGCGGCGGATGATGACGCCCTTGGCGATTGTGGGAGCCACGACGGACGTGACCACCCGCAGCGTGTCCAGCCAGCCGGCGCGGTTTATGCGGGCAAAGCCCGGACATCTTTTCTCGGCAAAACCTGAGTGGCCTAGTGCGTTCATATTCCTGGCGCCTTTCCGAAAAGAAGCGCGGTCGCGTCGGCAATGTCCGCTGATTGCCGCCGGGTCGTTGGCCGGCGTGATCGAACGTCCGGAGATTGGATTCCCGGGCTTTGGAGCGGAGTGAATCCGCTTTGTCGGGAACAAACATGAGAGGCGTTTGTTCCGGCCGCTGAGCAAAACGGATTAATTCCAAAGGCGGAACGTGGGACAGGCCCGAAGGTTCGGCGCTAAAGGAGCTTTCGATGAAAATGCCTTATCTCGTGGTCGCCGCAATCCTCGTCATCATCGTAACGATTGTCGCCATCGGCACATATCCCGGGCGCAGCGACAATGAGGAGACGCCCGGGCGGCCATCACCGCACGCTCTCGATCAGTCGCAATGAGCCGGGTTCAGTCGATGAGCTGGTTTCCGAGCAGGGAGTGCAGGCATTCGCGGGCACGGCTGACACGGCTTTTTAAGGTGCCGATCCGGCAGCCGCACATTTTGGCTGCATCCTCGTAGCTGGTTCCGGCGGCGACCAGCGTCAGCGCCCTGCGCCTGTCGTCGGACAGAAGCGTCAGCGCATGCTGCAGCTCACGCTCCCGTAGCGCCCATTCCTGTGTCGGGGCGGTGGCGATCTGCTCCATTGCCGCGTCGATGCCGGCGGGCTCGCGCTTCTGGCGGCGGTAATTGGTGCAGAAGGTGTTGCGCAAAATGGTGAAGAGCCAGGATTTGAGAGAAGTGCCGGGATGATAGAGATGAAGCGAGTTCAAGGCCTTCAGCAAGGTCTCCTGCACGAGATCGTCGATATCGTCGTCGCTGCGCAGGAACCGGCGGGCGAAGGCGCGGAGCGCCGGCGTCAGCTCGACGATCTCCGATTCTATCGCTGAGGTTTTTTTGCTGTGCGACGCTGGACGTACGGAAGACAAGGACATTTTTTCTCTCCTGGGATGAGGAGGAAAGCTCCGCGCATCCTAATCGTTGCCGTACGATATCGGACAGATACCTGCTTTTGATCGCTAGGATCCCTGCGGCGAGCGGAACAACGGCGCTGCGTAGTGGTTCGGGGCATCGCCGGTCCCGGTGCTGCCGGGCCGGCCTCTTCCTTGGCCGGATGAGATGGCGCCTCCGGCGACGGAGGCGTCACATCTCCCACGGGAACATCCGGCGAAGGCGAGAGTTGTTTGTCGTCACGACACGCGCCATAGGAGGACTAAATGGCAACCGAGAAGACTTTGAACGACCTCTTTCTCGATACTCTCAAGGACATCTACTACGCCGAAAAGCAGATTCTGAAGGCGCTGCCGAAGATGGCCCGCGCCGCGCAATCAGAAGAAGGCAAGGCCGGCTTCCTGCAGCATCGCGACGAGACCCAGGCTCAGGTCGAGCGCCTCGAGCAGGTCTTCGAAATGATCGGTAAGCCGGCGCGCGGCAAGACCTGCGAAGCCATCCAGGGCATCATCGCCGAAGCCGAGGAAATCATGGACGAGTTCAAGGGCACGGTCGCCCTCGACGCCGGCCTGATTTCATCAGCACAGGCCGTCGAGCATTACGAGATCGCCCGCTACGGCACGCTGATCGCCTGGGCCAAGCAGCTCGGCCTCAAGGACGCCGTCCCGCTGCTGCAGGCAACGCTCGCCGAGGAAGAAGCAACCGACAAGAAGCTCACGCAGATCGCGGAATCCTCGGCCAACGTCAAGAGCAAGGGCAAGGCGGCCTGAGCCGCCCAGCATCGGCCGCCCTATGGCGGCCGTGCTTTTTTCTTGGGTTCGCGGCGCTTCGGAACTGCCTACCGGGTCGGCAGAGCCAGCTGAAGAGGCTGCAGCGGCAGGCCGAGATAGGTCTGGCTGAGGCGATCGAGATCGCCGTTCAACTGGCTGTAATAGATGAAGCTGTTCACCCAGGCGAGAAAATTCAGCTCTCCCATCCGCACCGCCATGTGTGCCGGCGAGGACCGGAGCGCGATCAGCAGCTCCATTTCCTTGTCCGGGTTCTGCTTCTTCAGCGCCGCGACGGTCGTCGTGCTCGACGTCAGCAGGTCGGTCTGGCCGGAGAGGAAGGCCGTTGCGGAGGTGGAGTCGGATTCGAATTGCTTCACCTGGGCGCTTGGATTTCTCGACAGGATCGCTTGCGTCGCAGCGGCTCCCCGCGTCGCGGAAACCGTGTAGGCGTTCAGATCGTCGAGCGTGGAAACAGGCAGGCTCTTGGGTCCGAACACGCCGAGCACCGTGTTCACATAGGGCGCGGAATAGAGAACCTGCTTGGCGCGCTCCGGCGTGATGCCAAGGTTGGAGATGACGAGGTCCGCTTTGTCGGTGACGAGAACGGCGACGCGATTGGCCGATGGCACGCCGACCGTTTCGAGCTTGACGTTCAAGGCCTTGGCGACCATTTCCGCCATTTCGATATCGAAGCCGACCGGCTTGCCGTCGGCGCCGACAGATCCGAAGGGCGGGCTGTCCAGCGACACGGCGACGCGGATGACGCCGTTCGACAGAATGTCCTGAAGCCTGTCGGCCCAGGCGTTCGTCGCCGCACCGGCAACGCCGATAACGATGGCGAGGGCTTTGATCAGTTTCTTTTTCATGAGGTTCCCCTTTTCTTGGTGGTTAATGGAGGACGGCGCTGAGGAAGGAGCTCAGCTCCGCTGTCTTCGGACCGGAAAGAACGGCTTTCGCCGGGCCGTCCTCCCACACCTTGCCTTTGTGCATGAACACGACCCTGGTGCCGAAACGTTTGGCAAAGCCTATTTCGTGGGTGACGAGGATCATCGTCATGCCTGCCGCCGCCACGTCCTCGAGGACTTTCAGGACCTCGCCGGTCAGTTCGGGATCGAGCGCGGAGGTGACCTCGTCGAACAGCATCACCTTGGGCTTCATCGCCAGCGATCTCGCGATCGCCACGCGCTGCTGCTGCCCGCCGGAAAGCTGGCGCGGCAAATGATCGAGCTTGTCTTCGAGGCCGACCCGCCGCAGCGCCTCCTCGGCGAGGGCGCGCAGCTCATCTTTGGGAAGGCCCTGCACGAGCTTTGGCGCCAGGGTGATGTTTTGCCCCACCGTCAGGTGCGGAAACAGATTGTAGCTCTGGAAAACCATGCCGACCTGCTGGCGCAGCTTCCTGAGATCCGTCTTCGGGTCGTTCACGGTGATCCCGTCGACGACGACCGAGCCGTTCTGGATCGCTTCCAGGCCGTTGATACAGCGCAACATCGTGCTCTTGCCCGAGCCGGACCGCCCGAGGACGGACACGATTTCGCCCGGCTGGATATCAAGGGAGACGTCGTGCAGCACCGTCAGCGGCCCGAACCGCTTCTCGACGTTTTTCAGTTCAACGATTGACATCAAGCTTCCTTTCCAGACCGCGGCTCCACGTGGTGAGCGGGTAGCAAATGACGAAGTAGATCGCTGCGACGATCGAATAGGCGAGCAGCGGCTTGTAGGTCGCAGCCGAGAGGAATTGACCGCTCTGGGTCAGTTCGTACACGCCGATGGTCGATGCGAGCGACGTGTTCTTGAGCAGTTGGACGGCAAAGCCGATCGTCGGCGGGATCGCAATCCGGATGGACTGGGGCAGGATCACCCGCGTGAACTGGTGAAACATGCCGAGCCCGAGCGAGGATGCCGCCTCCCATTGCGTGACGGAGACCGATCGCAGGGCGCCGTACCAGGTCTCCCCGAGAAACGCGCCGCCATAGATCGAAAAGCCGATCGAGACGGCGAGCCAGGCGGAGATGTTGAAGCCCAGCGTGGCGAGCCCGAAGAACAGAAGGAACAGCCAGACCAGGAGAGGCGTGCCCTGCACGATTTGCACATAGACGATCGCGAGCCACCGGACCGGCGGGATGCGGGAAAGGCGGAGTGCGGCGATCGGAAGCCCGAGCAGAGACGATCCGGCGAATGCCACAAGGGAAAGGAGAAGGGTCGTTCCGGCGGCTTCGACGATCGTCAGCAGATCGAGCAGTTGGATGTCGCGGATCATTCGTCCCCCCCAAAGCACAGCAGGTAGATGGTGGCGAAACCGCCCCTGAAGAGAAGGGCGAGCGCCAGGTAGAGCGCGCCGATGAGCAGGTAGATCTCGAAGTCGCGATAGGTCATCGCCTGGACGATCGACCCCATGTGGAACAGGTCGGAGACCGCGATTTGCGAGACCACCGAGGTCGACAGCATGAAGAAGATGAACTGGCTGGCGAGCGCCGGGAACATGTCCTTGATGGCGGGCACGAGGACGACGTATCGGAACACCTGGTAGCCCGACAGGCCAAGGCATGCGCCCGCTTCCTTCTGGGATTGCGGAACGGCCTCGATGCCGGCACGGATGATCTCGGCGAGATATGCCCCGAGATAGATGACGAAGCAGATCATCGCCGCATAGAGCCCGGGGATGCGGATGCCGAGGCTCGGCAGTCCGAAATAGACGGTGAAGAGCTGCACCAGAAGCGGCGTGTTCCTGATGACCTCGATATAGACGGTGACTGTCCTTGCCGCCCATCCGGGCCCATAGACGCGCGTTACGGCAACGGCGATGCCGAGCAGCAGCCCGCCGCCAAGCGCAATGCCGGACAGGCCCAAGGTGAGCAGCAGCCCATCCAGGAACAGGTTCCAGGCAGAGAGCACATCCCGAAATTGAAGTTGATACATGGTAAGACCTGCCGACTTCGGTTTGTGGTGCATCGGCGCGCGGGGCTGGCCGGCGCGCCGATACCGGCGATTACAGTGGAAAAACTTCCACCCGGCGAAACTCGACGCGCTGCTCCGTCACCTGCAGCGCGACCTTGCCGTGATCGGTCGTGCAATCGTAACCGTCGTTGATGAGGACGCCGTTCAGCCAGATGCGCAGGGCGCGTCCCTTGCACTCGAACGCCATCCTGTTCCATTCGCCGAGCGGAGCTTCGGCGTCGACGATCTTGACGATGTGGCGGCCATCCTGATCGCCGCCGCCGGGCTTTTGGCCCTTTTCCAGCGGCCGCCGTTCGGGATTGTCACAGAGGATGTTGTCGATGATGCAGTAGATATCGCCTGCATCATGATGCCGGATCTTCACGTCGAGCGATTGCGGGAAAATATTCTTCGATTTCGTCCGAAGCATGCGAAGCTTCGAGACATGGACGAGAATGCTTCCGCCACCGCCCTCCCCGGACAATCGGTAGTCCACTTCGAGGCGGTAGTTCCGAAACGCTTTTTCCGAAACCAGATGTCCCACCGCCTTGCCGGGAGTGACGATGACGCCATCGGTGACTTCGACGATATCGGGCGACGACGGGTCTTCGTCACGCGCCGGAATATCCGAGAACCATCCGGAAAGATCCTTGCCGTTGAAGAGCACGATTTTTTCAGTCGGCTCGACGATTTCAAGGGTGGAAATAACGGCTGAATTACTCATCTGAACCTCCCCGCCTCACGTCACGATCAGCTTGGAAAGCGTGTTGTAGCCGAGCCGCAGGCCGGCGCGCTCCTGGCTGTAATTGCTGACCACATCGGCCTCCGACCTGATCGAGTGGATCGTCTGCATGCTCGCGAAGACGTCATCCTCATGCTCGATGTCGAGATTGCCCTGATAGCCCGAGACGATGACGGCGCTGATGAACTTCGGCCAGTCGACCTCGCCCCAGCCCGGCGCGCGCGCGCGCCACCAGCGGCGGTCGAGGCCCTTTTTCGGCGCGAAGGAGCGCCCGAGAATCCCGCTCCGGGCAAGGATCTTCCGGTCGATCTCCATGTCCTTGGCGTGAACATGGAATACCTTGCTGGCATAATCCTTGATCGCCTGGCAGTAATCGATGCCCTGCCAGACGAGATGCGACGGATCGAATTCGAGGCCGAGACGGTCGGAGGGAACGACGTCGAAGATCACGTCCCAGATTTCCGGGCTGTAGGCGATGTTGTTGCCCTTCATCGTTACGACGTTGATCATCGGGCAATTTTCGAGGGCGATCTTCACGTTCGATTTTTCGGCGAGATCGCAATACCGGGAGAAAAGCTCCTTAAAAGCGGGGATGTTCTCCTCGACATTGAGCCGTGGGTCCTGGCCGGCGAAGGTCGCCACCACCTCGACGCCGAGGCGAGAGGCGAGGTTCATGACCTTGGGCAGGTAAGCTTGCGCCGCTTCGCGTTCATGATCGTCGGGATGCAGGTAGTTGGGATAATATCCCAGAGCCGAGATCTGGATATTCTTGCTGTCGAGATCCCTGCGGATTTCCGCGAGCTCGGCGTCGGTCGTCGTGTTGGCGTCGAGGGCCGAACCCGGCCAGGCGGAGAGCTGCAGACTGGTGAAGCCGACCTCATGGGCGAACTCGGCGGTTTCCTTGGAATAGTTCGTGTAAAAACCGATTCTCACGGGAGTTGATCCTCTGGTTCGATGTCTTAGTGGAAAACGAAAACGCTGCAGCTGTTTCCATGCGAAAGACCATCGCGCCGAACGTGAGCCCCGGGGAGGTGCAAAAAACGCTAACCGGAATGCACGAAATGCACCACACTGCGAAAAATGCACATGATAGTTTTCGTCACCGCCTCCTTACGAAACCGTGGGTTCGATGCCTCGTAATTTGCCACCGCTCACCGCCTTGCGGGCCTTCGATGCCGTCGCCCGGCTCGGCAGTCTCCGCTCGGCCGCGGAAGATCTGTCGATCCACCACACCGTGGTGGGGCGCCATGTCCGCAAGCTCGAGAATTGGCTCGGGGTCAAACTGCTCGACAGCAACTTTGCCGAGACGCGTTTGACCGATGCGGGAAAGGAGTATCACGAGCGTATCGCCGTGGCATTCGACCATATAGACGACGCGACATTCATGCTTCGCCCGTCGGGCCGCCAGCAGCTGAAGGTGTGGTGCGGACCGGGCCTCAACAAATCGTGGCTAATGCCGCGGATCGAGGAGATCAACCGCGCCGCCCGGGTCGATGTCGTGCTGTTGCGGGCAACCGATCATCTTCCGGATTTCCGGCGCTTCGAAGCCGATGTCGCCGTTCACTACGGGCGGGAGTACATCGCCTACAGCAACTCCGTCGAACTGTATCGGCCAAGGCATATCGCCGTCGCCAGCCGCGACTTCCTGGAACGCCATCCGGTGGCGGAGCCGCGCGACCTGCTCTCGGTTCCCCTGCTTCACGAGCAGACCACCGACGCATGGGTGAGGTGGCTGCACGCCAATGGCGTCAAGGCTCCTTCGACGCTCGGCGGCCAGAAGCTGGGCTATGCGCATATCGTCATCGAGGCCGCGGCGATCGGCCAGGGCGTGGCGCTTGCCAACGAAATCCTGGTCGCGCCCGAAATTGGTCAGGGCCGGCTGGTGGAAGCGGTTGCGACGGAAACCTACCTGGATTCCTATTATTTCTATGCCTCCAAGAGCCGGTGGAATGAGCCCGCCATCGCGCGCCTTCGCCAGTATCTCGTCGATAATCTGGGCGCCTGACGGTCGCCTCATCGATCTCACGCCTCGATGCTCCGCCGGGCGCGCAGGCGCTCCCGATGGAAGTTGTAAAGATTGGCGGCGATGACGATCAGCGCTCCGGCCAGCACATTGGCTTTCACAGGGTCGTCGAATATCGCGACGCCGTAGGCAAGCGCCCAGACGAGCATCGTATATTGCAAGGGCGCGATGACCGACGCAGGCGCCCTGCGGAGGGCTTCGAGCGACACGAATTGCGCAACGCCCATGAAAAAGCCGGAGCCGGCGGCAATGAGCAGGGCCTTGCCGCTCAGAGGCTGCCATTGGATGAGCGCGCCCGGCAAGCCGACGAGCAGGATTCCGGCCAGCACGGCTGCGACCATGCTGACCCGGTCCTCTTCTTTGCCGATTTTCCGCATGATCAGGACGACGGCCGCGCTCGCCAAGACGCTGCCGAAGGCCGACAGGTGCGCCAGGCTGAAATGGGTGGCGACCGGATCGATCATCACGAGAATCCCGAGGAAGCCGGCGACGATGACGGCGATCCTGTGCATTCCGACGGTTTCCCCGAGAACGGGAATGGAAGCGAGCGTCACGACGATCGGCGTGCAGAAAACGATCGCGTAGACCTCCGCCAGGGGAAGCGCCGAGAAGGCGTAGAAGCCGCAAAGCGTATTGACGCCCGCGAGCAGGCCGCGAATGGCTACCAGCGAGCGATTTCTGATACGGGTGCTGAAGCCGCCGCGCCTGAATACCACAAGCATGAACGGTATGAACGCGAAGGCCACCTGAAGCAGGACAACCTGGAAAACCGGGACTTCCCGTGTCAACGCCTTTACGAGCATGTCGCTGGAACTGAAGAGAAAATAAGCCGCCAAAGACAATGGGATCCCTGCCCATGCGGGAACATCGGCAAATCTCACGCCCATCCGTCCGCCCCTCAAACACGGCCAATCTAATGGCCCGCCGAGAAAGCGCGCGAGAGGCAAAAAAAGCTTGTTCGAATGCAAAAACTGCACCGCGCGGGCATAGCCGTAAGCTTATCATCTCGGAAACAGACAGCCGATGAGCCGGCAGCGAGCGCCGCCGCCAAACCAGGAATTGCCCGGTATATCTTCTCGTTCAGACGATCGCCGCCGCTCCCGCGAGCATTCTGAGCAGCGTAGACTTGCCGCAGCCGGAGGGGCCGACGAGGGTGACGAATTCGCCGTCTTCGATATCGACGGAGACGCCGTGGATCACCGGAACGGCGCCATAATGCTTGCGGGCGTTGTCGATCGTAACCGCTGCCATGTTCGTTTCATCCTCCAGATCAAAGACCGAGCTGCCAGATTTCGGCGGCGATTATAGTTCTCTCCGGCGCGACGAGACGCGCGGCACTGGCGCCCTTGAAGCCGGGCAGGCGTTTGGTTCCCGTCCAGCGGCCATCGTCGGCGAAGACCTCGATCGAGCCCGCGTCGAGGAAGATCCGGATGGTCGAGGGGTGCGCGCCGGCGGCGATATAACGGGGCGATGGCTTCGCATTCGCCGCCGAGAAGGGAATGCTCAGCCCGTCGTCGTTCAGCTGCACCGCGACCGTTGCGGCGGGATGTTGGAGATCAAGGCGGAAGGCGCTGCCGGGCTCTCCGAGGGTGAGCAGGATCTCGACGGAGCCGTTGGCGAGATCGACGCTCCGGCCGTCGAGAAGTCCTCCGGCATCCAGCTGGCGCTGCCGCAGGCTTTCGACAGCGGCGACAGGCGGCGTGATCAGCGCACCGTCTCGCAATGCCAGCCGGCGCGGCAGGGTCATCGCCGTCGGCATGTCGATCTCTCTCGATATATCCGTCCAGTTCGCAAGCCAGGCAATGCCGATCGGGCCGGTCTCGTCGACGAAGGCCTGGAAGGCGTAGGCGTCGGTGCCGAAATCCAGTTCCTGTTCGAATTCTACCGAGAAGCTGCGGCCATCGAAACGGCCGACGGTCGCAAGCGTCATGTTGCGCCGGCCGGTCGCCGGATCGCGGCTGGTCAGCAGACCGAAGATCAGGGCCCAGCGTGTCGCCGGATCATTGGCGGGACCGTCGAGCGGCAGCATGCAAGGGCACTCCGCCGCGGTCATCCCGAAGCGGTTCTCGCGGTGAAGCGTGCCGAGGAAGGTCCATCCGGCCGCCGCGGTGGGCTCATCGGTTTCGTAGAGCAGGATAACGCCGCCCTCGCGGTCGCGCGTGCCGAGCAGCATCTTCCATCTGCCGTCGGGGCCAGAGAAGACGTAAGGGTCGCGGAAATCGGTCGTCAGGCCGAGACCTTCGGGACGCGCCGGCAGGATCAGGCTCGCCGGCTCGACAGTGACGAGATCGCGGCTGGTGGCCGTGAACTGAACCTGCTCCTCCGGTTCCCGATCCTTCATGTGCTCGGTGAAGAAAATGCGAAGCCCGGCTTCGTCGCCGGCAAGAGCGATGGCGGAGCCGGAAAATGCCCCTCCCCGCCCGTCGGCCCGGGTGGAGATCTCATCCGAAGGCGGAAGGAAGATCGGGAGATGCGTCCAGCGAAGGTAGTCGTTCGAGACCGCATGGCCCCAATGCATGTTGTTCCACCGAAGGCTATGGGGATAGTGCTGGTAGAAGAGGTGCGGCCTGCCGCCGAACCGCCCGAACCCGTTGGGATCGTTCATCCAGCCGAAAGGCGGGCGGAAATGATAGCTGCCGGGCACTTCGGGCGTGGCATTGGCTGGGCGGACATGCAGCAGCCGGATGCCTTCTTCGAGAACGCGGGACTGAAGGAAGGCGTAGAGGACCGAGACCTCGGTCGTGGCAGGATCGTAGGAGAAGGCGGTTTCTCCGCCTCTTTCCAGCGTCAGCGGCCGAAACGCGAATTCTTCAGCGTTTGACGTTTCTACAGCGCCGGCCGGGCTCCCACCGACATGGGCCGTCAGCCTTGCCGGGGCGGCGCCATCCGATGCTTTGATCCATGCGTGGACCGTGGCGCCTGCGGGCAGGACGGCGCTGATCGTCTCCAGCCCCGCTTCATCGGAGGGAGAAATCGCTTGGCTTGTCATCAATTCAACCTTTCACAGCAGAGCCGATAAAGGAGCTCACGAACCAGCGCTGGAATGCGAGGTAGAGCCCCAGGATCGGGATCATCATCAAGACGGAGGCCGCCATCGCCCGATCCCAGTAGATGCTGTCCTGTCCGAAGAAGGTGGCGATGGCCACCGCGATCGGCCGGGCATAATCGGTCTGCGTGACGAGGATCGGCCAGAGATACTGGTTCCAGGTCTCGATGCCCATGAGGATGGAGACGGTGGCGAGCGCCGGCAGGCTGAGCGGCAGGAAGATCGAGCGATAGGCTCGGAAAAACGAGGCGCCGTCGATCTCGGCGGCCTCCAGCAATTCCTTCGGCAGCTGCGCGAAGAACTGGTAGAACAGGAAGATGTAAAGCGGGCTTGCGACCCAGGGCACGATCTGCACCGCGAAAGTGTCGGACATGCCCGCCCGCGAGACCATGATCACCAGCGGCATGATGATGCTTTCCTGCGGGATCACATAAAGCGCGATGACGATCGACAGGATGACGGCGCGGCCTCTGAGCGAGCCCCAGGCCAGAACGAAGCCGGCCATCGAATTGACGATCAGGCCGGAGCAGACCGTCGCCACCAGGATGATCAGCGAATTGATGAGGTAGCGCCCGAAGGCGAGCTCGCCCGAGAGATGGCCGACCTCGGCATAGTTGGACAGTGTCGGGTTCGACACCCAGAAGGCCCGGAAGCTGCCCATGTCGGCGAGGATCTGGAACCGGTCGTCCTTGAGGCTGGCGACGACGAGCAGCAGCAATGGAGAGACGATCACCAATGCGATGATGAAGATGCTGACGGTCTGGACGGTGCGCAGAACCCTGGTGGCGGAACGCGGCCGCGCGGCGCGGGCCTGCGGGATCGAGAGAGCGAGATCAGACATCGAAGCGCCTCAGGAGCTGGCGCTGGATCAGCGCGATGACGAGAACGATCACGAACAGGATGACCGAAACGGCGGAGGCATAGCCCATCTTCTGCTCTTCGAAGCCGGCCCGGACCATGTAGTGCACGACAGTTTCGGTGCTGCTCTTCGGCCCTCCCTGCGTGAGGATGGCGACCTGGGTATAGAGCTTGAACGCCTGGATGGTGGTGATGACAAGCACGAAGACATGGGTTGGCCTGAGGCCGGGCATGGTCACGTGCCAGAAGCGGCGGAAAGCATTGGCGCCGTCGATCTTGGCGGCGTCGTAGAGCTCGTCGGGAATGCCCTGAAGGCCGGCGAGATAGACGATCATCTGGAAACCGTAAGCCTGCCAGGCCGAGAGCAGCACGAGCGAGAACATCGCCCATTGCGGATCGCCGAGCCAATCGATCGGCTGGATCGCCCCGCCGGAGAGGAAGCCGAGGATCTGGTTGAACGGCCCGGTGGGATACTGGAACAGCGTGCCCCAGATGACGCAAACCACGACCATCGAGGTGATCGCCGGCAGGAAGAACATGCCGCGCAGCAGGTTGCGCAACGGCAGCTTCTGATGCAGCAGCAGCGCCGTCGCGAAAGCGAGGCCGCACTGCGCCGGAATGATCCAGAAGGTGAAGCGCGAGACGTTCCAAAGCGCGGTCCAGAACAGATCGTCCTGAAAGATGCGAATGAAATTGTTGAACCAGACGAAGCGGACGGGCGTCGGCCGCGGCACCAGAGGCTGGTTGGTCATCGCCGTCCAGAAGGACAGGAGGAACGGCAGGATCAGGAAGAGGGTCAACAGGATGACGGCGGGTGCCAGCATGGCCGCTTCCTGCATCAGCCGTCCCTTGTCATGCCGGCGCGCCGGAGCCTTTCGGACGGATGTAGAAGATGTCGATTGTTGCATTGCCATTGGCTCCTCCTCTCCAGCCGGGATGTCGGTCTCGCCCTGCGATGTCTGAGGGAGACATCGCAGGGCGATCACGCTTATTGCGCTTCGCCGAACGGCGGGTAGCCGTCATTGTCCTCGATATCCTGGTCGATCTTCTCGGCGGCCGCTGTCAGCGCCTCCTTCGGATCGCCGCCATTGAAGGCCTCGTCGACGGCCTGCATGAAGGCGGAAGTGATTGTGGGATAGGCCGGATGCGGCGGGCGGGCGACAGCCGTCTTCGACGCCTGTTCGAAGGCGATCGCCATCGGGCCGCCGGGAGCATAGAGCGGGGATTCGGCGGCGAAGCTCTTCAGGCCGGGATAGCCGGACTGGCTTGCGACGAAGGCCCGGTATTCCTTGTCCTTCAGCAGGAAGCTGATGAACTTGCCTGCGATCTCGGGATGGGCCGACGTCTTGGTGACCGCCCAGATCCAGGTGCCGTCAGGGCTCACGCCCTTGGCGCCGAACTTCGGAAGCGGCAGCACGACGATATTGTCCTTCATGGTCGCAGCGGCTTCCGCGTAAACCCAGTGCCCGCCGAGCGCCAGTGCTGCCGGATTGCCTTCGGCGAAGAACTGGTTGGTCCCGGCAGATTGCGGCACGACCCAGCCGTTCTTGACCCATTTCTGCATCATCGCAAGCGCATCGACGCAGGCGTCGCTGTCGAGCGTGCCCTCGGATTTCCAGGCCTTGCGGTCGATGAGATCGCAGCCGGCCGATTGCAGGATCGGGCCATAGGCATAGGTGATCCATTCGGTCTTGATGCCGTAGCCGCGGAAAGTGTCGATCGGCCACTTCACGCCGTCGAGTTTCGACAGCTTCTCGAGATAGGTTTCGAACTCCTCGCGGGTCCAGGCATCGTCGACGGATTTCGGGATGCGGGCGCCGATCGCTTCGAGATATTTCTTGTTGCCGTAAAGAACGACCGAGGAGTCGGTCAGGCCGATCGCGTAGAGGTCTTTGTCGATCGGGTATGTGCCCTGGGCGATGTTGGACTCCGTCATGTCGTCGACGACATCTTTGTCGATCAGCGGCTTGATGGGCTGAAGATAGCCCGACCAGACGTAATTGGCGAGGAACGGCGCATCGAGCTCCATCACGTCGGGCAGCTGCTTGGCCATGACGGCGGCGCTGAACTTCTCGTTATAGGCATCGTGCGGCGCATAGATGAACTGCACATCGACATCGGGATTGGCGGCCTCGAACCGTTCGGCGACCTTGCCATAGGCGGCGACGAAGCCGGGATCGCCCTGGTGCATGACCTGGATGACGGTTTTCTCGGCGGCTTGCGCGCCCATGGCCGACAGCGCCGAGGACAGGACCAGAGACCAAAGTAAACGTTTACCCATTAGAATTCCTCCTCCATTTGAATGGGCCTATTTCAATTTATACGGATGCCCGCTCCACCAGCTGGAACGGCAGTTTCTGCACCCCGACCGGGACCCGGTCTTCGGCAAGCAGGATTTGCGCGGCCTGGCGGCCCATGGCGCGATGGGGAAGCGCCATGGTGGTCAGCGGCGGGTCGAGCCGCGAGGCGATCTCGACCTGGTTGTCGAAGCTCGCAACGGCGACGTCGTCGGGAATGGCGGCGCCCGTCCGGCGCAGCGCGGCATAGACTTCCATGGCCACGCGGTCATTGCCGCACAGGATGGCATCGGGACGCCGGGGACCGTTCATCAGCTCCTGCACATGCGCGGCGACGAGGCTGTGCGCCCGGTCGCTGTAGATCGCCTTGCTGACGGCGGGCAGGACGATGGCGCCGGCTCCGTCGATGCCGGCATGATCGAGCGCCTGGCGGAAGCCGAGTTCACGCAGTTCGCCGGCGAGCAGCCCGGGCAGATTGATGAAGACGATGTTGCGGCGGCCGGCATCGATGAGATAGTTGGTGATTTCGATCGCCGCCCCGGTTTCATCGGGCACCAGCGAGGTGACGCGGTCGTTGGCATCCCGGCAATTGATCATGACGCCGACCGCATCGGCAAATTCGGGCGGCAGGTCGACGCTCTTGTGATACATGGCGGCATAGGCGATCGCGCGCGGGCGAAAGCGCCGCATCTCGTCGAGGATCGAGGCTATGCTGCGGTGGCCGCCGAGCGTCATGGCGAAGACGGCCATGTCGGCGGCGCGCACGGCGCCGTCGAGCCCTCGGATGATCTCCGTGGCGAAAGGCGAGGTGATCAGATCGTCGGCGACGAGGCCGACGAGCGGCATCCAGCCCCGCCGCATGCTGCGGGCGGCGAAGTTAGTGACATAGCCGAGCTCCTCGGCAATCTCCTTGATCCGCTGCCGGGTTTCCTCCGACATGCGCGCCGAGCCGCCATGCAAGGCGCCCGAGACGGTCTTGACGGAAACGCCGGCGCGGGCGGCTATGTCGTTGAGGGAAGCTGTCACTGGGTTCGCTTTGGGTTATCGATTACCCATATCGGTACCAATCCCGTTCCGATGAGTCAAGCAGGGGAAAATCCCCTGCCCGGCTCAATCGATTTCCTCGGGAATGAAGCCGCCGGTCTGGCGTTTCCACAGCCGGGCAAACAGCCCGTCCCGCTCGACCAGTTCTTCCGGCCTGCCCTCTTCGACGATGCGGCCGTGATCGAGCACGACGATGCGGTCCATCCTGGCGATCGTCGAAAGGCGATGGGCGATGGCGATCACCGTCTTTCCCTCCATCACGAGGTTCAGCCGCTCCTGAATGGCGGCTTCGGATTCGCTGTCCAGCGCCGAGGTCGCCTCGTCGAGCACCAGGATCGGCGCATCCTTCAGGAGCACGCGGGCAATCGCCACGCGCTGGCGCTGGCCGCCCGAGAGCTTGATGCCGCGATCGCCGACGAAGGCGTCGTAACCCTTGCGGCCCTCGCTGTCGGTAAGATCGGCAATGAAGGCATCGGCGCTCGCCATCTTCGTCACCCTTTCGATTTCCTCCTGCGTCGCCCCCGGCCGGCCGTAGCGGATATTGTCGCCGACCGAACGGTGCAGCAGCGCGACATCCTGGGCGATCACGCCGATCGCGCGGCGCAGGCTCGCCTGGGTGACGGCGCGGATATCCTGCCCGTCGATCAGGATCGCGCCGTCCCTGATGTCGTAGAAGCGCAGCAGCAGGTTTGCGAGGGTGGTCTTGCCGGCCCCGGAAAGGCCGACGAGACCAACCTTCTCGCCGGGCCGCACCGTCAGCGACAGGGCGTCGATCACCGGCTTGCCCGACTTGTAGGCGAAGCCGACATTCTCGAAGCGGATCTCGCCCTGCGGCACGGCAAGCTCGGCCGCATCCGGCCGGTCGGTGATGGCAGGCGGCGTCGTCATGACCGGCATGGCATCCTTGATCGTGCCGATCGCCTGGAAGATCTGCTGGCCCATCTGCAGGAAGACGAAGATCTGCGACGACAGACGGTGGAGGATATAGACCGCGCCGACAAACTCGCCGACCGTGAGGAAGCCTTTGACGAGGCCGGAAAAGCCGATCGCCAGCATGCTCAGCCACAGCAGCGTGTTGAAGATGACGACGGTCACTTCCGACGAGCGGTAGATGCGCTGCTCGCTGTGCTGCGTCTGCACGGCCTTGCCGATGATGCGGCGGATCGCGCCCGCCTCGCTGTCTTCGGCGGCAAACTGCTTGATCATCTGCATGTTGGTATAGAGATCGGTGATCGCGCCGGCGACCAGGCTGCGCTGCTTGGCGGTGCGGCGCGAACGCTCGACGAAAACAGGCACGACCCTGGCGGTGAACGCGATGTTGAGCGCGATCCAGACGACGACGGGCAAAGCGAGCTGCCAGGCGAGCGCGCTGAGCAGGATGACGGAGCCGACCAGCTGCATCAGGAAGCGCGGGATGGACTGGAAGCCGGCGAGGATCTGCTGCTGGACGGCGGAGGAGACCTGCTGCAGCCGCGAGGAAACCTGCCCGGCATAGAGATCGTGGAAGAAGGCGAGATCCTGCCGCTCCACCGCCTTGTGGCCCTGCCACTGGATGGCGGCCGGCATGGCGATGCCAAGCGTATGCGAGTTCAGCGTGTTGAGCATGAACGAAACGATCGGCATCACCGGAAAGATCAGCAAGCCGAGGACGGCAAGCAGCCGCCACTCCTCATGCAGGAAGACGGCGGCACCATGCTGCGTCACGCCATCGACGATGACCGAAAGCCCCCAGACGATCGCCAGGTTGATCGCCTCGAACAGCATGGAGCAAAGCGCCAGCGCAATCAGCACGCCGCGAAACATCGAGATGAAATGCAGCAGCACCCTCACCGGCCCCTTCGACGGCAGCGGCCGATAGGGAATGTCGAGCGGCCGGATCAGCGTTTCGAAGGGACGATAGATCGCATCTGAGATCGACATGGGCCGCTCGTGGTTCGAATATCGGAGGGAGGGCGAGACGCTTTTGAGTCTACGCGGACCGAGATGGGATCATCTTCCGGCTGCAATCTCAACTAGAATTTTTGTGAATGTTTGGGAGAGGGAATGTGGAAAAGGGGAAGCGTAACGGGGGACGGCGACGTTGCGGCATGTCCCCTTCTCCCCGCCGGGGAGAAGAGCGATCAAGACGCACCCTGGTGTTCAACAAGACGCCTGCATGAACGGCGAGACTGCTCGGTAAATATCTTGGGCGGGGGCAGCGGCCGAACAGCAGGCCGAACCCCGCCGAAGCGGGGTTCTTGGGTTAGGGGAAGCCGATCAGTTGTTATGCGCTGCGCAGGCCTCGTCCATCGGCGTGGCGTTGCTGGTGCCGCCCTGGGTCTGCAGATTGTCGGAATTGTTGACCGGGTTCGGGCACTTGGTCTTGTCCATCTTCATCGTGCCGCCGGTGGTGGAATTCGTCATCGTGGAATCCGTTTCCATCGGCTTCTTGGCCTTGGTGTCTGTGGTGGCGCCGCCGCCCTGATCGGCCTGGTTCTTGTCGATCGTGGCGCCGGCCGGCGCCGGGTTGGACTGGGCGAAGGCTGATGTGGCCATGCCGAGGGCGAAAAGCGAAGCTGCTACGAGTTTCATACGCATCCTGATGTCCTCCTTGGGATCTTTGCGTGGTTGGCCCTTTCACAACCTCGACCGCAGATCATTGTTCCCCGCTTCCGACAAATGCGGTTGGCCCGGAAAAGCCGCGACGGGGCCGGGCGTGAAGAAGGCGAGAGGGGGAGCGCGTGGCGCCTTGCGCCAAAGGATTGGCGATTACTTCGCGTAAAGCGCGCGCGAGCGCTCGAGATGCTTGAGGAGCGCCGTTTCCGAGCCGTCGACGTCGTTGGCTTCGAGGCGGTCGACGATTTCGTCGTGTTCGGCCAGCGTGAACTTTTCCTTGCCGGTCCAGATCAGCATTTCGGTATGATATTCCTTCAGCCAGGCGAGCATCGCCTCGCTGACGGCGACATAGATCGGGTTGCCGGAGATCTGGGCGATGCGGGTGTGGAATTCCATATCGGCATCGATGAATTCTTCGGCCCGCCCGAGCGAGGCCCGCTGGCGCTCGATGATGTCCCTGAGATCGCCGATATCGTTTGCCGAAGCGCGCTGTGCGGCCTCGCGGGCCATGCCGCGCTCGAAGAAGATGCGGGCGCTTTTCAGATGTTCGAGCGAGTCGGCCGATTGCGACAGCATGATCTTGGCGGTGAGATCGACCTGGCGGAAGATCGATTTTGCCGTGAGCCGCAGCACCTTCGCGCGCTCGCCGTGCGAGATGCTGACGAGACCCTTGTTGGCGAGCGATTGCATGGCCTCTCGGATCGCCGGCCGCCCGACGCCGAAGCGTTCCATCAGCACCCGCTCGGAGGGCATTTCGTCGCCGGGCTGAAGCTCGCCTGAGGTGATCATCCGCTCGAGTCGATCAAACACTTCGTCGGAGAGTTTCCGGCGGACGATTTGTTCGATGGGCTGGGTCATGAGATCTCGCTGGCTCAAAATGCTTCCTCCTAACAGTTTTCCGCGCCGAGAACAAAGCTCGCGGCTGAAAATTTGCGCCGCCGAAGATTCCGCTTTTCAATAGTTGGAATACTCATTATACCAGATCACGAGTTGACGCCATGACAATCTCCATGGCGAGAGGAGCAACTGTCCGTTTCATGATGATAACCCTGACCTACCGCATCGAAACGCCCGGCAGCGTCGAGGCGATGGCGGACAAGATCGCCAGCGACCAGTCGACCGGGACCTTCGTGCCGGTTCCCGGCGAGACGGAGGAGCTGAAATCGCGCGTTGCCGCCCGGGTTTTGGCGATCCGCCCGCTCGAGGATGCGCGCCATCCGACCTGGCCCGAGGCATCGCCCGGCACGCTGCTGCGCCGCGCCGATGTCGACATCGCCTTCCCGCTGGAGGCGATCGGCACCGATCTTTCGGCGCTGATGACCATCGCGATCGGCGGCGTCTATTCGATCAAGGGCATGACCGGCATCCGCATCGTCGACATGAAGCTGCCCGAAGCTTTCAAGAGCGCCCATCCCGGGCCGCAATTCGGCATACCGGGCAGCCGCCGCCTCAACGGCGTCGAGGGCCGGCCGATCATCGGCACCATCGTCAAGCCGGCGCTGGGGCTGAGGCCGCACGAGACGGCGGAACTCGTCGGCGAACTGATCGAGTCGGGCGTCGACTTCATCAAGGACGACGAGAAGCTGATGAGCCCGGCCTATTCGCCGCTCAAGGAGCGCGTCGCCGCGATCATGCCGCGCATTCTCGATCACGAGCAGAAGACCGGCAAGAAGGTCATGTATGCCTTCGGCATCTCGCATGCCGATCCCGACGAGATGATGCGCAACCACGATATCGTCGCGGCGGCCGGCGGCAATTGCGCCGTCGTCAACATCAATTCGATCGGCTTCGGCGGCATGAGTTTCCTGCGCAAGCGCTCCAGCCTGGTGCTGCATGCGCATCGCAATGGCTGGGACGTGCTGACGCGCGATCCGGGCGCCGGCATGGATTTCAAGGTCTATCAGCAGTTCTGGCGGCTGCTCGGCGTCGACCAGTTCCAGATCAACGGCCTCCGGGTCAAATATTGGGAGCCGGACGACAGCTTCGTCTCCTCCTTCAAGGCCGTCAGCACGCCGCTCTTCGATGCCGCCGATTGCCCGCTTCCGGTCGCGGGCTCCGGCCAGTGGGGCGGGCAGGCGCCGGAAACCTACGAGCGCACCGGCCGCACCGTCGATCTTCTCTATCTCTGCGGCGGCGGCATCGTCAGCCATCCCGGCGGACCTGCGGCCGGTGTGCGCGCCGTGCAGCAGGCCTGGCAGGCGGCGGTCGCCGGCATTCCGCTGGAGGTCTACGCCAAGGACCATCCGGAGCTTGCCGCCTCGATCGCCAAGTTCAGCGACGGCAAGGGCGCGTGACGGCGATGGATGGACTTCTCGTCAGCTATTACGGGGATGATTTCACCGGCTCCACCGACGTCATGGAGGCGCTCGCCTCGAACGGCGTCGAGACCGTGCTCTTCCTCGACATTCCCAGGCCGGAGCTGCTGGCGCGTTTCAGCCATTGCCGCGCCATCGGCATTGCCGGAACGAGCCGCAGCGAGACGCCGGCATGGATGGACGAGCATCTTGCGCCGGCCTTCCAATGGCTGAATTCGCTTGGCGCCGCCATCTGCCATTACAAGGTCTGCTCGACCTTCGATTCCAGCCCCGGCATCGGCAATATCGGCAAGGCGATTGAGATCGGCCGCGCGAGTTTCGGGCAATCGATCGTGCCCGTCATCGTCGGCGCGCCGCAATTGAAGCGCTATACCGCTTTCGGTAATCTCTTCGCCGCCTATCAGGGCCGCGTCTTCCGCATCGACCGCCACCCCGTGATGAGCCGCCATCCCGTCACGCCGATGGATGAGGCGGATCTTGCGCTGCACCTGTCGAAGCAGACTTCCCTCCCCGTGCTGCTTGCCGATCTCGTCGCGATCACCGCGGCCGATGCCGACCGGCGGGTCGACGAACTGGCGTCGGATCGGGACGGCATTCTGTTGCTCGATGTCGATTCCGACGCGACGCAGGCGGCAGCCGGGCGGCAGATGCTGCGTGTCACCAACCGTTCGGGAAGCTTCGTCGCCGGCTCCTCGGGCGTCGAATATGCTCTGCTCAGCGCCTGGCGGCAGACCCGCGCGATCGGCGAAGGCAGCGCCGAATTTCCCGATATCGGTGCGGTCGAGCGCCTCGCGGTCGTCTCCGGCAGCGTCTCGCCGACGACCGAGCGCCAGATCCGCACGGCCGTCGAAAACGGCTTCGAAAGCATCGCACTCGATCCGCTCGCGCTGGTCTCGAATGGCGAGGCTGCGGTGGATGAGGCGGTGCAGGCAGGCATCGGCAAGCTGAAGGAAGGCAGGAGCGTCATCCTCCATACGGCGCTCGGCCCATCCGCCGACCGCGGCGCCGATATCGACCGGCTTCCGGGCGCCCGGCATCGGCTCGGCAGCGCCCTCGGCACGATCCTGCGCCGGCTCATCGAGCAGGAAGGGCTGCCGCGGGCGGTCGTAGCCGGCGGCGACACGTCGAGCCACGCGCTGCGGCAATTGAAGATCGATGCGCTGACGACGCTGTTGCCGCTGCCCCAGACGCCGGGCTCGCCGCTCTGCCTCGCGCATGGCGACTATGCGCCGACCAACGGTCTGCAGATCGCGCTGAAAGGCGGGCAGGTCGGCACGGACAGCTATTTCGCGCAGATCCGGGACGGAAGGAAGAACTGAGATGGTCGTCTGGATCGGAACCAGCTTCAAGATGAACAAGACGCTTGAGGAAGCGCTCGCCTTCGCGCGCCGCCTCGCCGATGCGGATCTTGAACGCGATGCCCGCGTGCAGCGCTTCGTCATCCCCTCCTTCACGGCGGTGCGCGAGGTCAAGCGCGTGCTTTCCGAGACCTCGGTGAAGGTCGGCGCCCAGAACATGCATTGGGAGGATGCCGGTGCCTGGACCGGCGAAGTTTCGCCCCTGATGCTGAAGGATTGCCGGCTCGATCTCGTCGAGCTCGGCCACTCCGAACGGCGCGAACATTTCGGCGAGACCGACGAGACCGTCGGCCTCAAGGTTGCCGCCGCCATCCGCCACGGCCTGACGCCGCTGGTCTGCATCGGCGAGACCCTGCAGGAGCGCAACGAAGGCCGGGCCGACGCGGTGCTGCGGCGGCAGGTCGAGGCTGCCCTGCGGGGTGTCGACACCGAGGCCGGCGAGGCTCCGATCCTGCTTGCCTACGAACCGGTCTGGGCGATCGGCGTCAACGGCATTCCGGCGACGGCCGATTACGCCTCCGAGCGGCACGGCAAGATCGCCGAGGTGGCGAAATCCATTCTCGGCCGCCCGGTGCCGGTTCTCTACGGCGGCAGCGTCAATCCCGGCAATTGCGAGGAACTGATCGGCCAGCCTGATATCGACGGCCTGTTCATTGGCCGCTCCGCCTGGTCCGTCGAAGGCTATCTCGACATTCTCGCCCGCGTCAGCGCGGCGATCGACCGCTCATCTCCACGCCCTACGGCGAGTGAAAGGAAACTGCCATGAAAATCGCAATTGGCGCCGACAGCGCCGGCAAACCGCTCCTGGACGTCATTGCCGCCCATCTCGCCGGCAAGGCGGATCTCGAAGTGCACGATCTCAGCCAATCCGGCTTCTATGCCGATCTCTCCCAGCGCCTCGCGCAGACGATCGTCGACGGCGAGCATGAGCGCGGCATCCTGTTCTGCGGCACCGGCATCGGCGTGTGCATCTCCGCTAACAAGGTGCCGGGCATTCGCGCCGCCCTCACCCACGACACCTATTCGGCCGAACGCGCGGTGAAATCCAACAACGCCCAGATCATCACCATGGGCGCGCGCGTCATCGGGCCGGAACTGGCGAAATCAATCGTGGACGTCTGGCTCGCCTCCGAATTCGACCCCCAAGGCCCGTCGGCCGGCAACGTGCAGGCGATCGACCGGCTCGATGCGGAAAAACATGGGGCCTAAGCGCCTAAGTAATGATATGGTGATTGACTCATCATACCAGTATATGATCCTATCCAGAACTGAAAAGGTGAGGAAAACATGACCAAGATTGCTCTCTTCGGCGCCGGCGGCAAAATGGGATACCGGCTTGCCAAAAATCTCAAGGGCTCGCGCTTCGACGTGCGCCATGTCGAGGTGAGCGATGCCGGCAAGGCCCGCCTGAAGAACGATCTCGGCCTCGATTGCGTGCCTGTCGATGCCGCGCTCGATGGCGCCGAGGTCGTCATTCTCGCCGTGCCGGATACGGTGATCGGCAAGGTCGCGGCCGGCATCGTCGACAAGCTTGCGCCCGGCACCATGGTGGTGGCGCTCGATGCCGCCGCGCCCTTCGCCGGCCATCTGCCGAAGCGCGACGACCTCACCTATTTCGTCACCCATCCCTGCCATCCGCCGATCTTCAACGACGAAACGGATATGCAGGCCAAGAAGGATCATTTCGGCGGCCTCTTCGCCAAGCAGCACATCGTCTCGGCGCTGATGCAGGGTCCCGAAAGCGCTTATGCGCTCGGCGAGGAAATCGCCAAGGTCATCTGGGCGCCGGTCATGCGTTCGCACCGGGTCACGGTCGATCAGCTCGCCATGCTCGAACCCGGCCTTTCCGAAACCGTCTGCGCCTCGCTGCTCGTCATCATGCGCCAGGCCATGGACGAATGCGTCGCCCGCGGCGTGCCGGCGGAAGCCGCCCGCGATTTCCTGCTCGGCCATATGAACGTGCTCGGCGCGGTCATCTTCAAGGAGGTCGACGGCGTCTTCTCGGATGCCTGCAACAAGGCGATCGAGTTCGGCATCCCGGCGCTGATGCGCGACGACTGGAAGAAAGTTTTCGAACCGCAGGAGATCGCCGAAAGCATTCGGCGCATCACCTGAACCGGCCCGGGGGAGGCAAATCCTCCCCCTGCTACCGCTCCGGAGACGGGGCACCGCTCCGGGGAGACGGAGCGTCATTCACAACAGGGAGGAAAGAATGAAACTGACACGCAGACTGACACTCGCAGCCTTCGCCAGCGCGCTGGCGCTCGGCACCGCCATGCCGGCCTTCGCGGCCGATCTCATCGCCATCATCACCCCGGCGCACGACAACCCGTTCTTCAAGGCCGAAGCCGTCGGCGCCGAAGCCAAGGCGAAGGAGCTCGGCTACGAGACGCTCGTCATGACCCATGACGACGACGCCAACAAGCAGTCGGAGATGATCGATACGGCGATCGGGCGCGGCGCCAAGGCGATCATTCTCGACAATGCGGGCGCGGACGCTTCCGTCGCTGCCGTCAAGAAGGCCAAGGATGCCGGCATCCCCTCCTTCCTGATCGACCGCGAGATCAACGCGACCGGCGTCGCCGTCGCCCAGATCGTCTCGAACAACTATCAGGGTGCGCAGCTCGGCGCGCAGGAATTCGTCAAGCTGATGGGCGAGAAGGGCAATTATGTCGAGCTGGTCGGCAAGGAGTCCGATACCAATGCCGGCATCCGCTCGCAGGGCTATCACGACGTCATCGACGATTATCCCGAGCTGAAGTCGGTCGCCAAGCAGTCGGCCAACTGGAGCCAGACGGAAGCCTATTCGAAGATGGAAACCATCCTTCAGGCCAATCCGGATATCAAGGGCGTCATCTCAGGCAATGACACCATGGCGATGGGCGCGATCGCAGCCCTGCAGGCCGCCGGCCGTAAGGACGTGATCGTCGTCGGCTTCGACGGTTCCAACGATGTGCGCGACTCCATCAAGTCGGGCGGCATCAAGGCGACCGTGCTGCAGCCCGCCTATGCGCAGGCGCAGCTCGCCGTGGAGCAGGCCGACGCCTACATCAAGAACAAGACGACGCCGAAGGAAGAGAAGCAGCTGATGGACTGCGTTCTCATCAATGCCGACAATGCCGGCAAGCTCGAAACCTTCGCCCTGACGAACTGATCAGCCCAATTGCGGAGGGTGCAATGTTGCGCCCTCCGCAATGCATTTTGCGAGACGCCGAGGTTTACCCGCATGTTGAGAATGAAGGGCGCATTGCTGGCTGCCGTCGTGGCGGCGGCCCTGCCCGGTTGCAAGATCATCAAGACGCCGACCGCGGAGGAGAAGGCGGCGGCTGCGGCCAAGACCGCTTTCGATCCGAATGCCAAGGTCGAGGCGATCTGGCAGCCTCAGGTCGTGCCCTATTTCGAAAAGCGCGCCGGCGAGCTGAAGGACGTCATGCAGCTCGTTTCCACGAGCCCGGATGCCGCGGGCGAAAAATACGGCAATCCGCGCAAGCAGAGCAGTTCGCCCTGGACCTATGCGGTGAAGATCACCGGCAAGGTCGTCGCGGCCGACACGGCCTCGCGCGCGGCAACGCTCGATGTCGATGCCGATGGCGACGGCAAGGCCGATGCGAAGGTGCAGATCGGGCCGGCGCTGCGCGGCACCGCACTGCGCGACACGCTCGATTTCGTCAATTTCAACGAGTTCAAGAACCAGATCGAATGGGCGCAGTTCGGCAAGGCGTTCAACGAGAAGGCCAATACCGCCTTCCTCTCCGCCGTTCCGCGTGACGGTCTCACCGGCAAGACGGTAACGGTGATCGGCGCCTTCCCGCTGCCGAGAAGCGGCGAGCTGCCGCTCGTCACACCTTCGGAACTGAAGGTGGGCTCATGACGGCGGCGGACGCACATCAGGACGATATCATCCTCCGTCTCGACGACGTGTCGAAGGTCTATTCCGGCATCGTCGCCGTCAAGCGCGCCAATCTGGAGCTGCGCCGCGGCGCGGTGAATGTTCTCGTCGGCGAAAACGGCGCCGGCAAATCGACGCTGATGAAGATCATCGCCGGCGTCGAGCGCCCGACGCTCGGCCGCATCATCCTGGACGGCAAGCCGGTTACCTTCGACAGCCCGGCCGACGCGCAGGCGAACGGCATCGGCATGATCTTCCAGGAGCTCAACCTCTTCGCCAACATGTCGGTCGCCGAAAACATCTTCACCCGGCGCGAGATCACCCGCGGCCTGCTCGGCATCGATCACAAGGCGCAGGTCGAGAAGGCCAATGAATTCCTGCGGCGTCTCGATGCCGGCATCGAGGCGGATACGATGGTCGAGGACCTGCCGATCGGCCAGCAGCAGCTGGTCGAGATCGCCAAGGCGATGTCGCTTAATGCCCGCATCCTGATCATGGACGAGCCGACTTCGGCGCTGTCGGCGGCCGAAGTCGAAATCCTGTTCAAGGTGATCGCCGAGCTGAAGGCGCAGGGCGTGGCGATCGTCTATATCTCGCACCGGCTGGAAGAGCTGATGCGGATCGGCGACTATATCACCGTGCTGCGCGACGGCCAGATCACCGGCCATGCCATGGTGCGCGACATCGACACGCGCTGGATCGTGCGCTCGATGATCGGCTCGGACGCCAAGGATTTCGCGAAATCCGTCACCCATTCCGTCGGCGAGGAAGTCTTCCGTGCCGAAAACATCAGCCTTCCCCGGCCGACCGGCGGGCTTGCGGTCAACGACGTTTCCCTGTCGGTCAAGGCGGGCGAGATCCTCGGCATCTACGGCCTGATGGGCGCCGGGCGCAGCGAATTCTTCGAATGCGTGATCGGGCGCCACACGCATTCGACCGGCAAGATCTTCATCGACGGCAGGCAAGTGCGCGCCCGCGACACCACGCGGCGCATCCGCCGCGGCCTGGCGCTGATCCCGGAAGACCGGCAGCGCGAGGGGCTGGTGCAGGTGCTGTCCATCGCTTCCAACCTGACGCTCGCGAGCCTGTCGCGCTTCACCCGGCTCTTCCATATCGACAGCGGCGCGGAAAAGAACGCCATTCAGGAGGCGATCCGCGATCTCTCCATCAAGGCGCCGAACCCGGATTTCGAGGTCACTTCCATGTCCGGCGGCAACCAGCAGAAGGTCGTCATCGGTAAGGCGCTGATGACCAATCCGAAGGTGCTGCTGATGGACGAGCCGAGCCGCGGCATCGATGTCGGCGCCAAGGCCGACGTCTTCCGCACCATGCGGCGGCTGGCGGCAAACGGGCTCGCCATCCTGTTTTCGACCTCCGACCTCGAAGAGGTCATGGCGCTATCCGACCGCATCGCGGTCTTGAGCAATGGCCAGCTCGTCGCCGTCTTCGATCGGGACGAGGCGACGGAAGACGCCATTATCGCGGCTTCGGCCAAGGGACACGGACATCAAGGGAAACTCGCGTCATGATGGCGGCTACCTCAACTCTTGCGCCGAAGGGCGCCAACGGCTCTGCGCTTCTGACGCTGATGAAGCTCAGGACCTTCATCGCGCTTTTCGCCGTCATCATCTTCTTTGCGATCTTCGCGCCGAACTTCACCTCGACGGCGAACATGATCCTGATGTCGAAGCACGTGGCGCTGAACGCATTCCTGGCCATGGGCATGACCTTCGTCATCATCACCGGCGGCATCGACCTCTCGGTCGGTTCGATCGTCGGGCTTTGCGGCATGGTCGCCGGCGGGCTGATCCTCTACGGCATCGAGCTGCCGATCGGCTACACCATCTATTTCAACCTTTTCGAGATCGTGCTGATCACGCTGTCGATCGGCCTTGTCATCGGCCTGATCAACGGTCTCCTGATCACCAAGCTCAACGTCGCGCCCTTCATCGCCACGCTCGGCACGCTGTATATTGCCCGCGGCCTGGCGCTGCTGTCGTCTGATGGACAGACCTTTCCGAACCTTGTCGGCCGGCCGGAATATGCCACGACCGGTTTCGACTTCTTCGGCGCCGGCCGCATTCTCGGCCTGCCGGTGTCGATCTGGATCCTGATCGTGCTGGCGCTCGCGGCCGCCTATGTCGCGCGTTCGACGCCGATCGGCCGCCACATCTTCGCCGTCGGCGGCAATGAGCGGGCGGCGCGCATGTCGGGCATCCGCGTCGATCTCGTGAAAATCTTCGTCTACATGTTCTCCGGCCTTTGCGCGGCGATCGTCGGCGTCGTCATCTCCTCGGAGCTGATGGCCGCCCATCCGGCGACCGGCGAAAGCTTCGAACTCAATGCGATCGCCGCAGCGGTCCTCGGCGGCACCTCGATGTCGGGCGGGCGCGGCACGATCGGCGGCACGATCATCGGCGCCTTCGTCATCGGTATCCTCTCCGACGGGCTTGTCATGATGGGCGTTTCCTCCTTCTGGCAGATGGTCATCAAGGGTCTCGTCATCATCATCGCCGTGGTCGTCGATCAGGCGCAGCGCCGCCTGCAGCAGCGCGTCACCCTCATGCAGATGGCAAAGGCAGGTTGACATGACCGGATTGAAAGGCGCGTTGATCGGCTGCGGCTTCTTTGCGATCAACCAGATGCATGCCTGGAACGATGTCGACGGCGCCGAGATCGTCGCGATCTGCGACCGCGATCCCGAGCGGCTGAAGCTCGTCGGCGACCAGTTCGGCATCGAGCGGCGCTACAGCGATGCCGAGGCGATGTTTGCCGATGGCGGCTTCGATTTCGTCGATATCGCCACGACAGTCCAAAGCCACCGCGCCCTGGTGGAAATGGCCGCGAGGAATAAGATCCTCGCCATCTGCCAGAAGCCTTTCGCCAAGACGCTGGCGGATGCCAAGGCGATGGTCGAGGCTTGCCGGGCTGCCGGCGTGGCGCTGATGGTGCACGAGAACTTCCGCTGGCAGACGCCGATCCAGGCGGTGCGCAAGGCGCTCGATGCCGGCGCCATCGGCACGCCCTTCTGGGGCCGCTTCTCCTTCCGCTCGGGTTATGACGTCTTTTCCGGCCAGCCCTATCTCGCCGAAGGCGAGCGTTTCATCATCGAAGATCTCGGCATCCATACGCTCGACATCGCCCGCTATATCCTCGGCGACGTCAGCGCGGTGACCGCCCGCACCAAGCGGGTCAACCCTGGGATCAAGGGCGAGGATGTCGCGACCATCCTGCTCGATCATGAGAACGGCGCCACCTCCGTCGTCGATGTCAGCTACGCCACCAGGCTGTCGAAAGAGCCCTTCCCCGAGACTCTGATCGAGCTCGACGGCTCCGAAGGCACGATCCGCCTCAGCCAGGGCTACGGCCTTGAGATCACCAACGGCAGGGGCACGACCAGGATGGATGTCTCGCCGAAGCTTCTGCCCTGGGCCTCGCGGCCCTGGCACAACATCCAGGAAAGCGTCTTTGCGATCGAGCAGCATTGGGTCGACCAGCTCAGGCGCGACGCGGAGCACTCGACCTCGGGCGCCGACAATCTGAAGACCTTCGCCCTCGTCGAGGCCGCCTATGACAGCGCCGCCCGCGGCCAGACGATCGATGTCCGGGCTCTGCTGCGATGACCGCCGATGCGTTCCAGCTTTACGGCACCCGCACTGCGGAAAGGCCGCCGGTCCGCCTGACGGCGGGAAAGCTGACGGCCGATCTCGCCGACGGCAATCTCCGCACGATCCGCTACGACGGCGTCGAGGTGCTGCGGGCGATTTCCTACCTCGTCCGCGACCGGGACTGGGGCACCTACAGCCCTGAGATCACAGACCTCAGGGTCGAGCAAGGCGAGGATCGTTTCGAGGTCGCCTATCTCGCCCGCTGCCAGGGACCGGATGCGACGACGCTCGTCATCGACGTCCGCATCTCAGGCAATCAGCACCGGCTCGATTTCGAGGCCGAAGCCATCTCCGAGACCGGCTTCGAAACCAATCGCTGCGGCTTCTGCATCCTGCATCCGATCGTCGGCGTGGCGGGTTCGCCGGCGGCGGTCGAACATGTCGACGGCCAGATCGCGGCGACGCGTTTTCCCAATGTCATCGAGCCGTGGCAGCCCTTCAAGGACATGCGCGCCATCACCCATCAGGTCATGCCTGATGTGAGCGCGGAATGCCGGATGGAGGGCGACACGTTCGAAACGGAGGACCAGCGCAACTGGTCCGACGCCTCCTACAAGACCTATGTCCGGCCGCTCGCCTTGCCCTGGCCTTACCAGATACCGGCGAACCAGCCTGTCCGGCAGAAGACGTCGCTCATCATCACGGATATCAGCCGTTCCGTTGCGTCGTCAGCCGCGAAGCAGAGCAGCGTCATAAGGCTCGAGCTCGGTACGCGAACCGGCACCATGCCCGATATCGGTGTGATCGTGACCCCTGAGGAGGCCGAGGCGACACTGGCGGGCGGATCCCTCCTGGCGGAGATCGCGCCTCGCGAGCTGCTCTTCCATTTCGATCCCGACGCCGGGCATGGCCCCGACGCATTGAAAAACTTCGCCGCGATCGCGGCTCTCCATCACGGCCGCTCAACGCTGGAGATCGCGCTTCCCTGCAAATCGTCGCCGGCAGTCGAGGCAGCCGGGATCGCCCGGCAGATGCAGATCGCAGGCTTTCGTCCGGATGCGATCCTGATTTCGCCCTCCGTCGACCGGCAATCGACGCCGCCCGGCAGCAAATGGCCGGACTGCCCTCCCCTCGAAGAGGTCTATGCCGCGGCCCGCGCCGCCTTCCCCGGCATTCGCATCGGCGGCGGTATGCTGAGCTATTTCACCGAGCTCAACCGCAAGCGCGTGCCGGCAGGCGAGATCGATTTCGTCAGCCATTGCACCAACCCGATCGTGCACGCGGCCGACGATCTCAGCGTCATGCAGACCTTGGAGGCGCTGCCCTTCATCACGCGCTCCGTCCGCGCGATCTACGGCGACAAGCCCTATCGCATCGGCCCCTCGACGATCCCGATGCGGCAAAATCCCTATGGCAGCCGCACGATGGACAATCTCGCCAGTGGGCGCATTCCGATGGCCAACCGCGATCCCCGCCACAACGGCCGCTTCGCCGAGGCCTTCGCGCTCGGCTATGCCATTCGGGTGCTGGATGCCGGCCTCGAATGCCTGACGCTATCGGCGCTGACCGGTCCATTCGGCCTGATCGCCGGCCCCGATGAACCAGTCGAGCAAGGCGGGCGGCGGCCGCTCTTCAACACGGTGCGGACCTTGTCGGCACTTGCGGGTGCCTCCTGGCAGGAATGCATCTCGTCCTCGCCCTCCGAAGTGCTGTCTTTCGTCGCAAGGGATGCCGCTGGCGCCAAGCTCTACATGGTCAATCTCACAGGCGAAGAGCGAAGGGTGGATGGCGGCGCATTGGCCGAAGAGCTGCGGCTTGCGCCCTTCGCGACGGCCGCCTTGCCGCTAGAACAGGATGATTTTAGGCCCGGTTGGCCTAAAATCTGAATCCTGTTCTAAATTAAAGAGTTAGAGCATGATGTCGTCCGAAAACCGCTCACACTTTTCGGCATCATGCTCTAGCGGATTGACCTCTGGCCCGCCCGCCGCATCTATTCAGTCGGAGCTCGTTCTGGGGAGGATCGGCGTGATGACGAAGAAGCTTATCAATGCGGGGGCGAATGCCGTCGATGAGATGCTGCAAGGGGTTCTCGCGGCGCATCCCGAGCACCTCTATGCCGTGGACAGCATGCCGCGCGCCATCATTGCCAGAAACGGCCCGCGCAAGGGCAAGGTCGGGCTGGTGATCGGCGGCGGCTCCGGGCACGAGCCGACCTTCCTCGGCTATGTCGGCAAGGGGCTCGCCGATGCCGCCGCGATCGGCAACGTCTTCGCCTCGCCGCCGCCCGATCCGATCATGGCCTGCGCCATGGCCGTCGACGGCGGCGTCGGCGTGCTTTTCATGTACGGCAATTATGCCGGCGACGTCATGAACTTCGACATGGCCGCGGAAATGCTGGCGCTCGACAACATCGCGGTGCGCACTGTTCTGACCACTGACGATGTCGCCTCCGCGCCAGCCGATCAGAAGGACAGGCGGCGCGGCGTGGCCGGCAATGTCTTCATCTTCAAGGCCGCCGGCGCGGCTTGCGATCTTCTCTATTCCTTCGACGAGGTCGAGCGCGCCGCCCGCCATGCCAATGCGCGCACCTATACGATGGGCGTCGCGCTCTCGCCCTGCTCGCTGCCCCAGACCTTGAAGCCGAACTTCCAGATCGGCGAGGAGGAGATGGAGATCGGCATGGGCATCCACGGCGAGCCCGGCGTGGCGCGCGGGCCGCTGAAGCCGGCCGATGCGGTGACCGACGAGCTGATGGACAATCTTCTCCGGGAGATGAAGGCCGACCGCGGCGATCGTGTCGCCGTGCTCGTCAATTCGCTGGGTTCGACGCCGATGATGGAGCTCTACATCATGATGCGGCGGGTGAAGGCGCGGCTCGACGAGGCCGGGCTCGTCCTCCACACATCGCTCGTCGGCAACTACTGCACCTCGCTCGAAATGGCCGGAGCATCCGTCTCCATCATGCATCTCGACGACGAGCTTCAGCGGCTGATCGACCACCCCTGCGACTGCGCCATGTTCAGGAGGTGATCGATTGTGATCACGACCAAAGACCTGCAGCATCTCTTTGCCCTGATCGCCGCCGATATCGCGGCGCATCGCGACCATCTCTGCGAACTCGACGGCGCGATTGGCGACGGCGATCACGGCCTTGCCATGGATGCCGGCTGTGAGGCCGCGGCCAAGGCGGTCGCAGCACTCGACGCCGCGCAGGCCGCGCCGACGGCTGCCTTCAACGCGGCAGCAAAGGCATTCCTGAATGCGGTCGGCGCATCGTCGGGCCCGCTCTATGCGACGGCCTTCATGCGCGCCGGCGCCGCGGTCAAGGACAGGCCGGATCTCAGCGACGAGGAGTTCCTGCGCGCTTTCGCGGCGATGGCTACGGGCATTCAGGAGCGCGGCAAGGCCGAGCCCGGCGAAAAGACCATGGTCGATGCCTGGAAGCCCGCGGCCGATGCGGCGCTCGAGGCCTGGGCATCGGGAGCTTCCCTCCTCGAATGTCTCGATCTGGCCGAGCGGGCGGCGCGCCAGGGATGCGAAGCGACCAGGGATATGACGGCCGCCAAGGGGCGGGCGTCGCGGCTGGGGGAAAGGGTGATCGGCCACATCGACCCCGGCGCGGCGTCGGCCGCGATCGTCATTGCCTCCATCGCGAAATTCACACAGCATCGTGATGGTTAGCTCATCATACCAGTTGACATGTAAATGATCATCTGCGACAAGGGGCCGGCTTATCAAGAGGAGGACGGTAATGCTGACCCTATCCGCGAAATTGAAGACGGCGAGCATCGTCGCGATCGCCATGGCGTCTTTCGCCGCGACGCCGGTTCTTGCCGAAGACATCACGCTCTGGACCCTCAACTTCGACAACAACGCCGCCAATACGGCTCTGAAGAAGGTGGCATCCGATTTCGAAGCGGCGAACCCGGGAACGCATGTCGAGATCGTCCAGCGCGCCGTCGATGAGCACAAGACGGCGCTGCGCGTCGCGGCCGGCTCCGACAAGGGCCCCGACATTTATTTCAGCTGGGCGGGCCTCGGCCTGGGCGGCGAATATGTGAAGGCCGGTCTCTCCCTGCCCCTCGACAAGTATTACACCGAATATAAGTGGACCGACGAACTGCTGCCGTCGGCAGCCGCCTTCGCCGATCTCTATCCCGGCGGCAAGCACGGCGTTCCCTTCACCTTCAAGGGCGAAGCCGTCTATTACAACAAGAAGCTTTTCGAACAGGCTGGCATCACCGAGGAGCCGAAGACCTATGAGGAGCTTCTCGCCGCCGCCGAGAAGCTGAAGGCCGCGGGCATTCCCGCCTTCACCTTCGGCGGCACGGTCAACTGGCACGTCATGCGCCTGATGGACGTCATCCTCGAAACCAAGTGCGGCGCCGAGAAGCACGACGCGCTGAAGGCGATGACGCTGGACTGGACCAAGGAGCCCTGCGCGACGGACGCCTTCGCCGAATTCGCCAAGTGGACCAAGGACTATACGCTGCAGCCCTTCATGGGCATCGACAACAAGCAGTCCTACAGCCTCTTTACGGCGGGCCGCGCGGCGATGATGCTCGAAGGCGACTGGCTGGTCAGCCAGCTCAACGGCTCCGGCGCCAATCTCGACGACTACGGCATCTTCCCCTTCCCGACCAATACCGAACGTCTCTATGGCTTCGCCGAGTACAATTACATCAGCACCAAGAGCAAGAATCCTGACATTGCCGCCAAGTTCCTCGACTATTTCCTGTCGACGAAGGTGCAGCAGGATCTGCTCGGCCAGCTGAGCTCGACGTCCGTCAACAAGAACGTCCAATATGCCAACCAGAAGCCGCTCGAGGCGGAATGGCTGGGCATCTTCCAGAAATACGGCAAGGTCTACATGAACGGCGACCAGGCCTTCCCGCTCGATGTCACGACGGAATATTTCCGCGTCATCAACGACGTCGCCTCCGGCAACACCGAGCCGGCCGAGGCGGCCAAGCAGCTGCAGAGCTTCATCGCCAGCAGAACCTGATTCCTCCCAAGCGCCGGCCGATCGACCATGTTGATCGGCCGGCACCTTCTTTCGCGAGCTGGCTGCAAAGGCCCTGCCAGCGCATCGGCGCGAAAATCGGAATCGATTTTCGGAAAGCACGATGCGCAGATTCAAAGCGCTACAGCGTCCTTCGCGCGTCTGAAGGACGCGCGGCGCTGTAGGAGGAAAGCATGTCACTTCGACAATCGACACATGATCCGCGCATGCAGGCGGCCATCCTGCTGGTGCCGGCGCTGGCGATCTACGCGGTCTTCGCGCTCTACCCGATGCTCAACGTCGTCATCCTGAGCTTCCAGAAGTGGAACGGGCTCGATGCCAACCGGCAGTTCGTGGGCATGGCCAATTATTCGGCGATCTTCACCCGCGACCCTGTCTTCTGGGTCGCCTTCCGCAACACGGTGATCTGGACCCTGATGAGCCTGATCTTCCCGCCGATGGTCGGCCTGTTGCTGGCGCTCAGCCTCAACCAGAAGATCTTCGGCCGCAACGGGTTGCGGGCGATCTTCTACCTGCCCGTCATCATCGCGCCGATCGCCGTCGCCACCATGTGGAAGTGGATGTACGATCCCTTCTTCGGCCTCTTCGCCCAGCTGCTGACCTCCTGGGGCATGCAGGGCTGGATCAAGGACTGGCTCGGCAACAAGGATATCGCGCTCTACTCTGTCTTCGTCGCCTATCTCTGGCAGACGGTCGGCTTCTCCATGGTGCTGTTCCTCGCCGGATTGCAGAATGTCTCGCAGACGTTGGTCGAGGCGGCGCGCATCGATGGCGCCGGCCGCTGGGCCGTGTTCAAGCATGTGACGCTGCCGGCGCTGCGCCCGACGATCACCATCGTTCTCGTTCTTTCCGTCATCTCGTCGCTGAAGGCCTTCGACATCGTCTACGGCCTGACCGGCGGCGGCCCGGCCCAATCGACCCAGATGCTGGCGCTCTGGGCCTTCACCCAGGCCATGCAGATCTTCGATTTCGGTCGGGGCGCGGCGATCTCCGTCGTCCTGCTGCTGATCACCATGGCCGTCGTCATCCCCTATCTGAGATGGACCCAGAAGCATGAGGAGGTCGAATCGTGACAGCAGTGCCGAGCGATACCGCCGCCGTGCATGCCGACGTCCAGCCGTCGTCGATGAAGCGCGACCCCGTCCTGATCGGTCTCTGGATCGCGCTCGTTCTCGTGGCGCTCATCTGGGTGGCGCCCTTCATCTTCATCGTCTTCACCTCGCTGAAGACGCCGGCGGCGGTGACGAGCACCGGCGCCTTCATGCCGCCGACCGAGCTTGCCTATGACAATTACAGCGCTGCCTGGAGCCGCGGCAATTTTGCCAACTCCTTCTTCAACAGCGTCATCATCACCGTCATCAAGGTGCCGCTCGGCCTGTTCCTCTCGGCCATGGCCGCCTATGCGCTGGCCAAGATCAGGCTGAGGATCTCGAAGGCGCTGCTGCTTCTCGTCGTCTTCGGCACGATGATCCCCTTCCAGGTGATGCTGGCGCCGCTCTTCACGCTCGTCAATTCCTTCGGGCTGATCGACACCTATCCCGGCGTCATCCTGCCCTACATCGCCTTCGGCGTGCCCTACCAGGTCTTCATCCTGCACGGCTTCTTCAAGAGCATTCCGAAGGAGCTTTCGGAAGCGGCGCTTATCGACGGCGCAAGCCATTTCACCATCTTCCGCAGGATCTTCCTGCCGGTCTGCCTGCCGGTGCTCGCCGCGCTGCTCATCCTCGACTTCGTCTCCACCTGGAACGAATTCGCCATGGCGCTGGTGCTGTTGCAGGACCAGCACATGTGGACCCTACCGCTCGGCCTGATGTCGTTCCAAGGGCAGTTCTCCAGCAATTACGGCCAGCTCAACGCCGCGATCGTCATGACCGTGCTTCCGGCGACGATCGTCTATCTCATGTTCCAGCGCTACTTCGTCTCCGGCCTCACCTCCGGCGCCGTCAAGGGCTGATCGCGAAATCATTTTACGAGGAGAGACAGAATGTCCGATGCAGCAGTCGAAAAATGGGGCGTGTTCGAGGCCGCCTTCGAAGGGCCGGCCGGCGGCAATCCCTATCTCGACGTGGCATTCGATGCCGTCTTCACCCATAAGAGCCGCGAAGTGCGGGTGCCCGGTTTCTACGACGGCAACGGCACCTACCGCATCCGCTTCATGCCAGACAGCGAGGGCGAGTGGTCGTTCAGGACGCGCTCCAAGACCGCAGCCCTCGACGGCAAGACCGGCACTTTAGCCGCGACCGCCCCTTCGTCAGGCAATCACGGCCCGGTGCGGGTGCGCAACAAATTCCACTTCGCCTATGCCGACGGCACGCCCTTCCTCTCTTTCGGAACGACCTGCTACGCCTGGACGCACCAGCCGCTCGACATGCAGAGGCAGACGCTGGAAACGCTGAAGAAGGCCCGCTTCAACAAGATGCGCATGGGCGTTTTTCCGAAGGATTATCCCTATAACGTCAACGAGCCGCTGTACGCCTGCTTCGAGCGCGGCGCCGACGGCAAGGAAGACTTCGACCGCCCGAACCCTGCCGCCTTCCGGCATTTCGAGCAGCAGGTCGCGGCTCTCTGCGGCCTCGGCATCGAGGCCGACATCATCATCTTCCATCCCTACGACCGCTGGGGCTATGCCGACATGTCGGCCGAGCAGGATTTCCGCTATGTCGAATATCTCGCCGCGCGCCTTGCCGCCTACCGGAACGTCTGGTGGTCGCTCGCCAACGAATATGATTTCCTGATCGACACCAAACCGATGGCGCAGTGGGACCGGTACTTCCACATCCTGGAGGAAAACGATCCCTACCAGCATCTGCGCTCCATCCATAATGGCGACGTGACGGCGAATTTCGATCACCGCAAGCCGTGGGTCACCCACACCTGCATTCAGAACCCCGACGTCAAGCGCACCCAGGAATGGCGCAATGCCTATGGCAAGCCCGTCGTCAACGACGAGCCCGAATATGAGGGCGACATCCTGCAGTCCTGGGGCAATCTCCATGCCGGCGAACTGGTGCACCGCTTCTGGATCACCATGGCGCGCGGCGGCTATGCCGGCCATGGCGAGACCTATTCCCATCCCGAGGACCTGATCTGGTGGGCCAAGGGCGGGGAACTGCGCGGCGAAGCGTGGAAGCGGATCGGCTTCCTGCGCGATCTGCTGGAGGCCGACGTCAAGCACGGCCTCGAGCCGCTCGGCGTCATCGGCGAATGGCCCTGGTCGCGCGTGTCGGGCGCGCGTGACGGCGACGGCGATTTCCGCCTGATCTATTTCGGCGAGCATCAGCCGGTCGTCTGGTCCACCGGCCTCCCGGTCGATGGCGACGATTACGATGTCGATATCATCGACACCTGGGAGATGACGATCACCCCGGCCGAGAAGGTGGCCGCACCGGTTCCGCATCCGACGCGCCACGGCTCGGTCGTGCGCGGCGGCAAGCCGGACGCCGCCTTCGGCGTGAAAATCCCGCGCAAGCCGTTCCAGGCGCTGCGCGTGCGCAGGAAACGTTGAGAGGTAAGTCCATGTCTGGCTTGAGCATCAGAAACGTCAAGAAATCCTTCGGCGCGGTCGATATCATCCACGGCGTCGACGTGGAGATCGCCGATGGCGAATTCACCATTCTCGTCGGCCCCTCCGGCTGCGGCAAGTCGACCTTGCTGCGCATGATCGCCGGTCTTGAAGACATCACCGGCGGCGAGATCAGCATCGATGGGCGGGTGGTGAACGATCTGCAGCCGAAGGATCGCGACATCGCGATGGTCTTCCAGAACTATGCGCTCTATCCGCAGATGACGGTCTCCCAGAACATGGGCTTTGCGCTGGAACTTGCCGGCGCCAAGCGGCCCGAGATCGAGAAGAAGGTCGGCGAAGCGGCCGCGATCCTCGGCCTGCAGCCGCTGCTCGACCGCAAGCCGGCGCAGCTTTCCGGCGGCCAGCGCCAGCGCGTCGCCATGGGCCGCGCGATCGTCCGCGATCCCAAAGTGTTTCTCTTCGACGAGCCGCTCTCCAACCTCGATGCGAAGCTGCGGGTGAAGATGCGCGCCGAGATCAAGGCGCTGCATCAGCGGCTGAAGACCACGATCGTCTACGTCACCCATGACCAGATCGAGGCCATGACCATGGCCGACAAGATCGTCGTGCTGCATGGCGGCCGCGTCGAGCAGATCGGCAGCCCGCTCGAACTCTACGACAAGCCGCGCAACATCTTCGTCGCCGGCTTCCTCGGCTCCCCCGCCATGAATTTCCTCGAAGGCACCATCGCCGATGCCGGCAGCCCGGCGCTGGCATTGAACGGCGGCTCGCGCGTGAAGCTTTCACGTGCTCCGGCCCATTCCGCCAACCGGCCGCTGACGCTCGGCATCCGTCCCGAAGACATCGCCTTCGGCGGCGAGGCCGGCGTCGATGCCGTGGTCAAGGTGGTCGAGCCGACGGGATCGGAAACCCATGTCGCCGTCGACGTCGACGGCAGGGAACTGACCTGGGTGGTGCGCGAGCGTGTCGATCTCGCTCCCGAACAGCCGGTGAAGCTCTCCTTCGAAACGTCGAAGGTGCACTTCTTCGACCAGCAGACGCAGCAGCGTCTCAGCGCCTGATCCCGCGCAAGGGCTCTAAAGCACGTCGCGATCTTTCAGATTCGTTCCCCGTGCTTTAGGTCTTTATTTTCCCGCGTGTCGTTATCGCAAAACCGCGCACACTTTTTCGCGACACGCTCTAAATCCTTCGGTCGAAGAGCGCCAGGGACTGGGCGTCCTTCAGGCGAAACATCTGGGCGGGCCGGTTGCTCGCCCGGCGCATTTCGCCCTTGACCGGCTCCAGGAAATCGGCTTCGGCCACGCGCTTTCGAAAGGCCGATTTGTCGAGCTTGCGGCCGAGCAGGGTCTCATAGACCGATTGCAGCTCGCTCAAGGTGAAATGCACCGGCAGCAGATGGCCGGGCAGGCTTGAATATTCGACCTTGCTGCGGATGCGGCCAAGCGCCTCCTTCAGGAGGGATGCATGGTCGAAGGCAAGGGGCAAGCCGACGCCCTCGCCCTCGATCGGCCGCCATTCCGCCTCTCCAGCCATTCCACCCTGCCGTTGGGCGACGTCATCGGCAGATAGCAGCGCGATATGGACGATGCTGATGCTCCAGCCCCTCGGGTCGCGGCTGGCGCTGCCCGCGGTTTGCAGCTGTTCGAGATAGGGTGTTTCGACGCCGGTCTTTTCCTTCAGCACGCGTCGCGCCGCAGCCTCCAGATCCGCATCCTCGTCAATATGGATCCAGCCGCCCGGCAAGGCCCAGCCGCCGGAAAAGGGCGCGTTCGCCCGCCGCACGAGAAGCACGGAGAGGCCCGCCGGCGACAGCGAGAAGATCGCGAGATCGACGGTCGCGATCGGTTTGAAGGCGTCATTGTCATGCGATGTCATGATGCGACCATAGCATGCGCGAGCCTTAGTGTAAATCTTCAACTAAGTTAGTTGACATTTATCACTAAGTCATGTTTTCTCCATTCCGACACGAGCAGGGGCTCGCGCCGAGAACAGGGAAACGGTCATGTTCGGACTGCGCTTCATCAAGACGGAACCTACGCAATACGTCATCCAATATCAAAACGGCAAGGCCGTCCGCGAAGGCGCCGGCCTGGCCTTCTGGCATTTCGCGCCGTCGAGTTCGCTGGTGCTGGTGCCGACGGCGAGCGTCAACGACCCTTTCATCTTTCCGCTGGTGACGTCAGACTTCCAGGAAGTGACCGTGCAGGGGCAGATCACCTATCGCATCGCCGAGCCGCGCCGCACGGCGGCACTTCTGAATTTTACGCTCGACCGCAAGGGCCGCTATGCCTCGGAGGATCCGCAGAAGCTTTCGACCCGGGTGATCGACCGCGTGCAGGTGGCGATGCGCGCCGAGGTTCAGATGCTGTCGCTGAAGGAGGTTCTTGCTTCGGGCGAGACGCTCGTCGCCGGCGTGGCGGAAGCGCTCAAGGTACACCCGACGATCGAAGCGCTCGGCCTCGAAATCCTCGGCCTGTCGCTGCTCGCCGTCATGCCGAAGGCCGAGACATCAAAGGCGCTGGAGGCCCACGCCCGCGAGGCTCTGCTCCGCCAGGCCGATGAGGCGATCTATAGCAGGCGCAATGCCGCGATCGAGCAGGAGCGGACGATCAAGGAAAACGAGATCGCCACCGAGATCACGCTGGAGAACAAGAGGCGGCAGGTGCGCGAGGCGCAGATGGAAGCCGAACGCGCCGTGCAGGAACGACAGCTGCAGATCCGGCGGGAAGAAATGGCCGGCAAGATCGCGCTGGAAGAGCAGAACCGCGATCTGGTGACGCTTGCCGCGACCAACGCCAAGGCCGAGGCCGACGCCCAGGCCTATGCGCTGACGGCGATGATGAAATCCTTCGAGCAGGCCGATCCGAAAGTGCTGCAGGCGCTTGCCTCGGTCGGCATGAAGCCCGGCCAGCTGATGGCCCTCGCCTTCCGCGACCTTGCCGACAATGCGACGAAGATCGGCCAGCTCAACGTTTCGCCCGATCTCCTGCGCGAGATATTGCAGCCGCAGGAGGGCAAGGACCGTGCCGGCCTCTGACGAACGCAAGATCATCCTGGTCGTCCGCCCGACCCGCCTCGACGAACTCATCGCCCGGTTCAACACGGTGCAGCAGGCGCAGTTCTATGTCGAGCATCTCGGCGCCGATTTCAGCGATTACCTCGCCGAGAAGAAGCGCTACGAGACGGCGATCGCCGAGGTGGAGGCGAGCCTGCGCGCGGTCGCCCGCGTGCAGCGCCTCGACCGTCGCTACCTCCCGAACTTCGTCTTCGGCCCCGACGATGTCGTCGTCGTGCTCGGCCAGGACGGGCTGGTCGCCAATACGCTGAAATATCTCGACGGCCAGCCGGTGCTGGGCGTCAACCCCGACCCAATGCGCTGGGACGGCCTGCTGCTTCCCTTCAACCCGAAGAGCCTTCCGAGAGTGATCGGCGAGGCACTGAGGAACAAGCGGCCGATCAAGCGCGTCAGCATGGCCAAGGCGACGCTGAACACCGGCGCCGTCATCCACGCCGTCAACGATCTCTTCATCGGCCCGCAAAGCCATGTCTCGGCCCGCTATCTCCTGCAGGCCGAAGAGCGCGAGGAGCGCCAGTCCTCCAGCGGCATCATCGTCTCGACAGGCATGGGCTCGACCGGCTGGCTGAAGAGCCTCTATTCCGGCTGGCTCGGAGCCGCGAGCGCCCTCGGGCTCGAACCCACCGAGCGAACGATCGACATGTCGTTTTCCTGGGACGCCGATTACCTCCGCTATTTCGTCCGCGAACCCTTCCCCAGCCGCACCACCGGCACCACCATCGTCGCCGGTCTCGTATCCCAGGACCAGCCCCTGACCATCGTCTCCGAAATGCCGGAACATGGCGTCATCTTCAGCGACGGCATTGAGGCGGATTTTCTGGAATTCAACGCCGGGACGCGGGCGGTGGTGACGCTGGCGGAGAGGCAGGGGTTGCTGGTGGTGTGAGGAGGTGAGGTAACAGTTTGATTTTGTTTTCCTTGGCTGTTTTGCGGAAGTGATATCCATCATTATTTCCGTTGCTTCTACTCGGTAGATTTTGCTGAGCAGCGTCCCATATCGTGGCCGAGCCGCTGGTATCGCCTAGTGAGGGCAGCCGCGCGCCGAGTGCAGGGAGTGGAAGGAGGAGAACCCGCGCTCAAGAAACCTTGAAATGGCCGCCAACGCTCACAGCTCCAAAATGCCCGCAGCGCTCAAGAGAGCCTCATCCTGAGGCGCGGAAGCCGAAGGCTGGAGCCTCGAAGGGCGAGGCGGACATCGAGATTAGAAGGTGCAAGGAGCAATGTTGCGGCGCGTCCTTCGAGGCTCCAGCCTTCGGCTTCCGCGCCTCAGGATGAGGAGCGTCGGTGGATGCCGCCCCCAACGTCCAAGTGAGCCTTGAGATGGCCGCCGGCGCTCAAAGAGCGTCTGGAATAACCGCCACCGCTTAAAGGAATCTCAAGACTGCCGGGCAACGCTCAAGAGAGCCTCATCCTCGTACGTTGCGGTTGCTGAGCTGCGGAAAGCCGTAGGCTGGAGCCTCGAAGGACGAGGCGGATGCGCCGAGGTAAAACAGCGCGCCGTCACGCCCGGGCAAGGCGCCTTTTGGATCAACGCATTCAGCTGCGAGGCGGCTGGTCATCGGCAGCAGCGGCCGGCGAGACCAATCCGCGCCGCGCACGCTTTATGCCGTCAGGAAGCTGGAACCAGTCATGCCTGGATTGTTCGCAGACGGAAACCAGGGGTGCGGGAAACGCCGGATCCGCAAAGGCGCCGACGGCGACGATGCAGAGATCCGGATTGAAATCGCCCTCCCAATACAATGAGGTTCCGCAGTTCGGGCAGAAGTGGAAACGGACCTTGCGCCCATCCGCGCCGTCGCGCTCGAAGAGCTTCCGCTCTCCCTCGATCGTCACCCCGGCCTTCTCGAAGATCGCACCGCTTCCCGCCACGGCGCCGGTTCTGCGCTGGCAGTCGCGGCAGTGGCATAGGCTCACCATGAGCGGCTCACTTGCCGTTTTCGCGCGGAGCGATCCGCAGTGGCATTGCGCAAGTCTTTCCATGTTCTCGCTCGCTGTTGGTCTTGCTCGATGTCTGGTGGGCATCCAACGAGAGATGTCGGAGCATAGCTTCTGGCGCTCAGAGGAGGCCAACCCTGAGGCGCTCGAAGGGGTCGGAAGCGCCGATGTTTTTCGGGAGAGCAGAAGCCCGGCGCGGGAGAGAGTGCCGGGCTTCGATAGTGACCGACAGCATGGGAGGAGGAGTGCTGTCTATCGGGCCAAAGCAGCTAGAAGGGGCAGCGCTTCGACTCGTCACGAGGTAGTGTCGCAATGCGGCGAATTCAAGCCGGCGGCCATGTCAATACCGTACAGAGTGTTGCCGCCTGCGCGGCGCCGTGTCGGGGTTGGGCGCGGCGTTGTCCGCGGACAACGTGCCGAAATGTGCTTCCCGATCGGTCCGTGGATGTGCCCCAATTCAACAGCACTGTACTCCGCTGCAGTCAAATTTGAGTTTGGCGCAAATCTACGATCGAAATCTGAACAGAACCGAAATGCAGTAGAGGATGGTATATGCGGCGACGGCTAGTCGTCAGGCCCATAGCTCATGATGATGCACCAGCGCCGATGGCTACGCGAATCTCGATTGGCTCCTCTCCAATCTGCTGCACCCCTCGATCAGCGCGGCGCGCCTCCATGAGCCGACACCATCCAGCTGATCTTGAAAGCCATCGCTCCGTTGTCCGCGGACAACGGACTGGGCGACTATGGCGGTTGGTGTTGGCGACCTGCCCTTCCAGTCGATCCATATCTTGAGGAGGATGCATCTGCAGGTTAATGTCTAAGCCTGGAGGCCCACACCAAACCTGCTGCCGGGTTGAAGGGCGTTTGGAATCTATCGACGGCCATGTTCACCACGGTCGAAGCGTAATCGGCAGACTTCGGCCAGGAACATTGGATCGTCCTATGCTTCATCCATCGATGAGATTCTCGCCTTCGAACATCGCCGCTTTGAAGAAGGCTCTGCGCCGGCAATATCCTCACATCAAGTCCTCGCACCTCGACGAGGCCATCGCCGCATCCCTTGGCTTCAACACATATGCCGCCATGCGTCCGACGCTGCATCAGCTCAGCGCCTATGCAAGGCTGGTCGTCGTGACTGACCATCTGCTGATGCTGCTTCGGCTGGAGGAGCTTGGATATCGGAACATCCCCCGGGAAGCACTGCATCGCCTCCTCTGGAACATCGAGTTTCCCGATGGCCGATACGACAGCGCGGTGGGAGAAATTATCCAGGCCCGCAGAAGACCGGCAGCGGCCAACGCGGAATAGCTCTTCAGGGTAGGCGGCGGAAACCTGCCGAGAACGGCCGATGAGACTGGCCGATGCCGGCCGTTGTCCGCGGACAACGGTCAAGCTTTGCGCCGCCTGGCTGCGCCAATAGCCACGCGGCGGTGGCCGCCCTCGTCCTTCGAGGCCCCTGCGGGGCACCTCAGGATGAGGTCGGAGAGAGGCTGCTGGGTCCATCAACGCCTGTGATTATCGGCGCGGCATCCGCCAGCGCCCATTGTTGTCGGCGCGGCATCCGCCAACCTCCCTCATCCTGAGGCGCGTAGGCCAAAGGCCGAAGCCTCGAAGGACGCGCTCCAGCCTTGCTTCTTGCCCCGTTGCTGGCCGTGGCCGACCTCGCCCTTCGAGGCGCCTGCGGGGCGCCTCAGGGAGAGGTCGCGGCGTCCTCCAGCGCCCGCGATATTGGTGCGGCATCCGCCAACCTCCCTCATCCTGAGGCGCGTAGACCAAAGGCCGAAGCCTCGAAGGACGCGCTCCAGCCTTGCTTCTTGCTCCCGTTGCTGGCTGTGGCCGACCTCGTCCTTCGAGGCCCTGTGGGGCGTCTCAGGATGAGGTCGGGAGAGGTCGCGGCATGTCGGCAAGCATCATTGTCCTGCGCGGCATTCTCCGGCCTCCCCATCCTAGCACGAGTAGCCGATGGGGCGGAGCCTCGAAGGCGCGCTCCAGCCTTGCTTCTTCGCCCCGGCGATGCGGCTCGAATTCCGCCCCGGATCGCGCTTGTCGAAGCGCTGCATGCCGGTTTTTAATCTCGGAAATTCGCGAAGTTGCCGCTTGCACGCTAGAGGTCGAAATATCGCCCATGCAGCAGTAACGAAACCAAAGTCCGATTTTGGTTCCGTACTGAAAATCTATCCCAACAAAATCAGATGCTTATAATCTGAAAAACTCTCGCGGGTCCGGCCTTCTCAGGGCGCTGAGGCCCCCTCCCCCGCAGCAAATCTCTGCGAGAAAGCAATGGCTTGCATCCTTTAGCGGCGCCCGGCGTTATCCACGAAGCAAATCGGAGGATAGGGTAATGGCTGATGCGCTCCAGCTCAAGAGGTTCTCCGTCGCCGCGACGGTGATGGCGGCGGCGATTGGTGCGTTTGTCGTGCTGCAGGCAAGGCAGCGCGGGTCGCAGGGGCTGCCTGCCGCGGCCGGCTGGAGCGGTGACGATCACGGGCGCAGCGCGGCGACCCCCGAGGCCATTCCGATGAGCGGTCTTCGCGACGTGTTCTGGCGCGTCTTCCATGAAATCCTGCACGACCGCGTCACGCTCATTGCCGCCGGCGTGACCTTCTATCTGCTGCTGGCGATCTTCCCGGCGCTGGCGGCGCTCGTCTCGCTCTACGGGCTGGTTGCCGATCCCGTCACCATCTCCGAACATCTGCGCGAGCTCGCCATTCTCTTGCCGCCCGGTGCCTTCGATCTTCTCGCCGATCAGATCAAGGCGCTCGTCGAAAACCGCGAAAGCACGCTCGGCATCACCTTCTTCGTCGGTCTCGCCATCGCGCTCTGGAGCACGCACAACGGCACGCTCGCGATCTTCGACGCGATGAACGTCGCCTATGAGGAGGACGAGAAGCGCAGCCTCGTGCGGCTGAACCTGATCGGCTTCTGTTTCACGCTATGCGCCATCTTCTTCGCCGTCCTCATGGTGGCGCTGGTCGGCGTGATGCCGGTCGTGCTCTCCTATCTCTGGCTCGACCAGTTCAAGGAGCAGATGGCCCTTCTCTTGAGATGGCCGCTGCTGCTGCTCGTGGTGGCGGCGGCCGTCATGCTGGTCTACCGCTTCGGGCCGAGCCGCGAGCCGGCGAGAGTACGGTGGATGACCTGGGGCGCGGCCCTGACGGCGCTCGCCTGGGCTGCCATGTCGCTCGGCTTCTCCTTCTATCTCGAGCATTTCGCCAATTACAACGCGACCTACGGCGCGCTCGGCGCGCTGATCGGTTTCCTCATCTGGATCTGGCTTTCCGTCGTCATTCTCATCGTCGGCGCCGAGCTCAACGCCGAGCTGGAGCATCAGACGGCGCGGGACACGACGACCGGCCATCCGCTGCCGATGGGCGCGCGCGGCGCCTATGTCGCCGATACCCTTGGCGAGACGGTAAGCTGATGCGGTCTCGGTGACTGCTTCTCGAATTGATGTATCCTATCCCTCCGGCAGGTTCGACAGAGGAGACGATCATGACCGCCCCGCATCCTTCCAAAACCCATATCGGCAATCACGCGCTGCATCCCGAAACGCAGATGCTGAACTACGGCTACGATCCCGAACTCTCGGAAGGGGCGGTCAAGCCGCCGGTATTCCTGACCTCCACCTTCGTCTTCAATACCGCCGAGGACGGCAAGGATTTCTTCGACTACGTCTCGGGCCGGCGAGAGCCGCCGGCCGGCAAGGGGGCGGGCCTCGTCTATTCGCGGTTCAACCATCCCAACAGCGAGATCGTCGAGGATCGCCTCGCCGTCTATGAGCGGACGGAAAGCGGCGCATTGTTTTCCTCAGGCATGGCAGCGATCGCCACGACCCTCTTCGCCTTCGTGCGGCCGGGCGATGCGATCCTGCATTCGCAGCCGCTCTATGGCGGCACGGAAACCCTGCTGGCGAAGACCTTCCTCAATTTCGGCGTCGCCGCGGTCGGCTTTGCCGATGGCGTCAGCGAAAGCTCGGTGCAGAAGGCGGCCGACGAGGCGGCCGCCAAGGGCCGCGTCTCTGTCATCCTGATCGAGACGCCGGCCAATCCGACCAACAGCCTGGTCGATGTGGCGATGATCCGCCGCGTCGCCGATGCGATCGGCGCGAAGCAGGGACATACGCCGATCGTCGTCTGCGACAACACCCTGCTCGGGCCGGTCTTCCAGCGGCCGATCGAGCATGGCGCGGATATCTCACTCTATTCGCTGACCAAATATGTCGGCGGCCATTCCGACCTGATCGCCGGCGCCGTCCTCGGCAGCAAGGCGGTGATCAAGCAGGTGAAGGCGCTGCGCGGCGCGATCGGCACGCAGCTCGATCCGCATTCCTGCTGGATGCTCGGCCGGTCGCTCGAAACGCTGCAGCTGCGCATGGAGCGGGCCAACAGCAATGCGCGGGCGGTGGCCGATTTCCTGCGCGATCACCCCAAGGTCGAGAAAGTGCATTACCTGCCCTATCACGATCCGGACTCGCCGTCCGGCCGCACCTTCGCCGCCCAATGCAGCGGCGCCGGCTCGACCTTCTCCTTCGATATCCGTGGCGGCCAGGCGGCCTCGTTCAAATTCCTGAATGCGCTGCAGGTGTTCAAGCTCGCCGTCAGCCTCGGCGGCACCGAGTCGCTCGCAAGCCACCCGGCCGCCATGACCCATTCCGGCGTGCCCGCCGAGATAAGGGAGCGGATCGGCGTGCTGGAATCGACCATCCGCCTGTCCATCGGCATCGAGCATCCGGATGATCTGATCGCCGATCTGGAGCTGGCGCTGCAGGCGGCCTGACGCCGCGCGGGGCAAACGATGCCCGGCGGCGCCGGGCATCGCGGGCGGCTTACTTGTCGTCGATCGTCAGTTCCGTTTCGGTGGTATCGAGCACGAAGACCGCCAGCAGTTTTGCCGGCTCGGTCTTGCTGGCATTGGCGCTGACGCTGTGGTGATCGCCGGGAAATTCGGAGAAGCTTTCTCCGGCCTTATAGGTTTTCTCCGGGCCCTTGTTCACCGCGCTGCGGATCGCCCCTTCGAGAACGGTGGCATAGATGAAGGCTGAGTCTGGATGGGTATGGCCGGGCGACATGCCGCCGGGCGCATATTCCACCAGCACCGCCTTCATGCTTTTGCCGGGAACATTGGGAAGCTTCTGGTCGTAAACGACGGTGACTTTCGCTCTGTTGTCGCCGGCGTGCGCTTGCGTGCCGGCGGCCAGGGTAAGGGCGAATACCGTCGCCGAGATGATCTTTCCGAACATGTCTGGTCTCCTCAGTTGATGGGACAAGTGCCGCTTTGCGATCAGGCGCTCTTCTTCTGGGGCGGCTGCTGGCTCAGCCAGTCGTCGAAGCGGATCCGGCCGAGCCGCGCATTGGCGCCGGCCACGAGCGAGTCGTCTTCAAGTTCGACGCCGAAATAGCGAGCGTGCGGATCGGTCACCACCTGGCGCGGATCGTTCGTCGCCTTGAACAGGCGTGTCACGATCTCGGTGAGGCGGATCTTCTCCGGTCCGCCGATTTCGATCGTGCCATTGACGGGTGCTGCAAGCGCCACGTCGGCCATGACGTCGGCAACGTCGTCCGAGGCGATCGGCTGCAGATAGGCCGGCGACAGATGCGCGGTCTGGCCGAGCGTGTTGGATTGGGCGATGCCGGCCATGAATTCGTGGAACTGCGTGGAGTGCACGATCGTATAGGGAATACCGGAGCCCTTGATCAGCTGTTCCTGCGCCATCTTGGCGCGCATGTAGCCGCTGCCCTGCAGGCGCTCCATGCCGACGATTGAGAGCGCGATGTGATGCTTCACACCGGCGGCAGCTCCTGCCTTCAGCAGGTTGCGGCCCGAGGTCTGGAAGAATTCGAGAACGGCCTTGTCCTCGAAGGAAGGCGAATTCGCCAGGTCGAGCACCACCTGCGCGCCTGCGAGCGCTTCGGCAAGACCCTTGCCGGTGATCGTGTCGACGCCTGTATTCGGCGAGGCCGGCAGCACGGCGTGTCCCTTCTTGCGCAATCTCTCCACCGTCTTCGAACCGATGAGGCCGGTGCCGCCGATAATGACGATCTTCATGGATAGTCTCCTTGTCCTCTGTGAGGTTTTCCGCTGTTGACTGGAAGATGGCTGCCGAAATCGCCTCCTCGGCGAGGCAAGCGACCTCATCGGTTGGCCCCACAGCCGCGAAATTCCGGCGCGGGCGGTCGCCACCGATGCGCAGGAGAATGCGCCTGATCGCCGCCGCGAACCATTCTCCCTGCGTCGCTGTCACCCTATGCCAAGGCAGTAGGGCGGCTGGCCCTGCGGTCGGAAACGTCCTGCGGAAATGGAGGAGACCTGCGTCGACAGGCATCCGCTTGGTCTCTTCTCCCCAGCGGGGGTCCGAAGGACGGGCGAGACCCGTGGCTCGCCCAGGTTGGTGCCGGCAGGCGGATGAGGGGGGCCGCACGAACATCCCTCTCCGTAAAGGTAATCCCGCTACCTTGACGGCAACCCATGCCCGGTATTTTGGTCGAGCGCCTGCAAGCGTGCTGCCGAAGGACCTGCGTCACAGGCCCCCTCATCCGCCCTACGGGCACCTTCTCCCCGCTGGGGAGAAGAGGGAATCGAGACGCTGCGGCATCCTCTCCCTCACGAAAGAGCGACCACCTCGAACAGCGCCGTCAGGCCGATGCCGCCGCCGATGCCGATCATGGCGAGGCCGGTGGCGCCGGGAGCGCCGCTGCGGAGCAGCTGAGTATGTAGCCGGCTAACTAGAATCGCGCCCGAGGCGCCGAAGGGATGGCCGAGGGCGATGGCGCCGCCTTCCTTGTTGACCGCATCCGGAGAGATGTCGAGCTGATCGAGCGACGCCAACACCTGGGCGGCGAAAGCCTCGTTGAATTCGATGGCGTCGATCGCGGAAAGCGCGAGATCGGGCTGGCGCTGCAGCAGTTTTTTGGTCGAGGCGACCGGGCCGATGCCGAGCAGGTTGGGGTCGACGCCGGCCGCCGCGCTGTCGATGAAGGCGAGGCCTTTTTCGATGCCGAGGTGTCTCGCCATGCCGCGGCTGATGACGAGCACCAGGCAGGCGCCGTCATTGAGCGGGCAGGCATTGCCTGCCGTCACCGAGCCGCCGGCCAGGAAGACGGGCTTGAGGTTTGCCAGCGCTTCCATCGATGTCGTCGGGCGCGGGCATTCGTCCCGCTCCACCAGCCCGTGGCCGGTGGCGATTTCGACGATCTCAGGCCGGAAGAGGCCGGCTTCGGCCGCCTTGACGGCGAGACGGTGGCTCCGCAGGGCGAACTCATCCTGCCGCTGGCGCGTGATGGCGAATGCGCGGGCGACGTTTTCGGCGGCGACGCCCATATCGGGATCGCCGATCGCATCGGGGGAGAAGCGGGCGCGGCCGTAGAAGCGCGGCAGGGCGCCATTGGCTTTCGGCCTTTCGGCCCGCCACGGCGCGGTGCTGACGCTCTCGACGCCGCCGGCCAGAAAACAGGAACCGGCCTTCGCCTGGATCAGCCGGGCGGCCATGATGATCGCCTCCAGCCCCGAGCCGCATTGCCGGTCGATGGCGACGCCGGGAACGGCGATCGGCAGGCCGGCGGAAAGGGCGGCGAGCCGCGCGATATTGCCGCCGCCGCCGGCGGCATTGCCGACCAGCACGTCGTCTATGGCCTCGGGCGCGATGCCCGTCTCGGCAAGGATGCGGCGGATGATTGGTGCGAGCAGGTCTTCGGCCGCGACCGTGGCAAGCGAGCCGAAGGCCCGGCCGATCGGCGTGCGGTAGGCGGCGACCACGACCGGCTGCCAATCCTCGTCAGGCTGATAGGCGTAGGACAAGGCCGTCTCCCGAAGTGACCGATGCCTGCACCTGGCCGCGGGCGATCTTGCCGCTGCTCGTCATCGGCCAGGCGCCGATCCGGTAGAATTGCCTGGGGATCTTGAACCTTGCAAGCTTGCTGGCGCAATGGTCGGCGAGGATTTTCGCATCGATCGCCTCGCCGGAGACGACGGCGACGATCCTCTGGCCGTAATAGGCATCCGGCAGCCCGAAGACGACGGCTTCCTCGACGCCGGGACAGGTTTTCAGCGCGCTCTCGACTTCGGCGGGATAGACGTTGTTGCCGCCTGAAATCATCATGCCGCCGGCCCGGCCGATCACCCGCAACATGCCGTTGGCGTCGATCTCGCCGAGATCGCCGACGGTGGCGCCTGATGGTGTCACCCGGAACGCCTGGCCGTCATCGCCCCAGAGATAGCCGTCGGCGATGAGGTCGCTGTTGACGAAGATGGTGCCCGGCACGTCGGTGCCGACATCGTTTTCTTCTGGGTCGCGGATGGAAATCGCGACGCCGGGATAGGCCTGCCCCACCCGGTCGATCGGAAAATCGGTCTCGCCGCCGGCAAGCGTCGAGACCGTCATGAAGCCGATCTCGGAAGCACCGTAATATTCCCGGATGCGCGCCTTGGGAAAAAGGCGGCGCATGGAGTCGACCTCGTTGAGGTTCAGCTTGGCGCCGGCGGTCAGCACGTCGCGCAGGCACTCGAGCGCGGGCTCGCCGGCCCATGCGCGGGCAATCCCGGCTATATGGGTCGGCACCGCGACCAGCCGTTCGATCTCTGCGGAGGCGAGGGTGCGCGCGAGCGCGCCTGCATCCCACTTCCGCACCGAATGGAATGTCGCCCCGGCATCGAGCGCTTCCACCAGGGCGTAAAGCGCCAGGCCGTGCGCCAGGGCGCCGGGACAAAGGGTCGAGGGCGCGTCGTGGAGTTCGAAAACCAGCCGTCCCCGGTCGAGGCTCCGGCGCCACTGCTCGCGCGAGCGGCAATAGGCTTTCGGCTCGGCCGTGGTGCCCGAGGTGAAGCCGATCAGGAAGATGCCGTCGGCATCCGGCAGGTCCTCTCCCGGCGCGGTGAGATCGAAAGGCTCGGCTCCGGCGATGACGACCGATAGGCCGAGCCGGCGGCCGATCTCCGCACTGGGGCTCGCCTCGTCGTCGGCGACCAGCACGTCAGGTGCAAGGCGCTCGAGGATGCGCTCGATCCTGTCCGCCGGCATCATCGGGTCGATGACGGCGCAGGCATGCGGCAAGGCGGTGGCGGCGACGAAATATTCGGCAAAGCCGATATGGTTGCCGAGGCTTAAGGCAACGAGCTTCTTGACGCCGGGCAGGTCGATCGTGCGCGGGTTCGAGTCGGGAAGATCCTGGAGAAAGCGATAGATCGCCCGCGAGCGCGCGTAGAGTTCGCCGTAGCTGAGCACGCCGCCGTCGATCACCACCGCCGGCTTGTCCGGTCTCTCCGTGGCGTGTCGAAGAAGCTCTGCATGGATCGGCATGGGTTAGCCCTGCGACAAGGCGGCTCTGGTCGCCTCCGGGATCGGCGTCGGGCGGTTGTCGGAAAGGCCGACGCAGACCCAGACGAGGCCGGCCGTTGCGCAATGGGCGCCGTCGCGCCGGCGAAAGAGTTCGATCGTAAAGGCGAGGCTGGTGCGCCCGATCTTTTCGACGGCGACCTTCGCCTCGACGACATCATCGACGTCGATCGGATTGTGAAAGGTGATCTCCGCCTTCTTGACGTGATAGGCGACACCCGAGGTCGTGTGGCGGAAGTGGCCGAGGATCTCGCGGTGGCGCAGAAACTCGACGACGGCATCCTCGCAATAATCGAGGTAGACCGAATTGTGGACATGGCCATAGATGTCGATGTCTCGCATCGAGACCCGGAACGATGCTAAAGGCCTGTCGTCAACGCTCATTCGATCACCCAAAATTGGTGGGCTGTTCTAACCGCTGTTCTCAGGGGGATGCAATGCAATATCAGGCGTTGGTGCGAAAATTCGGCCCGGCCCAGGAGGTCGTCGGGATCGAGCGGACGCCGCTGCCGGCGCTGCGGCGCGATCAGGTTCGGGTACGGCTGCTGGCCCGCTCGATCAATCCCTCCGATATCATCACCATTTCGGGCGCCTATGCCGGCCGCACGACCCTGCCCTTCATTCCGGGCTTCGAAGCCTTCGGCGTGATCGAAGCCTGCGGCGAAGAAGTCTACGGGCTGAAGCCGGGGACGCGCGTGCTGCCGGTGCGCAGCGCCGGCGGCTGGCAGGAATTCAAGGACACCGATTCCGGCTCGTGCCTGCGCGTACCCGACGCGCTCTCCGATTTCGAGGCGGCGACCAGCTACGTCAACCCGATGACCGCCTGGCTGATGCTGCATGGGAAGATCGGGCTGAGGTCCGGCATGCGCATCGCCGTCAATGCCGCCGCCTCCTCGATCGGATCGATCCTCATCGGTCTCGCCAATGCCGCCGGCGTCGAGCCGGTGGCGATCGTCCGCAGCGAAGAATCCCGCCGGCGCCTACGCGGTCGGCTCGAGGCCGTCATCGTCGACAGGGAGGACGGCGACCTGGCAGCCGGTCTCGCCGGCCGGCATGGGCTGGATGCCGTACTCGACTGCGTTGGCGGCCCACGCGCCTCGGTCCTTGCCGATGCGCTCAAGCCGGGCGGTCATTTCGTGCATTACGGCCTGCTTTCCGGCCAAAGCATCCCGAATTCCTTCTGGGCCACCCATCCCGATATCACCTTTTCCTTCTGCCATCTGCGGGAATGGGTTCATTCCGAAACCATGGATGTTGTCCAGCGCGCCTATTCCGAGGTGGCCGCGCAGATCGCGGCAAAGGTGATCGCCACCGAGGTGCGGGAGGTGTTTCCCCTGGAAAGGATCGGCGAGGCGCTGCAAGCCGCCCTTCCCTTCCGGACTGGCGGCAAGGTGCTGCTGGCTTGAGGGGCCACGCTCCGACCTTGCTTCTTGCGCCCAGCCCCTGGTGGCCGCCCTCGTCCTTCGAGGCCCCTGCGGGGCACCTCAGGATGAGGTCGGAGAGAGGTCGCGGCATCTCGAACGTCGTCCCTTGTTGCCGGCGCGGCATACTCCAACGTCCCTCATCCTGAGGTGCGTAGGCCGCAGGCCGGAGCCTCGAAGGACGCGCTCCGGCATTGCTTCTTGCCTCTATTCAAATCCTACTCAGTTTCGTGCCGCAGCCGCGATCGAATGATCTCGGGATGGTTCTGCTCGGCCCAGCCGACCAGGGCCTTCATCGGGATGAGGAAGGATCGGCCGAGGTCCGTCAACTCGTATTCCACGCGCGGCGGCACCTCGGGATAGACGGTGCGCCTGATATAGCCGTCCTGCTCCAGATGCCGCAGCGTCTTGGAGAGCATCTGTTTGGAGATGTCGCCGATCTCGCGCAGCAGCTCGTTGAAGCGCTTCTTTTCGGTTTCCAGCGCCTCGAGCGTCAGCAGGCTCCATTGATCGCCGATGCGGTCGAGCACGCCCCTGATCGGGCATCCCGCGCCCGGCCCGTCCGTTTTCTCAGGCATGGCGTCCCTTCCTCTCGGTCATCGCGCGCTGACCTCGGCACTGAAAACTGCCTTCTTGCTGGGCATTTCGCGCTGTCCTAGACCAAGCCTCATAGTCTGTTTCTTAGACTAGATCGCGGATTCATACCAAGGAGTTTGATGCATGACATTCGGGAAATCGCTTTGCGCACTCGCCATTCTGGCAGGCATCGCCATGCCCTCAGGCGCCTTTGCCGCCTCTCGGGATTTGAAGGTCGAGGAAGCCAACCGGAAGCTGGTGGTGGAGTTCTACGACCGCTTCTTCAACAGCCATGATGTCGAGGCCGCCTCCGTGGTGGCGGACGAGTATCGACAGCACAATCCCGAAGTTCCGGATGGCAAGAAGCCTCTCGTTTCCTTCTTCACCGGCTTCTTCAAGGACAATCCTCAATCGAAGGCGAAGATCGTCCGCAGCTCCGCCGATGGCGACCTCGTCTGGCTGCATGTGCATGCGACGAACGGCGCCGACGATCGCGGCCAGGCGATCGTCGATATTTTCCGCGTCAAGGACGGCAAGATCGTCGAGCACTGGGATGTGATCCAGGCGGTTCCGAAAGAGGCCGCCAACAAGAACACCATGTTCTGAACATGACGGGGCCGGCGTGAGCCGGCCCCGATCATCGGGCGCTCAGCCGAGCGACAGCCGCGCCGCGCACCAGTCCCACACCGCGTCCACGGCCTTTCGCGGCGAAGACGAGCGTTTGCGGACGAGGAAGTAATCGGCGCCGACGGCCGCCGTTTCCTCCGTCACCTGCACCAGCCGTCCGGCTTCGAGATCGGCCGCCACGAAAGCCCGGCAGGCCAGCACGACGCCTTGGCCGGCGAGTGCGGCGTCGAGCGCCAGTGTCGTATGGTTGAACGCCGCGCCCGGCAGCTTCTCGCGAATTCCGAGGAATACGCCCCAGCGATCGTGCGAGTCATGCAGAAGCGGCAGCTTGCAAAGCTCTTCGCGGCTCAAGGGAAGGGCGAGCCCTTTCACCAGATGCGGGCTTGCGACCGCCACCAGTTCCTGGCGGAACAGCAGCCTTGCCTCCAGCGCCGCCGGAAAAGCCTGGCCGGTCAGGCGCACGGCGATATCCACCTGGTCGCGGTCGAAATCCGACAGCGCCTCGGTGGCGACCGTCCTCAGATCCACCTCGGGAAGGGCGCTGTAGAGCTCGGCGAGGCGCGGGATCAAAAGCTTGGCGGCGACGGTCGGGGTGACACTGATCGTCACGGTTTCCGGCCGCGCGAAAAGCCGTCCGGTCGCCTCGCCAAGCATATCGAAGGCGCGGGTGACGTCGGAGAGATAGGCGGCACCCTGTGCGGTCAGCGCAAGGCCGCGGGGCTGGCGCTGGAACAGCATGAGGCCAAGCTGATCTTCCAGCGCGCGGACCTGCTGGGCGATCGCTCCCTGGGTGACGCCGAGTTCCTCTGCGGCGGCGCGGAAATTCAGCCTGCGGCCCGAAGCCTCGAAGGCGCGCAGGGCATTCAACGGCGGCAGCGCGCGGCGGGATTGGATCATCGGCCTATCCAGTAGATTTTCTACAGTCTCGCATGTTTCTTTCTCGCGCGAAAGCAGGCAGCATATCTGGCATAATGCTGCGCAAATTCAGCTGGCGGAGGTTTCAATGTCTGAAGGAAAAGTCGCTCTCATCACTGCAGGCGGATCCGGCATGGGCGCCGCAGCCGCGCGTAAACTGGCTGCGGACGGCTACCGCGTCGCCGTGCTCTCCTCCTCCGGCAAGGGCGAGGCGCTGGCGAAGGAACTCGGCGGCGTCGGCGTTACCGGCTCCAACCAGTCCAACGAGGACGTGAAGCGGCTCGTCGATCTCTCGATGGAGCGATGGGGGCGCATCGACGCGCTGGTCAATTCCGCCGGCCACGGCCCGCGCGCGCCGATCCTCGACATCTCGGACGAGGACTGGCACCGGGGCATGGAAGTCTATTTCCTGAGCGCGGTGCGCCCGATCCGGCTGGTGGCGCCGATCATGGAAGCGCAAGGCGGCGGCGCCATCGTCAATATCTCGACGGCATGGGCGTTCGAACCCTCGCCGATGTTCCCGACCTCGGCCGTCTTCCGCGCGGGCCTGGCGAGCTTCACCAAGATCTTCGCGGACACCTATGCGGCCAAGAACATCCGCCTGAACAACGTCCTGCCCGGCTGGATCGACAGCCTGCCCGCCACCGAGGAGCGGCGCGACAGCGTTCCGATGCGCCGCTACGGCACCAGCGAGGAAATCGCGGCGACCATCGCCTTCCTCCTGTCGGAAGGTGCGGGCTACATCACCGGCCAGAACATCCGCGTCGACGGCGGCATCGCCCGTTCGGTCTGAGCGGAGCCTGCCGGTGGATCTGACCGATATCGACGCCGCGGCATGGGCGGAGCTCGAAACGGCTGCGGCAGATCCGCAGTCGGGTTTCCGCTATCTCAACCTCTGCTCCGTCGATGCCGAGATGAGGCCGCAGGCACGCATGGTCGTGCTGCGTGCGGCCGACAGAGCGGCGCGGCGTCTCGAATTTCATACGGATATACGCAGCCGCAAATGGCCGGAACTTTCAGCTAATCCCCACGTCACGGTCCTCGGCTTCAGCGCCGAAAGCCGGCTGCAGCTTCGGCTACAGGGAGAGGTCGAGCTTCATGGGCCGGGAAGCGGAGCGGCCGAAGCCGCATGGGACAGGCTGCCCGCGCGGACGCGGATGACCTATGCCGGCGGCCCGCCCGGGGACGAGCGCGCCTTCGAAACGATCGACACGGCAGAGCCCGCGGATGAGGCCGAGGGAAAGGCGCGCTTCGGCCTGCTGATCTTTCGGGCCGGCACGCTGGATTGGTTCCAGCTGCGCCAGCAGGACAATCGCAGGGCATTGTTCTCTTATGACGAAGCCGGCGCCCTCTCCTCTTGCCGCTGGGTCAATCCCTGACCTGAGATCGCGGCGCTTTCGGGGCGGTCAATCGATCCTCGGACGTTCCGATCTCGGCGTCGCCAGCCCGTGCCTGGCGAGTTCCAGCGTCAGGATGCGGGTTTCGAGCAGGTTGAAGATGCGCAGCACCGCCTCGATCGCATCGAAGGGCTTGGTCAGGAAATCCTTCGCGCCGAGCGAAAGCGCACGCCGGCGCGTCGGCAGCGTCGCATCGGCGGTCAGCACCAGGATCGGCAGATAGCTGTCATCGGGGATGAGCCTTGCGAAAGTCTCCAGCAGCGCGAAGCCGTCGAGATCCGGCATCATCAGGTCGAGCAGCACGAGATCGACGGGATGCTCGCGGAAGAGCCGCAGCGCCTCGCGCGGCTCGGTCGTGCTGATCAGCGCCGTAAACCCCTCGCGCTTCAGGATGCGCTCCAGCAGCGAAACATTGGCGGGCTCGTCATCGACGATCAGGATCGTCGAGGCGCGCAGGATATCGGTGGTATCTGTCATGGCCCCAACTTCGTCGAAAGCGATGCCGCACTGATAGCAAGCGAGGCGGCCGAAGGCGATGGCTTCAGTTTGTTGACAAAGTCTCCTCCGTCATGCTCGGCCTTGTGCTGAGCATCTAACCACGACAATTGTTCGACAGGAAAACATTTATTTTCAGTGCCTTAATTGGGCCGGCGTAGATCCTCGGCACAAGGCCGAGGATGACGTCGCGGGTTTTGCAGTGGTTTGTCCGCAGCCTGGCGGTGCCTACGGCACCGCGACATCTCGCGCCTCGGCGCTCCGCGTCGCCGCAGGCACACTCGGCAGATCGACGTGGAACGTTGCGCCGCCCTCCCGGTTGCTGAAGGCGAGCGTGCCGCCCATGGCGTCGATCAGATGTTTGGAGAGCGCAAGCCCCAAGCCGGTTCCCTCCCGGCTGGTGCGCTCGGCGCCCAGCCGGTCGAAGGGGGTGAAGAGGCGCGCGACGCGCTCGGCCGGAATGCCGGGGCCGGTATCGTTGACCTCGATGCGGATGCGGTCGTCGAGCACCCGGTGGCTGACGGTGACGCTGCCCCGCGGGCGATTATATTTCACCGCATTGGAAAGCAGGTTGAGAAACACCTGGAGCAGACGCCGGCGGTCGGCGAGCACCGTCAGATCCGGTTCGGCCTCGGTGACTTCGATGCGGATCTGCTGCTTGCCGCAGAGCGGCCTTGCGAGTGCCACGGCTTCCTCGATCACCTCGGCGACTGGCTGCGGCTCGACAGCGAGATCCATGCGCCCGGCCTCGATCCGCGCCATGTCGAGCACTTCGTCGATCAGGCTCAGCAGATGCCGGCCGGCCCGCAATATCTGCGCGACGCTGTCCCGGGATTCGGGGTCGTCGACGTCCATTTCCAGAAGCTGCGCGAAACCGAGAACGGAATTCAGCGGCGTGCGCAGCTCATGGCTCATGCGCGACAGGAATTCGCTCTTGGCGTTGCTGGCGCGCACCGCATCCTCGCGGGCGGCAAGCAGCGCTTCTTCGAATTGCTTGCGCTCGGTGATGTCGCGGGTGATCTTGGAAAAGCCGCGCAGCCGCCCCGTCTCGTCGTGAAGGGCGGTGACGACGACATGCGACCAGAAGCGCGAGCCGTCCTTGCGCAGGCGCCAGCCCTCCGCTTCGGCGCGGCCGTGCAGGGCTGCCTTGGAAAGCTCTTCTCCCGGAAATGTCTCCCTGGTCTGGGCGGGATAGAAGCGGGAGAAATGTTGGCCGACGATCTCTTCGGTCTGGTAGCCGGTGATCCGCGCGGCACCGGCGTTCCAGCTCACCACCTGACCATCCGGATCGAGCCCGAAGATGCCGTAATCGCTGACGCCCTCGACCAGCTGGCGGAAGCGCTCCTCGCTTTCGGTCAGATCGGCCTCGCGCTTTTTCAGAAGCACGCTGGCATCCGCCAGCGCCTGTCCGAGATTGCCGAGCTCATCGCGGAAGGGATCGGCCGATCTCACGACCTCGCCCTGCGAGAGGCGGTGCGCCTCGGCTTTGAGCGCATGCACGCGGCGCACGATGCTGGCCGAAAACAGGAAGACGGCGACGAGCGCTCCGGCAAAGCCGAGAAAACCGGCTGATATCATCAGGCTGCGCGATAGGGTGCGGACCCGGTCGGCGGCCTGCGTCCGGGCGTTGAGGAGATCGGCCTCGCGCCGGTTCATCGCGTCGATTTCCTGCCGCAGCACATCGAGCACCTGCTTGCCCTCGATGAGCTTGGCGGCCAGATCCTCGCGCCCGCCGGCGCGCAAGATGTCGGCCTGTTTCAGGAGCTGCAGACGGTCGACCTTGGCATCGACCAGGGCGCGGATGCGCTCGAGGCGGGCCTTCTGCTCCTCGTCGCGCAAGCGCCGGCCGACCTCGTCGAGCACGACGGGCAGCCTGTCCTCCGCCCGGTTGAAGGGATCGAGAAAATCGGCCCTGCCGGTCAGCAGATAGCCGCGCATGGCCGTCGCCGCTTCGGCGATCAGGGCATGCAGCTCCTGAATGCCGGACTGGATCTCCAGCGTGACGCGCACCTGATCCTCGGCAATGCGGCTCTGCCGGTCGGCGACGAAGACCGAGGCGAGCGCGGCCAGGAGCAGCGCCAGCGGCACCATGATGATGACGATGCCCTTTGCCCTGAGCGGCAGGTCGGCGAAGCGCGGCATCATGGCTCTTCCCTCGCCGTCTGCACCAGCCCGCCGCGCACCGCCATGACGGCGGCCTGCGTGCGGTCGCCGGCGCCGAGCTTGGCGATGATGCGCTCGACATGGATCTTGACGGTGCCGGGCGAGATCTTCAGCGCCCGGCCGATCTCCTTGTTGGTCAGGCCCTCGGCCACCTTGGTCAGCACCTCGCGCTCGCGCACCGTCAGCGTCTCCAAGGCGCTGGCATTGGTCTGCGGCCTGGTGGCGGCGCGCTTCAGCAGCCTTGCGACCAGCGGCCCGTCGAAGAAGGCATCGCCCGAAAGCACGCGGCGGATGGTGCGCAGAATGTCGTCGCGGCTCGCATCCTTCAGCAGATAGCCGGTGGCGCCGGCTTCGATCGCCGCCTCCAGATAATCGAGGCTGTCATGCATGGTGATGATCATGACGCGGGTGCCGGGCGAGACGCGCCGGATTTCCCGCGTCGCGGCAAGGCCGTCCATGCGGGGCATGCGGATATCGAGCAGCGCCAGATCCGGTTTGTGCAGGGCCGCGGCCTCCACGGCTTCCGCGCCGTCGCGCACATCCAGGGCGACATGGAAATCGTCGTGGCCGCCGATCATGGCGATCAGGCCGGCGCGGGCGATGTCGTGATCGTCGGCGACGAGAATGGATGCGGTCATCCCGCCGTCTCCTGCGTCAGCGGTGCCGCGGCGCGGACATGCGTGCCGCCGGAGGCGCCGGCGCCGATCTCGAAACGCCCGCCGAGCAGCGCCAGGCGCTCGCGCATGCCGGCGATGCCGAGCCGGGCGCCCCTGCCCTGAACTTCGGGATGGCGTGCCTCGCCGATGCCCTTGCCGTTATCGATCACTTCGAGATGGGCCTGGCCCGCGCCGTCTTCGAAAAGGCGTACGACGAGCCGGCTCGCCTCGGCGTGCTTGACCACATTGGTGATCGCCTCCTGGGCGACGCGGTAGAAGATGATCCCGGTCGAGGCAGGCCAGCGGTCGGCCCCGGCATCGAGATCGGCGATCACCTCCATGCCGTCGATCGCGTCGAGACGGGTGCGGAGTGCGGCGGCGACGCCGAGATCGTCGAGTTCGGGCGGGCGAAGATCGGCGATGGCGGCGCGCAGATCGGCGACCGAGCGGCGGGCCAATGCCGCGAGCTGATCGATGTCAGGCTTCAGCGCATGCGCCTCGCCGATGCGGGCGGCGAGATCCTGCAGGCGGTAGCTGAGCCCGGCGGCAAGCTGTGCTGCGCCGTCATGCAGATCGAGCGCCACACGCTGCCGCTCCTGCTCCTGCGCCTGGATCAGCTGCGCGACAAGCGCCGCGAGTTCGCTGCGCTGGCGTTCGAGATCGCCGAGCAGCGCCTGCTTTTCCGCCGCCTGGCGTTCGAGATTGCAGGCATCGGCGAGCTGGCCCGCGACCACCTCCAGCGTCTGCCGGTCGTCGGCATCGAGGGCGCGTGCCTTTGCACCGGTCAGCGTCAGGCAAAGAGCGGCGTCTTCCTCTGATGCAAAGAGGATCGCGTCATTGCCGGTCGGCCGGCCGATCGTCAGCTGCGTGCGCGTCTCTCCCTGTGGTGCCGGAAAGCTGAGCGTCGCAAGCGCGGCACCCGCGAAATCGGCAAGCCGCGACAGAACCTCGGGTGCCGCCGTTTCGAAGGCCTCAGCATCGAGCAGGTTGCGCGTCTCGATGATGAAGCGCAGCCGCGCCGCCCGCGCTTCCGCCGCCCGGTAAAGCGCTCTCATCTCCGCCACATCGAGCGAATGCGTCGTATCTATGGTATGCTCCATGCCCAGCGGGGGCTGTTCCTGAAATCAATGACGCGGGCACGATAGTCATTCCGGCGGGAATGTCATCTATGCCGTTCGGCAGATCGGATCGAAGCCACCCGGCAGATGGGGCTGCGGTGCGCCGGCGCTTAACTATCGGTCATGCGGTTGACCGATGCGATGTCGCCCGGGACCGCCACAAAGGAACTCAAACATGCGTACGATCATTGCTGCCGCCCTTGTCATCGGTTTCGTCCAGGTCCAGTCGGCCAGCGCGGCCGAAACGGCGACCTGCGCGCCGGTGAGCGAAGAACAGGTCGCCAAGCTCTTCGACCGCTGGAACGCCTCGCTGGCGACGCTCAATCCCGAGGAAGTCGCAAAGAACTACAGCGCAGATTCCGTGCTGCTGGCGACGCTGGCAAACAAGCCGCGCCTCACCCAGGAAGAGCGGATCGACTATTTCAAGCACTTCCTGGAAAAGGGCCCCAAGGGCCACATCGACAGCCGCACCATCAAGACCGGCTGCAACTGGGCGGTCGACACCGGCACCTACACCTTCACCATGAAGGACGGCTCGAAGGTGCCCGCCCGCTACACCTACACCTATGAATTCAAGGACGGGAACTGGCTGATCACCTCCCACCACTCCTCGATGATGCCGGAGAAGTAAAGGTCCGACCGATCCGGCAGGGAGATCCCGTGTCCACCCCACACGGGATCTCTTGATTGGTGCTGATGCCTGCCAACGTCCCGTTCGTCATGCTCGGGCTTGTGCCCTGAGCATCATGCTAGGGTTGAGATGCGGCAGATCCTCGGCACAAGGCCGAAGATGATAAGTTGGATGCGACACCCGGGAGCTTTGACGGCCGGGCGGGATCGGGTAGCATCCCCGGGCAGCGGCAAGGCCGTCGAAGCGGCCGGCCCGGGAGATGCGATGATGAAGCACGGATTCCTGATGTTTACGGTGCTCGCGCTCGGCTCGGCATGGCCGCTATCCGGCGCTCTCGCTGCGGCGCAGCCGATTTTCTGGAGCGCCTTGCGGCCGGCCGATCAGGCGAGGGCGACAGTTCCGCTGTCGCCAAAAGCGGTCAGCGGCCCGCAGGGCGAAACCCTGGTCTGGCGCGACGAGGGCCATCCGGTCGAACTGACCGGCTTCGTGCTGCCGACCGATCAGGACGGCGATCTCGTCTATGAATTCCTGCTGGTGCCCTGGGCCGGGGCCTGCAGCCACATGCCCACGCCGCCGCCCAACCAGCTGGTTCGCGTCGTTCCGCAGGAGCCGCTGCACCTCGAAAAAATCTATGAGACCGTCACCGTGACGGGCACGCTGCGGCCTGGCCTCGATCAGGCGCAGTTCTTCATGATCGACGGCGTCCGCGTCCTCTCCTACGGCTACAGCATGGGCCATGCCGAAGTGGCGAAGGCGACGGCGACGAAGGATCCCGATCTGCTGTCGCTTTCCCCTTTCGGTGTCGTGCCGCGCTAGCTTGCGCGAACATCGCCGAGTGCGTATATACATAAGAATATATACGAAAATCGCGGAGGCTTCCCATGCCCCAATATGCGCGCGTGTTTCAATCCGGCAATTCGCAGGCCGTGCGGCTGCCGAAGGAATTCCGCTTCGACGTCGACCAGGTGGAGGTGACGCGCGAAGGCGATGCGGTCATTCTGCGGCCGCGCGCCGATCCCGGCATGCGCTGGGCGTCCCTGAGGAGCGCCCTCGAACGCGGCCTGAGCGACGATTTTCTGGCGCAAGGACGCGAGCAGCCGGAGGATCAGGAGAGGCCGGATCTTCAGGACCTCTTCAAGTGATCACGCATCTTCTCGACACCAATGCGGTGATCGCGCTGATCGGCAGGAAATCCGACGCATTGCTGACGCGCGTGATCGACAGCGACGAAGGGTCGATCGGGCTTTCCACCATCGTCATGCATGAACTCTATTACGGCGCCTATAAGAGCGCGAAAATCTCCTACAATCTCGAAACCCTGCGCCTGTTCATGACGGATTTCCCGGCGGTCGGTTTCGAGCGTGAGGATGCGCTGGCATCAGGAGAGATCCGCGCGGCATTGGCGGCAAAGGGAACGCCGATCGGTCCCTATGACGTGCTGATCGCCGCGCAGGCGAAGACACGGGATCTCGTTCTCATCACGAACAATCTCGGCGAGTTCCGGCGCGTGGATGGCCTGCGCGTCGAGGATTGGACGGTCTGACGGTAGCCCCGGCAGCTCCTCGTGTCAGATGTCGAAGGAACTCGGCAGGATCACCACGTCGCGGATCGTCACGTTGCGCGGCCGGGTCAGCATGAAGAGCACGGCTTCCGCGACATCGCGCGGTTCGATCAGCGCGCCCGCCTCTTTTGCCTTGCGCAGGTTCTCCTCCGGCCAGTCTTTCAGCAGCGCGCTGCTGACCGGGCCTGGCGAGACGGATCCGACGCGGATGCCGTTCTTCAGGAGCTGCCGCCGCATGGTCTGGACGAAGCAATGCATCGCCCATTTCGAAGGCGAATAGACCGGCTCCCATGGAACCGCGGCTTGGCCGGCGACCGAACTGGTGACGATGATGTCTCCCGTCCCTCTCTCGATCATGTGGGGCATGACCGTGCGGACGTTCTTGATGACCACGTTGACGTTCAGATTGAGCATGCGGTCGATCGCGTCGAGGTTTGCTTCCACCAGATCCCCGCCGATATAGGTGCCGGCATTGGCGTGGAAGATGTCGAGCTGACCGACCTTCGAGAGAATGCTGTCGAGCAGGCCGGCGCAATCCTCGGGGTTGAGAAGGTCGAGCGGCAGCGCGATCGCCTTCTCGCCCAGCCTGCCGCAGGCCGCAGTCAGCGCCGCCTCGTCCCGATCTATCATCACGACCGTACCGCCCGCCGCAATGACCGCCTCGGTCGTCGCCAATCCAATGCCCGAGGCAGCTCCGGTGATGGCCGCGACTTTACCTTGCAAACCGTTCATATCCACTCCTCCAAATGTGTCGATCTTCTATCGCATGCGAGGTCCGCCATGGCTAGAAGTTCGCGGCGTGGCGGGGATGGTCTGGGCGATTGGGCGGTGGAGCGCCGGGAGCTTCGGCGCGGGAGAGAATGGCAGACCTCTCGTCCGTCATGCTCGGGCTTGTCCCGAGTATCTGCCTCCGGTGGATAGGGCAGCAGATCCTCGGCACAAGGCCGAGGACGACGCCGAGTAAAAATGAAACGGCTGCGGAAAAGTGACCGGAGGCCAACCCCACACACCTCACCAGTCACTCGTAAGCTGGTTATTGAGGTCGGAAGCACCACCTTTCCTCCGTCATTCCTGTGCTCGTCACAGGAATCCAGCCACCGCGCGTCCGCGCGGTGAATGACTCTCCTGAAGGCAAGGAAGTCTCCCGCGCCCAAGGACTTGGGCGCGCTGGATCCCTGTGACGAGCACAGGGATGAGGGAGGAGAGGTAGTGCCTGCCCATTTAAGAATAACACGCGTTGAGGACTAGATGGTTGGGCGGTAGCGTCGGGACGCTTTGGCGCGGGAGAGATGGCTGCCTCCTCTTCCGTCATACTCGGGCTTGTCCCGAGTATCTGCCTCCGGTCGATAGGGCAGCAGATCCTCGGCACAAGGCCGAGGACGACGCCGAGTAAAAATGAAACGGCTGCGGAAAAGTGACCGGAGGCCAACCCCACACACCTCACCAGTCACTCGTAAGCTGGTTATTGAGGTGGTGCTTCGAAAAGACAGGCATTCCATAAAAAACCCGGGCGCGGCCGAAACCGCGCCCGGGCAAAACTCGCTGAACCGATCAGACGAGATCGAATCTGTCGGCGTTCATGACCTTGTTCCAGGCGGCGACGAAGTCCTTGACGAACTTCTCCTTGGCGTCGGCCTGGCCGTAGACTTCGGCGAAGGCGCGCAGTTGCGAGTGCGAGCCGAAGATCAGGTCGACGCGGGTGCCGGTCCACTTGGCGGCACCCGTCTTGCGGTCGCGGCCTTCATAGACGCCGTCCTTGCCGGCGGCGGGAACCCACTGCGTGGCCATGTCGAGCAGGTTGACGAAGAAGTCGTTCGTCAGTGTCTCGGGACGGGCGGTGAAGACGCCGTGTTCCGGCTGGCCGGCCTTGAGGACGCGCAGGCCGCCGACGAGGACGGTCATCTCGGGTCCGGTCAGGGTCAGCAGCTGGGCGCGGTCGACGAGCGCTTCTTCCGGCTTCATGAACTGCAGGCGCTTGCCGTTCACATAGTTGCGGAAGCCGTCGATGCGCGGCTCGAGCGCTGCGAAGGAATGCGCATCCGTCTGGGCTTCGGAAGCATCCATGCGGCCCGGCGTGAAGGGCACGCTGACGGTGGTGCCGCCGGCGGCCGCTGCCTTCTCGACGCCGGCAGCGCCGGCGAGAACGATCAGGTCGGCGAGCGAGATCTTCTTGCCGCCGGTCTGGGCGGCGTTGAAGTCCTTCTGGAGGCCTTCGAGGACGCCGAGCACCTTGGCGAGCTGGGCCGGCTGATTGGCCTCCCAGTCCTTCTGCGGGGCAAGGCGGATGCGTGCGCCATTGGCGCCGCCGCGCTTGTCGGAGCCGCGGAAGGTCGAGGCAGACGCCCAGGCGGTCGACACCAGTTCCTGGACGCTGAGGCCGGTGGCGAGAACCCTGGCCTTCAGCTCGGCAATGTCCTTGTCGTCGACGAGGGGATGGTCGACGGCCGGGATCACGTCCTGCCAGATCAGGTCTTCGGCCGGAACCTCGGGGCCGAGGTAGCGCACCTTCGGTCCCATGTCGCGGTGGGTCAGTTTGAACCAGGCACGGGCGAAAGCGTCGGCGAACTCGGCCGGATTTTCGAGGAAACGGCGCGAGATCTTTTCGTAGATCGGATCGAAGCGCAGCGCGAGGTCGCTCGTCAGCATGGTCGGCAGATGCTTCTTGCCGGCGTCGTAAGCGTCCGGAATGGAGGCTTCGGCGTTCTTGGCCTGCCACTGCTTCGCGCCGGCCGGGCTCTTCGTCAGCTCCCATTCGTAGGCGAACAGGTTTTCGAAAAAGTAGTTGCTCCACTTGGTCGGCGTCTGCGACCAGGTGACTTCGAGGCCGGCGGTGATCGCGTCCTTGCCGACGCCGGTGCCGAACGAGCTCTTCCAGCCGAGGCCCTGGTCCTCGATCGCGCCGCCTTCCGGCTCGGCGCCGATCAGCGACGGGTCGCCCGCGCCATGGGTCTTGCCGAAGGTATGGCCGCCGGCGATCAGCGCCACGGTTTCTTCGTCGTTCATCGCCATCCGGGCGAAGGTTTCGCGGATGTCGCGCGCCGAAGCGAGCGGATCGGAATTGCCGCCCGGGCCCTCCGGGTTGACGTAGATGAGGCCCATCTGCACGGCGCCGAGCGGCTCGGCGAGCTGGCGTTCGCCGCTGTAGCGCTCGTCGCCGAGCCAGGTGCCTTCAGGACCCCAGTAGAGCTCTTCCGGCTCCCAGACGTCGGCGCGGCCGCCGGCGAAGCCGAAGGTCTTGAAGCCCATGGATTCGAGCGCGACGTTGCCGGTGAGGATCAGCAGGTCGGCCCAGGAGATGCTGTTGCCGTATTTCTGCTTGATCGGCCAGAGCAGGCGGCGGGCCTTGTCGAGGTTGGCATTGTCAGGCCAGCTGTTCAGCGGCGCGAAACGCTGCTGGCCCTGGCCGGCGCCGCCGCGCCCGTCGGTGATGCGGTAGGTGCCGGCGCTGTGCCAGGCCATACGGATGAAGAGGCCGCCGTAATGGCCGAAGTCGGCCGGCCACCACTCCTGCGAATCGGTCATCAGCGCGGTGAGATCCTTCTTCAGCGCGTCGAGATCGAGCTTCCTGAACTCCTCGGCATAGTCGAAATCCTTGCCCATCGGATCGGCGCGGCCGGAATTATGATGAAGAATCTGCACGTTCAGCTGGTTCGGCCACCAGTCGCGGTTGGAATGGCCGCGCGGCGTGTTGCCATGGGCCACAGGACATTTGCCTGCGGTGTCAGTGGGGTTGTCCATGATCGTCTCCTTCATTGCTTGATCTGTCGGCGGTTCAAAAAGATGAGCCGAGCTGGCGCCCCACTCTCTCCCTTGCAGTCTTCATATCGGAAGCGTTCAATAATTTTAAGTTGGATTTACTGATTGCTGCGATAAGCTGGGCTTATGAAAAATCTTACCCTGAAACAGCTGCGTTATTTTGAAGCTTTGGCGAGGGACGGCCGATTTCGCCGTGCCGCCGATGCCTGCGCCATCTCCCAACCGGCGCTCTCCATGCAGATCAAAGAACTTGAGCAGGAGTTGGGCAGCGAGCTCTTCGAGCGCAGCGCCCGCGAGGTGAAGCTCACCCCCTTCGGCCAGACCTTTGCGCTGCGCGTCCGCGATATCCTGCGCGCCGTCGATGAACTCGGCGAGTTTGCCCGCGCCTCGCGCGACAGTTTCCTGACGCGCCTGCGCATCGGCATCATCCCGACGATCGCGCCCTATCTGCTGCCGGCGATTATAAACGATCTCAACAAAAGCTTCGCGGGGATTCAGATCGAGGTGCGCGAGACGCAGACGGGCAAGCTGGTCCAGGAACTGGCGCAGGGCCAGCTCGACATGGCGATCGTCGCGCTGCCGGTGTCGGAGCCTTCGCTGACCGAACTGGAACTCTTCAAGGAGGAGTTCGTGCTGGTCCGGCGGCACGAGGACGGCGGCAAGCCGGTGCCCGAGCGCGAGGCGCTGCGCGAAATGCGGCTGCTGCTGCTCGAAGAGGGCCACTGCTTTCGCGATCAGGCCCTGTCCTTCTGCAAGGTCGGGCCCGCCCGCCCGCGTGAGATCATGGAAGGCAGCTCGCTCTCCACCCTCGTCCAGATGGTCGGCGCCGGCATCGGCGTCACTTTGATCCCGGAAATGGCCGTTCCCGTCGAAACGCGCTCGGCCCATGTCTCGATCTCCCGCTTCCCGTCGCCGCAGCCCTCGCGAACGATCGGCATGGTCTGGCGCAATTCCACGCCGCTGGCCAAGCAGCTGCAGGAGGTCGCCGAGGCGGTGCGCCGTTCGGCGGAGGCGATGCGGGAGCAGTATGCCGGTGGATGAGGGATGATGGCTGCGCGGTTGGTGCCCAAGACCCCTCCCCAACCCCTCCCCACAAGGGGGAGGGACTAACATGCCGCACCGTTTCACGTAGCCTCCACCATACCAATCGGCTGAACGGTCGCAGCGAATAAGGCCTCTCCGTCTGGTCTCCACCGGGGCCGCAGGTTAAGCCCCTCCCCCTTGTGGGGAGGGGTTGGGGCGGGGTCTTGGGCCGCAACGAGCCGCCTCGGCAATTACTGCGTCAGCCGCAACGTATCCCCGCGAATGGCCGCCGCGATCGTTTCGTAGACCGTCTTGATGGTGGCCGGCGATGCGGTGAAGAAATGTGCGGTGTTGGTGGCGCAGTTGCGGATGTTCACCACGTCGGCATCGGCGCTGTAGGAAAGCGTATAGATTTCGATGCCGCTCTTCTTGATCGCCGTGCATGCGGTCAGCATCGCCGAGGTGGCGAAGGTGTTGCAGGCCGAGGATTGGGTTTGCGAGCAGATCCAGTCGAACTTGTCGTTCGGGTTATATTTCGTGTTCATTTCGCCATCGGTCATGAACACCATCACCTTGTGCACGGAATCGGAGACCGGCGCGGGCGAGGATTGGTCTCCCCACACACCCTGCCATTTCGGCGACAGCGTGTACCATCCGGCGACCACGCCCGCGTCGAGCCGGGTGGAGCCTTCGGAGGTCAGATTGGCGACGGCCTTTTTCAGATAGGCGAAGTCGCCGGTCAGCGGCGTGACCGGGGGCGGGCAGAAGCTCGTTCCCGATTTCGGATTGGCGTCCATGGCGACGAAGGCGGCGGTGTCGGGCGATGCGTCGCTCATGCCGTAATCGCCGATCGCGCCGTCATCGCGGACCTCGACATCGGCGCGCGGCTCGATGCAGCCCATCCAGTAATAATTCTTGGTGGTGGACATGACGGGCGTGACGCCGTCGATCCAGTAGGAGAGCTTGTAGCTGGAGCTATAGACGGATTGGGGATCGGTCCAGCGTTTGGGAACGGCGGCCGCGCCATTATAGGATTTGAGCCAGCCGGTGTTGGCGAGGCCGAAATTGACGCGGCTGGAAAAGGGCACGATCGAGATCTTGGTCTTGTCGACCAGCGACGAATTGGACGAGAAGGCCTGGAGAAAGCCGGCGACCGCGGTCTGCATCGGCGTGAAGCGGTTCTCCTCGATCATCGAGCTCGACACGTCGAGAACGAGCGCGATCTCCAGCTGCTTCACCCCCGGCAGGGCCGCGCAGGAGCGGATGCCGATCGGGACGGACTGGATATTGGCGAGTTTCATGAAGGTGGTGGGCACGGCGTCCGTGACGTCGAGACAGAGTTCCGACTCGTCGCTTGCCACCTCGGGCTTGCCGGCGACGGCGGTTTCGAACTCGCCGTTGGCCGAGAGGAAGGCGTCGATGGTCTTGGCGATCTTCGCCTCCGGCATGCCGGATGTGTATTTCGCGGCCGCCGCGAGCACCGCCGAGTCCGCGGCCGATTGCAGCTCCGTCCTGCTGTTATAGGCCCTGATGTAATCGATCGATGCGCCGACCGCGAGAAGCATGGGCACGGCGGCCAGGATGACGATGATGGCGACAGCGCCGTCGCGATTTTCGATCAGGCGGGAAAGCAGGGGCAAGCGAGGGGACATGGGCATCGGCTCGAAATCAAGATCTCTCTTTGGTTTCGAACAGCGCTATGGCGGCAACCTTAACGACAGGGAAACGCGCTGCCGCCTGCGAGCGGCAGGGGAAATTTTCCAACGCGAATCGGACAGCCGGGTCTCATTGTGGATATCTCGCGCATGTGAAGCGCGATCGTCCTCGCCTTACGAGCGGCGCTTGAACGTGTGTTCGGCAGCCGGGAATTTTCGCGAGCGCACCTCGTCGGCATAGGCGGCGGCGGCGTCCGCGACCCGCTTGCCGAGTTCGTCGTAGCGCTTGACGAAACGCGGCTTGAAATCGTTGAAGAGGCCGAGAATGTCGTCCGAGACCAGGATCTGGCCATCGCAGGCCGAAGAGGCGCCGATGCCGATGGTGGGGATGTGAATGCCTGCGCTCACCTCGCGGGCGAGCGGCTCGACCGTGCCCTCGACGACGACGGCGAAGGCGCCCGAGCCGCCGATCGCATGGGCGTCGCGGCGGATCTTCGAGGTCTCGTGTTCGGAATGGCCGACGGAGCGATAGCCGCCGGCGGTGTGGACGAGCTGCGGCATCAGGCCGATATGGCCGAGCACGGGAATGCCCCGCTTGGTGAGGAAAGCGATGGTCTCGGCCATTTCCTCGCCGCCTTCCAGCTTGACGGCGTCGCAGCCGGTTTCCTGCATGATGCGCACGGCGTTGCGGAAGGCGATCTCCTTGGATTCCTGGTAGCTGCCGAAGGGCATGTCGACGACGACGCAGGCGTTGGCGACGCCGCGCATCACCGCCTCGCCATGGGCGATCATCATGTCGAGCGTCACGCCGATCGTGGTCTCCATGCCGTAGAGCACCATGCCGAGCGAATCCCCGACCAGCAGCAGGTCGCAATGCTCGTCGAGAAGGCGGGCCATCGGCGTCGTATAGGCTGTGAGGCAGACGATCGGCTTGCCGCCCTTCATGGCTGCGATGCCCACAGGCGTCAGGCGCTTCTGGGTTCCGGTGGCGCTCATTTCGTCACTCCCTTTCCCGGCTGGCCGGTCATGCGATTGTCCCGGACGATCTTATTGTCTCCCGGCACGCGGCTGCGGATCACTCTGTTGTCGAGTAGCCGCGTCGTGCCGATGCTGACGAAGAGCGCCGCGACGACGGGGTCTTCGATCGAAGCGACCGGCGCGAGCGTCGAGGCATCCCTGATGGCAACGACTTCAGCCTTCGCCAGGGGCTCGCGGCCGATGAAGGCGGTGAGCTTTTTCTCGAGCTCCCCGGCATCGGTGAGGCCTTCGGCGACCAGGCGCTCGGCCTCATCCAGCGTCTGAGGGACGATCACCGCCGCACGCCGTTCGTCGGCGCTAAGATAGACATTGCGCGACGACAGGGCCAAGCCGTCACTGTCGCGCACCGTCGGCACCGCGATCACCCGCACCGGCACGGCGAGATCCTCCACCATGCGCTTGATGATGACGACCTGCTGGTAATCCTTCTCGCCGAAATAGGCGGTCTGCGGCTGGACGATGTTGAAGAGCTTGGAAACGACGGTGGCGACACCGGCGAAATGGCCGGGCCGGACCGCGCCTTCGAGCTCGCGGCCGAGATCGGGAACGTCGACCACCGTCTTCATCGGGCGCGGATACATGTCCTCGACGCCGGGCGCGAAGAGGAAGTTGACGCCGGCCTGCTTCAGCATGGCGCCGTCGCGCTCGAGATCGCGCGGATATTTGCCAAGGTCTTCGGCCGGGCCGAACTGCAGCGGATTGACGAAGATCGAGACGACGACGATGTCGTTTTCGGCCCGGGCGCGCGTGACGAGCTGCATATGGCCGGCATGGAGATAGCCCATGGTCGGCACGAGCCCGACGGTGCGCCCCTGCCGCTTCAGCGCATCGAGCGTGTGGCGCAGCTCTTCAATGCTCGAGAAAACCCGCATATATCCTCCCCGCAGCCGGTCATTCTTCTTGGGCGCGGATAAGAAGTGTAATCGATGCCGGAGGTCAATGCACATTCCGCGATAAAAACGATTATATGGGAATGGAAGACCGATGAGGCCGAACCTATATCCGCCCGGAAATGGAAGCGTGCCGCGGGCTAGCAATGTGCGGGCCGCGGCGTTATTGGCCCTGTCCGTCAAGATACCATCACAGTCGGCCGTTATGGAGGATGCATGGACAAACCCTGGAAGATCAGCCGCGGGCCGATTGCGGCGACCGAGCTCGACGTGGAGAAGGCCAACGCGATCAACGGCATGTTGATCCGGCCGGTCGGCGTGCTTCCGGCCAAGCCCGGCGATCCGGTCCTCCCCTTCGCCGTCGGCCTGTTCAACGAGCTGCGCCCGCTGTTGAAGCCCGATGCCGGCGTGACGACGCTGAGGCGCGCGACCGCTGCCTATGTCCACTGCCGCCGCTATTATTTCGCCAGCGCCCAGCCCGATTCCATGCGCCATAACCTCGACGGCGAGCCGGTGCAAGCGCTGTCGGAGGAAGACCGCCTGGTCGCCCAGAAGCGTTTCCTGAGCCTCAAGCACACCGCCTCCAAGGCCGAAGAGCCCGAGCCGGCGCCTGTCGTGGTTCCCCCTCCCGTTATCAGCAAGAGCGAGCAGATCCGAGCCGCCCTTCTCGGCAAGAGGAACGTTGCGCGGTAGGGCGATTTGGGCGTCGAGCGGCGTGACGTTCATGTTCCGTCAGCGCGGCTTGTTTCCGAGTGCATAGCCATCGACGTCCTCACTCAGCGACGTCAGCCGATCCAGCGCCGAGGTCCGCCTGGCGTCTCGCGCCGCCTTGAATGCCGCAACGTCCGTTGCCCGCAGGCGGCGGTGGCTGCCGACCATTTCCGCCGGGAGCTCTCCCGCATCGACCAGTCGGACCAGATACTGCCGGGAAACATTGAGGATATCCGCCGCAGCCTGCGTCGACAGCATCTCTTCATCGGGCAGCACCGTCACGGGGCGCCCCTCGGCGAGAAATTCGGCCGCTTGATAGATGATCTCGGCCAAGACATGCGGCACTTCGAAGCGCTCGCCGTCGGCGTCGATGACCTGAACGTTGCCCTGCTGCTTTTCCGAAGCCGCCCGCAAAAGAGATGCTATGCGGGCAGCAGCAGATCTCTCGGGTGCCGGAACGGCATTCGACGTTTTGGCAGGATTTTTGTCGGACGATGTGCGATGGGGTGTGGCCATGTCAGCAACATGGCATTCAAACGCTATAAACGCAACCAACTTAGCGGTGACGATCGGGAAATTGCGTGGTGAATATGCTGGTCGCTGTTCTTGATGCCAATGTCCTGTTCCCCATGCTGCTGCGGGATACGCTGCTGCGCGTTGCGTCGGAAGATTGTTTTCGGGTTCACTGGTCGCCTCGCATTCTCGAGGAGATGACACGCAACTTGATCAGCGACTACGGCATGGAACCGTCGAGAGCGGAAACATTGCGAACGGCTATGCAGGAAGCGTTTCCTGAAGCGAACGTGGAAGGCTGGGAAGAGATCGAGCCGACCATGCGAAATGATCCGAAGGATCGGCATGTTGTTGCAGCGGCTGTCGCGGCGGAAGCTGCGGTTATCGTGACGTCGAATATCCGCGATTTCAGCAATCTTCCCGACGGTATCGTTGTCTTGACTCCTGACGAATTTCTCACTGAAATCCTCGTGAAAAGTAAGGCAAAGGTACTGAAGGCGCTAACCATGCAGGCAGCGGCCTATCTATCGGCGACCAACGCTGACCACAAGCGAACTGATCGGAAGACTCGCCCTCACCTCACCCCGGTTTGCCGAACGGGCTCTCCAAGCTCTTACGCAACGTTGATCCGCTTGCAATCATCCTCAGCCGAGCTTTTTGCCCGCAGCAGCGCCATCAGCATCGGACCTAGCGCAAACTCGCCTCGCTCGGCGCGCCGCGTGAGATCCCGGAGATATCCGCCGGCGGAAGTAATGCACCCTCCCCTTTGCAGGATGCAGGCCATGACGGTGGCGGCGTTTTCCGGTCCCATCACCGAGCACGCCTGCTCATAGGCCGAGGGGCTGACGTGAAGCATCTTGCGCACCACGATAACAGCCGTCATGAGATCGCGCCAACTGCCGATCGCACCGCCCGGGCCGTAATCGGCAATGTCGGGGCAGGCCTGGAGAACCATGGCGAGCGGGAAGGATTTCGGTTTTCCGGCTCTCGTCCGGACGGCAAAGGGCGGTCCCTCCCCGCCATCGGCTTGCGCTTCCAAGCTGTCCTTGCTCGGCTTCGTTCCCGGCTGATGATTTCGGTCGGCCTGCTCCTCCTGCTCCGTTTCCAAGCCCGGTTCAGATTCAGATAGGGATTCTGGGTGAGAATTCTGTATGTGGCGCTCAAACTGGGATTCACTGGTGCTCGCCATTCGCATTTTCTCATGCGATTCCAATGTGTTGATGATGGAGAGGCGGAGCGTCTCCAGCTCTTCGAGGAGCGGCGGCAGATTTTCGAGCGTTGCCGCCTTCGGAATGCGCTCCAGCAGTGCGTGAAACAGGCAGGAAACCCGCTCCCACGCGCCGGGAACGGCTTCTTCGACGGCTGCGGCGATGAGCTTGGCGATGTCCCGCCGGCAGATCGTCAGCCGTTCCTTTGTCGCCCGCAGCATCTGCCGGTCGGCGGCGATCCCGGCGGCTGTCGCTTCGATCTCGGTGGCGCGCGCGAGCAGCGGGGCGAGGCTGAAGCCGTAGGCCTCGTCGATGCCGCCTGCCCTGCCACGGCGCACATAACGCTTGCCGTTCGGGCTGTCCTTGCGGGAGATGAGGCCGGCTTCGACGAGCACGGCGAGATGCCGGCGCAGCGTGGCGGCGGCCATGCCGCGTGCCCGGAGCGAAAGCTGCGTATTCGAGGGAAAGACCACCAGTCCTTTTTCGCTGGAGAGATCGTCCTCGGGATAGAAGCTCAGCAGCGCATCGAGCACGGTGAGCGCCCGGTCGGTCACGCCGAGCCCTGCCCGCGCCTCGCAGACCGATCGGAACAATTTCCATTTGTTGCGCGTCGTTCCGGCCGCCATCGCTTCGCCGCGCCGCTGTTTCAGCAGCAGGGCAAGCGACATCGGCCGCCGCCCGAAGGGCGTCGTCACAGATTCACTCTCCATTTCCTTCACCTCTATTCAGGCAAAAGAAATCCGCTCACCGAAACGATGCGAGGGTTGAGGACACTGCAGCGTCATTGCCGCATCTGAAAAGACGCGGGGGCCGCTTCAGGACTCTTGACGGGGATTCGTGAAAATGCGATTCTCTGTCTTGCTTAAGGATGTGAGAAGGGCTTCCACGACTCGTTCGTTTGGGGGCCTTTTTCTTTTGCGGTTTCAGTCTCCTTGTTTGCCCTCCTCGGCGAGGAATTGCTCATAGAGCGCATCCAGCCTGCCGGAGAGAAATTCACCGAAGCGGCCGGCATTTTTCGCCTTCATCGAGAGCGAGAACGCCTTGCCGTCATTCCTCATTTCCGCCTGCACCGCCTTATCAAGCGGCTGCCATGTCACCTTCCTGGCGGCGGTGGTCTTCTTCACCGGCCGCGCGCTTTTGTTCAGCGTCGCGTAGAGCGCTTCGAAACGTTTGTCGGAAGGTAACTGATGAAAGTTGTCGCCTTCGAGGACCTTGGCGACATTCGCCGCGTTGGCCGATTTGCCGGCGAGCAGCGACAGTTCGACCCAGCGCTCGCGCCCGACGCCGGGGGCCGGGCCGATCGCCTGGACGACCTCCTGCGGCAGACGCTCCATCACCGACATCATCTTCGAGACCGAAGCCGCATTGGCGGCGAGCGCCGTCGAGATCACCTCCCGGTCGTAGCCGAGCTCTTCCAGCCGCCGGGCAAAGAGTGCCCGCTCGATGAAGGTGAGGTCTGCGCGGGCCGAATTCTCCTGGCCCTGGGCGATGACATGGGTGCGGTCGTCGATCGCCTTGACGACGGCGCGGACATTGCGGCCGAGCTCGCGGGCGGCGCGCAGGCGCCGGTGGCCGAAGACGACCTGATAGCGTCCGTCGATCTTCTCATGGGGACGCACCAGGATGGGCGTGTCCTGCCCGCGTGCGCGGATTGCCTCGACCAGTGCGCGGAACGCCTCGTCGTCCTCCGAGAGCCGGTCCTTGACGAAGGAGACCTCGACGGTCTCAGGGTCGAGATCGACCACGGCCTCACCCTCGAGGAATTTCTCCGCCTGCTTGGCAAGCTCGTCGAGCGAGCGGACGAGCGAGCGGCCGGCCCCGCGCATCGGATAGTTCGGCGCGCCGGCGCCCTCGTCAGGCATTTCGGCCAGCCCCTCAAGCAGATTTTTCCGTGCCATCGCTTCCTCCGGTTGCGGTCATTTCATTGATTTGCTTCAAGGAAACGGTGAATTTGTCAGCCGACAAGTTCACCGCCCCCATGCCTGGTGAATGAGGCCGGCGATCTCCGCGTTGACGGCGTCCATCGCCTCCAATGCGCGATCATAGGTTCCCCGGTTCATCGAGGAGCGCTCGACCTCGTAAAGGGTCTGCTTGGTGATGCCGGCATCCGAGATGGCCGTCGATTTGACCATCTGGTTCTTCAGCATGAATTCGTGGAACATGGTCGACATGAAGCCGACCATCTGCGCCTGCGGCACGTCGGTCGGTTCGTAGCGGGTGATGAGATAGCGGTACCAGGAGAGGTTCACCTCGGCGCCGGCCGCCCGGATCGGTTTCAGGATGCCGCCGAGCATCAGCAGGAACTGGCCCATCGACATGACGTCGAGCATCTGCGGATGGATGGTGATCAAGACGCTGGTCGCCGCCGTCAGCGCCGTCAGCGTGAGATAGCCGAGCTGCGGCGGGCAATCGATGACGACGACGTCGTAGCGGTCGTCGACCTCGGCGAGCGCACGCGAAATGCGGGTGAAGAAGGTCTTGCCGTCATTGCTCGATTTGTCGGCCATGGCGAGCGGCGTATCGTATTCGTATTCCTGCAGGTCGAGATTGGCCGGCACGATATCGAGGCCAGGAAAATTGGTCTGGTGGATGATTTCCGAGAGCTTCTTCTTCTCGCCGTCGTAGCGGATCGCCTCGTAGAGCGAGGAGGCCTGGTCGAATTCCGGCTGGAAGCCGTGCAGGGAGGAGAGCGAGGCCTGCGGATCGAGATCGACGGCCAGCACGCGGTGGCCGGTCAGCGCCAGATGCTGGGCAAGATGGGCAGCCGTTGTCGTCTTGCCCGAGCCGCCCTTGAAGTTGACGACGGCGATGACCTGCAGCTTCTCGTTTCCGCGGCGATGGGGCACATACATGCGGCTTTCGGAGCGGCCATGCGCATCGAGATAGCGCCTCAGCTCCAGCATCTGCTCGGCGCTGTAGGAGCGCCGCCCGGAAGGCGAGGTCTTGGGGCAGGGGCCTTTGCCTTCGAGATGCAGCTTCTTCAGCGTGCTCTGTGACGCGCCGACATAATTGGCGACCTCCGCCAGCGAGAAGCTGCGCAGCGTCTTCTTCGCATTCGGCGGAAAACGCTGCACGCTGAGCAGATGCAGCTTCTTCGATATCACGTCGCCATGTTCGAGAATCTGATCCTCGAAATGCAGTGGTGCTGCCTTCAGGGCATTGAAATTAGCGTTCATCGGCAGCAATCTCTCGGATAACGATTTTCGGGATCAAAAGCCCCTGTAACCGTTATTATCCGCGATTCTCCGATACCGGCCAAGAATTTTAAGGTTAACGCATATTAACCTTTTGGCTGCACGTTCAAGCACTTGGTCGGCGCTGCATGATGGCTGGAAGGCCGGGGAGTTTGGGCCGGGGGCGCCGATAAGCGCCCCCGGCGGCGCCCGGCCGAAGGGGAGGGGGCATTCGGCGGGCTTAACTCAAGGGCGCTTCGCCTGTGGTAATGCGCTGCTCGTCCGTGGCGAAGAGGTGCACGGCATCGTGGATCGGCGCGATCTTCAGTATGTCGCCGGGGGCGGCCCTGATCCGCTCGCGGAAGACGCAGGTGAGCGTCTGCCCTCCCAGCCGCACGAGGACCAGCGTTTCCGAGCCGGTCGGCTCCACGACGATGGTCGTCACCTCGATGCCGTCGGGGTCGAGGCTGATATGTTCGGGACGGATGCCGTAGATGACCGCGTCGCGCGGGCGGCGCTCGCTCGGCAGCACCAGGCCATCCTCCGTGCGGAAGCCGTTCTCCGTCATGCTGCCCTTGATGAAATTCATGGCCGGCGAGCCGATGAAACCGGCGACGAAGAGGTTGCTCGGCCGGTCGTAAAGTTCGAGCGGCGAGCCGGATTGCTCGATCAACCCGTCCTTCATCACGACGATCTTGTCGGCCATGGTCATGGCTTCGATCTGGTCGTGGGTGACGTAGATGGTGGTCGTCTGCAGCCGCTGGTGCAGCTCCTTGATCTCGGAGCGCATCTGCACGCGCAGCTTGGCGTCGAGGTTCGACAAGGGCTCGTCGAACAGGAAGACGGCAGGATCGCGCACGATAGCGCGGCCCATGGCGACGCGCTGGCGCTGGCCGCCCGAAAGCTGCTTCGGATAGCGTTCCAAGAGATTTTCGAGGCCGAGGATCTTGGCGGCATTGCCGACCCGGTGGTCGATCTCCGACCTCGGCATGCGCTTCAGCCGCAGCGAGAAGCCCATGTTCTTGGCGACCGTCATATGCGGATAGAGCGCGTAGTTCTGGAACACCATGGCGATGTCTCGATCTTTCGGCGCCAGCTCGTTGACGATGTGCTTGCCGATCTGGATCTTGCCCGAAGTGATGTCTTCGAGACCGGCGATCATCCGGAGCAGCGTCGATTTCCCGCAGCCGGAGGGGCCGACCAGCACGACGAATTCGCCGTCGCCGATATCGACCGACACGCCTTTGATGGCTTTGAAGGCGCCGTAATCCTTGCGTGCATTGTTGACCGAAACATGAGCCATGAAACTCCTCCAGAATTCGCCGTCAAAGTCCGTTCAAGACGCTTTTGAGATAATCGAGGCCGAGGCGCTCGCCCTCCTTGCGCGCATGGAGATCCTTGCCCGGCCAGCCATAGGCGGCATCTTCATGCTCGATCGACAGCGTGCCGTCGAAGCCATGTGCGCGCGCCTGGCTGAGGAAACGCGGCCAGTCGAGAAGGCCGAGCCCCGGCAGCTTGTATTGCCACCAGCCCTTGCCGTGATAGCCTATCGCCTGCAGGACCTCGCGATCGATCGCCGTATCCTTGGCGTGCAGGATGGCGATGCGATCCTTCACCGCCTCCAGCGCCCGATAGGGATCGACGCCGATGCGGATGAGGTGCGAGGGATCGAATTCGAGCCCGAAGCGGCGATCCGGGATTCTGGCGAAAAGCGCCTGCCATCCCTTCGGCGTCGTGCCGATGAAATTGTCTTTCGGTCCCGGCCAGTTTTCGATCGCAAACGTGAGGCCGGAGGATTGCGTCTCGGCGATCAGACCGTTCGCGAAGTCGGCGAAATCGTCATAATTGGCCTCGTCGCTGGCGCTGTCGTCCCGGCCCGGAAAGATCACGAAGATCGGCACGCCGGTCTCGCCGATCGCCTGGGCGAACTCCGCCGTCCTTGCCCGGAGCTCCCGGCGCCTGTCGCGGTCGGCATCGAGCTGGTTGCCGAAATAGGTGAGAGAGGAGACGAAGAGGCCGCGGCTTCTCGCCAGCGCGACGGCGTCGGCCACCCGGTCGGGTGTCTTGATATGGCCGCCGACATCGATCTCGATCGCATCGAAACCGGCCGATGCGGCGAAATCCGCCACTTCCTCCAGCGGGCGGTCATTGAATGTCGAGGTATAGAAGCCGATCTTCACCATATCCTCCCGGGCCTTGCGGCCGTTTCAACTATTCAGCCGATCCATGAATTTGAGCGGCGAGCGGGTGCGTTGGGCCACATCCGCCGATGCGAGCATCAGGGCGGCCGCCATCGGCATGGCCGCCGCGCCGATCGCCGAGGCGTCCTCGCCGATCGAGGCGCGATGCAGCGACGGCAGGTTGGTGTCCTCGGCGTCGAGATGCTCGTGCACATAACGCAGCAATTCATCGACGATGCGGATCGGCAGCCTGCCGCCGACGAGCACGGCGTCGGGATCGACGATCATGGCGATATGTTTGACGGCGACCGCCAGATGCGCGCTCATTTCCTTGAGCCATTGCGAAACGAGCCGCCTTCCATGCGCGTCGAGCGTCAGCAGGTCCTGGGGAACGCTCACTTCGATGCCGTGTTTAGCCAGGAAATCATAGAGGAAGAACAGCGAGAAGATCTCGCCGAGAAGCTGGACCTTCTGGCCCTTGCCGTCGCGGCCGTCGGCGATCGGCAGCCAGCCGATCTCGCCGCTGAGGCCCATGGCGCCGCGATGGCCGTTGCCGTCGAGCACCAGGCCGCCGCCGGGGCAGGCATTGACGGCGATATAGAAGAAGCTGCTGCTTTCGGCGCCGAGACCGTAATCGAGCTCGGCAAGGGCTGCGGCATTGGCCTCGTTCTCGATGAAGACGGGGTGCTGCGTCAGGTTCTCAAGGGCTGAGCGCACATCGAATTCCGTCCATTCCTGATAGGCGTCGGGCTTGCCGAGCAGCGAGATTTCGCCGAGCCAATCCGGCACCGCGAGACCGATGCCGCAAAGGCGCGCATCGTCGATCAGCCGGCTGCGCTGGAAATGCGAGATCGCATCCGATGTCAGCTGCATGAATTCGCCAGGCAGGATGAAGCGCTTCTCATGATGCACGCGGGCGCGGACATTGCCGACGGCATCGACGGCGAGGATCGTCAGGTGATCGCGATCGATGTTGATGCCGATGGCGTAAGAGGCATCCGGATTGATCTCCAGCTCGATTGCCGGCTGGCCCCGCAGCCCGTGGCGCCGGCGGGCTTCCATGATCAGGCCCTCGTCGAGCAGGCGGTCGACGATGCGGGCGATGGCCGGTTTGGTGAAACCGGTGCGCCTTGCGATTTCGGCCCGCGAGATCGGCGCCTGACGGTGGATGCAGCGCAGGACGACGGCCCTGTTGTGCTCGCCGGCATCCTCGACATTGGCGCCCGTCAGATCCGGGGAGAGCCTCGTGCCGGGCATCTGGTTCATGCGTTCAATCCTTCCTTGCGCCTCACGGGAAGAACCGGCCTCATCCCTTCACCGCGCCGCTGGTCATCGCGCCGAGGATCAGCCTCTGCAGCGAAAGGAAGGCCACGATCGCCGGAACGACCGAGATCAGGCAGGCGGCGGCAAGCAGCTGAATGGACGAGTCGGTCTGCATGCCGCGGAAGTTAAAGATTCCCACGCCGATCGGCATCAGGTCATTTTTGGTGAGCAGCAGGAACGGCACGAGGAATTGCGACCAGCCGGCAATGACGGTGATGATGAAGACCGAGGCGATGCCCGGCGCCGACAGCGGCAGGATGATGCGCCAGAAGACCGAGAACCGGTTGCAGCCGTCGATCATCGCCGCCTCGTCGAGGCTGCGCGGGATGCCGTCGACCGTGCTCTTCAACAGCCAGGTCGCGAGCGGAACGCCGAGCGCGATGTAGACCATGACGACGGCAAAATGCGTGTCCAGCATTCCGAGCCGGTTCATGTAGCGGTAGAGCGGCACCATGATGACGAGCGGCGAGATCATCTGGAAGAGCAGCAGGCCCATCATCGACAGGCCCTTGCCGCGGAAATTGAAGCGGGAAAAGGCGTAGGCCGCGGGCAGCGCCACGATCAGCACGCCGAAGCCGCTGAGCGCCGCGAGCTTCAGGCCGTTCCAGAGATAGATCGGGAAATAGCTGTTGTTGAGAACGGTGATGAAATTGTCGATGGTCGGATTGTTGGGAATATAACGCGCCGCGCCGCGATAGATCTCGCGCTTGTCGCGCATCGCCATCGACAGGAGATAGGTGAGGGGGCCGGCGAAGAAGATGAACATCGCCAGCATGAAGAGATAGCTCATGGCATCGCCGAGCCGTGTTCCGGTGCGCCGGCTCATTGCTCTTCCTCCTTCGGCAGGAACGAGGCGTAGATGCAGGCGAGCCCGAGGCTGATGATCAGCATCAGCACGGAGAGCACGCTGCCGCCGGAGAGATCGTAGTTCCGGAAGACGATGTTGAAGACGTAGAGCGAGATGACCTCGGTCGCCCGCCCGGGACCGCCGCCGGTCAGCGTGATGATCGCATCGAAGGTGTTCACCGTCTGGATGGTGATGAGGATCATGTTGACGAGGATGGCGGCGCGCAGCTGCGGCAGGGTGACGAAGAAGAACTGCTGCGAGGCGGTGGCGCCGTCGACTTCGGCGGCTTCATAAAGCGAGGGATCGATCGCCTTCAGCGCCGCATACATGACGACCATGGAAAAGGCGGTTCCGCGCCAGATGTTGGAGATCAGCGTCGACCATGGCGCGATGGCGGGATCCGAAAGCCAGGCGACGGTCGGCATGTGCATCAGCCTCAGAATGCTGTTCAGCGCGCCGTAGGGCGCTTCGGAAAACAGCATCTGCCAGATGATGCCGCCGGCAATGCCGGGCACGACCCAGGCGACGAGCGCCGTCGTTCTCAGGATCGTCGTACCGAACAGGCCGCGCTTTTCGCCGCGAATGACGGTGACGGCGACGGCAAGTCCAAGGATCTGCTGGCCGATGACGCTGCCGCCGACGAAGATCAGCGTCGCCCATAAGATGTCGGGCAGCTGCGGCGAGCTCAGCGCATTGGTGATCGAGCCCAGCGTATAGTCCTGATTGTCACCGATCAGCGTCGCATTGGTGAAGGAAAGCCGGAAAACGTCGATGACCGGGTAGAGATAGAATATGCCGATGACGATGATCACGGGCATGATCCAGGGCAGGGGCGCACCGGCGAACCGGCGCATGAACGTTCTGCTTTGAGGCGGGCTTTCGGCCTCGATGGCAATGGGGCTCATTGGCTTCTCTGTCCGGGTTTTGGCAAAGCCGGCGACGCCCACGGGCAGGCGCCGCCGCTGTCTGATGCGTTGGAGATCGCCGCTGCCCCTCACCCTAACCCTCTCCCCGCGAGCGGGGAGAGGGGACGTGCCCTGGGAGGCGCTGGCGAAGGATCGAGAGCTTGCGGCGTGTTCCCTTCTCCCCGCGGGCGGGGAGAAGGTGGCGGCAGCCGGATGAGGGGCCGCTCTCGCCAATCTCCTGAACTTAACCGCCAGCATCACAGCCGCTTGTAAGCCTCCATCGCCGCGCTGAAGGCGGCATCGAGGGCTTCTTCCGGTTTCTTCGTGCCCGAGAGCACGTCGCCCATCATGATTTGGATCTGGTTGGATATTTCAGGATAGATCGGCACGCCGGGGCGAGCCTGGCCGTTGACCAGAGCCTGGGCGAAGGTCTTGTTGGCTTCGGTGGAGAAGACCTCGTACTTGTCGAACAGCGATTTGCGCGTCGGCAGCTGCTGCTGCAGGGCGTTGGCCGGGCCCATATAGACCTCGCGGGCGAGGTTGGCGCACATCTCGACCTTGTCCTTGTCCTTGCTGAAGGAGGCGATCGTCCAGCCGCCGGTGCCGGTCGAGCGCTGATCGGCGGAAGGGCCGGGGATCGGCGAGAAGGTCCAGTTGGCGAACTCGTCTTCCTCCAGCGTCGTCTTCAGCTGCGCATATTGCCAGTTGCCGCCGATGAAGAGGGCGGTCGTGCCGGCTGCCGCCGCCGCGTTCATGTCGTCGTAATTGGCGATGGTGCTGACGCGTTTGGGGGCCGCGCCGGAATCGACGAGATCCTTGAAATAGTTCAGCGCCTTCAGGAATTTCTCCTTGTTTTCGCCTTCGCCGAACACCGGCTTGCCGCTGTCGTCGACCAGCTTGCCGCCGAGCGCCCAGTAGTTCGCCAGCCAGTCGAAGGTGGTGCCTTCCCAGCGCCCGCCATTGAAGAGCACGCCTTCCATGCCTTCTTTGGTGGAGGCAAGCGCCGCCTTCTTCAGGTCGTCCCAGGTCTCAGGCGCATCTGCTACGATCGACTTGTTGCGGTAGAGCACGCGAAGGTCCGTATCCCACCACCAGGCGCGCACCGTTTGGTCCTTGTCGGTGATCCCAGTCCGGATGAAGGGGAAGAGATCGTCCACTTCTTCCTTGGAGAAGTAGGGCGTGAAATCGGCCAGCACCTTGTTGACCATGAACTGCGACAGCACGAAGGAGTCGACGGCGGCGCAATCCGGCGCATTGCCGGCCTTGGCCTGCTCCAGCATCTTGGCCTGTTCGGTGCCGATGTCGGAGGACATGAACTGCATCTGCAGTTTCCACTCGGGATGCTTCTTGATGAATTCGACGAACAGCTTCTGATAGCCCTCGGCGATGGCGGGATCGGAATTGTTCGGGCTGTCGTTGGTCAGGCGGACGACGAGGGTCTTGGCCGCATCGGCAAGGCCGATCCGGTCTTTGGTGGCAAGTTCCTGGGCAAAAATGGCGGATGCTGAAAATAAGATAGTGCTCAGCGTCAATGCGCTGACGGTCGCGCTCTTCATGATGGGTCTCCTCCCCATTTTGAACGATTACAGCCTGGCGGTCGGTTGACCTCTCCTCATTTCCGTGCTGCATTAATTAGATTAAGTTACTTTGATTTGATGTCAAGCCAGAGCTTTGGGAGGATCGAGATGCTGGCGACATTCAACAGCAGCTAGCGCGCTGCCGGCGAAAATCGAGTCGACTTCGCGAGGTCATGCGCCGGATCGAAGTGATGCAGCGTCCATTGGATGCGTGGCGCATCCACCCCGCAATTTTCCCGAGGGAGAGCCCGAGCGATCACGGATGGCCGCGACCGCAAGCGGCGGTTTTTGCCCGGCGGCAGCCGGATATTCAACTTTGTGGAGGAGAAGATGCGTTTACTCATTCTCGGCACCGGCGGCATGGCCAATCAGCACGCCGCCCGTTTCAAGGCGATCGAAGGCGTCAGCGTCGTCGGCGGCGTCGATGTCGTTCCGGAGCGGTTGGCGGCCTTCTGCACCGAACACGGCATCGCCAATCATTTCCTCTCGCTGGAGGATGCGCTCGCCTGGGGCGAGTTCGATGCGGTTGCCAATGTCACGCCCGACAGCATCCACCATCCGACGACGCTGCAGGCGATTGCCGCCGGCAAGCATGTCTTCTGCGAGAAGCCGCTCGCCACCGATGCGGCGAAGGCCATGGAGATGACCGAGGCGATCGAGCGGGCGGGCAAGGTCGGCATGGTCAACTTCACCTATCGCAATTCGCCGGCGCTGCAGAAAGGCCGGCAGATGGTGCTCGCCGGCGAGATCGGCGCGGTGCGCCATGTCGAGGCGTCGCATCTGCAAAGCTGGCTGGTCGGCCGCCATTGGGGCGACTGGAAGAGCGAGAGCAAATGGCTGTGGCGGCTGAGCAAGAAGCACGGCTCGAACGGGGCGCTCGGCGATATCGGCATCCACATCGTCGATTTCGCCTCCTACGGCTCGGGCCTCGACGTCGCCCATGTCTTTGCCCGGCTGAAGACCTTCGACAAGGCGCCCGGCCACAAGATCGGCGAGTACGATCTCGACGCCAATGACAGTTTCACCATGAATGTCGATTTCACCAATGGCGCGATCGGCACGATCCAGGCGACGCGCACCGCCGCCGGCCAGATGGACCAGCTGCGGCTCAGGGTCTATGGCGAAACCGGCTCGGTCGAGATGATCTACGATACCGGCAATTCGACGCTGCGCGCCTGCCTCGGCGAGGACGTGCACACGGCGACCTGGCGCGACGTGCCCTTCGATCCCGTCGAGACCAATTACCAGCGTTTCGTCCAGGCGGTGCGGGCGGGCAAGACCCAGGAACCATCCTTCCGGCGCGCGGCGAATATCCAGAAGGTACTCGACAAGGCGCTCGCTTCCGATCTCAGCCACAAAGACGAGGCGCTCACTTCTTAGGCCGAAGCCGGCGGCAGCAGCAGCGTGTTGAGGAAGGGCAGCAGCGCCGCGCCGAGCGCCACGCCGCCGCCGCTGAAACTTGCCGGTCGCATCGGCGAGATCCATGGCGTGATGATCGGCCGCGTCGCGGTATCGCGCCGTTCGATGGAAAGCTGGTGGATCAGCGCCTCGATCACGCCCTGCGGCAGATCTCCGCCGATCATGACGGTGCTCGGGGCGAAGAAGCCGGCCATGGCGATGATCGGATCGAGCAGATGGCCCGCGGCCTCGCGGATCCATTGCGACAGCAGGGGGCAGGAGAATTCCTCGCCCTTCAGCAGCCGGGCGAAATCCTCCTCGCCGATGCGCGCGCGCAGCGATCCGAAGCCGACGACGGTATTGAGCTGGACATTGTCGGGCCCGGTCAGCATTTCGCCGATGCTGCCCGCGCGTCCGTGCACGCCGGAATAGGGCACGCCGCGAATGAGGAAGCCCGCCTGCACGTCGTCGTCGATGATGATCATCGCGAGCCCGCCCTCCGGCAGGCCGCTGCCGATCGTGCGCTCGGCAAGAAGGCCCGCCGTACACTCGTTCTCGACATAGGGGCGCGCGATCGTCGAGATCGCGGCAATCGCGTCGCTCTCAGCCTCCGTCCAGTCGTTGGCGGCGATGCCGAGTCCGATGACCGGCCTGGCGGCATGCCGATCGACCATGTCTCGGACGGCCGTATGCACCAACTGGACCTTGTCCGCCGGGTCCACGTCGAAATAGGCCCGCTCATGCACCTGGCCGCTCAGATCGACGAGCACGATCTCGCCGCGCCGCTCGCGAAGCTTCACCCCGACCGAAAAGGCGCCTTCCGGCCGCAACGCGAATTCCGTCGCCGTGGCGCCGCCGCCAAGCCCGTTGCGCCGGTTCGAGGTGACGAGCTTCTCATCCGCCAGCCGACGCAGAATATTGGTGATGCCGGGCCCGGTCAGCCCGCTATGCCGCCCAAGCTCGGTGCGCGTCAGCGGCCCATGCCGGCGGATGGCTTCCAGGATGACGCGAATATTCCGGTCGGCGATTTCGCCCGACCTCAGACCCACCGTTTTGGCGCGCGGTGCGCCCATCTCCTGGGTGTGAAGCCGACGCGGCCCTGACCGAAGATACCGCATGACCGTCTTTCCTAGAGCAACATTTCGGTTGTGTATTGCATCCGCTGCGATGCCGCTCAGTATTTTCCAACAGAGCTTTTCAAGCAATTGATTCTATTAAAGCGCACCGATTGGTTTGGTATCACTTCCCCAGAATTCGTGAACTCTGGCCCACCAAACACGTGTGGCCGGTCGCAGCCAAGGCAAAAAATCCTCAGGACAGGTTTTTTCCCGATGCAAATTGGTGTTCTGAAGATCTTCGAGGAGCCCGATCGTGGCCGCCTCTTGAACATACGGATCGCCGTCAACGTGCCAGCGTTCAACAACATCAAAAATGCCATCAAACCGCAGGGTATTTCCGGTCTCCAAATTCTCGATCAGATGACGAGCAAAATCTGACAGCGCAAGATAGAGCGGCAACTCATCTTCAGATCGATATTCGTTTTGGAAGCGCTCCCATTTCTCACGAAAAGACGGGTCAGCTTCCAACAGCGGCTCGAACATCCTTGCGCGCTCAATAATAGACCGAAATGGAGTGGGGTTCTCTTGAGTCATAAGGTCTTTTGCCCCTCGGATGCAGAGGGTGCAAGCCTTACTCTAATAACGCATTAACGAGCTATGATCTAATAGCTGCAAGGACGATCGTTGCCGAAGCCGCCGCTGCAGGCGGGTCTCAGTCCATAGTCGACGCTGCTATACCCCACCGAGCCGGTTTGCGCCGAGTCGGTCGAGCTCGTCGTGCAGGACGATGAGACGGTAACCACGATGATGGCTGCAACGGCTGTCAATGATCTGCGAATCTGAAGCATCTTACCCTCCCATCGCTGCCCAAAAATCGGCAACAACGAGCGCACAGATAGGGCCGGTCTCGCGACCCGATAAGCGTTGTTGCCGATCAAGATTTCGTTATTCGTTGAAAGCTCATCGGGGCTTCGCCGCGAATCTTCCGTCGTGGTTCATCCGATCCTTCGGCAGCCTTTCGCGAAGATATGAGTTTTGCAGCCGCATTGGGCATTCAAAACCACTGACCTCCGTCGCAGTCAAAGGTCCAACAGTTGCGGAGCAGGCCTCGATCCCGCAGGCTTCCGCGATCGTCGTCCAGTCGAGACGGCCGTTCAGTAAAGGCGGTGGCTTGCGATAGATGATCAAGCTGATGAGATAGGGCTTGATATCTCCAGGACCTGTTTCGATGCGATCGGCGCAATCCGTACCTCGCAGAGGTCTGAGATTTTTCGTTGAAAATCGCGTGAGGAAACGTCTTGTCTTGGCATGCTCGCATTCCATAGCTATCGGGCAATGCCGAAGGCGAGCGGAAATAAAAGCTGAGAAGCTCGCGGAGTGCGGCCGCATCCAGCATTTGTTAGGCTAGCAGCTTCTTTAGCTTTTCGTTCTCGTCCTCAAGCGCCTTCAGCCGCTTCGCCTCCGAGACTTCCATCCCGCCGTGTTTGGCTTTCCAATTATCAACGTTGCTTCTAAAATTCCGTGCTTGCGGCAGAGGTCGGCCTGCGCCAGCCTCCTGCTCCTTCAGCACCGCAATAATCTGCTCTTCCGTAAATCTCTGCTTCTTCATGCGTCCGTCCCCTAATAGGCCGGACTCTATTCCAATCTGGAGGAAATTACCCGTAGCAGGTCAAAGCCATTGCGTAGGGCTACACGCTCGGCAGCGTCCACATGAGCCATGGCCAGCTCGATCTCACATAAGATCGCTCTGAGCAGCGGCTCAAAGTTCTTTCTTGCCTTCTGCCTCCCTGCTATCGTGGAGGTGAGGAGACGGCGCCATGAGCGAGACCCGAAAGCTGGCTGCAATCCTGGCCGCGGACGTGGTTGGGTACAGCCGACTTGCCGGCGCCGACGAGGACCGCATTCTGGCGAGGTTGCGGGCACTGCGCAGCGATCTCATCGATCCGACGATCGCCGTGCACCACGGCCGGGTGGTGAAGCGGACCGGCGATGGTGCGCTGGTCGAGTTCCGCAGCGTGGTGGACGCCGTGCGTTGCGCCATCGAGGTGCAGAACGGTATGGTGGAGCGCAATGACGGCGTGCCGCAGGACCGTCGCATCGAGTTCCGGATCGGTATCCATTTGGGCGACGTTGTCGAGGAAAGCGACGGCGATCTGATGGGCGACGGCGTCAACATCGCCTCGCGGTTGGAGGGGGTCGCCGCGGCCGGCGCGATCTGCCTGTCCGAGGATGCCTATCGCCAGGTCAAGGCGAGACTCGACCTCTCGGTCTGCGATCTCGGCAACACGCAGCTCAAGAACATCGCCGAGCCGATCCGGATCTATTCGCTGCAAGTCGGCAGCGCCGGAACCAAGGCAGCCGCGACCTCGGAAACCGCGGCGAGCCGACCGGCGACGGCCGCGTCTCCGGAGCTCTCGATCGCCGTTCTGCCCTTTGCCAACATGAGCGGTGACGCCGAACAGGACTACTTCGCCGACGGCATCTCGGAAGACATCATCACGGCGCTATCGAAACTGTCTCAGCTCTTCGTCATCGCTCGTAATTCGTCTTTTACTTTCAAAGGCAAGAATGTCCATGTGCAGGAAGTGGGCACGAAGCTTGGCGTGCGCCACGTACTTGAGGGCAGCGTACGCAAATCGGGCAACAGGGTACGCGTCACGGCGCAGCTCATCGACGCGACCACCGGCGGGCATCTATGGGCGGAGCGGTTCGATCGCGAGCTCACCGACATATTCGCGGTTCAGGACGATGTCACGCAGCAGATCGTCGAGGCGCTGGCGCTCAATCTGACCGAGGGCGATCGGCAAAGACTGGTGCCGGGGCAGACCCGGCACCCCGAGGCCTATGACTGCTTCTTGCGTGGCAGGGAGCTGTGGCACCGGCTGACCAGGCAAACGAACAGCGATGCCCGCGACCTCTTGCAGCGTGCCGTCGACCTGGACCCGAACTTCGCCTCAGCGCACGCCTTCCTCGCCCTTACCCACGGGCTCGACTACCTGAACCGGTGGAGCGAGTCGCCGCAACGCTCTCTCGAGCAAGCCGAAGAGGCTGCGACGCTGGCGGTGGCGCGGGATGATAGCGATCCCGTGGCGCACTGGGCACTGAGTGTGGTCAAGCTTTACTCGCGACAGCACGATCGAGCCATCAGCGAGGTCGAGCGTGCGATAGTCCTCAATCCGAACTTTGCCGAAGGGCAGGTCAGCCTCGGTGAGGCACTCATATATTCAGGTAGATCTGAGGAGGCACTCGCCTATTTCGATCGGGCGAGGGTCTTAAATCCATACTTTCCGGATGTCGTTCTCCACTTTCAGGCCTTGGCCTTGTTTCAACTGCGAAGGTACGAAGAGGCCATCGAGCTGTTGCTGCAGCGTGTGAGCCGCAACCCTGTCACCGATGTCTCGCGCGCGCTTCTGGCCGCCTGTTACGGACACCTCGGCCGTTTCGAAGAGGCTCGCGCGATGTGGCAAGAGGTGCTGCGCGTCAATCCCGATTATTCATTGGAATATCGTCGCAAAGTCTTGCCCTTCAAGGACCCCGGCGCTTTCGAGCTCGTCTTGGAGGGGCTGCGCAATGCGGGGGTCGTACAATGACGGGTGAATATGTCCGATCTCGAACCTGTTGCGGCCAGCACAGAGGATGGGCGAGAGCCAGTGCGGGCGATCGACGGCACCATCTGCTTTCAAGAAGCTGCAAAGCCGCCCTCTGCAGCCGATATCGAGCGCCAACCTGCTGTCCATGGGTAACGAGCTGATGGTCCGCTTTAAGCTCCTCGATTAATCCGGGAGCCAGAGTCCGCCGTGAAGAAACTGAGCCCTTTTTTGCGAGCGGCCCGGAGCTGCTCGACATCACCTGCGTCTGATCTAGGTGCCGCGGAGTTTGCTTCCCGAAATGGTTCGCAAAACGCTGAAGTGCGTGCTATTCTCATACGATGAATTGTGACGAATCCAGGGGACCGGATGTCTGAATTGATACGCTCGCGTGGTCGCAGATCATTAACAGCAGGGGTTCAAGACGCACTTCGTGGGCAAATTGATGCAGGCTATTATGCGCCCGGAGACAAGCTGCCCACCGAGCCCGCATTGATCGATAAGTTCGGGGTAAGCAGGACAGTCGTGCGAGAGGCGATTGCCGCGTTGCGTGCGGACGGACTGGTCGAGTCGCGACAGGGCTCAGGAGTCTTCGTGATTGGCCCGCGGCACACCGATCCGGGACTTCGCTTATTTACGAGCGACACGGACAAAATTTCCGACATCATTGAAGAGTTGGAGCTGCGAATTGGCATAGAGGTGGAGGCCGCCGGCCTTGCGGCTGTGCGCAGCTCGCCGGCGCAGGAGGCGGAGATCCAGGCGCAGGTCGAACGGTTTTCCCGCCTCGTTGCGGAAGGGAAGCCGACTGATGAGGCGGACTTCCAGTTCCACATGGCGATCGCAACGGCGACCAACAACGCCCGCTTCCGAACGTTTCTAGAACATGTCGGCCGACGGATGATTCCGCGCGTGAAGTTCCGCACCGTCATGGGTGGCATAGATCCACTACCCAACAGGGACGCACCGATCCTCGATGAGCATCGAGAGATCGCGGAGGCTGTCCTGGCCCGAGACCCTGACCGGGCACGCGAGGCGATGCGGCGACATCTTATGACGGGCATCAAACGATATCGCTCTTTGACGGCCTGGGGGCCAACGCAGAAAAATGATGAGGCCGGTTGACTCATTCTAAAGGTCATCATATGACTTCTCCCGTTAGAAGCGAGCGGGGGAGGGAATTCGTTGTCACCTGAAGAAATCAAGTCGCGAGTCGGTTCGGGGCTTTTGTCGTTCCCGGTCACGCACTTCACGCCGGACTACAGGCTCAACTTGGATAGCTATCGTCGACACGTTGAGTGGCTGTCCGGTTTCGAGGCCGCCGCCCTGTTCGCCGCTGGCGGAACGGGGGAGTTCTTTTCGCTTTCGCCATCCGAAGTGGGTGAGGTAACAAAGGCTGCCAAGGACGTATCAGGCAACGTGCCGATCATCGCGGGCTGTGGTTACGGGATGCCTCTGGCCATCGAGACTGCGGCGATCGTGGAGAAAGCCGGTGCTGATGGCATCCTCCTGCTCCCGCACTATCTGACGGAAGCGCCCCAGGAGGGCATTTACGCTCACGTTAAAGCAGTTTGCGATTCCACAAGCTTGGGCGTCATACTCTATAACCGTGCCAATTCGGTAGCCAATGCCGATACCGTTGCGCGCCTGGCGGATGCCTGCCCTAACCTCATCGGTTTCAAGGACGGCACCGGCAGGGTGGATCTGGTGCGCCACGTTACGGCCAAGCTGGGCGATCGGCTCTGCTATATCGGCGGCATGCCTACGCACGAACTCTTCGCCGAAGGTTTCAATGGCGTGGGTGTTACCACTTATTCCTCGGCGGTCTTCAACTTCGTACCCGAACTGGCGCAACGGTTCTATCGCGCCATGCGCGCCGGGGATCGTGCGACGATGGAGAATATCCTCCACACCTTCTTCTTTCCCTTTGCCGCACTTCGCGATCGCAAGGCCGGTTACCCTGTCTCGATCATCAAGGCGGGGGTCGATCTGGTCGGCCACAAGCCGGGCCCGGTTCGCCCTCCGCTGGTCGATCTGACGGGCGAGGAGCGGGAAATCCTGCGCGCCCTGATCGAAGCGGCGCGCCGCTGACGAGAATATGCGCAGGCCCAGAGAACGGCGCCTGCTCACCTCACAATGACGTAATCATCATCGTTTCACTTTCGGGAGGAGTGCAAATGGCAATAAAGTCTATTCGTATCATCGCAGGCGCGATGGCCGTGGCGGGTTTCGCCGGCCACGCCACGGCGCAAAACACATCCGAAATCAAAATCGTCCTGCCGGAGCAACCCGCGAACCTCGAGCCTTGTGGCACGATCATCACCAACGTGGGCCAGATCCTGAGCCGAAACGTCGTCGAGCCGCTGACGGTCATCGATCCAACAAGTGGTCAGGCGACACCGGGCCTAGCCACTGAATGGAACCAGACCGATCCGAACACCTGGCAGCTCAAGCTGCGCGAAGGCGTGAAGTTTCAGGATGGCGCCGCCTTCAACGCCGAAGCGGTCAAGTTCTCGATCGAACGCATGACGGGCGGTAAGGTGACCTGCAGCAATATAGCGAAGTTCGGCGCCGCCAAGCTCACGGTGACCGCGGTCGACGACCTCACCGTCGAGATCAAGTCGGATAGTCCGCAGCCGATCCTGCCGACGTTGCTTAGCGTGGTCATGGTCGTGTCGCCGAACACGCCGGTGGACAAGGCGGTCAACGATCCGATCGGTACCGGCCCCTTCAAGCTTGCAAGCTTCACACCGCAGACGGTGGTGCTGGAAAGCTTCGACGGTTACTGGGGGGAGAAGCCGGCAATCACCAAGGCCAGTTATGTCTGGCGTCCGGAATCCTCGATCCGCGCCGCGATGGTCGAGACCGGAGAGGCCGACCTGACGCCGTCCATTGCGATCCAGGATGCAACCAATTCCGCAACGGACTTCGCCTATCTTAACTCGGAAACAACTGCGATGCGCATCGATGCCGGTTTTGCACCGCTTGACGACGTTCGCGTTCGCAAGGCGCTCAACTTGGCCATCGACTGGGAAGGATTGGCTCAACTCTTCGGAGATGACGTCCATCGCGCCGCGCAGATGGTTGTTACCGGCATCAACGGCCATGATGACAAGCTCGCGCCGTGGTCCTTCGACGCCGAGCAGGCTCGCGCGTTGATTGCAGAGGCAAAGGCCGCCGGCGTTCCCGTCGACACCGAGATCGAGCTGATTGGCCGCAACGGCATCTATCCGAACGGAACGGAAGCCATGGAAGCCATGATGGCCATGTGGCAAGACGTCGGCCTCAACGTGAAGCTCACCATGCTGGATGTGAACGACTGGCTGCGTTACCTGCAGAAACCGTTCCCGGAGGGCCGTGGCCCTAACCTCTTGCAAATGATGCATGACAACAACAAGGGCGACGCCGCGTTCACCATTCCGATCTTCTACACCTCGGCCGGCAGCTATTCGACGGTAAGCGATGCCGCGCTCGACAATGAGATCGCTGGTGCAATGGCGGCCACCGGAGAGGATCGTACCGCAAAGTTCAAGGCGGTTTTCAACAAGGTGCACAGCGAACTGGCGCTGGACATACCGATGTTCCACATGATCGGATACACCCGCGTCGGCACGCGTCTCGACTGGAAACCTGATATTGCGACCAATAGCGAGATTCCGCTCGCCAATATCGGCCTCAAAAACTGAGCCGCGATATGCCGGGCGAGCGTGAAGCCCTTTCGCGCTCGCTTGAACTCCAGGTAAAACCAGAGGTTCCGCATGATGCTCGGCTACATCGGCCGGCGGGCGTATCACAGCGTAATATCGCTGCTCGGTCTGCTGACTATCGTTTTCTTTCTCACGCGCCTGACGGGCGATCCCTCGGCGCTCTATCTGCCGCTCGATTCCAGCCTCGAGGCGCGAGAGGCTTTCGCGCGGCTGAACGGTCTTGACCAGCCAGTCCACGTGCAATTCCTGCAATATCTGCAGAACCTGCTGTCGCTGGATTTTGGTCAGTCCCTCCGCCAGAACAGGTCCGCAATCGACGTCGCGCTGCAAGCATTTCCAGCGACGTTGAAACTCGCCTTGGTCGCGATGACGCTCGCAACGGCGCTTGCCATCCTTGTCGGAGCGTTGGCTGCCGCGCGGCCCGGGAGCGTGTTTGACCGTATCGCCGGCTTGCTGTCACTGGCCGGCGCCAGCACGCCGGATTTCTGGATCGCGATCGTCGGCATTCTCGTCTTCTCCGTCGGTCTGGGATTATTGCCCACATCCGGCACGGGTACCGGCCTGCACTGGATCATGCCGATCGCCGTGCTGATGCTGCGCCCATTCGGACTTCTGGTGCAGGTGGTGCGTGGAACGATGATTTCGGCCCTCGCCTCGCCCTACATCAAGACGGCGCATGCAAAAGGCATGAGGCGCAGCAGGATTATCTTCGGTCACGCCCTGAGGAATTCGCTGCTGCCGGTCGTCACCGTCGTGGGCGATCTCGCCACCGGCTTGATCAACGGCGCCGTCGTCGTCGAAACCATTTTTGGATGGCCGGGCATAGGCAAGCTGATGATCGATTCGATTATCCAGCGGGATTTCGCTGTTGTGCAGTCCACGATCCTCGTCACCGCCGTCGCCATCTTCATCGTCAACATCGCGATCGATCTGCTGTATGTCACGCTCGATCCGCGTATCCGATATTGAAGGAGCGGACCATGGCCGAAGTGACGGTGGTATCCCTGGAGACGCCCGGCAGCGTTCGGCAGCTGGCCAGATATCTTGCCCGCGATAAGCTGGCGCTGTGCGCTGCGCTCTTCATGCTGGTGCTCATCACTTGCGTTCTGGTGGGGTCGCTGCTGATGGGTGACCTCGCCGGCAAGCTCGGGCTGCGGCAGCGCAACCTGGCACCATTTTCCCTAGAACATGGTTTCATATACATCCTCGGTGCCGATACTCTGGGGCGCGCTATTCTGGCGCGACTGATCGTCGGCGCACAGAATACGCTCGGCATCGCCGCCGCCGCTGTCTTCTGCTCCATGGCCGCAGGGGGGACGCTGGGGCTGATTGCCGGGTATTCCGAGCGCTGGTACGGCCATGTCATCATGCGTCTCGCCGACGTGATCATGAGTTTCCCTTCGCTGCTATTGGCTCTGATCGTACTTTACACGCTTGGCCCCAGCATGATGAACCTTGTGATCGTACTGGCGATCACCCGCATGCCGATCTTCATCCGCACGGCGCGAGCCGAGGTGCTCGAATTGCGCGAGCGGATGTTCGTTAGCGCCGCGCGTTCCATGGGCGCCGGCACCTCGCGCATCCTCTTCCGGCACATAGCCCCCCTGGTGCTGCCGACATTGGTGACGATCGCAGCGATCGATTTCGCCACGGTCATATTGGCAGAATCCTCTCTGAGCTTTCTTGGCCTCGGCATCCAGCCACCGGACTTCACTTGGGGCGCCATGGTCGCCAACGGTCGTGGCTATCTGGCATCCGCATGGTGGATTGCCTTCTGGCCGGGACTCGCCATCTTGCTGACGACGCTTTCTCTCAACATTCTCGCCAGTTGGGCAAGGACGGTTGCCGACCCGTTGCAGCGCTGGCGTTTGCAATCGCTGCGAAAGGCCCCTCGATGACCGCCTCGGAAAATCCCATTCTCAAGGTCGACAACCTGACGGTCGACTTCCTGTCCGAAGGCGATCCGGTTCGTGCCGTCGATGGCGTGTCCTTCGAAGTCTGCCGGGGGGAGACCCTGGTGATCCTCGGCGAAAGCGGCTCCGGCAAGAGCGTGAGTACCGGGACTATCATGGGTCTTATAGACTGCCCGCCTGGCGATATCGTCTCCGGTTCGCTGATCTTCGACGGAACGGATCTGTCCCGGCTCGACGAAGAGGGGCGGCGCGGGTTGAACGGGCGGCGCATCGCCATGATCTTTCAGGATCCGCTGGCCTATCTCAACCCCGTCTATACGGTAGGACGACAGATCGCCGAAGTTTTCGAGAGCCATGGCGGCGGCGAAGCTGGCCAGGTGCGGGACAAGGTCATCCATTTGCTGGAACGCGTTGGTATCCCCGAGGCCGAAAAGCGGGCCGACTATTATCCGCACCAGTTTTCCGGTGGCCAACGCCAGCGGGTGATGATCGCGATGGCAATCGCGCTGAAGCCGGACATCCTGATCGCCGACGAGCCGACTACGGCGCTGGATGTGAGCGTCCAGTCGCAGATCCTGGATCTTTTGCGGGACCTGCAGCGCGAAACAGGCATGGCTTTGATCATGATCACTCACGATCTTGAAGTTGCCGCGTCCATGGCGGATCGCATCATTGTCATGAACGGCGGGGTCGTGGTCGAATCCGGCCCTGCGAGGGATATCTTCACCAACCCGGCCCACGCCTACACGCGCCGGCTCATGTCGGCCGTGCCGCATGCCGGGTCGTCGTCGAAGCAGCCCCGCACCGAGACCAAGGGTGAGATCCTGTTGCAGGTCGAACACCTGAGCAAGCATTACATGCTCGGTTCCGGCACCTTCTCGTCCGGACGGGAATTCAGGGCCGTCGATGACGTAACTTTCAACGTCTGCCGTGGAGAGACAGTCGGCATCGTCGGCGAATCCGGCTCGGGCAAGTCGAGCATCGCGCGCATGCTCCTGCGGCTCAACGATCCGACCTCAGGCAAGGCACTATTCGCCGGCGAGGATATTTTCAGGCTGGAAGGCAAGGCGCTGAACGGCTTTCGGCGGCGTGTGCAGATGGTGTTTCAGGATCCGTTTGGATCAATGAATCCGCGAATGAACGTTCGCTCGATCATTTCGGAGCCGTTGGTGATCCATCGCGACATTCTGCCAAAGGCGCGGTGGAAAGACCGTGTCGTGGAGCTTCTGGAACTCGTCGGTTTGAAGGCAGAGCATGCCGACCGCCATCCGCACCAGTTTTCCGGTGGCCAACGTCAACGCATCGCGATTGCCCGCGCGCTTGCCAGCGAACCGGAACTGATCGTGTGCGATGAGGCAGTCTCCGCTCTCGACGTATCGATCCAAATGCAGGTCATCGCGCTTCTGGCTGATCTTCGCCAGCGTCTTGGCCTCTCTTATGTCTTCATCACGCATGATCTGCCGATCGTGCGGGAGTTTGCTCACCGGATACTGGTGATGAAGCAAGGCAAGGTCGTTGAGGAAAGCGAGACCGAGACATTGTTCAACTGCCCGAAGCATGACTACACGAAGTCCCTGCTGAATTCAGTGCCCAGACCAAAGTGGGCATGACCAATTCCGGTGTGATCGCTGCACTTGGCGGTGGAGCGGCGCGGCTTGCCGCGGCAGTACTGCCGGTTGAGAGCTGGCCGAAGAAGGATTGCTGACGCCCTTCTGCAGCCGCAATCAGGCCTTTGGTTATGGCAATCGGATCTACAGGGGAAGGTTATCGATGGACATCGACGCCGCACTGAAGGCGTTCATCGGAACAGTCGAGAAGGGCGCGATTGCCGCTGCAGCCAGCCGATGCGGAAGTCCTTTCGGTGCCGCAGAGGTCGTGGGCCTTCGTGCGTCAGATGAGGAACGTTAGCTAGCCGCCCGTTTTATCGAGGCGATGGCAGCGGCAAGCTCCGGTTCCGAGTGTCACTATCAACGTGTCCGTGGTCGGAGGTCGATTGATCAGGTTCGACCGCCGCATGATGGCAGGCGGTGAACAAACCGGGCGATGATGTTCTCTCAATCAACGCTGGCTCGCGTTCTGCGCAAATCGACGTGGCTTTCCAACAGCGTGTTCGGAACCTACAGCCGCTGGGAGGGTTGGCGGGACTGGGCAGGTCCCCCTGCAGGACGATGCGCTTTCGGGTCCCGCGCGCCTTCGGGTCCGGTGTTGGGACGGCCGAGAGGAGAGCTTGTGTGTAAGGATGGGCCGGCGCGCTGAAAATTGCCTCCTTGGGTCCAGTTTCGATGATCTTCCCCAGATACATGACCATGACCCGATCGGACACATGCCGAACGACGGCGAGATCGTGGGCGACGAACAACATGGCCAGATTGCGTTCCCGTCGCAGTTGCGCGAGAAGGTTCACCACCTGGGCCTGAACCGATACGTCGAGCGCTGATACGGGCTCATCACAGACAAGAAGGGTCGGATTCAGTGCAAGGGCGCGCGCAATGCCGAGCCGCTGCCTCTGGCCACCGGAGAATTCCGAGGGATAGCGTTCGGCGTGCTCGGCCCGCAACCCAACGGCCTCCAGAAGGTTAATTGTCTCTTCGCGCCAGCGTGATCGCGGCAGCACGTCCGGATGCAGCGCCCAAGGCTCCGAGATCAGGCGATCGACACGCATGCGGGGATTGAGTGATTGATAGGGGTCCTGGAACACCACCTGCATCTTGCGGCGCAGGGCATGAAGCTGCTTTCCGGTCGCGGTCGTTATATCCACGCCGTCAAGCAGGGCTCGACCGCTCGTTGCGGGGCCAAGTTTCAGCAGGGTTCTGACGAGTGACGTCTTGCCGCAACCGCTTTCGCCGACAAGGCCGAGGGTCTCGCCTGGAGCGATTTCGAAGCTGACGTCTTCGACGGCGCGGATCGGCGTCTGCGGGTTACCGAAATGACGTGAAAGATTCTCGACTTTGAGAAGCGGCTTGTTCATGCGGGAAATACCGGGAAATGGCACGCGACCTGGCGGCCTGGGCCCGCGGGCTGAAGCGGGGGCACGATCTGCGCGCAGATATCGTCGGATCTGGGACAGCGGGTCCGGAAGGCACAGCCGGAGGGAAGGGTGGCCGGATTGGGTGCTGAGCCGGGGATCGGTGTGAGTTCGGCCTCCTCGCTATCCATGCGTGGCTGCGAGGCGAGGAGCCCCTTGCTGTAGGGATGGCGCGGGTCCGCAAACAGTTCAAAGACGCTGGCCGTCTCGGCGATGCGGCCGGCGTACATCACGGCGACACGATCGGCGAGTTCTGCCACGACACCGAGATCGTGGGTAATGAAGATCATGCCGGCATCGCTTTTCTTGCGTACGCGGTCCAGAAGATCGACGATCTGCGCCTGAATGGTGACATCGAGCGCTGTTGTTGGTTCGTCGGCAATGATGATATCGGGCTCGAGCGCAACAGCCATCGCTATCATGATCCGCTGGCGCATGCCGCCCGAGAACTCGTGCGGATATTGTTTCGCTCGCCGGGCGGGGTCTGGAATGCCCACAGCCGTCAGAAGATCAAGAACGGCGCTGTCTATGCCAGCCTCCGGTGTGCGGCCATGGATGCGGAACATTTCGGCGATCTGCCAGCCGACAGGATAGACGGGATTAAGGGCGGCAAGGGCATCCTGGAAGATCAGGGAAATGCGGCTGCCGCACAGATCTCTGCGCTCGCTTTGGGGGAGCCGGAGGATATCGGCGCCGTCGAAATGGATGGTGCCATTGTTGATCGCGCCCGGCGGGTCGGGAATGAGATCCATGATCGCTGCGGCAGTGACGGATTTTCCTGACCCGCTTTCGCCGAGCAGCGCCAGCACCTCGCCGCGCTCCAGCGAGAAGGAGACGCCGTTGAGAGCGAGAATGCGTCCGGCCGCCGTGTCGAAGCTGACCTGAAGGTCCTTGATTTCCAGAAGCGCCATTATCGTCTCCGGCTCACGAGACGCCAGTGCTGCGAGGGGTCGTTGACGATCCGGAACCAGTTGGCGAGCAGATTGAAGGACATGGTAGTGAGCATCACGGCAAGGCCGGGAAAGAAGCCGAGCCACCAAGCGGAGGAGAGATAACCTTGACCCTGCGCCACCATAAGGCCCCAGCTCACCGCCGGCGGTTGAATTCCGAGACCGAGATAGCTCAATCCGGATTCGAACAGCATGACCATGGCGAGATTGACGGAGGCCAAAGTCAACATCGTCGGCGCGACGCTCGGGAGGATGTGCACCCTCAGAATCCAGAGCGATCCGCCGCCAAAGACCCGGGCCGCATCGACAAACAGGCGTTCGCGGGCTTCCAGCGTTTCGGCTCGGGCAACGCGGATGTAGGCCGGCATGCGGGTGATCGCGAGAACCATTATTAGATTGAGAACGCTCGGTCCGAACAGGTAGAGACCAAACAGCGCAACGAGCAGCGTCGGAAAGCCGAGGATGATGTCGGAAACACGCATGATGATGTTGCCGATGAGGCCACCGAAGTAGCCGGCGATCACGCCAAACAGGGTGCCGCCGACAAGACTGGTCAGCACAGTCACGAGGGCGATGCCGATGGTTGTCGAGGCCGCCTGAATCAATCGTACGAGAAGCGGCCGCCCGAGTGCATCCGCACCAAGCCATAGCGTCCAGCCCTGGCTGAAGTCGAATGGTTGCAGATTGCGCGCCTTCAGCGAAATGCGATTGTCTCCCAGAAGAGAAAAAGCATCCGCCAGAATGGCGAAGACGACGATCAGCAGCCAGATCGAGGCGGCGACGGCCATGGGGTCCCCGCGAAGGGCGCGAAGGAACCAGGCCAGGCGGCCGCTTGCAGCCTTGCGTTCGCTGAGTAATTCTGAAGGCGCTTCGGTCATTCCACCCTCACGCGCGGGTCAATCGAAGCGTAGAGCATGTCGACAAGTATATTGATGATGAAGATCACGATGGCGACGGCGAAGATCGACGCCTGTACGATGGCAAAATCACGCTTGAGAATGCCGTCGATCAGCAGCTTGCCGATGCCGGGGAAGCCGAAGACGACCTCGACGACGCCGCCGCCGCCGGCAAATTGCGCGGCCAGGTCGCCAGTCACGGTAACCGCCGGCAAGAGAGCGTTCCGCAACGCATGAACGAAGATCACACGTTTGCTGCGGGCGCCTTTGGCGCGCGCGGTACGAACGAATGTTGCATTCAGCGCCTCGATCATCGAGCCGCGCACGATCTGAACAAGTGTTCCGAACGGCCGGGCGAAAAGACAGGCGACGGGAAGGATCCAGTAAATCGGGCCGCCGAATCCAGATGTTGGCAACAGGCGGAACGTGACGGCAAAGAGCAGCACGCCCATGAGGCCCAGCCAGAAATCGGGGACGCTGGCGGCTGCCTGAGACAGGACATTGATGGCGCGGTCGATCCAGCCGCCGGCATTGACGGCTGCGATCGAGCCTGCGACGACTGCCGCAACGAAGGCGAGTGTCAGGGCAATTGCACCGAGCGCTAGGGTGTTCGGCAAGGCTTCGAGCACCACATCCATAGCCGGCCGATTGTGCCAGACGGACATCCCAAAATCGAGCCGGAGCATGTCTCCGGCCCAGTCGATGAACTGGCCGGGAAGAGAACGATCAAGACCGAGGCGAACCCGCATCGCCTCACGCGCCGCATCCGAAGCATCGACCGGCAGATAAAGGTTCACGGGATCGCCGGTAAGGCGCACAAGGATGAAGGCGGCTGTCATCAATGCCGCAAGCGCGAGCGCGGCGAAGACGGTCCTTCTGACAAAATAGGCGAGCGACATCAGTTCTCCCCCGCAGCAATCGGAAGAAGACGGTCAGCGGTAGCTGATCGTCCTCAGCTTGATTTCGTTACCGGCCTGGACATCCGGAGTGTAGTTCACATCAGGTGCGATGCGCGCGATCGTGACCATATGGAACAGCGGCACGATGTTGACTGCATCGACAGCGAGATATTTGAACGCTTCCTGGAAAAGGCGTTTGCGCTCGTCGCCCGTTGCTTTGGAGGCCCCGGAAATCAGGGAGTCCAGTTTCCGGTCGGCGATCGATGAAGTGTTGCCGTCGCTGGTGAAGCGATTGGGCAGCGTGAAGACGGCATCGCCTTCAGTGTTGTCGATCTGGGTCTGCAGAATGGACGGCTGGCGGTCGGCATCCCAGGGCTTCAGCAGTTTCTTCAGCCACGGACTGGTTTCCAGCATTTCCAGACGGACATTGAAGCCGGCATCTGCGAGCATCGCCTGAATGGCCTCAAGGCTCTCGGACGAATTCGGATAGAGCCCAGTGCGCCCGTAGATAACAATTTCCGTATCAACGGGCACACCGTCGGCACGCGCAGCGTCCAACAGACTGCGTGCCTTTTCCGGGTCGTAGACCCAGACCGGGATATCGGGGTTGTAGCCGAATACGGAGGGCAGAACCACCTGCATCGCCTTCTGGGCCTGCGGATGGAAGATCGTGCCGATCAGCCCGTCCCGATCGATCGCCAAATTGAGCGCCTCGCGCACGCGCTTGTCATTCAGAGGTGCGACCTCCTGATCGATGCGCAGCAGGGATGTTTCGGCATTGGGAAATGCGTGATCGTTTTCGGTCGTGCCGTCCTGCGGCGCGATTTCATAGGCGACCTGCGCCTCCCCGGTATCGACCATCGCGGCGCGAACCGCCGATTCCGCGCGCCAGAGAATCGTTGCATTCTTGATGGCCGGCCTGTCGCCCCAGTATTTGTCGAACGCCGCCAGCGTGATCGATTGGCCCGGCGTCCAAGCTGTGAGCTCGTAGGGGCCGGTACCGATCGGCGTACGGGACTTGGTATCCGCGGGCGTGTCCGGCGATCCAATATCGAGAGCCGCGAGTTTGTTGGGGAGGATGGGCTCAACGACATCCGTACGGATGACCAGCGTCTGCGCATCAACGACCTCTGGTGTGAGAACGATCCCTTTGAGTGTGGCGAGGCCGACTTCGCAGGCAAGAGCCGGGTCCTGAGCGCGCTTCAGGGCCGCGGCAACGGCAGCGGCATCAAAGGCTTTTCCATCGTGGAAGCTCACGCCCTGACGCAGCGTAAACTTCCAGGTCAACTCATCGACTTGCTCCCAAGCCGTCGCAAGACTGGCTTGAACCGAACCGTCGGCAGGGCTGAGGTTGACCAGCGTTTCGGTGATGTTGTTGCGCAGGACGCGGGCGTTGCCCGAGAGATCTGTGTCGCAAGGATCCAGTGACTTTGGTTCATCCGTCACCACAACGGTCAATGCGTCGGATGCAGCATAGCTGGGAAACGCCACGCTTGCTGCCAACGACAGCGCAAGAAGGCCAATCTTCGCAGATTTGCCGATCGATATAGTCCTCATGATGTCCTCCTCCTGCAAGGCTACGCCCGCTTTGTCTCTGTCAGCGTCTCGAAAGCAGCTGTGGCTCGCCTCGTAGGGCGCGTTTTGACAGCTTTACTTCCTCCCGCAAGCGGGTAGTGTCATATCTGACATTCCCTAAGGCAAAATGCGCAGGTGCGAGCAGAATGTCAACATCCGTAATTCAAATAAGGAATAATTAGTTCATGAATGAACTTAAGCATGGGTCGCCGGTGGTTGAAAAGACTGCGCATCTCCTAGAAGCGATTGCAGATGCGCGAACGGGCATTTCGCTCGCCTCGCTCGTCGAGCAGCTCGGCGTGCCGCGCTCCACGGTGTACAGAATCCTGAATTCCTTGAGTGCTCATGGGCTGGTGGCGCGCGTCAATGGTGGTTCCATTTACGAACTCGGGCCGAAATTCATCGAGCTTGCGCGCCGTATTTCTCCCGGGGCAGACAAGGCTTTGCTGGTTGAGGCGGCGAGGCCGCTTTTGACGGCTGCGGCCGAGAAGATATCGGAATCCTTCAAGCTTGCTGCGCCTGAAGGCGATGAAATGATGACGATTTTTGCTGCGCCAAGTCCGGGAGATTATTCGCTTTTCATCAAGGTTGGCGGGCGATCGCGCAAGCATGTCGGCGCCGGAGGAAAGCTGGCGCTTGCGTTTTCAGATTATAGCGAAGTCGAGGCTTATTGCGCGCCCGGACTGGAAGCGCGGACACCCTACACCATCACAGACCCGGAGGCTCTGAAGGAGGCGCTGACGGAAATTCGTCGAAACGGATATGCCGAGGACAATCAGGAATCCAATCTTGGTGTGCGGGCGGTTGCCACGCCCGTTTTCGACGGCAGCGGCCAGCTTGTTGCGACAATCAGCGTTCCCTTCATCGGCGAGGCTATGCCAGATAGGGCGCGCTCCATCCGTCGGGAGGCGCTCGATTGCGCCGCTCTGCTAACAAAAGCCATCGACGGACGACATCCACTATCCAAATAAGAAATTACAATTTCTATATTGAACATATTCGATCCGCCTGCTAGATGCTCTTTCGATATGCGACGGAGGAGCAACATGAAAGCCTTAGATTCTTCGGTTCTGGCCAAGCTTGAACGCACCAATTCGGCGACCTTGAGCACGCTGCTTTTGAAGCGGGGATTGCGCAACACGGCCATTCGCGGCGTGCGCCCGCTTTCGGCGCTCGACAAGCCGATGATCGGCCCGGCTGTAACGGTTCGCTATATCCCGGCCCGGGAAGATATCGACGGTTCCACCTACAGTTCCGATCCGTCGAACTATCAGCGCAGGGCGATCGACACGATACCCGATGGTCATGTGCTCGTTTTTGATTGCCGGGCGCTCGCCGAAGTCGCCGGTATCGGCGCGATGCTCGCGCGGCGTCTCGTGTATCGGAATGCTGCGGGAATGGTTCTGGACGGGGGCGTGCGTGACACGGCCGACATCGCCTCCTTGGGTTTCCCGACCTATTGCCTGGGACCGGCCGCACCCGCCAACCTGGTCGCGCATCATGCGTCCGACATGAACCAGCCGATTGCCTGCGGTGGCGTGGCCGTCTATCCGGGCGACATCATCTTCGGCGATAGCGAAGCCGTCATCGTCATTCCACGAGAATATGTGGACGAAATTGCCGACGAGGCGGTTGCGATGGAGGAGCAGGAGGCATTTCTGAAAATCGAGATCGAATCAGGACGCTCAACGCTTGGCGTCTATCCGCCGAATGAGGAAACGCTTGCACGCTATGCGCAATGGCGCAAAGCCCGGAGAGCCGAGAGCTGATTATCGGAAACTTGAGGGACACGAGGAAGTGCCGGCGTAGGCGGACCTTCGATGCCTGTCTATGAACCTTTGGAAATCTGTGTTCGGATGTAGTCAAGGCGTGCCTATCTTTCGCCGTTTGAGGGGATGGGATTGCCTTAGGCCGCCTTTTTAGCCAAGCGTCTTGGCGGAATTCAACCGCTGAGGCGACCTGACATGTATGATATCCTTCTTCTTTTCTTCGCCGGTTTGTTAGCGGGCAGCATGAATGCGTTGGCCGGCGGCGGGTCGTTCGTATCGCTTCCTGCGCTAATATCGGTCGGAGTGCCGTCGGTTGCCGCAAACGCGACAAGCACATTAGCCTTGTTTCCCGGCGGATTGGCGAGTTCGTGGGTCTACCGTGACGGTGTTAAGAGTGTTTGCGGCGTCAATGTCGTGCCGATTGCCATTGTGACGGTTTTGGGTGGTGTGGCCGGAAGCGTTTTGCTGCTTCTAACCCCCTCCAGGATTTTCGATGGTATCCTGCCATGGCTTTTGCTGGTGGCGACATTGATGCTGGCTGCAGGTCCAAGGCTCAGCACAAAGCTCCGAACGCAGGTGCGTCCGAACATTCTGGCCTTCGCAACCGTTCAGTTTCTTCTCGGTCTTTATGGCGGCTATTTTGGCGGCGCAGTGGGCCTGATGATGCTTGCGGCATGGAGCGTGCTCGGGGGCGGGGAGATCAAGAGTCTCAATCCGACGAGAATGGTGATGGTAACTGCTGCAAACGCGGTTGCCGTCGTCGTCTTCATACTGGCCGGGGCAATCGTCTGGCAACAGTGCATTTCCATGACGCTCGGTGCCATTATCGGAGGGTGGATCGGGGCGCATGTCGGACGTAGACTGCCATCATCGATCGTCCGGATGCTAACCCTCGGGGTCGCCCTTTTGACGACCGTGGTGTTCTTTTCGCGAGCTTATCTTTGAACGGAGGTCCGGCACCCTCGCCAAATCTGAGGACCAACGTCGCCCAGGGCCAGAGGGAAATACCCGATCCTTAGAAGCTGCAACCCGGCGATGGAAGGCCTTTCAGCAATTAGACAGCTCTTCCCAATCCAAGCGGTGTCAGGCGAGGAAGCGTATCGGTGCCTCTGTCTTCATGGAGCAGTTCGAGGCAGTGGCGCTTCAGCCGCGAGAATTCGGGCGATGCGACGATGTCGGTCGAGCGCGGCCGCGGGAAGGGGACGATAATCTCTTCGTGAATGCGGCCGGGCTGGGCCTTCATCACGATGATCCGGTCGGCGAGCAGCAGCGCCTCGTCGATATCATGCGTCACGAACAGGATGGTCTTGCGGAACTGTTCCCATATGGCGAGCAGCAGTTCCTGCATTTTCAGCCGCGTGAGGGCGTCGAGCGCGCCGAATGGCTCATCCATAAGCAGCAGGCGCGGCTGGTTGACGAGGACACGAGCGATTTCCACCCGCTGCTGCATGCCGCCGGAAAGCTGGGCGGGATAGCGATCGGCAAAACCGTTGAGGCCGACGAGGTCGAGCATCCTCTGCGCCTCGCGCCGGCGCTGTTGCTTGCCGACGCCGCGCATCTTCGGTCCGAAGGCGACATTGTCGCGCGCGCTCTTCCAGGGAAACAGGGTGTGGTGCTGGAAGACGATGCCGCGCTCAGGATGCGGGCCGCTGACCGGCGTGCCATCGACATTCAATCTGCCGCCGGCAATATCGATATGGCCGGCAAGTGCGCCGAGAAGGGTCGATTTTCCGCAGCCGGAGGGGCCGAGCAGGCAGACGAATTCGCCGGGCGCGACGGAGAAGCTGACATCCGAGACCGCTTCAAAAGCGGCCTTTCCCTTGCCGAGACGAATGGAGACCTGCTCCGCCAGAATCCGGCCGGTCTCCGATCGCACGAGGCGCTGATGGCTGTTCATCGTGCTGCTTCCTTTTTTTGCCAGGGGATGAGCGCGTTGCCCACGGCACGCAGCAGGGTGCTGCTGCCCATGCCGAGCACGCCGATTACCGCCATGCCGACGATGATCTCGGGGTAATTCTGCAAGGTATAGGCTTCCCAGGTGTAATAGCCGATGCCGAATTGGCCGGAGATCATTTCGGCGGTCACCAGACAGAACCACGAGGTGCCCATGCCGATGGCAAGGCCGGTGACGATGCTGGGCGCCGCGCCGGGAAGGATGACCTCGAACAGCATTGCGCGGCGGGTGCTGCCGAGGCTCTTTGCGGCTGCGATCAGGCGCGGATCGACGCCTTCGACCCCGTGGACGGTATTGAGCAGGATGGGAAACAAGGCGCCGGTGAAGGTAATGAAGATCATCGACAGTTCGGACGACGGAAACATCAGCACGGCAAGCGGTATCCAGGCGACGGCCGGGATCGGCCGCAGGAGTTCGAGCGGCGCAAGCAGAAAATCTCCGACCTTTCGCGACCGACCGATGATCAGGCCGCAGGCAATGCCGACAACGGCGGCGATCGTATATCCGGCAAACACCCTTTCGAGGCTGCTGGAAACATGCGCGATGAGTTTCGGCGACTGGAGGAACCCCAGGGCGGAGGCGAACACATCCACCGGCGAAGGCACGTTTCGGAAGGTGACCAGGCCGAGATCGAGACGCAGAGTGGATGCCATCTGCCACAGGAGGAGGCAGATGGCGATCGATCCCGCGCGGCGCAGCCAAGATCCGTAGTCGGGATGCATCCACGTCGTCATTATCGGCCTCAGTTGCTGGCCAAGGCGGAAGATTTGGCGCTGGCGAAATCGAGCACGGCGCCGCCATGCGCCTTGGCCCAGCTCTCGGCGCTCTCCTTGAGCAGGAAGGCGCCCATCTCGCCCTTTTCGTCGCGAACGAACCAAGCCTGATTGCCGAGCAGCTTAATGCCGCTCTCCCGATCCTGCGCATAGAAGACGCGGATGGCCATGCCTTCGCCTTCGAGCGCCTTCAAAGCCTTGAAGGCATTTTCCGCCGAGGCGTAGTGGCGGACGAGCGGCTCGTCCTTGACCCAGATCTCGGCAACGCGCTTCGGATCCTTGATCTGCTCGCCGGTCGACGCATCCTTTGCGTCGAGCGGAAGCTGATCATAGTTCTTCAGGCTTGCCTCGTAGTCGAGACCGGAGGCCTTGAAGGCGGCTTTGATGAAGCGGTCGTCGATGAATGTTTCGACGTCGAGCCCGCTATCGGCCTTCTTTAGATACTGCAGCGTCTCGATCGCGGTGCCGACGGCCTGCCGGTATTCCGGCTTCCAGGTGAGGTCGCGGGTCTGGAGACCAAGCGGGCCGTGGAAGAGATAATCCACCTCGGCCTCGACGCCGGTGACTTTGGCGATCAGTTCGCTGTATTTCTCCGGCTCCTTGGCGATGAGTTGGTCGGCTTCAATCGCGGCGCGCAGATAGGCTGTGACGACTTCGGGATATTTTTCGGCGTAGTCCGCATCGACCAGCGCACCGTGGAAGGTGGGGCCGTTCGCCTGTGAGCCGTCATAGATCTTTCGCGCGAAGCCCCGCCATGGGTAAAGCTCGGCAAAAGGCACAAAATCGGCATGGGCCTCGATCTGGTTGGCCTTCAGCGCGCCGCCGGCGACTTCTGGCGCCTGGGCGATGATGTTGACATCCTTTTCCGGGTCCCAGCCCTCAGCCTTGATGGCGCGCAGCAAGAGGCCATGCGAGGTCGAGGCGAAGGGAACCGAAATCGTCTTGCCTTTCAGTTCGGAGATGGACTGGATCGGAGATTCCGTCGGAACGACGATGCCGTTGCCGCTACCCTTGACGCTGCCGGAGAGGACCGAGATGAACAGGCTCTTTCGCCCCGCCTTCAGATGGGCGAGGCCGTTGAAGGATCCGGGGAAATCCGCCATCACCCCGAAATCGAGCTTGCCGGCGATCTGTTCGTTGGTGATCGGCGCGCCGCTGGTAAAGTTCTTCCATTGGATGTCGTAGGTGGCATCCTTGTATTTGCCGTCATGCGGCAGGTATTTTTCCAGGAGGTTTAGTTCCCTGATCAAAAGGCCGCCGGTGGCGGTGTTGATGGTGGTGTCTTGAGTTCCGATGGCGACGCGAATGGTTTCCGCCTGCGCCGTGCCGACGAAACTGACCGCAGCTAAAGCTGCTGCTGCCAACGTTAAGCGATGATACATGTGCCACCCCTGTCTTGCCCGTCACGTTGCGGCGGGAAATGGTTGAAATCCAGTCATGCCAATTTATGTGGCGCGGCCCCTGACGGCGGAAGCAATTAATTTGCATTGCCTTGGCGGCAGTGCTGCGCCAGGCTTCAAGCGGAGATGGATACGCAGTGCCGCCTATGCGCTTCTGTTAGTAATCATAGGAGCTTAGCTGCAATGTTCTGCAGCGGGTTCCAACGGCGCGCGGTGATAAACGACCTTGTTTGCGGCAGAATACGGAATTATATTTCTTTATAGTCCATAGATTTTATATGTATTTATCGCTCATTCGACACCAGAGAGGCGATCGACGATGAGCTTGGATTTTGAAATCGCAAAGCCGGAGCCGCAGCGCGGATTGCGCGACACAAGGCCCGAGCTGCCGCAGCAAGTCGTTTTGCCTGGCACGCAGTCATTGTTTCTCAGCGAGACGGTCGAGGGGTTCGATGAAGGTGCACGTTTCCTTGATCCGCTCAAGCACGACGAATGGGCGGTCCTGCGCAGCCACGGGCGGCAGCTGAGCTTCACAGCCGGCGAGACGATCTTCACCCAGGGTGACAGGCATGGAGGCATTTTCATTATCGTGCGCGGCTCCGTGCGCGTCTTCTATTCGGCACCATCAGGCCGGGAAATCACGCTGGCCTATTGGACATCGGGCAATTTCATCGGCGGACCGGAGATGACCGGCGGTGGTACGCATATCTGGTCGGGCGAAGCGCTTGACGATTGCGAGATCCTGTTCCTGCCCGGCTCCGTACTGCGCAAGCTGATCGCAGAACTGCCCAATTTTGCGCTCTGTCTTATCCAGGGCCTGGCAGCGAAAGGCAAAAGCTATTCCGCTATGGCCCAGATGCTCGGCACCCGATCGGTCATCGAGCGGCTGGCGCAGTTTCTGATGAATCTCGGGAAGCTGCATGGCGTGCGTGAGGGACACGCCGTCATCATCAACGCGAAGGTGACCCATGACCAGATCGCGGCCATGGTCGGCTCCACCCGGCAATGGGTAACGATGATGATGAAGCGTTTCCAGAAAGAAGGCTTGGTGACCGTCACGCCGCGCCATATCCGCATCGAGCGGCCGCATCTGCTGATGGCGATGGTCTCGAAGGGCGGCGCGTAAGGCGCCGCCCGGCCTTTTCTAAACCAGGCGTGTAAGCGCCCAACGCACCGTCTTGCGCACATCGGGGTCGGGATCGTTGACATGCGCGGCAAGCGATTCCCGGGCGCCGGGGTTGCCGATTTCGCCGAGTGCTGCCGCGGCCTCCTTCCGCAAGGTAGGCATGCCGCTTTCGAGCAGCGGGACGATCCGGGGCAGGGCCGCATTCGCCTTCAGCTTGCCGAGGGCGCCCAGCGATTTCTGCTGCACCTGCCAATAGTCGTCGGAAAGCGCCTTGGCGAGCGCTTCGACCGCCGAGCCGTGGCCGATGCGGCCGAGGGATTCCGCTGCCGCCGCCCGGACCTGCCAGTTCCCGTCGCCAAGAGCAGTCGAAACCGCCTCGGCGGCAGCGGGTTGCGCCGTGAACGTCAAGGCGTTGACCGCTGCGGCGCGTACGTCGGCATCCTCGTCACGCGATGCGGCAATCAAGGATGGGATTGTCGAGTCGAGCTTGAGATAGGCGACCGTTCCGAGCGCCTGCACCCGTACGGTCGCGTCCGCGTCACGCAGCGCAATCAGGGCGGGGCCGAGTGAGTCCTGTCGCCGCAACCCTTTCAATCCGCGAAATGCCGCCGCGCGCACGAAGGCGCTCGCATGATCCAGCAAGGGCAGCAGGCTGCCGCCTGCCTCCGGATGCTTCAGCTCCGCCAGACCATCTGCCGCAGCTTGCGCGACGGGAGGTTGATCGTCGACGACCAATCGCGCCAAGCCGCCGGCAGCACCGGCGCCATCGAACTCGCCAAGGGCGATCGCCACCTGAAGGCGGACCTCGCCGCTTGCGTCCCCGGCAGCGTCGATCAGGTGCGGCAAGGCCTCCGGGCTTGCGGTTTCGGCAAGCTCGATCACAGCAAGGCGGCGAATGGCGGCATCCGGATCCAGCAGGCGTTCGGCGATGGTCTCGATGTCGCCGAAGGCTTCGAAGGGTTCAAAGACACTCATGTCAGCGCAACAGATAGGGAATGTTGACGGTGACGGCGCCGGTCGGGCAGTCCGTTTCGCAGGGCATGCAATACCAGCATTCGTCGAACTTCATATAGGCCTTTCCGGTCAAATCGCTGATACGCAGCACATCGAGCGGGCAGACGTCGACACAGACCGTGCAGCCCTTGTCGGCGATGCATTTGGCGTCGTCGACGGTCACCGGGACTGTGCTGGGGGAGAGGGCGAGTGGCATGGATCTTCCTGTCAGGCTTGCTTTTGAACACGCAGACGGTCGTATGCCGTCCGTTCCTCGGTTTCGATTGGAACGACATAGGGCTCTACCTTCCGCTTCTCCGAAACCATGCGGCCGTCGATCTTCTTGAGAAGCGTGTGGCAGAACCAGTTGTCGTCGTCCTTTTCGGGATAGTCGACGCGATTGTGGTAGAGACCCCAGCGGCTCTCGGTGCGGAACAGCGAGGCATGGGCAGCCATCTCGGCGCAATCGAGGATCGAGGAGACTTCGAGCGCCCGCATCAGTTCATGAGCGTCGCGGGCGACGAGCGCAGTCTCAAGATCGTCGCGGACTTCGCTGAGCCGCTGCTGGCCGATCCGCATCTTGGCCGTCACCTTCGGCGGCTGCAGATAGTCGTTGACCAGACGGCGCGCCTTGTATTCGAGCTGGTTGGGCGGAATGCCGTCGCCGCGCCGCGTCGGCGCCAGCACGCGTTCGCATTCGCGTGCGACGAACTCGCGATCATAGTCGGGAAGCTCGATTTCAGCGGCGACGTCGGCTGCATGTTCTCCCGCGACGGCGCCGTTGGTGAAGGCGCCGAGCATATAGTTATGCGGGACATTCGCCATGTCGCCCGCCGCATAGAGGCCCTCGACGGTCGTGCGCGCGAATTCATCGACGAACACCCCTGAGGCGCTGTGGCCGGAACAGAAGCCGATTTCGGAGATGTGCATCTCGATCATCTTTTCGCGGTAGTCGGTGCCGCGCGCCTCGTGGAAGCGTCCGCGCGAGGGGCGCTCGACCTTGTGGAGGATCTGCTCGATCTCGCCGACCGTGTCGTGATGGAGATGATTGAGCTTCAGGAAGACCGGGCCTTTGCCGGACTGCAGCTCGTTGTAGAATTCCTGCATCATCTGGCCGGACCAGTAGTCGCTTTCGATGAAGCGGTTGCCTTCGCTGTTGGCGGTATAGGCGCCGAAGGGGCCGGCGACATAGGCGCAGGCGGGGCCGTTATAGTCCTTGATCAGCGGGTTGATCTGATAACATTCGAGGTTCGCGAGCGCGGCACCCGCATGATAGGCCATGGCATAACCATCGCCTGAATTGGTCGGGTTCTCATAGGTGCCGAAGAGATAACCGGAGTGCGGCAGGCCGAGCCGTCCCGCCGCTCCCATGCAGAGGATCACTGTCTTCGCACGCAGAACGAGGAACTCCGCCGAGCGTGTGTTGACGGCGATCGCCCCGGCAATCTTTCCGTCCCTTGCCGTCAGGAGCCGCGTCGCCATGTAGCGGTTGGAGATCAGAATGCGCTCGCGGCGCAGTTGCCGGTAGAGCGCCTTCTTGACGGTGTCCCCATTCGGCATCGGCAGGACATAGGTGCCGAGATGATGCACCTTCTTCAGGTCGAAATCGCCATTGGCATTCTTCTGGAAGCGGATGCCGAAGCGGTCGAGCTCCTCGATGATCTCGTAGCATCGTGACGCATATTTATAGACCGGCGCCTGATCGACGATGCCGTCATTGGCGATGGTGATTTCCTTGGTGTATTGCTCCGGCGTCGCGTAGCCGGGAACGACCGCGTTGTTCAGCCCGTCCATGCCCATGGAGATTGCCCCCGAGCGCTTGACGTTGGCTTTTTCGAGCAGGATGACGTTGAGGTCGGGATTGCGCTGTTTTGCCTTCAATGCTGCCATCGGCCCGGCCGTACCGCCGCCGATCACCAGCACGTCGCACGCGACCTCGGACAGGCCTTCTACAAACTTATCCATGCATCATTCCTCAAGCCAATGAATCGGCGATTTCGCGCAAATATTGCCAAGGGTAGATCCCACGATCGTGCCCATCCGAGAAAACCAGCCTGATGGCATAGGAGCCGATCGGCTCGATGCCCATCACCGTGACGTCGGCGAAGCTCGTCTCGCGCCCGTCGAGGGACGCGCGCACCGCCTGGGCAGCACGGCTGCGCCGGCGGAGTTCAGAGGCGGGAAGAAGAGAGACGTCGCCGCCTTCCCAGGTGATGGCGAGCGTACGGCGTTCCGGTTTCAGATTCAGTTGCAATGGTGTCATGGCATTCCCTGTCAGTTGAACGCCACTCTAAAGGAGCGGATGCCAGAGACACGCAATAAATTGCCATGGAGCAGACGCGGACACTCGGTGACATGCTGGCGCCGCGTGCGGCAGATATCGACTTGCCGCTCTCGCAGCGCAATAAACCTGCTCAACCGGTTGACCTCCTGCTGCTGCTCGATACGAACGTCGTGTCATTGCGTAAGGTCGCTGGCGGCAAGGTTGATCCCATTGTTGTCGTGCGGAATGAGACTGTCGATCCGGGGAAACCTTCCTTAGACTTACCTCATCGACGACTTTCTGGCCGACGCGAAAAATCAGAACCTCGTAAAGGCAGTCCATCTTGACGTTGGATACGATCCCAAGGATCCGGCCGGTGAGACGCGGTGGCTGCAGGGCGTGGCCGACAAGCACGGTTTTCCTCACGGCATTGTCGGATATGCCGACTTTCGTAAGCCGGACGTCGGCGATCTCCTTGACGAGCACATGTCGTGCGCGAACTTCCGCGGCATTCGGCAGTCGATGAACTACCACCAGGATCCTGCCAAGACTTACCTGACTGAATCTGGCGTTAGCCGGACACCGGAGTGGCGCAGCGGTTTCAAGCAGCTTGCCCGACGGGGTCTCAGCTTCGACCTTCAGCTCTACTACTGGCAGATGGAAGAATTTCTCGATCTTGCCCGCGATTTTCCCGACGTGCAGATCATCTTGAACCACACGGGCATGCAGGTAGACGGACCAAGCCATTTCGAGGGGTGGCGAAGTGGGATGCGCGTGCTTGCGCAGGCGCCCAATGTCGCCTGCAAAATCTCAGGTCTCGGAATGGGCGATTGGACCTGGACGGTCGAAAGCATCAGACCCTATGTCGAGGAGGCGATCGCAGCGTTCGGCATCGAGAGGTGCATGTTTGCCTCGAACTTCCCGGTCGACAAGCTGTTCGGCAGCTACGACAAGATCATGGACCGCTTCAAGTCCATCACCGCCAGCTATTCTCCAAACGAGCGTCTCGCACTGTTTTACGACAACGCCGCGCGCTTCTATCGGTTATAGCGGTGTCCCGGGGCCGGCGTACATGTCGGCCACTCACCACCTGATCCGGTTGCATCGGCGATGCGGGCCAGGACGTTCGCACGCCACTGACACTGAATAGCGGGATCACCGGTTCTGGCACGGCGAGAGATTTCCGGGCAAGGGTCCGGTTTGTGGCTATGGGGGTTCACGTTCAGGCCAAGAAGATCGCACAATGGATCTAAGGGAACCGGCCCGGCAGGTGAGCAAGGACGATAACGTTTGGTAGGCGTATAGCTTTCACGCAGGTCGTTTGTGGTTCTAATCCGTTCAAGGCGTGTGACCTATCCGCGATCTGACCGCAAGACGGTTCTAAAACCCAAATTGCAGGCGGTCGATTCGGGGGTGTTAGACAGACGGGCGGCAACGCGATAACGCTTGCAGTAACTTCTGTGGCACAGATACGAGCCACCGCGCGCAACTCGGCGGTCGCCCGTTGCAGGGCCCAGAGGGTCGAGCGACGGCGATTGCGTGTAATAGTCCCTGTCGTACCAGTCCGCGCACCATTCCCACACATTGCCGATCATGTCATACAGGCCGAAATCGCTCGGCGGATAACTTGCCACCGGTGCCGTCGCCAGCCAGCCGTCGGCACCGGTATTGCGTCCGGGAAATTCCCCCTGCCAGACATTCGCCATATGGACGCCGTCCGGTTCGAGATCGTCGCCCCAGGGAAATCTGAGGCCTTTGTGTCCGGCCCGGGCGGCATATTCCCACTCTGCTTCGCTCGGCAGGGTTCGTCCTGCCCATCTGCAATAGGCCTGTGCGTCGTCGTAGCTGACATGGACGACGGGATGCTTGCCTGAATCTTCGATGCTCGAGTGGCGGCCGAAGGGATGCCGCCAATCTGCGCCCCTCACCGTCAGCCACCAGCGCGTGTCATGATGGCCGACGAGGTCTCCACTCTCTGCCGCCACAAAGGCGGCAAACACCGCGGAGTCGCCTATCCTCTCCGCGTCTGTCACATAGCCCGTTGCCGCGATGAACCCTTCGAACTGGTCGTTGGTGACGCATGTGCGGTCGATCTGGAAAGGACTTATGGAGACAGTGTGGACCGGCCTTTCTCCATCGCTCTCACGTCCTTCGCCGAATGCGTCTCCCATCTCGAATGTTCCTCCAGACAGGAGGACATCGTCGTGCAGGTTTTGGGCCTGAATGTCGATCGGCGCGGATACCGGGCTGCCGTTTCCAGACGAGCCCGAAGGTATCCTCTGGCCGCAACAACAGGCCTCGCGGTCTGATTTCAGCTCCTCACTCATCGCCATCCTGTTCGGCCTCGATCCGGCACGCCAATCATCTCACGTCAAATCATGGTGCGGCCGTCGGCATCGAAACGGTAAACCCGTCCCTTAGGGCCAACTGCGATATTATGCCCCGAAGCGATAGCGCTTCGTCCGCCAAGGCGAACAGTCAGGCTTTCCTCGTCGTCGAGATCGACATAGACGAAGGTGTCCGCGCCAAGGTGCTCGACATGCGTGACCTGCCCACGCCACGGGCCGTCGGCCTGCGGTTCGAGATGTTCCGGCCGAATGCCGATGCGCGCTCCGCCGAAATGCTCCGCATTGGAACGCGTCAGGAAATTCATCTTTGGTGACCCGATGAAGCCGGCGACAAATTCGCTTTTCGGATGGTCGTAAAGCTCCATGGGCGTGCCGACCTGCTCGATGATGCCTCCGTTCAGAACGACGATCTTGTCGGCCATCGTCATCGCCTCGACTTGGTCGTGCGTCACGTAGATCATCGTCGTGTCCGGCAATTGGCTTTTCAGCGTGGTCAGCTCAAGCCGCATCTGGACGCGCAAGGCCGCGTCGAGGTTGCTCAGCGGCTCGTCGAAGAGGAAGATGTTCGGATCGCGGATGATGGCGCGGCCGATCGCGACACGCTGCCGCTGTCCGCCGGACAAGGCCTTCGGAAGCCGATCGAGATAGTCGCTCAGATGCAGCTTCCGGGCGACGTTTTCAACCTTGCGGCGCTGCTCTTCTTTGGAAACGCCAGCAATTCGCAAGGGATAGGCGATGTTCTTGAACACGCTCATATGGGGATAAAGAGCATAGCTCTGGAAAACCATCGCGATCCGGCGCTTGGCGGGCGCGAGGTCGTTCACGACCTTGCCATCAATGGAAATCGTCCCGTGAGACACACCCTCCAAGCCGGATATGCAGCGCAGCAATGTGGATTTGCCGCAGCCGGACGGACCGACGAAGACGACGAATTCGCCTGTCTCGATCGTAAGGTTGATATCGGTGAGCACGGGAAATGCGCCGTAGTTTTTGTAAAGATTTGCGATCTCGATGGTCGACATGGGTCCGCCTCGTGTTCGATTGAATGAAGCTGCGCTTCCGCTCGGCGATCACCGTGTTTTCGGCCGCCCGGTGCGGGTATAGTCCAGCGTCGCCGGTCCCTCGATCGGGAGGCCGAGCCGTTCGAACTGGCTGGCGGGCGCATGGTTGCGCCGCATCAGGTCCAGCATGAGGTTGATCATCCGCAACTCGATGTCGGGTGCCGCCAAGGGATGTTTCTGTTCCGGATCGTTTGCGAGATCGAATAACAGCGTTTCGAGAACCGTGGTATCGAGCATGTGCGGCCGGGTAGCCGGCATGCGCAAGACTGGCGTACCTTTCGTGAATGACAGTCCGTCAATCAACTCCGCGTTTCGCAGTTGCTCGGGGCTGAATCTTTCCCGCATCTGGGTCGGCATGAGGGTGTGTTCCAGAAGCTTCTGATTGACCGGATCGTCCGGGCCGCGCATGTAGACGTAGCGGCCGTCGGTCACGTTTACATGCATTCCGAATGCGCCGAAAAGCCCTGCTTCACGAATGGTCTCGTTATCCGAGATCGTGTCCTTCAGCGGCCGGCCTTCCATGTCCTGAGTTGGCGCAAGACCGAAAAAATCCAGAAGGGTCGGCCCGAAATCGATTGTCTGCACCAGGGCTTGGCGGCGCTCACCTCTCACCTTGCTCCGCGGGTCCCAGATGAAGAGCGGGGTGTGGATGTTTTCGTCATACCAGGGCTGCACCATCTTGGCCCACCAATCATGCTCGCCGAGCAAGTAGCCGTGATCCGTACAGACGATCAGCATGGTGTCGTCCCAAAGGTTTTTTTCGTCCATCAGGTCTAGGATGCGTCCGAGCGAGGCGTCGCACATGGTCAGAAGCGCGGAATATTGGTCGCGAATATACTGGACCGTCTCCGGCTGCTCCGTCACGGGGCCGTAATCCGGCCAGTCGATCTTCGGACCATCATAGGGCTTGGCGTAAAGCTCGCGGTATTTTTCATAGGAGAAGAAAGGTTCATGCGGGTCGAAGGTCTCGACCTGCAGGAACCATCGATCGCGTTCGCAATTGGTTTGAATGAATTCGAGCCCCGCATCGAAAACCTTTGTCTGCGGATGCTCCCTTTCGTCGTCAAGATAGCGGCGATTGACGAGATCCTGCCCTCGGATGGCGAGATGCGGCTCCTGACCGACGGTGTCGTCGCCTGCGGGAACCAAAGCCTTCCAGCGGTCGCCTTCCTGGCCGCGAAAGAATTCGTATGTGCTGAAGCGATTGTGATAGGTGGCGCCGCCATCTTCCCAGTAATGCTGGTGATCTGTGATCAAATGGGTGTAGATGCCGGCCTTGCGGAGCATTTCCGGCATGGAGTCGTCGAAGGGCTCAAGGGGCCCCCAGGAGCGGTGCAGGAAATTGTAGCGCCCCGTATGCATTTCGCGGCGTGCCGGCATGCAGGGCATGCTTCCCGCGTAGCAATTATCGAAGACGGCGGACCCTGCGGCCAGCCTGCTGAAATTCGGGCATTGCATCCAGTCGCAGCCATAGGGCGGCAGAAAGCGCCGGTTGAGGCTGTCGAACATGACCAGAATTGCTTTCATCTCTTCGTTCCTTGCGACGCGCAAAAGGGTGCCCGTTGGGCGGGTCGTCGGGATTTGCGAGGACTTGGCGAGGCTGCGAGCAGCCGCGCGCCTATTTGATTGCGCCGGCAAGCGCACCTTCCTGGAAGTATCGCTGGATCAGGAGAAACATCATGACGATGGGCACGCTGATGCTGAGCACGGCAGCCATCAGCAGGTTCCATTGTGTCGAGTTTTCCTGGAAGAACACCGTCAGGCCGAGCTGAAGCGTACGCAGGTCGTTGGAGGACGTCGTCACCAGCGGCCAGATGAAATCGTTCCACGCTGACTGAAAGGCGAATACGCCCACGACCGCGACCGCTGGCTTGACGAGTGGCGTGTATATCTCGAAAAAAATTCTAAATTCGCCCGCGCCATCGACCCGCGCGGCATCGCCAAGCTCGTGGGGCAGCGAGATGTAGAACTGACGCATCAGGAAAATGGCAAGAGCGCTGACGATGTGCGGCACCATGATGCCGGGCAGCGTGTTGAGCAATCCTTGCCCCCCTAGCCCAAAGAGGTCATTCCCGCCCGCAAGCGGGAAATGCGAGACCATCACGAACAACGGGACGATAGATACTTCGGGAGGAACGACAAGCAGAGCGATGAGCAACAGCATCATCAGGCCGCGCCCCCTGATCGGCAGCATTGCTAGCGCATATCCTGCTGCACATGAAAGGAGGACCTGCAGGATCGTGCATCCGATGGCGACGACGGCACTGTTGAGGAAAAAACGAAGGAAGTCAGCGCTCAGGAAGGCGTTCGAAAAATTGGAAAGATCGAAACGTGATGGCCATGACCCGATCCACTCCCCGTTCGGGGTGAGGGCCACCAGTACGATGTAGAGCATCGGGACCGCGTACAGAGCGGTGACCATCATCGCGATCGCCTGGAAAATCGATAAGGATCGTTCTCCCGTGTCCTTTCGCGTGGCATGTGCCCTGAGTTCAGAAGCGCCCGCGGCCATCACGCTTGCTCCTTCGGACGGAACATCATCCTCAGTGCCAGCGACAGGATCACAACCAGCAGAAACAGCATGACCGCCATGGCGCAAGCCTTGCCGATGTCGAGATCGGTAAAGGCGGCGTCATACATCAGATAGACGATCGTGCGAGTGGCATTGACCGGACCGCCGCCCGTCATGACGTAGGATTGCGTAAACATCTGAAGGGCCCCCAGAAACCAGGTTATGGCAACGAAGGATATGACGCCGCGAACTGTCGGAAGAGTGATCGTCCAGAAGCGCTGGAAGGCATTCGCTCCATCCATCTTGGCGGCTTCCAGCAGTTCCGATGGAACGGATTTCAACGCCGCAAGGACGATGATCATGAAATATCCGAGATTGCGCCACATGCTCATGACGACGATCGACGGCATCGCCCAGAGTGGGTCGGACAGGAAATAGGCTGGGGAAAAACCCCAACGCATCAGCGATGCATTGATCGGACCGACGGCAGGGTCGAGCAGAAGGTTCCAGACGAGCGCGACCACGACATAGGACGCTGCCTGCGGAAGGTAGATGATCGTGCGCATGAGCGGTCCGCCATATAGGTGACCGTTGAAGAGCGCAGCGACCAGTACCACGACCACAACGCCTATCCCGACCTGGCTCACGGCGAAGGCAAGAGTATTTTTCAAAGCTTCATAGAAGACGGGATCGTTCAGGATCGCCACGTAGTTGCCGAAGCCCACCCATTCCGGCGCGGACAGAAGCGTATAGTGCGTGAAGCTAAAGTAGAATGACAACGCGAGGGGAACAATCGAGGTCAGGAAGATCGCCGCGAAGGCCGGACTGACCAGAATCGCTCCAGCCTGTTGCTTGCGGCGCAGCACATTGTCACAAGCAACCGGTAAAGGCCGGTCTGCGATTGCGATGACGCATGGCATCGACAGCGTGTCAGGCGCGGGTGATTTCATCGATCTTCCTGTCGAGTGCGGCAAGGACGTCAGCCGGGCTTTGCACCTGGCGAATGGCCGACTGCATCGCGATGTTCACCTCCTTCTGGATCTGCAGCAGGTTCGGCGTGATCGGCAATGCGCCGGCGTACTGGGTCGCATCGACGAACCCCTTGTTGATGGACGCAAGGAAAGGGGCATCCTTTAGATCCTTGCGGGAGGGCAAGCCGCCCCAAAGTTCGGCAAATTTCTCCGAAGAGTCCTTCGACGTGAGAAAGGAAAGGAGCTGCCAGGCGCCGTCGGGGTCTTTTGTATTCGCCCCAATGCCGAGCTTATTGATCCAGGCAAGAGTAGCGGGGGTGCCGCCTGGCTTTGCCGACAGCGGCAGGCCGGCTACGACAAATTTCTCGACGCCCGGATTGTTGGCGTGTGCGTTGCGGGGCTCGACGACGCTGTTATAGGTCATCGCGGCAAGCCCCTGAACCAGCGGCGTCGGACCGGTTCCCTGGTAGACAATGTTCGGGTTGGCCAGTCCCTCGGCAAAGAAGGAAACAAGGTACTGGAGCGCGGCAAGACCAGATTCGCTCGACAGGATCGACTTACCCTTTGCGTCGAAGTAGCTGCCACCGGCCTGCACGAGCATTTGCGAATAGGTCTGCATCAGCCCGACGGATTTGTCCTGGTTCGCAAAGAAGGGAGCATCCAGAGGACCGCCATTCTTTCTGGACAGTTTTCCGGCGAGCGCCTTGAAGTCGTCCCAGTTCGTGGGGAGAGCACTGATACCGACCTTTTCGAGGATGTCGGAGCGATAAATCGCGGTGCGCACATCGGCATACACTGGTAAGGCATAAGACTTGCCGCCAAAGGCTCCGTCCTTGAGCATCGGCACGTAGAACTGATCGATCTCTGCCCAACCTTTCAGATAACTGTCGATCGGCAGGAACGCTCCCTTGGATGCAAGGGCAGGGGTCATCACCTGGCCCATCATGCAAACGTCGGCCAAGGTACCGCTTGCGGTCGCTGTCAGAAGTTTTTGAAATGCGGATCCCCAATCCGACTGGCGCAATTCGACAGCATAGCCGCTCTTGCTCTTGAACTCGTCAAGGGCGGATTTCATCCAGGCGACCGCCTTCTGGTCTGGACCCAGAATCATGAGGGACAGGCTTTTGTCCTGTGCCCGAATGGCGGGTGCCTTTAATGCGACAGTGAGCCCGGCAGCGATGCCGAAGCTGCTTTTCAACACCGCTCTGCGCCGTATGCCTTGAAGTTTGTCAGCCACCAAATCCTCCCACGACTGAATGAATTTCATGCCGTCGCTGGCCGACATTCGAAAATTTAGTCGTCCAAGCGAAATCCTCGTGACGGCGGGTCAAGCCGTTCATCAAACACCTCGAGTTATGGGTAACATTGCCAATCGATAAACAGTAATAGATAATAGTAGTGGTCTGATATCAAAAAGTTATCGATATGCGTCTGCTTGTTTCACGTCATCTTGAAAATTTCCTTGCCCTCTACGAGGCAAGAAACATGCATAAGGCGTCTCTCGGCAAGGGGATCACTCAGCCGGCCCTAACAAAGAGCCTGAAGATTTTGGAAGATGAGATCGGCTCGATGCTTTTTGTTCGAACATCCAGAGGACTTGAGCCGACTGAAGCGGGTGAGACGCTTTACCGATATGCACGGACAATCGACCAGGAGGCACGGTTCGCCGCTCTGGACATCAACAATGTCGTCTCCAAAAATGGCAGCAATATCAGGATTGGCGTTGGGCCTGGGCTTGCTGTCAGCTCATTTCCTAAGGTGTTGGTCAACTTTCACCGTAAATTTCCGGGGGTTAAGGTCATTGCACAAATGGGCCTGACCAAACAACTCGTCGAAGACCTGATGCGAGACAGTCTCGATGTCATCGCCACAGCCAGACCGCCCCAGGAACTGCCTGAACATATTTCCTGCATTCATCTGTTCGATATTCACTTGGCTGTCGTTTGCAGGAAGTCCCATCCTCTGAACTCCTCGAAGGACATCGGGATCGAGGACCTCTTCGATTACGGTTGCGTGACTTTCCCGGAAAGTGACGAATTCATCAAACGCTCACATCAACTATTCGGGCAGACCGCTGACAAGCTAAATGTCGTCGTGGAGACAAATTCGATTTCGGTGATGCTCGATCTTGTCGCGTCGGCCGATTATTTCGCGCTTGTGGGCGAGATTATTGTTCCTCGCGCCATGCAGGCTGGTCTGGTCAGACTTCCCGTGCCGAGCTTGGAATGGGATATGAAAATCGACCTGATGTGTAAAACGTCACTCGTCGAGACCCGGCCAGTGCGTGCGCTTCGCGAGGCATGGGCCAGCTACCGCGCTTAACGGAGATGCCGTTAGGGGTTTCCATCATTGAAGCCTGATCATGTCAAGACGCGCTCTCGATCGCGTCTGTGAAGCCGGCTTTCGTCGCTGGTCAGGCCGATCGTTCTCTTCGATGCTGGCGTTTGGCTACCTCATCTGTAATCGGGGTTGGCTGAGGGCTGAGATACCATCGCTGAACTCGCCAAGGCGCCATGCCGCGGAGGCATCGAGAAACGCAGACTAGCCATCATGCGTTACCGCGCTGAAATTCTCGACTGCGTCAAGCTGTTCGACGGAAGGCAGACGAGTAAAGCTCGCATGAAACGGCGTCCATTATCTTGCGAGGCAGGGCGCTAAAGGATGTATAACAATCCGAGGATGAGGCCTATAGCGACCAGGCAAAGCGTTAGGGAAGCATGCCCGTTTTTGTTGGCGAGACATTTTTCCTCGTGTCCACGCTCGGACACCGCCTCGAGGAACAGGAACTGCGTCGTGAAGTCCGCCGGACTCATCGTCCGGCAGCAACCGGAGAAGGTGCAGGATCCGTTTCGGCGGAAGCTTGATCGACCCCAACCGCGTGCTGCAGAACAGCTAGGCTCGCCTGGGCCTGCATCAGCCGGAGATCACCGATAATAACGCCCTCCCGCGCGAGAAAGGTGGAGATCGGGTGACCGTATAGAATACCCATTAAAATGGCGGCTGAAAGCAATGGCGCGCTGCGGATCGCTGCTTTGGAGATGTGCATCGTTACGTTCCCTTTTTTGTCCATGATAGATTAAAAAAATAATTGGTCAACAATAATGTAATCGTTGACATTGCCAATTTTTGATGTTGTATACGTTAACATCGACCTTTGACAGCATATTTTTGTCGCCGTGAGCCTCAAGAAGGTGATCGGCGCGCAAGAACGCAGTAGGTCGAGTTATGTAAACGTTAACATATCATCCGGTCTCGGAGGAGGCCGTTTCGGTGACAGCGGGTGCCGCCAGCACACCGCCTTTAAGGAGGGGAATACGCATGAAAAAGCTCATCACTGGAACTGCAGCACTACTTTTGGCAACGTCTTCTGCCTATGCCGGGGATATCGGCGTGGCGATCTCTCATAGCGATTCCTTTCTTGCTGTAATGGTGCAGGGAATGAAGGATGAGGCTGCCAAGACAAAGCAGCCGCTTCAGATCGAGTTTGCTGAAGCCGACATCAACAAGCAGCTGTCGCAAATTCAGAATTTCATCGCTGCCAAGGTCGACGCGATCATCGTCAACGTTGTCGAAAGTTCGGCCTCTCCGGCCATCACCAAGATGGCGGCCGATGCCGGCGTGCCGCTGATCTATGTCAACAATACGCCGAGCGACCTCGATGCGCTCGGCTCGAAGGCCGCATTCATTGGATCGAACGAAGCCGAGGCTGGTGAGCTCGAGACGAAGGAAGTTTGCCGCGTTTTGAAGGAAAGCGGCAAGACCAGCGATGCGGGGATTCTGATTATCCAAGGCCTCTTGGCACAGCACAGTGCCGAACTGCGCAGCAAGGCCGTACACGACGTGATCGCAACGCCCGACTGCAATTTCATGAAAGTGATCGACGAACAGTCGGCCAACTGGGATCCGGTCAAGGCGCAGGACCTGATGACCAACTGGATCACGGCCGGCTACAAGCCTGCTGCCGTCATCGCGAACAATGATGAAATGGCGCTCGGTGCCATCAATTCCATGAAGGCGGCCGGCTGGGACATGAAAGATGTCGTCGTTGCGGGCATCGACGCTACCAAGGAGGCGATGCATTACATGCAGACCGGCGATCTGGATGTGAGCGTCTTCCAAGATGCGATCGGTCAGGGCGCCGGGTCCGTCGACGCCGCAATCAAGATGGCAAAGGGAGAAAAGGTGCAATCGCCCGTTTGGATCCCGTTCGAACTGGTCAATCCTGCCAACGTCGACAAGTACATCAGCAAGAACTGACATTACGGCGGACAAGACAGGTGCGCATCCCGATGCGCACCTGTCTCTCACGAAGGTTCGCGTCGGAGCCCTCGTCGAAGCGACGTGACCCCTTGGCGGGACGCCTTTTGATCTTGGGTCAGAAAGAGATCGTAAGATGGTTAGATTCGGGATTTTGGGCTGCGGTCGCATCGGTCAGGTGCATGCTGCATCGATCGGACGGATCGAAGGCGCCGAACTTGCTGCCGTTGCCGACATTTCCTCCGAGGCGGCATCTGCCTGTGCGGCGCGCTTTAATACGGTCGTTCGCCGCATCGACGACATTATCAATGCCAACGATCTTGACGCTGTGGTCATCGCCACTTCGACATCCACGCATTTCGATCTGGTGACCGCAGCAGCGCGGACAGGCAAGGCGATCTTCTGCGAGAAGCCAATCGATCTTTCCTCCGACCGAGTTCGCTCTTGTATCCAGGCCGTCAATGCTGCCGGCGTTACCTTCATGACAGCCTTCAACCAGCGTTTCGATCCTCACTTCAGCGCTCTTCAGGCACGCGTGCGGGCGGGTGAAATCGGCGATGTGGAGACCGTTTCGATCGTATCCCGCGACCCTGGCCCGCCTCCCGTGTCCTATGTCAAAACCTCAGGCGGACTTTTCCGGGACATGATGATCCATGACCTCGACATGGCGAGGTTCGTTCTTGGCGAGGAGCCGGTGACGGTATTCGCAGTCGGCTCCAATCTTATTGATGCGGGCATCAAGGAAGCCGGCGACGTCGATACGGCTGCCGTCATTCTAACGACGGCCAGCGGACGAATCTGCCAGATCACCAATTCGCGCAGGACGACTTACGGCTACGACAAGCGTCTGGAAGTCCACGGATCCAGGGGGATGCTTCGCGTCTCCAACGTGCTTGAGAACCTGGTCGAGCGGGCGGGAAACAGCGGCTTTGAACAGGCTGTCGCCCAAGCCTTCTTTCTCGAGCGCTTCGAAGCGGCCTACCTCGCCGAAATGCGCCATTTCGTCGAGGCAGTCTCTTCCGGAACCGCCCCGGTTCCGGGCGCCGAGGATGGACTTCGCGCCCAACTCATTGCCGACGCGGCAACAGAGTCGTGGCGAGAGTGCCGGCCGGTCGAAATCCCTCGCTAACGGCCAAAGTGTTTCACATTCGGAAAACGCCCATGAAAATCGCGATCATTGGCCTTGGCAAGGTGGCCGAGCTCCATGTCCAGGCACTTCGTCAAATAAGACCAGATATTTTTGCCGGCGGATGGAATCGCTCGGTGGACAAGGCGGCGGATTTCTGCCGCCGTTTCGGTGGGGTGGCGTACTCTTCGGTCGAGGCGCTCCTCACCGACGAGAAGATCGACGCCATTCTCGTCGCCACGAGCACGGCTTCCCATTTCGAATTTGCCAAGCGTGGTCTCCAGGCAGGAAAACACGTCCTCCTGGAGAAGCCGCTTTGCGAAAAAGCCGAACAGATCCGGGAGCTTGCGGACATCGCCGCAAGACATGACCGCATCTGTATGCCGTCGCACAACTACATCTACGCAGAGAACATGCGCCGTCTCAAAGTTCATATCGAGGATGGCCGGCTGGGTGACATCGTCAATTTCTGGGCGATCTATAACAAGCGTCATGACGCCTCCATTGGTGAACCCGACCTGACGATGCGGGAATTGATGGTTCATCACGCCTATTGCATGTTGTTTTTCCTCGGGCGCCCTTCGCATGTTTACGCCACGGGCACGAACGTGCATTTCGACGATAAGCGGGCGCACGACCAGCTCATGATCACTGCAGAATATGCCGATGGGAAAATTGCAAACCTCTGGGGCAGTTTCTCGGCCGACGACAGAAGTCGCGAACCATGGTCCTGCTATTTTAAGGTCTTGGGTACCGAAGGAAGTGGTGTCGTTCCCTGGGACGTGACGAAATTCGGGCAGGCATCCATCCCGTTCTGGGATGATGCGACCTATTGGGACAGTTTCCTGCAGGTCGAGCAATATTTTCTGAATGAGTGTCTCGCAAAGGCTTCGCCTCCGCTATCAACGTTGGCTGATGCCTATGACGCGGCGGTCATTCTCGACGCGGCGCGTCGTTCATTGGTCGAAAAACGCCGGATAGAAATCACCTACCGGTAAGGATCGATAACGGAAGCGCACGTTCTTCGTGACGACAGCAAAATTCAATTGGAACCCATACTGGCTTCGATCGTGCCATCGGGCATTGGCTGGTCAACAAACCATTTGTGAGGAAAGATGAAAATCGGGGCGCCAAAGGAGACCCATGCCGACGAAAAGCGCGTCGCACTGACACCAGAGAGCGCGTTGCACCTCCAAAAGCTCGGATATGAATGCCTGGTGGAAACGGGTGCGGGACTTGGCTCGGGTGTTTCGGACGATGCTTATCGCACAGCTGGTGTCGAGATATTGCCTGCGGCCCAGGACCTGTGGCAGGCAGCGGATGTCGTCGTGAAGGTCAGGCCGCCGCAACAGGAGGAACTGGCACTGTTGAGGCAAGGCAAGACCATCCTGTCGTTCGTCCATCCCGCCCAGAATGTCGACTTGCTCGAAATGGCCCGCGTGCGCCAAGTAAATCTGATCGCTATGGACATGGTGCCGCGCATCTCAAGGGCGCAGAAGATGGACGCTCTGTCGTCCATGGCAAATATCGCCGGTTATCGCGCGGTAATCGAGGCTGGCAACAGTTTCGGGCGTTTCTTCACTGGACAGGTGACCGCAGCGGGCAAAGTTGCGCCGGCCAAGGTCTTGGTCATCGGTGCAGGCGTTGCCGGGCTTGCGGCAATCGGGACTTCGACGGCGCTCGGCGCGATCACCTACGCCTTCGACGTTCGTCCCGAGGTCGCCGAGCAGATTGAAAGCATGGGCGCTCAGTTCGTCTTCCTCGATTTTGCCAACGAGCAGTTGGACGGGGCGGCAAGCGGCGGCTATGCGACGCCGTCCTCGCCGGAATTCCTGAACGCCCAGCTGAGCAAGTTCCGCGAGCTTGCCCCACAGATCGACATCGTCATATCGACCGCCCTGATACCGGGGCGTGATGCTCCCAGACTCTGGCTTGCTGATATGGTCTCGGCGATGAAACCCGGCTCGGTAATCGTCGACCTTGCGGCTGAACGCGGTGGAAATTGCGAACTTACCATCGTTGACCAGAAGGTGGTGACTACGAACGGCGTCACGATCATCGGCTACACGGATTTTCCAAGCCGGATGGCGGAGCAGGCCTCGACGCTTTATTCCAACAACATCCGCCACCTGATCACGGATCTGACCCCGAACAGGGATGGCCGCCTCGTCCACAATATGGAGGACGATGTCATCCGCGGCGCCACGGTCACTCATGAGGGTAGACTTACGTATCCCCCGCCGCCGCCAAGAGTTCAGGCCATCGCCGCCCAGAAGCCGAAGGAAAGGTCAAGGGAACTCAGTCCCGAGGAAAAGCGCTCGCAGGAGCTGATTGCCTTCCGAAAGCAGACCAAGGCCCAGGCACTGCTGCTGGCCGGCGGCACTATGCTTCTCCTGCTGGTCGGCGCAATGGCACCAGCCAGCTTCATGGGCCACTTCACCGTTTTTGTCCTCGCCTGTTTCATCGGGTTCCAGGTTATCTGGAACGTTAGCCATTCCCTCCACACGCCGTTGATGGCGGTGACAAATGCTGTATCGGGAATCGTGATCGTCGGCGCGCTTTTGCAGATCGGGTCCAGCAACGGCATCGTCATCGGTCTCGCCGCTGTCTCGATCCTGGTCGCCACAATCAACATTGTCGGCGGCTTTCTCGTGACGCAGCGCATGCTCTCGATGTTCCGGAAGTCCTGATTAGTTGGGGTTACACATATGACTATCGGTGTCATTTCTGCCGCTTATGTCTCGGCGGCGGTGCTCTTCATTTTATCTCTTGGGGGCCTGTCCGGCCAGGAAAGTGCGAAGCGCGCCGTCCGCTACGGCTTCGTTGGCATGGCGATAGCGATTGTTGCGACAATCCTGGGACCGGCCTTCGGCAACTTGTCAGTCACCTTTGCGATGATCGCAGCCGGCGCCGGAGCGGGTTGGCTGGTCGCGAAGAAGGTTCAAATGACAGAAATGCCGCAGCTTGTCGCGGCTCTGCATTCCTTCGTCGGCCTGGCGGCCGTGCTGATCGGCTTCAATACACATTTCGAGACAGCGACTATTGCCGCACTAGACGAGGCCGCCAAGGCGCAGCTTTCAGGATTTGCGGCGATTCTCGCAGGCAAGACACCATTGGAAATGGCGATAATGAAAGTCGAGGTTTCCCTTGGTGTCTTCATCGGAGCCATCACCTTTACCGGTTCTGCGATCGCTTTCGGCAAGCTGGCAGGAAAGCTCGACGGCAAGGCGCAGAAACTGCCCGGGGGCCATGTCCTCAATGCCGCTGCAGCAATCCTTTCGTCCGTTTTGCTGGTGGTCTATGTGCAAGGCGCCGATATGTGGGTGCTGGCCGCAATGACGCTTCTCGCCTTCTTTATTGGCTTTCATCTGATCCTGGGTATCGGTGGCGCCGACATGCCCGTCGTCGTCTCCATGTTGAACAGCTATTCGGGCTGGGCTGCGGCTGCGATCGGCTTTACGCTCGGAAACGATCTTCTGATCGTCACCGGCGCATTGGTTGGCTCTTCGGGCGCAATCCTGTCCTGCATCATGTGCAAGGCGATGAACCGTTCCTTCGTCTCGGTTATTCTCGGCGGCTTCGGCGCAACGACCGGTTTTGCAGTTGCGATCGAAGGCGAGCAAATCGCCATCGATGCCGACGGCGTCGCCGCAGCACTCAACGATGCCGACAGCGTTGTCATCGTTCCGGGATACGGCATGGCTGTCGCGCAGGCCCAACAGGGTGTTGCGGAATTGACACGCAAGCTGCGCGCGGCAGGAAAAACCGTAAGGTTTGCAATTCATCCCGTCGCCGGCCGCCTCCCGGGTCACATGAACGTGTTGCTTGCCGAAGCCAAGGTTCCCTATGATATCGTCCTCGAAATGGATGAGATCAACGAGGACTTCTCCCAGACCGACGTCGTCATCGTCATCGGTTCAAATGACATCGTCAATCCAGCTGCTCAGGACGATCCAACGTCGCCGATCGCTGGCATGCCTGTGCTGGAAGTCTGGAAGGCTAAACAGGTCTTCGTCTCGAAACGCGGTCGGGGCGCCGGCTACTCTGGCATAGAAAACCCGCTCTTCTATCGCGAAAACACGCGGATGCTGTACGGCGACGCAAGAGAGAGCATGGCGCAGCTGCTGCCGCAGATTGCTTGATTCCCAGACCAACTGGAACGCTGTGTAAAACGCACCACCTTCATCCAGGCTTTTGTTTCAAGGATACCGTTGCTGGGGTTTGCGCCATCATATGGCAGCGAGGCACGGCAAGTGAAAGATGGCGTCACAGTCTTGGTTCGCCGGCAGTTGCTGCCGCTTGGTTACACACGATTCAAACGGCTGGTTTGCCGCCGCCGGCGTCTCTCCGTAATCAAAGAGTGCGGCACGTTTCGTGCGGAAGCGCGGCCGTCACTAGCTCAGCCCGGCCAATAAGAGCACCCGGTTTGGCGGCGAGGCGAGGCGGAAGGGATGCTTTTGGCGTGCCCCGCTTTTGGAGGAGCAATTCCCACCCATTTTCCAATGTAATCGTTGACATTGTGATTTTCTCGTGTTGTATACGTTAACATTACAGTTTCTTGACGGGTCGGACAGATGTCCGGTCCTTGGGTTTGATCAGGTGCGGGACGCGTTCCGGGCCATATGGAGGCTTTTGCGGTGAAGAAGTTGAACGTTGCGCTTATCGGGACAGGCTTCATGGGGAAGGCGCACTCG